>NZ_SBEF01000035.1 GCF_004011885.1 Serratia microhaemolytica | reverse complement strand
CGAAAGCACGCGCAGAACCGCCGAAGTGTTTTGCCAGCACGGTAGTAATTGCTGCAGTCAGGGTAGTTTTACCGTGGTCAACGTGGCCGATAGTACCAACGTTAACGTGCGGTTTTGTACGTTCAAACTTTTCTTTAGACATCGATTGTCCCTCTAAGACACGGATAAGTCGCTGATAACACCACATCAACCAAGCAGTTGCCTGATGAATTTAGAACAGAAAGAAAATCAGGGGACGATAAATCAGAGGTGGTGCTGATAGGCAGATTCGAACTGCCGACCTCACCCTTACCAAGGGTGCGCTCTACCAACTGAGCTATATCAGCACATCTTGGAGCGGGCAATGGGAATCGAACCCACATCATCAGCTTGGAAGGCTGAGGTAATAGCCATTATACGATGCCCGCATCCTGGAACTCGGCTACCTGACTCTAAATCTGTAGAATATTTCTGGTGAAGGTTTGCAAGTTGCTTTTTCTTTCACCTGTTAGCAGCGTACAAGTGTAGCACACTGCTTAACTCTTTAAGCTTAGCAACCTAGATTGTCCAAGACTTTTGCTCTTACTCACTTGATTTAATCAAGCTGCTCAGATGCTCGACAAGTTACTAATGCAAATTTGGTGGTGGGGGAAGGATTCGAACCTTCGAAGTCTGTGACGGCAGATTTACAGTCTGCTCCCTTTGGCCGCTCGGGAACCCCACCAGATTATTAGCACTGAAAACAGCACATAATAAATGTGACTTAATGGTGCCGGCTACCGGAATCGAACTGGTGACCTACTGATTACAAGTCAGTTGCTCTACCTACTGAGCTAAGCCGGCATCAAGTTAAGTGCAGCGCATTCTAGGTAGAGCTGGCTCGCTATGCAACAAAAAAATTGCGTCACTTGCGCTACCGCTCATAAATTATTCGATTTTTACTGTTAGATCGCAATTTTCCCCCTAATTGCACATCATTCAGACACCTCTCCTTAGCAACCTAGGCGATGAATTGGTCAACTATATCGGCTCGTCTTGGTTACCAATACGCGATAAAAATAACCCGTCATCCTTCCCAAACCGCACAATGATTCTCTGCATTTCAATCAGTTTTTAGGTTACAATGCACAGTTTTCGTTATCAGACGTTGGCGTAAAGCGCCTTTCCCAACCTGTATTCACTGGTAGCATCTGGCTTATATGATGGAAAGAGATCAATCTTTGGCAACGCCTTATCTTGAGTTCGATCGTACCCAATGGGCTGCACTGCGCGATTCTGTGCCACTGACGTTGTCAGAAGAGGAGATCGTCAAACTGAGAGGGATCAACGAAGCGCTCTCGCTTGAAGAGGTAGCGCAGATCTATCTGCCACTTTCACGGCTACTCAATTTTTACATCAGCTCTAATTTGCGTCGGCAAACGGTGCTGGAACAATTCCTTGGCACTGACAGCCAGCGTATTCCATATGTTATTGGTATTGCCGGTAGCGTTGCTGTCGGCAAAAGCACCACCGCGCGCCTGCTGCAAGCACTGCTAAGTCGCTGGCCAGAGCATCGTCGTGTCGAGTTGATCACTACCGATGGGTTCCTGTATCCGAATAAGGTGTTGCAACAACGCGGACTCATGAAGAAAAAAGGATTTCCACAATCCTATGATATGCACCGTCTGGTGAATTTTGTTTCCGAGGTAAAATCAGGTGCTAAGCAAGTTAGTGCGCCTATTTACTCCCATCTGATCTACGATATCGTGCCGGAAAGGCACAAAATTATTGAACAACCGGACATTCTAATCCTAGAAGGATTAAATGTGTTGCAAAGTGGTATGGATTATCCACACGATCCGCATCGGGTCTTCGTGTCAGACTTCGTCGATTTTTCGATCTATGTTGATGCACCAGAAGAGTTACTAAAAAGCTGGTATATCAACCGATTTCTTAAATTTCGTCAGGGTGCCTTCTCAGATCCCAACTCCTACTTCCACAACTATGCCAAGCTCGCAGAACAAGAGGCGATCGGTGTTGCTACCCAAGTGTGGAATGAGATTAATGGACTAAATTTAAAAGAGAACATTTTGCCAACACGCGAGCGAGCAAGCCTGATCATGACCAAAGTTGCCAACCATGAAGTGGAAAGTGTACGGCTAAGAAAATGATCTGTCATGGGCTGAGAATAACTCACCAGCCCATCAGAACAATCGTGAACATGGCACAGCGCTACTCCGCACTGCGTAACGATATTTCACCACTAATCATTGGTCTAATCTGTCCGTTCTGTTCCAGTAACAGTGCACCTTGCTGATCAATTCCACGAGCGATGCCAATCACTTGCTGGTTTCCAGTCAGCAACTTTACCGGTCGATTGATAAAATTGTCCAACGCACACCAACGATCAACAAATGGTGCCAATCCTTCAATTTCAAACTGTTTAAGTGCCCGACGCCACTCATTAAGCAAAGTGGCAACCAACTGGTTACGATCGATGCTGACGGCTGCATCCTGCAAATTAATCCACTGCTGATCAATCTTAGTTGCGTCATTTTCCCGCATTGCTACATTCAGTCCAGCACCGATCACTAGCTGCGCTTCATCGCCGGTTTTACCTGTCAGTTCAACCAAAATGCCGGCCAATTTTCGATCATTGAGATAGAGATCATTCGGCCACTTTACCCGCACCTGGTCGGCGCCCAAACGATGCAGGACTTCCGCCATCACAATACCAATCACCAAGCTCAGTCCGATTGCCGCCGCCGGCCCTTGCTCAAGACGCCAGTACATTGAAAAATAGAGATTTGATCCAAATGGTGATACCCACTGTCGACCACGACGACCTCTCCCTGCTTGCTGATACTCTGCCACACAGGCATCGCCAGAGGTCAACTCGCCTAATCTATCAAGCAGGTACTGATTGGTGGAATCCACGACCGGCAATACCGTTACACGTTTATCTTCCAGCATGGACAAAATCCGCTCAGCATCGAGCAAATCTACCGCAGACGAGAGACTGTAGCCTTTGCCTGGTACACGAAATACTTCCAATCCCCATTCACAAATTAGCTGGATATGCTTGTTAACTGCTGCTCGACTCATACCCAGCGCTTCACCCAACTGTTCACCTGAGTGAAACTGGCCATCCGCTAGCAACGAAATAATCTTTACAGGAACGGTTGTATCTCTCATGACAGTACCTCTAGCGCATCCACCTCTCCATTGGCTGCAATGAAACGAACCTCTGGTTCTAGCCAAACATCAAATTTGGCCACAACAGTATTACGCACGTGCTTTGCCAAATCGACCAGATCCTGGCTACTGGCATCGCCTCGGTTAACCAATACCAACGCTTGTCGATCATGCACTGCTGCACCACCGATCTGGTATCCTTTCAATCCACATTGATCAATCAACCAGCCAGCTGCCAGTTTTACCTGCCCATCTGCTTGAGGATAACTTGGCATCGTCGGGTACTGAGTAAGTAATTCCTTAGCAACCTGCTGAGTGACTAGCGGATTTTTAAAAAAACTGCCAGCATTTCCCATTACAGCCGGATCGGGTAACTTACTGCGACGCGTCGCACACACTGCTTCGAACACTTGCAGTGCGGTGGTTGTTTCTGGTTCTAACTGCTTTAAATCACCGTATGCAAGTTGTGCCTGCCACTGCTTACTAAGCCGAAAGCCGACCCCGACGATAACAAACCCTTGTTTGAATTGGTGTTTAAAGATGCTTTCTCGGTAGTTAAACTGGCAGCGTTCGTGTTCAATCCGCTCAATTTCACCGTTGGTCAAATTCAGCAGATCGACATATACACACACTTGTTCCAATTCCATGCCGTAAGCACCGATATTCTGGATCGGCGCTGAACCTACCGAACCGGGGATCAAGGCGAGATTTTCCAGCCCTGGCATGCCATTCTCTAACGTATAACTCACCAATTGATGCCAGTTTTCTCCAGCAGCAACATGCAGTTGCCAAGCATCTTCAGTTTCCTTCACTTCAATGCCCTTCAACTCGTTAATCAGCACAGTACCTGAAAAGTCTTCTAAAAAAAGTACGTTACTTCCACCACCTAAAATCAGCAATGGTTGATGGCGTTTCTTTGCTCGCTGCCAGCTTTTAATCATAACTTCAATAGTTTCTGCAACGACCAGTTCTGCGGCCTGCACCGAAAGTGCGAAGGTATTGTAATTTTTTAAACAGACGCGCTCTGTAGACATGATTAAAGTGCTCTTGCTTAGTAAGTAGCTTCTATACCCAAACGACCAGCAGTTACTGGTGACCCATTTGTCGTTACACTGGGAATAGCCCCGGTTGTCTATCAAACAACCCAGTTAATTAAGATCTGTTAACTGCAACCTATTAACTACGATTAGTCACTTGATTTATTTCTTTATCCGACAACAAACCAATATATTCGCTGCTAGCGCCAGATTATACAGCCAACTGCATTAACTGTGATGTATTTCTCAGTTATAGTCTGAGCCATCTACATGAATAAAAAACATTTAAATTCAAACTGCAATGCCATATTGCTGCCGATAAGCGCACACTGCGTCAAGGTGCTGAGCCATTTCTGGTGTCTGCTCTAGGTAGCTAATCAGATCTTGTAATGTGATAATCGAGATCACTTTGCAGTGGTAATCCCGTTCAACTTCCTGAATTGCAGAGATATCACCGCGTCCCCTCTCTTGACGGTCAAGTGAAATTAACACGCCAGCCAAGCTAGCATCGTGGTACTGAATAATGGTCATTGATTCTCGAATTGCCGTTCCTGCGGTGATCACATCATCAACCAACATCACACGCCCTTGTAATTGACTCCCCACCAACAGCCCTCCTTCGCCGTGATCTTTTGCCTCTTTGCGATTGAAACAGTACGGAACATCACGATCATGATGCTCAGCTAAGGCTATTGCGGTAGCGCTAGCAATCGGTATGCCTTTGTAAGCGGGCCCAAAGAGTAGATCAAATTCAATACCTGAAGCCAACAGCGCTTGTGCATAAAAACGCCCAAGTAACGCTAAGTCACGCCCTGAGCTAAACAAGCCAGCATTGAAAAAGTATGGACTACAACGACCAGACTTCAGGGTAAACTGGCCAAATTTCAACACCTGTCTGCTCAGTGCAAACTCGATAAACTGCCGCTGATAGCCTTGCATGCCGTTTTTTCCTCGTTACTGGATGTTTAGTTAAACCCAATACCTAAATTTGAGCCTAACGCAAAAAGGGCGACCATGATGTCGCCCAAATCTATTAACCTGCTAATGCCGCTTTCTGTGCCTGAAAAATAGCCTCTATTCCCCCTTTTGCTAAGCTAAGTAATCGGTGCAACTCATCCTCGCTAAAAGGTTCGCCTTCTGCCGTGCCTTGCACCTCAATCATGCGACCATCTTCCATCATCACAACATTCATATCAGTTTCTGCTGTCGAATCTTCAATATATTCAAGATCACACACCACAGTTCCATCAACAATACCCACCGATACTGCCGCGACCAATCCCTTGACTGGATTGGATTTCAATTTGCCACTCGCTACTAAGCTATTCAGTGCATCCACCAGCGCCACACATGCCCCAGAGATAGCAGCGGTACGAGTGCCGCCATCTGCCTGTAGCACATCACAATCCAAGGTAATGGTAAACTCACCCAGTTTCTCTAAATCGACAGCAGCACGCAATGCCCGTGCTATAAGCCGCTGAATCTCCATAGTTCTACCACTCTGCTTTCCTTTAGCTGCTTCACGGGCATTACGGCTGTGTGTAGAGCGCGGTAACATCCCATACTCTGCCGTGATCCATCCCTGCCCTTGCCCTTTCAAAAAACGGGGCACTCCCTCCTCAACTGAAGCGGTACATAGTACTTTGGTATCACCAAACTCAATCAATACTGAACCTTCGGCATGTTTAGTATAGTGACGAGTTATGGTTAACGGGCGAACTTGCTCTGGTGCTCGACCTGCTGGACGCATGGGCTCTCTCCGACGCTTATCAATGCATGAAGGCAGATTATATACTGGTTACCGCTCTAGTTGCAGGCTGTTTACTGGCCGCAGTGTGATGATATTCGATGTTATTTTTTGTTGCGTTAACCCGCTCAATAGATTGTCAATTAATGACCTGAACTGGCTACTGGATATTATGCCTATCCTGTGTGCTAGCTCGGCGCTATAATCAGACTACCTTTTACTAACTTACCGGTATGTAACAATGATCCGCAGCATGACAGCCTATGCACGTCGTGAAGTTAAGGGGGAATGGGGCAGTGCAGCTTGGGAGCTGCGCTCCGTTAACCAGCGTTATTTAGAAACTTACATCCGTCTACCAGAGCAGTTTCGCAGTCTAGAACCCGTGATCCGGGAACGTATCCGCAATCGCCTGACGCGCGGCAAAGTAGAATGCAATTTGCGCTTTGAACTGGATCTACAGGCTCAAGGACAAATGATCCTAAATGAAAATCTGGCTAAACAACTTATTGAAGCGGCAAAATGGGTCAAAATCCAGAGCGATGAAGGAGAGATTGATCCTATTGATGTACTACGTTGGCCTGGCGTGATGTCTGCACAAGAGCAAGATCTTGACGTTATCAGTGTTGAGCTACTGCGTTCCCTAGAAGAGACGCTGGATGATTTCGTTGCCGCTCGTGAAAGTGAAGGGCGAGCCTTGAAAACATTAATTGAGCAACGACTGGCAGGCGTGAGCGCAGAGATCGTTAACGTACGGGCACAGATGCCTAATATCCTACAGTGGCAACGTGAACGCTTGGTCAGTAAGCTAGAAGAGGCCGATCTACCACTGGAAAATAGTCGCCTTGAACAAGAGCTATTGCTAATGGCACAACGCATTGATGTTGCTGAAGAGCTCGATCGACTAGAGGCACACGTCAAAGAAACTTACAACATTTTAGTTAAAAAAGAAGCTGTTGGCCGCAGGCTCGATTTTATGATGCAAGAGTTCAATCGTGAGTCAAATACCTTGGCATCGAAATCAATCAATGCTGATGTCACCAGTTCAGCGATTGAATTGAAAGTGTTAATTGAGCAAATGCGTGAGCAAATTCAAAACATCGAATAGTTTTTTCACCCGTCCAATAACGTCTCAAAACCCCTGTTATTTAATTGTAAATACAGGGTTTTTATTTTCGTCGTTCCAGATGGAAGCTTGATGTAAATATCGATCGAGCCTCAATCGGCATAGTAAAAACCGATATCGAAGTATTCTGACATCACCTCAATAGGTTCCGTATTTAAGTCACTGTAGCTGTAATACACCTGAAAGGACGTAGCGCTGATCTCAGCTCGGCTTGAAATGGATCTGAGTGCTTGGCGCGCTTTAGCATTTAAATACTCATCCAGACGCTCGAATTTAGCGTATTGATATTCGCTCACGATGACCTTTTTATGCGTTAATGATGAATCGAATAAATTGTTTTAATTTCATTGGAAAAGCGCTGCATTTTCCTGTTTGCGCAGCTCCAGTGTCTTAGCAATTGCAGATAATGTGGTTTTTCTAACCCCTTGCTGCTTTGCAAAATAAGTAAACTGGCTGATAGCTTCTGCAATTTCTTCAATAACTTGCCTTGCATCATGCCAACTCCCATAGCCAGCACTTGTAGCAAGTTTTTGCATCACCTTAAGCGGTGGTGCTTTGCCATAACCTCCGAACGCAGTGGCGTGTTCGTTGAATGGATGTGGGCTGTAAGTAACATCGTAAAAAGGTGCAGGATCCCATTGACCGTCATCAGATTGCAAAAACGCCCAGTTTTTACTGTGGTCGTCTTGATTAGACGACAGCAGGTTAAAAATGGCGCGGCGAAATTGCAGTTGTCCAGCAGCTGGAGATTTACACAACTGACGGCTGGCTTTGATCAAATCAATATAATCTAGACTTGGCGTTCGAAAGTCTGCATCCAACAGCCCGCAAGCGCTGTGCATATGCAAGCGACCTGAACTGCGCTTGCTGCCCAAACCGGCCTGCTCAGTGACATAATCAAAACGCTTGAGCGCCAACCAGGCAGGCGCACCGCTTGTATTCGGTGCTTCAATGAGTTGCCAGCGCGGGGGTTGACACTTTGCCAGCTCAGCCAGTTGCAAATACACAGCCTCACACAAACCTTCTTCATGCCCGAGCGCGAGATTTTTAGAAGTAAACTTAATCAGCCACGCTTCATCACCAGGCTGGGCAAAGGTTCGACAATGCTGAGTTTCCCCAGCAGGCATATAAATCTGCGCTTTTGGCCTTGCCCCACCCGAACTACCACCCGCGACTAATGCGGCCAACACCTGTTGCGTATGCCCATCTAACTCATCGTGGTTGCTATCCACTAAATCTGACATTGAGGCGTCGAACAGCCTTTGCGCTTCTAAACCCAAGGTTGCTAATTCAATATCCGCGTGCATCGTGGCTGAAAATTCAGACACTGGAGAAAAAGACAATGCTCCCATGCCTTTATCACCGACAAAAGCCAGCCTATCCATCGCTGTTAATTGATGGGGTAGAATGCCTTTTTGCCGGAAAATACGATCCTGTAACAACAAACCCCAGCCATCGGGTAAACAATCCCCAAATATGCCATGTACACCCTGGTGCGGCTCTTTAGGTGCGGCTTGAACTTGCGTGTTCGCTTGCAAGGTAAAAGGTGATAAATTGCCAAACTGCTGCAAATAGCTGTCTGCATACTGGAAAAAAACGCCTTGCCGATTCTGCGCCAAGACACCTACAGCAACCCGCTCACCTGAGCTTAACGTACGAGTTACAGTGAGTTTCTGAATGGGTTTAAAACTCGTCATTTAGCACCTCATCAATGCTAGAGGGCATAGTGGCGCGCTCTTTGTTAGGCTGTGTGAGCTGATAAAGCCTATCCAATGAGTCGAGGGTCTGCCATAGCAACAGCAATTGGCGAAATGAAATTTGCCCAGTCAGCTCAAATTTCTTAATGGTGGCCGCAGGTACGCAGCTTCGCTCAGCCAACGCAGCTCGTGACAACTTTGCTTGGTGGCGTAACTTCCGCAAATAAGCCGCATAAGCTTGGCTTACATCGGTATCATCAAGTAAGGTAAAATTCATCCGCAAAGACCAAATGGATACAGTTACATCCATTATAGTGAAATAAAACAGAAAATGGACACTATTGTATCCAGAAATGGATGAGGTGTTGATAAAATTACTCGACAGCGACCCGCTCACCTGAGCTTAACGTGCGGGTTACGCTGAGTTATCGCAAGAACACTATAAACCGTCTCCTAAAATCACCACCAGCCCAGATACCCTGCCTTTCTTGGATGGTGGCACACCTTAACTGCAAATCGCGGTAACTCACGAAATAAGCACTAACTGAACAGGCTCATAGACTGCGGTTACTCGATTGGCAGTAACTCCAACAAAGCAATACCCGATAACCGCTTTAGCAAAGCACTGCGTTTTTTATGTCTACTAATAAAAGTACGAAAGCGCTCAGTAAACTCTTGTTGTTCATGCTTGAACTGATAGGCGTCTGACAGCTCGTGCAGATAAAATGCTGCCTTCTCATACCCACTGGCACTACTGCGTAGCACTTGCATTTCTGCTTGTCGCCAACTCGCCTCTCTTTTAGCATAGATTTGATTTAGTTTATTTTCTCTGTCAATTCGTTCCAGCTCTAAACGCAAAGCCTGCTCTTCCAGCTTCTCCTGTGCAATTAATCTTTCCGCCTGTTCTAGATAAATCCCCAACATCTCTGCCGTCAGCCAAAACTCATAATCACTTGATTTAACTTTATTTTTACTAGTTAATGACAACGCAGAGGCTAACGATAAAAACTGCTCTTTAAACAGTCGGTTAAGTAGCATATTCTTATCTTCAATAGATAAGCGTTCGACCCAACTTGCTGCATCGGTTAACAGATTTTCACAACGATGGGATGGGTGCTGTTTCAGCAATAGCGCCAAAGCTCGACACGAAACACGAGGAATAGAGAAAAAATCAAAAAATACCTTTTGTGCGCTCGTTAACTGTTCAAAGTCGAAATTAATCAATGGCAGCTTTAGCGATTTTTCACCATTAGCAACCGACTGTAACCAACAAAAATATAATAACCTATAATCACCATTTATTAATTCAGAATATAGCGAAGCCAAGGATTTAAAAATGTCATTTGCATTATCAAAGAAATTTTCTTTATATTGACCTTGATTATTCAACGAAAGAGATAATAACTGCATATCACCTTGTTCTGATGACTGCAATACTGTTTGAGGTGTTGTTGCCAACAATATATTCGGCAATACACCCACAGGCACTTTGAAATAAATTTCAGCATCACCCCACACAGTAAAATAGAAGCCAATATCGAAATAATCCCACATCAAACTCTTGATGGGCAATTCAAAATCACTGTAGCTATAGTTGATAGTAAAAAAGTTACGATTCACCTCTGCCCGACTAGAAATTTTACTTAATTCCTGCTGCTGTTGTTGTGTTAAATAACCCTCTAACCGCTCAAACCGGTAAGACCTGTACTCACTCATTGTATGTTCCCTAACAATTTATCTCACTATATTCATCAGCCAAATATGAGATCATGAACAGAGGAAAAAGCAAGCACGCAGATATCTAATCTCCGATAACAGATATTTACGGCTCTTTTCCTCAGTCTGTCTTTCCTATTGCATACCTTTTATACCACACAACAACCCGTCACATCTGGTTGCCAAGTTTCACTTCTGTTCCGAGCTAAATCATCAAATCATGCATCAGTCAACTATTTGTTATTTGATGGTTTTATCAACTGCAACTCTGTTCCTAGTCTAATCGCGTGTTTAGCATTCATGACTCCGAGTTTTTTCACCACATTTCCAATATGGAATTTCACCGTGCTCACTTTAATACCTAAGATAATTGAAATTTCTTGATAGGTCTTTCCCATACTCGCCCAATAAAGAATTTCATTTTCTCTCTCAGAGAACAGATCTTTTTCCTTATACTCTTTTCGAATGATTTCACGATATAATGCAACGATTTTCTCATAAGTAAAGATAAGTAACAATTGTAGGTCTGCTTTCTTACCTTTTATTTCATCTTCTATATCGACCACTTTTTCGCTATCAACAATAACTGATAAAACTGCCATATTGTTATTGTTATCGTGCAAAACAAAACTATATCCATTAATAATATTATAATTTCTAGACAAGTTAAATATTCTAGAAAAACTTCCTAATGAGCTTATTGAAATGTTCTCATCCCAAGCAAACGGAGAAACGCGATTCAGTGCGGAAAGAATCACTGGATCGATATGCTGATAGTTATTTTTCACATATATGTCAGCCCACTCTTCTGGGTAATTAGAAACAACATATATATCCATAGGGTTTTTTTTATTGATTATAATATAGGCATACTTGAAATCACCCAACACTGCCAACTTACTATCTAAGTAGTTTTGTACAGCACCTTTCGTTTCACTATTATTATCCCCAAAAAAGCCTGACATCGAGTGACCTCCAAAACATCCACCAACTGACAAAAGTATAGGGTAAAACCAAACCTAAGTCTAACTATCCTCAACACCACAGAAACGCTTATACTTTCCGTCGTTGGTAGCCGATGAGGAAACCCGACCTCGTAACAATCGAGTTACCAAACTAAGCAGCACCAGGGATATTTATTTATACTATAACTATACTATAATCTAGTCATCATATCAGCAGAAATAAGAATTTTCTGCTGATATTTATTTCTTTTTCTATATAAAAAAATCCCACCCCCAATCTTAAATCAGCGTTAAACTTTTAGTAAAGCAAATAACAGCATAGCCTCTGTTTAGTAATTGTCAGATTGTATGCTGGCAGCAAAACTGTGCGTGATACGGCGCACAGTTCAGAAGAAAAAATCAACCAAAATAGACTGGACATTTATACAGTGACGTTTTACCTTAAATCTGTATGAGGTCAATATTGGGTCGGATTTCACGCTTTCAGTTCAACGCTCCCCACTCGCATACAAGTGGAGCAATCCATTTCTAAACCTCATATCTATTGCAGCGCTAATCAATCACAGCGAGCACTATCGCACGAAATATTGCCGAAGTAGGAGATCAAGGTGGACAGCGTTCTAGTTTACGGTATCGGCGGGATCATAATTGGCATATTGCTTGGCTGGTTAATTACCAGCCTGAGAGCACAACAGTATGCCGCCATGTACGAAACAAACGCACGCCTACTCGAACAGACGCTAGATCAAGCGCGACTTGACATCAATGCGCAACAACTGACAGAACAGCAATTAGAACAACAATTGCAACAAAATAGCCTAGAACTGCGCTCCCTGCACAGCCAACTGGCCGCTGGGCAAGAGCGTTTACAACAACTTGATTATTGGCGTAATGAATGCCAAATACTACGCCAACAGCTCCACAATCAACAACAAGTTAACAGTACACAAGAAGCCAAGCTGTGTGAACTCACCACTCGTTTGGAAGAGAGCCAAATTTCCGCCTCAGAGAAGCAGCAACTGCTCGTTAACAGTGAACAACGTTTAAGCAATCAGTTTGAACAGTTGGCTAACCGTATTTTCGAGACCAGTACACGCAAAGTTGATCAACTGAGTCAACAAAGCCTCAACCACCTTCTGTCACCACTACGCGAACAGTTAGAGGGTTTCCGACGTCAAGTACAGGAGAGTTTTAATTATGAAGCGCGTGAACGACACACTTTGACTCATGAGATCCGCAATCTGCAACAGCTAAATGCACAGATGGCGCACGAAGCAGTCAATCTGACTAGAGCACTCAAAGGTGACAACAAAATCCAGGGTAACTGGGGTGAGTGGTTATTGAGCAAAGTGCTGGAAGCATCTGGCTTACGTCAAGGGTATGAATATGAAATACAAGTTAATCTACAGGTAGATCCACAAAGTCGCCTGCAGCCGGATGTGATCGTGCATCTTCCCCAAGGCAAAGATGTAGTGATTGATGCCAAAGTTTCTCTGGTTGCTTATGAGCGCTACTTTAATAGCGATGATGACGCAAAGCGTAACAGCGCATTAAGCGAACACATCGCCTCACTGCGTGGACAAATACGCCTACTAAGCCGTAAGGATTATCAACAACTCCCCGGCTTACGCTCGCTCGACTATGTGCTTATGTTTGTGCCGATCGAGCCAGCGTTTTTACTGGCCATCAATCACGAACCAGAGCTAATCACCGAAGCGCTGCAACATAACGTGATGCTGGTCAGCCCAACCACTACTCTCGTGGCACTGCGTACCATCAATAATCTCTGGCGTTATGAACGTCAGAGTCAGAATGCTGAACGTATCGCTAATCGTGCCGCTCGACTGTATGACAAAATGCGTCTATTCATCGACGATATGTCAGCTGTAGGGCAAAGTTTAGACAAAGCACAAAGCAACTATCAACAGGCAATGAATAAACTCACTACTGGCCGAGCTAATCTACTGAGTCAGATTGAAGGCTTCCGTAACCTAGGTGTGGAAGCCAAAAGACCAATAAACGCACAGTTAGTACAGCAAGCACTTGCTGAACAAGAGAATACAACAATCCTATCCGATGAGACCTTAGAGTAGTCAACAAGCTGCAAGCAAATTGCAAACTGGGGGATTGCCACACTTTCTGGTACAATTGGCGCTATGAAATTAGCACAACAGCAGGTACAGGCAGCACAGTATGGCAGATCAACTCCCAGAAACGACTGATTTTGGTTTTCGCACTGTAGCGAGAAACGAAAAACAGGCAATGGTAGCGAATGTTTTTCACTCCGTCGCCGCCAAGTATGATGTCATGAACGATCTGATGTCATTCGGTATCCACCGTATTTGGAAGCGCTTTACCATTGATTGTAGTGGGGTACGTCGTGGTCAACAGGTGCTGGATCTTGCCGGTGGTACTGGTGATTTGGCAGCTAAGTTTTCCCGCATGGTCGGTGAACAAGGCCAGGTGGTTCTGGCGGATATCAATGACTCAATGCTGAAAATGGGACGTGAAAAGTTGCGTGATCATGGCATGGTCGGCAATATCCGCTATGTACAAGCTAATGCCGAAGCCCTGCCCTTCCCCGATAACACTTTTGATTGCATCACCATCTCATTTGGTCTGCGCAATGTCACCGATAAAGATAAGGCACTGCGTTCTATGTTTCGTGTTCTCAAGCCGGGAGGGCGCCTACTAGTACTGGAATTCTCCAAACCGTTACTAGAGCCGCTCAGTAAAGCGTATGACCTCTACTCTTTCCATGTACTACCCAAAATTGGTGAGTTAGTGGTCAATGATGCCGAGAGCTATCGTTACCTGGCAGAATCAATCCGTATGCACCCCGGGCAAGAGACGTTGAAGCAGATGATGGACCAGGCCGGTTTCGAGAACATCAACTATTTCAATCTCACCGGTGGTATCGTCGCTCTGCATAGAGGCTTCAAATTCTGATGATGCCGCTACTGCTCACTCCGCTGCTCACCGGCATGGTTGAAGCCGCACTTAACCGGCTACTGTTCAACGAACCCAGTCTAAAAGCAGCTCGCCTGCGTCTGGTCGGTAAACGGCTACGTCTGGAGTTGCAAGAACTGCCGACGCCGCTGGTGCTGATATTTAGCGAGCGATGTGTGGATGTGCTGGCACACACTGAAGATCAGGCTGATTGCACGGTGCAAACCCGTTTAGCCGTGATCATCAAGTTAGGTGATCGCCAACAGTTATCATCGCTAATGCGTAGTGGTGAGCTGATTGTTGAAGGCGATATCCAAGTAGTACAACACTTGATCACACTACTTGACCTGGCTCAATGGGATGTTGCCGATCAACTCGCTCCGTATCTTGGTGATGTGGTTGCACAAAGTCTGTCTGATGGCATCAATAAAACCGGTCAACTGTTGAAAGCACAGTGTCAGAAACAGCAACGCCATTTTGCTGAAACAGTGATGCATGAGTGGCAATTAGCCGCCAATAAATTGGAGGTAGCCTGGTTCAATGAAGAAGTAGACGCTACGGTAGCAAGCGTTGATGCGCTAGCGCTACGCATAGACCAGTTGGAGATAACTTCATGACGCCGAGCGAAATCTACCGCTTATATTTTATTGTGCGTGTTTTTCTCAATCACGGCCTGGATGAATTACTGCCAAAAATCCGCTTAACGTTACCGCTGCGCGTTATCCGTCGTCTGTTATTCTGGTTGCCAAATCGTCATCAGGAAAAACCGCTAGGTGAACGGCTGCGATTAGCATTACAAACCCTCGGCCCAGTCTGGATCAAATTTGGCCAAATGATGTCGACCCGACGCGATCTATTCCCACCAGAGATTGCTGAACAACTAGCGCTACTACAGGATCGCGTTGCCCCGTTCGATGGTGCATTAGCGCGTCAGCAGATTGAGCAGGCCTTGGGCGGACCGCTTGAGACTTGGTTTGATGGTTTCAAGCAACAACCCTTGGCCTCAGCCTCGATCGCTCAAGTGCATACCGCTTGGTTAAAAGGCAGCACACAAGAGGTGGTATTAAAGGTCATCAGACCAGATATTAAACCTATCATCCGTGCTGATGTACGGCTAATGTATCGCCTAGCCAGTTGGCTGCCGACCATCTTGCCAGATGGTCGCCGTTTACGTCCGCGTGAAGTGGTACGGGAATATGAGAAAACACTGTTAGATGAGTTGAATCTGCTACGTGAAGCAGCAAATGCCATCCAATTGCGGCGCAATTTTGATGCTAGCCCGATGCTATATATTCCGGAGGTTTATCCTGATTACTGTCGAGAAAACCTGCTGGTTATGGAGCGTATTTACGGTATTCCCGTTGCCGATATTGCTGCATTGCAACAACAGAATACCAATATGAAGCTGCTGGCTGAACGCGGAGTGCAGGTGTTCTTTACTCAAGTTTTCCGCGACAGTTTTTTCCATGCTGACATGCACCCTGGTAATATTTTTGTGAGTCACGCTCATCCGCAAGATCCCTGCTATATCGGTATCGACTGCGGCATTGTTGGTTCACTAAACCGGGAAGATAAACGCTATCTGGCTGAAAATTTTATCGCCTTTTTCAATCGCGATTACCGCAAGGTAGCAGAGTTGCATGTCGATTCTGGTTGGGTACCTCGTGATACCAACCTAGAAGATTTTGAATTTGCCATTCGTACGGTTTGTGAGCCTATTTTTGAGAAACCTCTGGCTGAGATCTCTTTTGGCCATGTGCTGCTAAATCTATTCAACACCGCTCGCCGCTTCAATATGGAGGTTCAACCACAACTGGTGCTACTGCAAAAGACACTGCTCTACGTTGAGGGGCTTGGCCGCCAGCTCTATCCTCAACTTGATCTCTGGAGCACGGCAAAACCGTTTTTAGAAAACTGGTTACGTGAACAGATGGGCATTCCGGCAGTGATACGTGCGATAAAAGAGAAAGCCCCATTCTGGGCAGAAAAATTACCTGAATTGCCAGAGTTACTTTACGACAGCCTACATCAGCATAGATACCTGAAACAAAGCGTTGACAAGTTAACTGATCAGTTAGCACAACAAAGCTCACGCCAAAGCCAGTCACGTTATTTGTTTGGTGTTGGTGCTACACTGCTAATCAGTGGTACGCTTTTGTTGTTAAAAGACGTAACAATGTTTCCGGGCTGGTTGATTAGCGCAGGCTTGGTGATCTGGGTGATCGGCTGGCTACGTACCCGTTAGTGCGCAAGAAGCACAGATTAGCGACATAGCGGAATAAATTTACTGCCTTAAGTTGATCCAACAGCTCAACTTAAGGTAATAAGTGTATATAATGCAGCAGATTGAAACATAACGGGTATATAACCCTTTTTAGTGATCGAGGTAACGATAATGGGTGGTATAAGTATTTGGCAATTGTTGATTATCGCAGTCATCGTCGTGTTGTTATTTGGCACCAAAAAACTGCGTACCCTGGGTTCTGATCTAGGTGCATCCATCAAAGGATTTAAAAAAGCGGTAAATGATGAAACACCGCCCACTGCCAATACAGCAGAAAAAAGTGAGCAGGATGATGCTGATTTCACAACCAAACCGCTTACTGACAAGCAAACGGAAACAAAACCAGAAGAGTCAAAAAACAAAGAGCAGGTGTAAACCGTGTTTGACATTGGGTTTAGTGAACTGATGCTGGTGATGGTGATCGGCTTGGTTGTTCTTGGGCCAGAGCGGCTGCCGGTGGCGATCAAAACCATCGCTGGCTGGATCCGCTCACTGCGCTCGCTTGCTGCATCAGTACAAAATGAGCTGACACAAGAGTTAAAGCTGCAAGAGCTACAGCAAAGCCTGAAGAAGGCTGAAGAGGCTGGTTTGCAAAATTTAACCCCTGAGCTAAAAGCGTCCATGGAGGAATTGAAAGGGGTTGCGGAATCACTCAAGCGCTCCTATCAGCTCGACGCCAATCCACCCACTGAAGATCCTCAGGGTATCGATCCAGAAGCAGTTCACGATGGTATGCCACTGCCTGACAACAAGCCAGAGCCGTCTTCTACTGCTGTGGTAAAAAATCCTTCGGTGCAACAGCCCCCAACTACTGCAGTAGTCGCGGAAAAAACTGCTGCTCAACAAACTCACGATGAGCGTTAAACATGGCCGTTGAAGATACCCAACCGCTGGTCAGCCATTTGATTGAACTGCGCAAGCGACTACTGAATGCCATTATCTGTGTACTGGTCGTTTTTGCTGTGCTGGTGTTCTTTGCCAATGATATCTATCAATTAGTGTCAGCCCCTCTAAAAGAACAACTGCCCACGGGTGCCAGTATGATCGCCACTGATGTGGCCTCACCTTTTTTCACACCGATCAAGCTCACCATGATGGTTTCAGTGATTGTATCGGCACCGATGATCCTATATCAGGTCTGGGCATTCATTGCTCCTGCACTTTACCAGCACGAGCGTCGCTTAATGATGCCACTGCTAATCTCCAGTAGCCTACTGTTCTACCTCGGCATGGCATTCGCCTATTTTGTGGTGTTCCCGCTTGCCTTTGGCTTTTTTGCGCAAACAGCTCCCGCAGGGGTCGTGATTGCCACTGATATTAGCAGTTACCTCAGCTTTGTCATGGCGCTGTTTATGGCCTTTGGTGTTGCGTTTGAGGTTCCTATTGCCATCATTTTGCTGTGCTGGAGTGGAGTAACCACCCCGGAAGACTTAAAAAGAAAGCGGCCATATGTGCTGGTCGGTGCCTTTGTCGTTGGTATGCTGTTAACGCCGGCTGACATATTTTCACAGACGCTACTGGCCATCCCGATGTATATCCTATTCGAACTCGGTATGTTCCTCGCACGTTTCTATGTCGGCAAAAGACGTAAACCCACCGAAGAAGAAGATGATGATGAACCGTTGCATTCCTGACTCGGTGATACCCATTAAGGAAAAATAATGAGTTATCTATTTCCCACATCCTTTCCAGCACGACGTTTGCGGCGTTTACGTCGCCACGATTTTAGTCGTCGGCTGGTCGCTGAGCACCAATTAACGGTCAATGATCTAATTTATCCAGTCTTCATCATGGAGGGAAATAATCGGCAGGAACAAGTGTCCTCAATGCCGGGCGTATCGCGAATGACACTTGATCTGCTACTTAAGGAAGCAGAGGCGGCGGCCAAACTTGGTATACCCGTACTTTCGCTGTTTCCCGTGATTGAACCAAGCTTAAAAACACTAAACGCTGAAGAGGCCTACAATCCCAATGGATTAGTGCAACGCGCTGTGCGTGCATTAAAAAATGCTGTGCCTGAATTAGGCATTTTGACTGATGTTGCGCTCGATCCCTACACTAGCCATGGGCAAGATGGTGTTATTGACGAGCAAGGTTATGTGATTAACGACGCCAGTAGTGAAATTCTGGTTCGTCAAGCTCTGTCTCACGCCGAAGCTGGTGCAGAAATTGTCGCCCCAAGCGATATGATGGATGGTCGTATCGGCGCTATCCGTTCTCAGTTGGAGCAACAGGGCTGGGTAACTACGCAAATTATGGCCTACTCGGCCAAGTATGCCTCTTGCTACTACGGTCCGTTCCGTGATGCATTAGGCTCTACCGGCAACCTCAAAGGTGGCAATAAAAAGAGTTACCAGATGGATCCGGCCAATAGTGATGAAGCACTGCAAGAGATCGCCCAAGATCTGCAAGAAGGCGCAGATATGGTGATGGTCAAACCTGGGATGCCCTATTTGGATGTCGTCCAACGTGTCAAACAGACCTTCGGTGTGCCGACTTTCGCCTACCAAGTTTCTGGTGAGTATGCGATGCATATGGCTGCAATTCAAAATGGCTGGCTACAGGAGAAGCCGGCAATTATGGAATCACTGCTCTGTTTTAAACGTGCCGGTGCCGACGGTGTGTTAACTTACTTTGCACCACGGGTTGCACAGTGGCTACACGATGAAGCGATCCAACGCTAACAAAGCAAATTGTAGAGCAAGGTAGTGAGTATGGCTATTCTGCTACTGTGATATCAAACGATAACCGTTAGGCGATAAAAAAGCGCTGCCAGTTTCCCAGCAGCGCTTTTCAGTTGATACATTCGCCGACAATGATTAGTTCATGCCGTATTTTTTCAATTTCTTACGCAATGTACCACGGTTAATCCCCATCATAAGCGCTGCTCGGGTTTGGTTACCACGAGTATATTGCATCACCATGTCCAGTAATGGATGTTCAACTTCAGCCAACACTAATTCATACAGATCATTAACATCTTGACCATTGAGCTGGGCAAGATAGTTTTTCAGTGCTTGCTTAACCGAATCACGTAGAGGCTTTTGAGTTACCTGATCCTGTGAATTCACTGTTGAAACGGTGAGTACGTCAGCGTTTACACGTTGTTCGAACATAGTTCTGTCAGCTCTTTTTTGTTACGCAAAATTTTCAAAATATGCCTCCAACACCTCCAGTTGTTCACTGGCATCCTCTATGGTGTTGAATGTGCGCCTAAACTGGTCATTCGGGGCATGCTCTTGTAAATACCAAGAGACGTGCTTTCGAGCAATTCGAGCTCCTTTGCCTTGGCCATAAAAACCATGCAACTCCCGAATATGGCCGACTAGCAAGCGCTTCACTTCACCCGATGGCAAAGGTGGCAGCAACTCCCCTGTGTCCAGATAATGCTGGATTTCCCGGAAGATCCAGGGTCTCCCCTGAGCAGCGCGCCCGATCATCAGGGCATCCGCCCCAGTGTAGTCAAGCACTGCTCTGGCTTTCTGCGGGTTAGTAATGTCGCCGTTCGCGATAATCGGAATAGAAACATTCTGCTTAACTGCCCGAATGGTGTCGTACTCCGCACAGCCATTAAATAGACAGGCACGGGTTCTGCCATGAATAGTCACAGCCTGTACACCACACTCTTCGGCCAACTGGGCAATTTCTACACAGTTACGGTGTTCCGGATCCCAGCCAGTTCGGATTTTCAGCGTTACCGGCACATCCACCGCATTAACAACTGCAAGCAGGATCTGTTTCACTAGATCTGGGTACTGCAACAAAGCAGAACCTGCTAGTTTCCGATTCACTTTCTTTGCCGGACATCCCATATTGATGTCGATAATCTGCGCACCACTAGCAACATTAATCCGTGCTGCAGCCGCCATATCACCAGGATCACAACCGGCAATTTGCACCGAACGGATACCCGGTTCATCACTATGCACCATGCGCAAACGCGATTTATCCGTCCGCCACACCTCTGGATTTGAGGAGAGCATTTCGGATACCGCCATTCCAGCACCCATTGCATGACATAACGTTCTGAATGGACGATCTGAGACTCCGGCCATCGGAGCGGCAATCAAGCAATTAGATAACTGGTAGTTTCCAATGCGCATAGACGAAGAATAACCATACTGTGCCCACAAGGGCGCATATATTACGCATTTTTGTTCTGATATGAAAGGCCAAACTTTGAGCAAATTATCGCTATTTATCAATCAATCTGTTATTCAGTGGGATTTATAATAAATTACCATTGTGTAACAATGAGTTGCATTATTGTTATTAATATGTCTGTAATAAAATATTACTTATTCGTTGTTATCCACTATCCACTGTAACTCCGTGTAAATAGTAATATACTTGACAGAATAACGCTTCCAGAGCTGATTAAGGGTACACCACTAAGATAAGATAAAATTTCATTTTGTTACACTTTTTATTTTATACCTCTAAGTAGGTATTTATTATTATGCAATTCACGCTACTTTCGAAACGTTATGAATGATATTTGTCATAAATGCAGCATAATTTATCGCAGGTAAAAACCGCAAACTTTCTCAAATCTGCGGTTAATAACACTCTCAAACAAATTATAGCCGCCGTCCGGTAATCCGACTCCACTCTTCATTTACTGCGACAGGTTCAAGAGAAAATTTATCTTGATAAGCTTGTGCAACCGCTATCGCCTGTGTTGCCAATACACCAGATAATCCCAAAACTCCTCCGGGTTTCACCAGTTCGCTAATTACTGGCGCCAGCTCACGTAACGGTCCAGCCAAAATGTTGGCTACCACTACGTCCGCATATAAATCTGCTGGTTTATCTTTAGATAAATAAAGATCAAGCTGTGCTGAGACGCCATTACGCTCAGCATTATCACGGCTAGCCTGGATCGCTTGTGGGTCGATATCAATGCCGATTGCTCGAGCTGCACCAAGTTTCAGTGCTGCAATTGCTAAAATGCCAGAGCCACAGCCAAAATCGATTACCGTTTTTCCTGACAAATCCAACCCATCCAGCCACTGTAAGCAGAGAGATGTAGTAGGATGTGTGCCAGTACCAAACGCTAGACCAGGATCTAGCATCACGTTCACTGCATCAGGGTCTGGTACCTCACGCCAACTTGGACAAATCCATAAACGCTGACCAAAGCGCATCGGATGAAAGTTATCCATCCACTCACGCTCCCAGTCTTTATCCTCAATTTGCTCAATTTTCTTGTGAAAACCAGCACCCAATAAAGGATGCTGCTCCAGTATCGCCACCACTTCATCCATATCGGTTTGCGCATCAAATAGGCCTATCACATCGGTATCACCCCACAACAAGGTTTCACCGGGTAATGGTTCAAATACTGGGTTATCGTGGCTATCCTGAAAAGTGACAGAGACTGCACCACTCTCGACCAGTGCATCACTCAGGCTCTCCGCCTGGCTGCCGGTCGTGTTTAATTTAAGTTGGATCCAAGGCATAACAACTCCGTTCAAGAAGCTAACGAGGAGGTTAACCGACGTTTTTCACCATAGAGATTACCTAGGTAGAATGCCAGCAAACTTAATAATAGTGAGGGGACGATCGGATGTGTCCCAACCAATTTCCAGTTAAAACTCGCCAACACGGTATAACATAGCGCCCCGATGATCATCGAACTAAGCGCGCCTTGTGCATTGGCCCTCTGCCAATACAAACCTAGCACCAATGGCCAAAGGAATACCGCTTCAAGACCACCAAATGCCAGCAAGTTTAGCCAGATAATCATTTCTGGTGGTCGCCAAGCAGCCAGCAGAACCAATAAACCGAGAATAAGTGTGGTCAAACTAGAGCCACGCTTGATCAGCTTCTCATTTTGCATCTGTTGTGGGCGAACCCCTAAATAGAGATCTTTGACAATCGTAGCCGAAGATTGCAGTAGTTGTGCGTTGATAGTTGACATGATCGCCGCCATCGGTGCCGCCAGAAAAATTCCCGCTGCATACGGTGGCAATACAGTGATCATCAGAGAAGGGATCACCTGATCAGGGATTTTTATATCCGGTAATACTGCTCGCCCTAGCGCTCCCGCCAAATGCATACCAAACATCAGTACCGCCAGCACTAGAGTGCCAAGGATTATTCCTCGGTGTACTGCTTTACTGTCACGATAAGCGATACAACGCACCGCTGTATGCGGTAGGCCAACAACACCAAAACAGACCAAGATCCAGAATGAGAGCATAAAAGGCAAACTCAGGATCTGGTCACCACCTTGCGGCGTAATCAGTGCAGGGTCGATCTGCTGCAGTTTATCCACTGCACCATGCAGGCCACCCGCAGCGTGGATCACCGCTGCTAGCAACAGCAGGGTGCCCAGCAACATCATTAGCCCTTGCATGGCGTCGTTGAGCACACTGGCACGAAATCCCCCCAATGTGGTGTACAGCGCGATACTGAGGCCAAAAATCAGCAGCCCTACATCATAAGGAATGCCAGCCGCAGTCTCTAGCAGACGCGCACCACCGATAAACTGCACCGTCATCGCACCAAGAAACGCAATCAGTAGGCTCAAGCTGGCCAACCATACCAATAGACGACTTTGATAACGGGCAAACAGCATATCGTTGAGAGTGATGGCATTATATCGACGTGCCAAAATGGCAAATTTTTTACCCAGCACACTTAACGAAAGCCATACCGCCGGCAATTGGATCATCGCCAGCAATACCCACCCTAAACCATATTTGTAAGCTGCTCCTGGCCCACCAATAAAGGAACTTGCACTCACATAGGTGGTAGTTAGCGTCATCGCCAAGACAAAGCCACCTAACGATCGGTTACCGAGAAAATATTCATTGAGGAAACTACCCTGCTGACGACGACGGTAAGCATAAACAGACAACGCAAACACCAGCAGTAAATAGATGATTAATGGGAAAATAACTTCAACTCTCACTGTTGTCCTCCAGCGAAATATCACGGAACACAACACGAACCATCAACCAGCAGAGAACAATAAACAGTAGCGGTACTAACATACAAGCCATCTCAAACCAGTGCGGCAACCCAGTGATGCCAATTTTGTCGTCCGGCAGATAGGCTGCCAATGACCAAGCCGCTAGGTACAGCAGTGTTAACCCCATAGCCCAGCGTGCTTCACGATGAGCCTGTAGAACGCGTTGTTCCATTGATCTCTCCAAGAGGTTCTTAATGAAGGTACGAAAAGACAGAGGGAAATTTTACGGCAAGAGCGACTTTTGCCAAGCGCTTATGTTGGCAAAAGCAAGAAAAAACCGGCCAACAAATGGCCGGTTGATAAACTATTTAGCTTTGGTGCATGCTAAAGACCAATCAACACGCTGTGAGTACTCACTGCTCAACAGCTAACCTGGCCTTTGTCAGCCTCACTGTAAGCCCAGTTTCTTCTCCAGATAGTGGATATTAGTACCGCCATGCTGGAAATTTTCGTCATGCATGATCTTTTGCTGCAATTCAATGTTGGTTTTAATGCCATCAATGATCAGTTCAGACAACGCATTCTTCATGCGTGCAATCGCTACATCACGGCTTTCACCATAAGTGATCAGCTTGCCAATCATTGAGTCGTAGTGAGGCGGTACGGTGTAACCAGAATAAATATGCGATTCCCAACGGACCCCGAAGCCTCCTGGCACATGAAAGCGAGTAATTTTACCCGGGCTTGGTAAGAAGGTATTGGGATCTTCAGCGTTGATTCGACACTCTACTGCATGTCCCTGAACTCTCACCTCTTGCTGCTCAATCGACAGCGGCTGACCAGCAGCAACACGCAACTGCTCCTTAATCAGGTCAACGCCAGTGATCATCTCAGTAACAGGATGCTCCACCTGGATACGTGTGTTCATCTCAATGAAATAGAACTCACCATTTTCATACAGGAACTCGAAAGTACCAGCACCACGATAGCCAATTTCAACACACGCCTTAGCACAACGCTCACCAATGTAACGACGTAGTTCAGGAGTAATGCCCGGTGCAGGCGCTTCTTCCACCACTTTCTGATGACGACGCTGCATAGAACAATCACGCTCAGCAAGATAGATAGCATTCCCCTGACCATCAGCCAACACCTGGATCTCGATATGACGTGGATTCTCTAAATATTTTTCCATATAAACCATGTCATTATTGAAAGCTGCCTTGGCTTCCGCTTTTGTCATGGAGATTGATTGCTCAAGATCCTTATCACTGCGCACCACACGCATACCACGACCACCGCCACCACCAGAAGCTTTGATGATCACTGGGTAACCAATCCGCTTAGCAAAGGCACGGTTCTTTTCCATATCTTCGGTCAATGGACCATCCGATCCTGGTACACAAGGCACGCCAGCTTTCTTCATGGCATTAATCGCTGAAACTTTATCTCCCATGAGGCGGATAGTTTCAGCACGCGGGCCAATGAAAATAAAACCAGAACGCTCAACTTGCTCAGCAAAATTAGCGTTTTCAGACAAAAAACCATAACCAGGGTGGATCGCAACGGCACCAGTTACCTCAGCTGCCGCAATAATCGCAGGGATGTTGAGATAACTTTTCACTGATGGTGCTGGGCCGATACAGACCGTTTCATCGGCCAGTAGCACGTGCTTTAAATCACGATCAGCACTGGAGTGTACCGCAACAGTCTTGATACCAAGCTCTTTGCAAGCACGTAAAATACGCAGCGCAATCTCACCACGGTTGGCTATAACAATTTTATCAAGCATAGGACGCCTCGTTATTCGATGACGACCAATGGCTCGTCATATTCAACCGGCTGGCCATTTTCTACCAGGATCGCTTTGATCACACCAGATTTGTCCGCTTCAATCTGATTCATCATTTTCATCGCTTCAACAATACACAAGGTATCGCCAGCATTCACTTTCTGACCCACTTCCACAAATGGCTTAGCGTCCGGGCTAGGGGTACGATAAAAAGTACCCACCATCGGTGAACGAACGATATGACCGCTGATTGCTGCTGGTGCAGCGGTTTCAGCAGCACTGGCCGCAGAAGCAGGAGCGGCAGCAGGTTGTGCCGGTGCTGATGCAACATACTGAGGCATTACTGGATAAGCCTGAGCAGAAGGAACAGCACGACTGATGCGCACTGACTCTTCACCTTCAGAAATTTCCAGCTCAGAAATGCCAGACTCTTCAACTAATTCGATCAGTTTTTTAATTTTACGAATATCCATAGGTGTGATTCCGAACTCTTTTTATATTGCAATTAATGGAGTTTTGACAAACGGCTAACCGCTGCCTGTAACGCAAATGTATACCCATCCGCACCGAGACCACAAATCACCCCTACTGCAACGTCAGACAGGTAAGAGTGATGACGAAAAGGCTCACGGGAATGCACATTAGAGAGGTGGATCTCAATGAACGGGATCTGTACCGCCAGTAATGCATCACGCAACGCTACGCTAGTATGCGTAAACGCTGCCGGATTAATCAAAATAAAATCCGTATTAGCTCGTGCCTGATGAATGCGGTCGATTAACTCATGTTCCGCATTCGACTGCAGGTGAGACAAAGCAACATCAAGCATCTTTGCTTGATTTTCCAACTGGCTAATGATCTCGCTCAACGTCGTGCTACCATATTTATCCGGTTCACGTGTCCCCAACAAGTTCAAATTGGGGCCGTTGAGAAGCAAGATGTGAAACTTGTCAGCCATTATGCTGGTATCTCCGGCAATAAAACGATCATTATAGAAAATAACCTGCTGCTGACGATTTGTCACCTGTTACATGCTAGTTTTGCGATAAGATTTCGAAAAAAGTCGATTGTTATAACAATATCACAGCAATTAGCAGCCAGATGTTGCTTTTATCAACACAAGCTTGCTTACTAAAGCCAACAATCTAAAAGAATAGTGAGTTGTTATAAGCAAAACATACCTCGCTGCTGCTGCAACTCTGTCTCTAACACTTATCTGATTATTTTAAAAGTGTTATGTAACCACTAGCCCATTAGCATCATCATAACCCAACATCATGCCGCCATTCGCGGTTGAGGGAGGGCATCAAAGAAAGAGATATGATTACAACATGAGTAATACTAACTTAATATTATAGTGGGATTTTTTGATAGGTGTTTTTTCATACACCAAAAAGACCAAAGTCCTGACCAAAAGGCCAGGACTTTGCTAACAGTGGGGAGCTAAGTAGAACAACCCCCTACTCTGCTACAAATTACTCTGCAGCAACAACTTCTTCTTGTGACTCGTTACGATCAACTAACTCGATGTATGCCATCGGCGCATTGTCGCCCGCACGGAAACCACACTTCAAAATACGTGTATAACCACCCGCACGACTTGCAAAACGTGGCCCCAAGTCATTAAACAATTTTGCCACGATATCGCTATCACGAGTACGGGCGAATGCCAGACGACGATTAGCTAAGCTATCAATCTTGGCAAGAGTAATTAGTGGCTCAACAACACGGCGCAGCTCTTTCGCTTTTGGCAGGGTCGTCTTGATGATCTCATAACGAACCAAAGAACCAGCCATATTACGAAACATAGCCTGACGATGGCTGCTGTTACGGTTCAATTGACGACCACTCTTACGATGGCGCATGACCTTATCCTTCTCAGTAAAACCTTAACCTGTGATCCGGTTACTCGTCAGCAATGCTTGCCGGTGGCCAATTCTCAAGGCGCATACCAAGAGATAAACCACGAGAGGCCAGCACATCTTTAATCTCAGTAAGAGATTTTTTACCCAGGTTAGGCGTTTTCAACAACTCAACCTCGGTACGCTGTACCAAATCACCGATGTAGTGGATAGCTTCTGCCTTGAGGCAGTTAGCGGAGCGGACAGTCAATTCCAGATCGTCAACAGGGCGCAGCAGGATCGGATCGAACTCCGGTTTCTCTTCTTTCACTTCCGGTTGACGTACATCACGCAGGTCAACGAAAGCTTCCAGTTGTTCGGCCAGAATGGTCGCCGCACGGCGGATCGCCTCTTCAGGATCGATCGTGCCATTGGTTTCCATTTCGATTACCAGCTTGTCCAGGTCAGTACGCTGTTCAACACGTGCAGCTTCAACATTGTAGGCAATACGCTCTACAGGGCTGTAGCAAGCATCGACTAACAAACGACCAATTGGGCGCTCATCTTCTTCCGAATGAATTCGGGCAGAAGCCGGCACATAACCACGACCACGCTGAACTTTGATACGCATATTGATAGATGCATTTTCATCAGTCAGGTGGCAGATAACGTGCTGCTGTTTAACGATTTCGACATCACCATCATGGGTGATGTCGGCAGCGGTTACAGGGCCAATGCCAGATTTATTCAGGGTAAGAATAACTTCATCTTTGCCTTGAACTCTCACCGCCAGACCTTTAAGGTTCAGTAGGATCTCCAGGATATCTTCCTGTACACCTTCTTTGGTGCTGTACTCGTGCAGTACACCATCAATCTCAACCTCGGTCACCGCACAACCCGGCATAGATGAAAGCAGAATACGGCGCAGTGCGTTGCCGAGAGTATGGCCAAAGCCACGCTCTAAAGGCTCAAGGGTCACCTTGGCGTGGGTCGAACTAATCTGCTCGATATCTACCAGGCGCGGTTTTAGAAACTCTGTCACAGAACCCTGCATTGTGTCCTCTCTTTGAAAATCAAACCTTACTTAGAGTAAAGCTCGACGATCAGGTGTTCATTAATGTCAGCGGACAGATCAGTACGCTCAGGAATACGCTTGAACACACCTTCCATCTTCACAGCATCAACTTCTAGCCAAGTCGGCTTTTCACGCTGCTCAGCCAGCTCCAAAGAAGCCTTAACACGAGACTGCTTTTTAGCTTTCTCGCGAATGCTAACAATGTCATTCGGAGATACCTGATAAGAAGCGATGTTAACAACGCGACCGTTTACCATAACTGCTTTGTGGCTGACTAACTGACGTGCTTCTGCACGTGTAGCACCAAAGCCCATACGATAAACCACGTTATCCAGACGACCTTCTAAAAGGGTTAACAGGTTCTCACCCGTGTTACCTTTCAGACGGGCTGCTTCTTTATAATAGTTACGGAACTGACGCTCTAGAACACCGTACATACGACGAACTTTTTGCTTCTCACGTAACTGTACACCATAATCAGAAAGACGCGGCTTACGAGCGCCATGCTGACCTGGTGGTTGTTCAAGTTTACACTTTGAATCGATCGCGCGAACGCCAGACTTCAGGAACAGGTCTGTGCCCTCACGGCGGCTAAGCTTGAGCTTAGGACCCAAATATCTTGCCATTTTCTTTCTCCAACAATCCGAAAAGCGAAGGCGTTATACGCGGCGCTTTTTCGGCGGACGACAACCGTTATGAGGGATCGGAGTCACATCAGTAATATTAGTGATGCGGAACCCAGCCGCGTTCAGAGCGCGGATAGTAGACTCACGACCAGGACCAGGTCCCTTAACCATAACTTCCAGGTTCTTAATACCGTACTCTTTCACCGCATCGGCACAACGCTCAGCTGCAACCTGTGCTGCAAATGGCGTTGATTTACGGGAACCACGGAAACCGGAACCACCGGCTGTTGCCCAACCCAAAGCGTTACCTTGACGATCGGTAATAGTCACAATGGTGTTGTTGAAAGAAGCATGGACATGAGCCACGCCGTCAGAGACTTGCTTTCTTACACGCTTACGTGTACGAACAGGTGCCTTTGCCATTATTCAATCACCCCGATTATTTCTTGATCGGCTTACGTGGACCCTTACGGGTACGTGCGTTGGTTTTAGTACGCTGACCGCGTACAGGCAAACCACGACGATGACGCAAACCACGATATGTACCAAGATCCATCAGACGCTTGATGCTCAGGGTAACTTCACGACGCAAATCACCTTCAACGGTGTATTTGGCAACTGCCTCACGCAGTTGTTCAATTTGCTCTTCAGACAGCTCACTGATCTTAACATGTTCAGCAATTCCCGTTTCTGCACAGATAGCCTGTGAACGAGTCTTGCCAATTCCGAAGATCGACGTTAGTGCGATAACGGTATGTTTATGATCAGGAATGTTAATGCCTGCTATACGGGCCACTATGCACTCCTACTTATTTTTACGGCAACACCATTCTGAAAAGCCCGTTTTCAGGATACTCAAATAGTGTTGCGGCTACAGACAAAAGATTGGCTGGCTAATCTAGCCAGCTCACTCCAACTTTGCAAGAAAAATATGCGAAACAATCAGCCTTGGCGCTGTTTATGCTTCGGCTCTGCACTGCAAATCACGCGAACGACACCGTCGCGCTTAACAATTTTACAGTTACGACACAATTTCTTGACAGAAGCACGAACTTTCATTTTTACCCTCCGTAACTTCTCAAATGCACCCGATTACCGGCCATAGCCTTTCAGGTTTGCTTTCTTCAATGCAGACTCATACTGACTTGACATCATCAGAGTTTGCACTTGAGCCATAAAATCCATGATGACCACAACCACAATCAGTAGCGATGTTCCACCAAAATAGAACGGCACTTTCATGGCGTCACGCATGAACTCTGGGATCAGACAGATAAAAGTAATGTACATTGCACCAACTAAGGTTAAACGTGTCATCACTTTATCAATATACTTCGCCGTCTGCTCTCCTGGGCGAATTCCTGGTACGAAGGCACCGGACTTCTTCAAGTTATCTGCTGTTTCACGCGGATTGAACACCAATGCCGTGTAAAAAAAGCAAAAGAAGATGATTGCAGAAGCATACAGCAACACATACAACGGCTGACCAGGCTGAAGATACAACGAAATCGTTGTCAGCCAGTTCCAACCGGTTCCTCCCCCAAACCAAGATGCAATCGTGGCAGGGAATAGAATAATACTGGAAGCAAAAATCGCCGGGATCACCCCAGCCATGTTAACTTTCAATGGTAAGTGTGTGCTTTGTGCTGCATAAACACGACGCCCTTGTTGGCGCTTAGCATAGTTAACAACGATACGACGTTGACCACGCTCCATAAACACCACAAAGAAAGTCACTGCAAACACCAACACTGCAATCAACAGCAACAGGAGGAAGTTCATCTCACCTTGCCGAGCTTGCTCAATAGTATGACCAATTGCCGAAGGCAATCCTGCCACAATACCTGCGAAGATAATGATCGAAATACCGTTGCCGATACCACGTTCAGTAATCTGCTCACCCAGCCACATCAGAAACATCGTTCCGGTGACCAGACTCACCACCGCAGTAAAGTAGAATGCAAAGCCTGGATTTAAAACCAAATTCTGCATACCTGGCATATTTGGTAAACCGGTAGCGATACCGATTGACTGGAATATGGCCAATACTAACGTACCGTAACGGGTGTACTGGCTAATCTTACGCCGACCAGCCTCCCCTTCTTTTTTGATTTCTGCCAACGCCGGATGTACCACCGTTAACAGCTGGATAATAATTGAAGCCGAAATATACGGCATAATACCCAGCGCAAAAATAGAAGCACGGCTCAAAGCACCACCAGAGAACATGTTAAACATCTCAATGATGGTGCCTCTTTGCTGCTCGAGCAATTTGGCGAGCACTGCGGCATCGATACCAGGGATCGGAATAAAAGAGCCAATGCGGAACACTATCAACGCACCGACAACAAACAACAGTCTGCGCTTCAGCTCGCCGAGTCCACCTTTAGCACTTTGAAAATCTAATCCTGGTTGCTTAGCCATTCGCTCACTTATTCCTCAATTTTACCGCCAGCGGCTTCAATCGCAGCACGAGCACCTTTAGTGACTCGAAGACCACGCACTGTAACCGGACGACTGATTTCACCGGAAAGTATCACTTTGGCGAACTCAATCTGGCAACCAACAACGTTAGCAGCTTTCAGCGTATTCAGGTCAATAGTATCGCCTTCAACCAAAGCCAGCTCAGAGAGACGAACTTCTGCTGTCAGCATCGCCTTGCGTGAAGTAAAACCAAACTTCGGCAAACGACGATATAAAGGCATCTGACCACCTTCAAACCCGCGACGCACGCCACCGCCAGAACGAGACTTCTGACCTTTGTGACCACGGCCACCAGTTTTACCCAGGCCAGAACCAATACCACGACCTACACGCTTCGGCGCCTGCTTGGCACCCTCAGCGGGAGACAGAGTATTTAAACGCATCTGCTACTCCTCAACTTTAACCATGTAGGAAACCAGATTGATCATACCGCGTATGGCAGGAGTATCCTCACGCTCAACGGTGTGACCAATACGACGCAATCCCAAACCAATCAACGTAGCTTTATGCTTCGGCAAACGGCCAATTGAACTGCGAACTTGTGTAACTTTGATAGTCTTAGCCATGGTCAATTACCCCAAAATGTCTGCAACGGATTTACCACGCTTAGCAGCGACCATTTCAGGAGACTTCATATTTGCCAGAGCATCGATAGTTGCACGAACCACGTTAATCGGGTTAGTTGAACCATAAGCTTTAGCTAATACGTTGTGCACCCCAGCAACTTCGAGAACAGCGCGCATTGCACCACCCGCGATGATACCGGTACCTTCGTGAGCAGGCTGCATGAACACACGGGAACCTGTATGAGCACCTTTAATTGGATGCTGTAAGGTGCCGCTATTCAACGCGACATTCATCATGTTGCGACGGGCTTTTTCCATCGCTTTTTGGATTGCTGCTGGAACTTCGCGTGCTTTGCCGTAGCCAAAACCAACGCGACCATTACCATCACCAACAACTGTCAGTGCGGTAAAGCTGAAAATACGGCCACCTTTTACGGTTTTAGATACGCGATTTACCGCGATCAGCTTTTCCTGCAGTTCGCCAGCTTGTTTTTCGATGTGAGCCATCTTAAACCTCTTCCTTAGAACTGAAGGCCAGCTTCACGGGCAGCATCTGCCAGTGCCTGGACTCGACCATGATATTGGAAACCGGAACGGTCAAAGGAGACTTGTGCAATCCCTTTTTCCAAAGCTCGCTCAGCAATAGCTTTACCTACAGCAGCAGCAGCTTCTTTGTTACCGGAGTATTTGAGTTGCTCAGTGATAGCCTTCTCTAGCGTAGAAGCAGCTACCAACACTTCAGAACCATTTGGCGCAATAACCTGTGCGTAAATATGACGCGGGGTGCGATGCACCACCAGGCGAGTTGCACCCAGTTCTTTGAGCTTACGGCGTGCGCGGGTCGCACGACGGATACGAGCAGATTTCTTATCCATAGTGTTACCTTACTTCTTCTTAGCCTCTTTGGTACGCACGACTTCATCGGCGTAACGGATCCCCTTGCCTTTGTAAGGCTCGGGACGGCGGTAGGCACGCAGATCTGCCGCAACCTGGCCAATAACCTGCTTATCAGCACCTTTCAGTACGATTTCAGTTTGGCTTGGGCATTCAGCAGTAATGCCTGCTGGCAACTGGTGATCAATCGGATGAGAGAAGCCTAGGGCTAAATTCACCACATTTCCTTTCACCGCAGCACGATAACCAACACCTACCAGTTGCAGCTTCTTAGTGAAGCCCTCGGTAACACCAACAACCATGGCATTGAGCAATGCACGAGTAGTACCCGCTTGTGCCCAAGCATTGGCAAAACCTTCGCGTGGTGCGAAAGTCAGTGCGTTATCTTCTTGCTTAACAATAACGGCGTCATGAACTGTACGAGTCAGCTCGCCATTCTTACCCTTAATCGAAATAACCTGACCGTTGAGTTTTACCTCTACGCCGGCAGGAATGACGACGGGTGCTTTTGCAACACGAGACATTCTTTCCTCCCGAATTAAGCTACGTAGCAGATAATCTCGCCACCAAGACCTGCTTGGCGAGCTGCACGATCAGTCATAACACCTTTAGAGGTAGAAACAACAGCGATACCCAAACCAGCCATTACTTTTGGCAGCTCATCTTTTTTCTTATAGATGCGCAAACCTGGACGGCTAACACGCTGAATGCTCTCTACCACTGCCTTGCCTTGGAAGTACTTCAGTACTAGTTCCAATACAGGCTTGGTATCGCCTTCGACTTTAAAATCTTCAATAAAACCTTCTTCCTTCAGCACGTTGGCAATTGCCACTTTCAGCTTGGAGGAAGGCATGGTGACCGCAACTTTGTTCGCGGCTTGACCGTTACGAATACGGGTCAGCATATCCGCGATCGGATCTTGCATGCTCATCTGTCTTTACTCCCGTGAGTCAATTGGTAATTACCAGCTAGCCTTCTTCAAGCCCGGTACTTCACCGCGCATAGCGGCTTCACGTAACTTGATACGGCTCAACCCGAACTTGCCCACATAACCATGTGGACGGCCAGTTTGGCGGCAGCGCTTACGCTGACGAGACGGGCTGGAATCACGCGGCAGAGTCTGCAGCTTGAGAACAGCATTCCAACGATCTTCGTCGGACGAGTTCACACTCGAAATGATAGCTTTCAATTCCTCGCGCTTGGCACGGTACTTGTTAGCCAGTTTCACACGAACGACTTCGCGTGCTTTCATTGATTGCTTTGCCATAAGTCAACTCTGCCTTACTTGCGGAACGGGAAGTTAAAAGCAGCCAACAGTGCGCGGCCTTCATCATCAGATTTCGCAGTAGTGGTAATGGTAATATCCAAACCACGCACACGATCAACTTTATCGTAGTCGATCTCTGGGAAGATGATTTGCTCACGAACACCCATGCTGTAGTTACCACGACCATCAAATGACTTTGCAGACAAGCCACGGAAGTCACGGATACGTGGAACAGCAATAGAAATCAGGCGCTCAAAGAACTCCCACATGCGTTCACCACGCAGAGTTACTTTACAGCCAATCGGATAGCCCTGACGGATTTTGAAGCCTGCAACAGATTTGCGTGCTTTGGTGATAAGCGGCTTTTGACCAGAGATTGCTGCTAAATCAGCTGCTGCATTATCCAGCAGTTTCTTATCAGCGATCGCCTCACCAACACCCATGTTCAGGGTGATCTTCTTGACCCGAGGGACTTGCATGACAGAGTTGTAATCAAACTGAGACATCAGCTGTTTGACTACCTCGTCTTTGTAGTAATCATGCAGTTTCGCCATCGTCATACTCCAAATTACTTGATTGTTTCGCTATTAGACTTAAAGAAACGGACTTTTTTACCGTCTTCAAATCTAAAACCTACACGGTCTGCTTTACCGGTAGTCGCATTGAAGATTGCCAAGTTAGAAACAGCAATAGCAGCTTCTTTCTCAACGATACCACCTGGTTGGTTCAGCGCCGGGACCGGCTTTTGATGCTTCTTAACCAGATTAATACCTTCAACAATGACCTTACCTGTAGACAGGACACTTTTTACTTTACCGCGCTTACCTTTGTCTTTACCGGTAATTACGATAACTTCGTCATCACGACGGATTTTCGCTGCCATGATTCGCTCCTTAGAGTACTTCAGGTGCCAGAGAGATAATTTTCATGAACTTTTCACTACGCAGTTCACGAGTTACCGGCCCAAAAATACGCGTACCGATAGGTTGCTCGCTGTTATTATTTAAAATAACGCATGCATTACCATCGAAGCGAATGACAGAACCGTCCGGGCGACGTACGCCTTTCTTGGTGCGCACCACTACCGCCTTCAGTACATCGCCTTTCTTCACCTTACCACGCGGAATTGCTTCCTTAATGGTAATTTTGATGATGTCGCCGACGCCTGCGTATCGACGGTGCGAGCCACCTAGAACCTTGATACACATTACGCGACGAGCACCGGAGTTGTCGGCCACGTTCAGCATAGTCTGTTCTTGGATCATGTTAGTGCTCCGCTAAATGTCAACTACAGCTTTGGGACCCATTAATAGGTCGTTGAAAACCCCAAAACTCAGGGCGCAACATTGTAACACCACTCCCCGAGTATTGGTAGAAAAAATAAACGGCCCACTTTCTGAGCCGTTTACAACGTCAGAGTCACTGTTCTAATTAAAGAACCGCTTTCTCTACGACGCGAACTAGCGTCCAAGATTTAGTCTTAGACAGTGGACGGCATTCGCGGATTTCCACCACGTCACCGATACCACACTCATTGTTCTCGTCATGTACGTGCAGCTTGGTCGTGCGCTTGATGAATTTCCCATAGATAGGATGCTTCACTGTACGCTCGATAGCAACAACCAAGGATTTCTCCATTTTGTCGCTAACAACACGGCCTTGCAGAGTACGAATAGTATTAGTCATTTTTACGCACCCGCCTTCTCAGTCAATAAAGTCTTAACGCGTGCGATATTACGGCGCACTTGTTTCAACAGGTGAGTTTGTTGCAATTGACCACTCGCCGCCTGCATACGCAAGTTAAATTGCTCACGCAGTAGGTTGAGTAGCTCAGTGTTCAGCTCTTCAACACTTTTTTCACGCAGCTCTTGTGCTTTCATTACATCACCGTCTTAGTTACAAAGGTGGTCTTGATAGGCAGTTTCGCTGCTGCCAGCTTGAATGCTTCACGGGCGACTTCTTCAGGCACACCGTCCATTTCATACAAGACTTTACCTGGCTGGATCAGGGCAACCCAATACTCCACGCTACCCTTACCTTTACCCATCCGCACTTCAAGCGGCTTCTCTGTGATTGGCTTGTCCGGGAATACACGGATCCAAATCTTACCTTGACGCTTCACAGCACGAGTCATAGCACGACGTGCTGCTTCAATTTGACGCGCAGTCAAACGGCCACGGCCAACAGCTTTCAGACCGAAAGTGCCGAAGCTAACATCCGTACCTTGCGCTAGGCCACGGTTGCGACCTTTGTGCACTTTACGGAATTTTGTACGCTTTGGTTGTAACATCAGCGACTCTCCTTACTTGCGGCCTTTACGCTGCTGCTTTTTAGGTTGAGCAGCCGGTTCCGGTTGTTCAACAGCAGCCATACCACCTAGGATCTCACCTTTGAAGATCCAGACCTTAACACCAATAACACCATACGTGGTGTGCGCTTCAGAGGTGTTGTAATCGATATCCGCACGCAGAGTATGCAACGGAACACGACCTTCACGGTACCATTCGGTACGCGCGATCTCAGCACCGCCAAGGCGGCCACTGACTTCAACTTTGATACCTTTAGCGCCAAGACGCATAGCGTTTTGTACTGCACGCTTCATTGCACGGCGGAACATCACACGACGCTCCAACTGTGAGCTGATGCTATCAGCAACCAATTTAGCGTCCAGTTCTGGCTTACGTACTTCAGCGATGTTGATTTGTGCAGGCACACCAGCAATATCTGCTACGCCTTTACGCAATTTTTCAACATCTTCCCCTTTCTTGCCGATAACGATACCCGGGCGAGCAGTGTGCACAGTCACACGAATGCTTTTAGCCGGACGCTCGATAACAATACGAGAAACTGAAGCCTTTGCCAGCTCTTTTGCCAAGAACTGACGAACTTTAAAATCGCTGTCCAGATTGTCAGCGAATTCTTTGGTATTCGCATACCAAGTAGAGTTCCAAGGTTTAACGATACCCAGGCGAATACCATTAGGATGTACTTTCTGACCCATTGCTAGTCTCCAGAGTCTCAGCGATCGGACACAACCACAGTAATGTGGCTGGTGCGCTTTAGGATGCGGTCTGCTCGACCTTTTGCACGCGGCATAATGCGCTTCATGCTTGGGCCTTCGTCGACGAAGATTTTCGCGACTTTCAGATCATCGATATCAGCGCCATCGTTGTGTTCTGCGTTAGCAATGGCAGACTCGAGTACTTTCTTAACCAAACCAGCAGCTTTCTTGTTGGTATAAGTCAAAATTTCCAGAGCTTGCGACACCTTCTTACCGCGAATCAGGTCAGCAACTAGGCGAACCTTCTGAGCAGAAGAACGAGCGTGGCGATGTTTAGCGATAGTTTCCATCTCTTCCTCCTACCTTAGCGCTTTTTAGCTTTTTTATCAGCCGCATGGCCGCGATAAGTACGAGTCGGCGCAAATTCACCCAGTTTGTGACCGACCATTTCATCGGTAACAAACACTGGAACATGCTGACGACCATTATGGACAGCGATGGTCAAACCGATCATGTTAGGAAAGATCGTTGAACGACGGGACCAAGTGCGCAAAGGCTTTTTGTCACCGCTTTCCACCGCTTTCTCTACCTTCTTCAGCAAGTGCAGGTCAATAAAAGGACCTTTCTTGAGAGAACGTGGCATGGCTTATCCTCTAATTATTTTTTACTACGGCGACGTACAATGAACTTGTCAGTACGCTTGTTGCTACGGGTCTTCTTACCTTTGGTTTGAACGCCCCACGGAGTGACCGGGTGCTTACCAAAGTTACGACCTTCACCACCACCGTGTGGGTGATCGACTGGGTTCATCGCTGTACCGCGTACAGTTGGGCGAACACCACGCCAACGTGTCGCACCTGCCTTACCAAGAACACGTAACATATGCTCCGCATTACCGACTTCACCAAGGGTGGCACGGCAATCAACTGGAACTTTACGCATTTCACCAGAACGCAGACGCAGAGTTACATAGGAACCATCACGCGCAACAATCTGAACATAGGCACCAGCAGAACGCGCCAACTGGCCACCTTTGCCTGGTTTCATCTCTACGTTGTGAACTGTTGAACCCACTGGAATATTGCGCATTGGCAGGCTATTACCCGCTTTGATCGCTGCATCAACACCAGATTGGATTTGGTCACCCACTTTCAGACCTTTCGGTGCCAAAATGTAACGACGCTCGCCATCTTTGTACAGAACCAGTGCAATATTTGCAGAACGGTTCGGATCGTACTCAAGACGCTCAACTACAGCCGGGATACCGTCTTTGTTGCGTTTAAAATCAACCAGACGATAATGTTGCTTATGACCACCACCGATATGGCGAGTAGTGATACGACCATTATTGTTACGGCCACCCGTTTTGCTTAGTTTTTCAAGCAACGGTGCGTAAGGCTTACCCTTATGCAACTCTGGGTTAACCACCTTAACAACATGGCGACGTCCCGGAGATGTAGGTTTACATTTAACAATTGCCATTGTTCTTACTCCTCCGACTTACTCTGCGCCGCCGATGAAGTCCATATTCTGGCCTTCTTTCAGGGTGACGTAAGCTTTTTTCCAGTCGCTACGACGACCAACTCGCTGACCGTGACGCTTCACTTTCCCCTTAACGAGCAAAGTATTCACGTCTTTGACTTCAACCTCGAACAGTTTTTGCACTGCTTCTTTAATCTCTGCCTTGGTCGCATCTTTAGCAACTTTGAGCACGATGGTGTTGCTTTTTTCCATCGCGTTGGATGCTTTTTCAGATACGTGCGGTGCACGCAGCACTTTCAGCAAACGTTCTTCACGGATCATGCCAGCATCTCCTCAACTTGCTTCACAGCATCAGCAGTCATAACCACTTTGTCGAAGGCGATCAGACTAACGGGATCGATACCTGCTGCATCACGCACATCGACCTTATACAGGTTACGTGCGGCAAGGAACAGATTCTCATCCAGTTCACCAGTCACGATCAGCACATCTTCCAGTGCCATATCTTTTAGTTTCTGTGCCAGCAACTTAGTTTTAGGCGCTTCTACAGAGAACTTCTCGACAACGATTAGACGATCTTGACGTACCAACTCGGACAAAATGCTTTTCAGCGCGCCGCGATACATCTTTTTGTTTACTTTCTGACTATGGTCCTGTGGCTTAGCAGCGAAGGTCACACCACCTGAACGCCAAATCGGGCTCTTGGTAGAACCTGAACGCGCGCGGCCAGTACCTTTCTGACGCCATGGTTTTTTACCGGAACCGGTTACTTCAGCACGGGTCTTCTGTGCACGAGTACCTTGACGGGCACCTGCTGCATATGCAACAACAACCTGATGTACCAGCGCTTCGTTAAAATCACGACCGAAGGTAGTTTCGGAAACAGTCAGCGCGCCTGGCGCGTCTTTCAATACTAATTCCATTGCTATCCCCTTACGCCTTCACAGCCGGTTTAACAATCAGGTTACCACCAGGTGCACCTGGTACAGCACCCTTCACCAGCAGCAGGTTGCGCTCAGCGTCAACACGTACTACATCCAGGCTCTGAACAGTTACACGCTCATCACCCAAGTGACCTGACATTTTTTTGCCTTTAAACACTTTGCCCGGAGTCTGGTTCTGACCGATAGAACCCGGAACGCGGTGAGACAAAGAGTTACCGTGAGTAGCATCTTGGGTACGGAAATTCCAGCGTTTTACTGTACCAGCAAAACCTTTACCCTTAGAGGTACCAGTCACGTCAACTTTCTTAACATCAGCAAAAATTTCTACGCTAATTTCTTGGCCGGTAGAGAATTCTTGCCCTTCTTCCAGACGGAATTCCCACAGACCACGACCAGCCTCAACACCAGCCTTAGCGAAATGCCCTGCTTCAGGCTTGCTAACACGGCTCGCTTTTTTGCTGCCAGTGGTAACCTGGATCGCACGGTACCCATCACTCTCCAAGCTCTTAACTTGAGTAATGCGGTTTGCTTCAATTTCAATTACGGTGACAGGGATAGAAACACCATCTTCAGTGAAGATACGGGTCATACCCACTTTTTTACCGACTAAACCAATCATTGTTTCAACCTCTCAATCGCTCAATGACCTGATTAACCCAGGCTGATCTGCACGTCTACACCGGCAGCCAGATCCAGACGCATCAGAGCATCGACGGTTTTCTCGGTTGGCTCAACGATGTCAACCAGACGCTTATGAGTGCGGATCTCGTACTGATCACGCGCATCTTTGTTGACGTGCGGAGAAATCAGAACGGTGAAACGCTCTTTACGAGTTGGCAGCGGGATCGGACCACGTACCTGCGCACCAGTGCGCTTAGCAGTCTCGACGATTTCCGCGGTTGATTGATCGATAAGACGATGATCAAACGCTTTCAGGCGGATACGGATTCTTTGGTTCTGCATGAGACCAGAGCTCCAATTATTTATAAACGTAAATAACTACTACTCACACCCATTTCGATTGATGGGGGAGTGTAATCGTTAACATATAACTCCCAAATCGGGAGTATTGTTCGAAAGGCAAAACCCTATCGCCAATCGACTGATTCGCTAAAACCAGGCTCACTACTTACAATGCAAGCCCGCGCATTATACGCAAAATAAGGCAAGAAGCAAGCAGTCAAACAATCACTGCTGACAATGAGCCAAAAAGCAAAACCCCCGTGTACATCAGTACACAGGGGCGCTTCTGTAGGTGCCTGGCAGTGTCCTACTCTCGCATGGGGAGACCCCACACTACCATCGGCGCTACGGCGTTTCACTTCTGAGTTCGGCATGGGGTCAGGTGGGACCACCGCGCTATCGCC
>NZ_SBEF01000034.1 GCF_004011885.1 Serratia microhaemolytica | reverse complement strand
GAGCCAGCCAAGTTGCAGTTCGCCAAACTCCTGTATCGATTTCCATCCCGATGCGCCACTGAGCACAGCGGAGAAAACCAAAAAAATGACATCGACCAACTTATGTTTTTTGTTAATGTCTTTGCGTGGGTCTGGTATTTCACTGATATAATTAAAAATAGACATCATCAACTCTGCGTTACTGAAGGAGACTGATCAGATCGTATCTACAGAGAAAAGTTCCATTAAAAGTGGGATCCGGCCCTGGGCCTTGTGGCGACTCCAGCCAACCTTGCGGATGATGGCACTGCGTTTTCACTGACGGTAATTTGACTGCTGCCAGCTCTGGTAGACAATAATGGTTATTATCAACTTTCATCTCGTTCACCACGCGTTAACCGATCGATAGTCTGCATCGCCTCACTCAATGCAAAATCACGCCCGAGATACAAACCATTATTTAATACGCTATAGGCGGTTTTCATGGTGATGGCATTACGTGGACATTTTTGAATAGTAAATCCACGATAAATATAGCTATGACGGCTTAATTGAATTAATTGACTCATGATCTTCTCATCAACTATTGGCAATGGCATCTTTCAGCATGGCAACCATATTAACTTCGATTTTGCCACCGGAAAGTTCCTTGGGGCGGATAATGATACGGCCATCTCTGACCATACCCCGGCAGGTATCAAACGGGATACCGGTGACGCGGGCATACTCCTTCAATGAGAGATAAGGCGCCGCAACATTTAAATTGATTGTTACGTTGGTCATTTTTCACCTATCAATAAATATTTTTTATCCGATGCTGATTTTATTTAACAAACTGTTTACTTGCTATCGCTGGCGCTCGTGCTATCGCCTTAGCGCGCTCAGTGGTCATTGTTATCGCGCGCATTTGCATTCATCGTTGCCAGTCCGCGCAAAAAAACGATACGGATCATATTGGAAGCAGAACGGCACTCTGCTCTTGCCATCGCTTCAATGGTTGATCGCTCTTCGGGGGAGAGACGAAGTGGTAATGCTCCGCCAGCAACAGTATTGTTTGGCGTTCGTGATCGCTGCACATGATGTTGTTGTGTCATAGTGTTATAGTGTGATCCATAAAATGTCTGTGGTGCCTATATTGGTATCCAATTGAATACCTGTCAAGGTTTTTTTTATGCAAGAGAATACCGGAGAACGGATAAAGGAGGAGCGCGAACGGATTGGCTTGAGCCAGATGGCATTTGGCGAGATGGGCGGAGTGAAAAAACTTGCTCAACTTAAATATGAAAAAGGCGAACGAGCACCAGATACCACCTACCTAAGCGCAATTGCCAAGATAGGTGCTGATGTTCAATTCATTGTAACGGGGGTACGTTCCACAACAGCACTGACTAAAGACGAAGAAGAGTTACTTAACAGTTACCGAGCAGCTCCTATCGCACTCAAAGCAGCAGCACTTGCGGCGCTGACGGCTGGCAACTCAGCATCAAGTCACATCACTGTTTCTGGCCAGGGAAACCGAGTAGCAGGTAGGGATTTCAACGAAAACAAATGATTAAGTAAGGAAACTTTATGAGCATACACTCTACGGGCGAACAAAACCGTATTGCCGGGCGTGATTTTATTGAAAACACCATACAGATCGACCAATTTGACGGGCGCCATACCATCAACATTGCGCTCCCGGTAGAAAAAGAGGAAATCCGGCCGCTGGTACCTGCCCAGCGGAAGGAGCTAAATGACTTGGTGATTGCCATCGCCAAGGAGAGCGGAAAAGAACCTTTTCTGATTTGGCAAAAGGTTCATGCAGAAATCGGCGTTAACAGCATCAAGAATATGACCAGCAACCACTATCAAGGTGCTTGGAGTTTTCTGAATCAGATGCTGGAACATTGCAAAGAGAAAGGGAATACCAAAGCACTGGTGCGGCTACTGCTGCGCAACAGTGAAGGTGAAGAGGGGCAGTTGCGCAAAAAGTTGACCCACTACTGTTGTGTCAGTTTTGGTTCCGGTCGTTTCAATGACTTAACGCGTATTCAACTGCAACAAGCACTCTCTTGGCTGGATGAGTTGAAACAGAAAAGCGAACAGCCGCCAGTAGCACAAGGGGGTGTTCAGCCAGAAGTTACTGCACCACAGCCAGCACAAGCTGCACCGTCGCTGATTGAACGACTGAGCATGTCGGTATTATTGCGCACGTATTCCAAAGAACTGGGATTGACTTTTATTCTCGGCATGTTGCTCGGGGCATTGCTGTTTCGCAGTCACTAAACCGCAATTGATCAAATTTCAATCAATTATATTACCATAAAATAGACCTGTTCTGGCTTACCTGTGCCTAAGACGAACACATTTTAATCACCAGGGAGCAGCAAAATATATTTAAAGAAATAGCATATAGCGTGGAATAAAATTTTCCACATAACCTTTATTCAAGCATATTGTTAGATTGCGTTAATTTATGCGATCAGTCTTTCTGTTGCATATTAATTCTAAACAGGTTTACTTTTTATTTTCCTTTTAGTGAGTTTTACTATTTTTGTTTAACTTGGCAGTATTAGAGGTAATGTTATATGACGGTTCGAAGACTCGCTTCTGGAAAGTGGTTATGTGAATGCTATCCATATGGAGCCAAAGGCAAGCGGGTGCGTAAACAGTTTGCGACTAAAGGCGAAGCACTGTCACATGAACGGCGGTTGCTGAATAATGCCAGTAGCCAGGCTCCGCACGATAATGCTGTGACACTTTCCGCCTTTATTGAGCGCTGGTATCAGATGCATGGCAAAACATTAACCTCGGGCAATGAACGCAAAGCGAAATTGCTGGCGATATGTCAACGTTTAGGTGATCCCCTGGCCATCCACCTGGATAAAAATAGCTTTGCTGTTTATCGCGAGAGACGCCTCAGCGGTGAGTGGAGCCAAAAAGGGAAGAAAAAAGTCAAACAGGCGACTGTCAATCGTGAGCAATCCTATCTGCACGCGGTCTATGCCGAAATGAAACGGCTGGGTGAGTGGCAGGGCGATAATCCATTATCCGGTATTCGGCAATTTAAGGAGGGTGAGCAGGAACTCTCTTTCCTTTATCAGCAGGAAATTGAACGCTTATTGCTGGCCTGTGATCAGTCGCCTAATCCAGATTTGGGCATTATCGTGCGTATCTGCCTTGCTACCGGTGCGCGTTGGAGCGAAGCACAAAGCTTGAAGCAGTCTCAAATCTTGCCTGGGCGATTAACCTTCACGCAGACCAAGAGCAAAAAAAACCGCACGGTGCCGATCTCCGAGCAACTACAAAAGATGTTGCCGAAAAAGCGTGGTGAACTCTTCAGTCCGGCGTATGAAGCGTTTAACGCGGCGCTGAAACGCGCCGATATTCAACTACCCGCAGGGCAACGCACTCACGTGCTACGCCATACTTTTGCCAGCCACTTTATGATGCGCGGCGGTAATATTTTGGTACTGCAGCAAATCCTCGGCCACAGCACCATTATGATGACCATGCGCTATGCCCACTTCGCGCCCGATCACCTTGATGCTGCTATCGCACTCAACCCATTAGATAACCTCTCGCCTTCCACTTCCCCCCTCTCCGATAGCACCGTTGCCTCACCGCCATTTCATCGCCACCGGGAAAAATAGCCGATAAAAAAGCCGCCCTACATCGGCGGCAATATTAGATAAACCAATTGATTTAAATAATAAAAATAAAAAAGCACAACAACAAAATCGCCCTTCAAAACTGAAGGGCTGAGGGATTTTAAAAACTTTAATATCGTGTAAGCACTACTCGGTTGAGAGCTGTCTCGATTGAACAGCCACTAACCGGGTTGAGGCGTGAACAATGTCAACAATAAGGTTCACCACAGTGAAATGATAGCAGTCTTCACTACTCAGCATCCTACGATACGAGTTGATTACTGATTAGCAACAGTGATTACGCTATTAGCTTGAAAAAAAGAATGGCTGTTAATTTTAGTAGGAATAACTATATTAATAAGGAAATTTAAATACTGAACGAGATTAGTTGGAATATTCTGGAAATTCCCCCACCGTCATCGTTAAATTGATATAGCGACCATCACGTAATACCACGACTAAAATTTCAGTACCAGGACGGATCTCAGCTACTTGGTCTATCGTCTCTAATACCGAAGAGGCCGGTTTATTATCCACTTTAATAATGAGATCATTAATAGCAAAACCGGCTTTTGCTGCAGGCCCATCTGGCGTCATATTGGTGACAATAATTCCTTGCAATCGATCGAGACTGGCATTACTGCTGCGTATTGGTGTTAGATCTTTACCCTGTATACCAAAATAACCCCGGATCACCCGACCATCATGAATTAATTTATCCATAATTTTTATCGCCAGTTCGACTGGGATGGCAAAACCAAGCCCTTCAGGTATACCACCATGAGTCACTTTGTCGTAGGTGAGTGTGTTGATACCTACCAATTCACCCAATGAGTTCACCAGTGCGCCCCCCGAGTTACCACGATTAATCGAAGCATCAGTTTGCAAGAATGCTTGTCTGCCCGAAGTGCTCAGACCAACTCGCCCTGTGGCACTAATAATGCCTTGTGTGACTGTTTGCCCCAGGTTATAGGGGTTACCTATCGCTAACACCACATCTCCAACATGCGGAGTGCGCGTGGTATTAATTGGGATCACCGGTAAGTTGCCCGCATCAATTTTCAGCACGGCCAAATCAGTCAAGCTATCTGCACCTACTAGCAGTGCTTCATAGCGCCTTCCATCTTGTAACACTACGGTGATCTGCTGTGAATCCTGGATAACATGACGATTGGTGATGATATATCCGCGTTCATTCATGATCACCCCAGAGCCCAAAGAAAGCACGTTGGTCGAACCATTAACACTATGATTATAAATATTAACTACTGCTGGAGCCGCTTTGCGTACTGCCAAATTAAAACTGAATGGCGCATCACCCACACCATTTTCTAACGGTGTAGTAAACCAACTATTGGAAGAGCGCAGTGCTGGCAATGCAACCAACAGTAAGCAACCAACAATCAAGCCGATGGCAATAGAGTGCAGAAACTTAGCGATCATGGTGTCGGGTTGATGTTAAGGACAGGGTAATAGAAAGGATAACACGAGTTGACTGGGCTCAATACGTTATTGAGCCCAGTTTTTAAAAATTAACGCAGTAACAGATAAATATTCTCTTCACCACGTACAATATTGAGCGCAATCACCGCAGGCTTGCTATCCATCAGGTTACGCAACGCAGTGACGTTCTCAATGCGTGCACGGTTAATTCCAATAATCATATCGCCCTTTTGCAATCCCATCTGTGCAGCACGGCTATCTTTGTCGACACTATCAACTTTGACGCCTTTGTCACCGTTCGGTAATACACCATTGCTCAGGGTCGCACCTTGCAGCAGTGGTGATAATGTACTGGCATTGGTCGATTCATTTTCGCTGTTATCCAGTGTGACCATCAAGTCCAGCGCCTTACCGTCACGCAAGATGCCAACTTTGACTGGTGTGCCAGGAGGCGTAGTACCAACCTTGGCTCGCAATTCAGCAAAACTTCTGATTGGCTTGCCATTCAACGAAACGACGATATCTCCCGCCTTAATCCCTGCTTTAGCCGCTGCCGATTTTGGCAACACTTCACTGACAAAAGCACCACGCTGTGCATCGGTATTGAACGCTTTAGCCATATCAGCGCTCATCTCGCTGCCTCTAATGCCGAGTAAACCGCGCTTCACCTCGCCAAACTCAATCAACTGATTGCTCAAACTTTGTGCCATATTGCTCGGTATGGCAAAACCGATACCGATATTGCCACCACCAGGCGCCAAAATCGCAGTATTAATGCCGATCAATTCACCATTCAGGTTAACCAATGCGCCACCGGAGTTACCACGGTTAATCGATGCGTCAGTCTGAATGAAATTTTCTAGGCCATCGATGCTCAACCCGCTACGCCCTAACGCTGAGATGATCCCAGAAGTGGTGGTTTGCCCCAGACCAAATGGGTTACCTATCGCAACAGCAAAATCACCAACGCGTAGTTGATCTGAATCTGCCATTTTGATCGCAGTAAGATTTTTTACATTCTTGATATCATTGATTTGCAATAAGGCAATATCTGACTGTGCATCACGCCCAATCAGTTTGGTTTCATATTCACGACCATCATTAAGTTGGATGCGGATTTTATCACCATTATTAATCACATGGTTGTTGGTGAGAACATAACCCTTTTCCGCATCGATAATCACCCCAGAGCCAAGGCTTTCAAAAGGGCGCACACTCTCGCGCTGGGGCGGCATATTTGGACCGAAGAAAAATTTGAATGGTTCAGGTACCTGTTGACGCTGCACCTGTGTTCCTTCGACTCGTACACTCACAACGGCAGGCAGTACCTTTTCTAACATTGGTGCCAAGCTAGGCAATGGTTGGCCTTCAACTGCCACCGGAACTACCGCACTCGCTATGCTAGGAATGGAGGCAAATGACAAACCAATACTTATTGTTAGTGCACTAAGAATTAAAGATTTTTTTTTCATTGCAAATAACTCTCTCAACATGCCGGTGAATTTTGGACAACGAAACGGCAGCAATACCGCACTGGAAGTTAAGACTGTGAATTTCAGTCAAAGTTCACTGTAGTAGCAGCACACACCAATCAGGACATACGCTCACAACCAAGATAAACAGTATTGCCCATGCTGGCCGATCAGGCGAAGTAGCATCGCGCCCAAAGCGGAACTCACCGGTGATTACTTCACTAATCCTTGTTTCACTGACCACCCGCCAGTTCGATTAGCACCATCTCAAGGGCTATTTTGTCGCTGAGGCAGCGCCGAAAACCGTCATCTACGGCTTGTATTCTACGGTTGGTGGCCCTGCCCAGACCCAAGTTGGCAACATCAATCACAACTACAGAGAGTAAATACTGAGTTCCCTGTCAAATAGCCTCTGAATTGCTGCCACCAGAGAGGGCCGGACAAAACACCCTGCGCAGAAACAGCAGCTCAGTGATGTGTACGCCCACCCATTTTAAGCATGGCGTTGTGTATCGCGCAGCAAGCCTGAAGCACCTTCGGAGTAATCACGCGGCATTTCCACTGGCACCTGGTCGTTATCCGCCTCAGTTAAACGATAACGAAACGGGTTGTCCTGCACCGGTAAATTGGGCAGCAGATCATTAGAGGTCTTCGCCATATGTTGGTAGAGCTGACGGTAATCACGTGCCATGTTGTCGAGCAATTTGGCACTACGTGCAAAATGACCCACCAGCTCTTGCCGATAAGCCTCTAGTTCTGCTTTACTTTTATCCAATTCGTTCTGTAATGCCTGCTGCTGACGCAACTTGCTATTACCAAAACGCATCGCTATCGCACCAATCACGATACCGACAATCAAACCAATCAGAGCATACTCCCAGGTCATGATGACTCCTATGTTGACTTCGCTTGTTGACTTCGTTGTTCCACAAGGTTTTCACTTAACAACAGCCACTATAACCGCTAACCTTGTCGCAGTGTAACCCCGATAGAGTTTATACCTGATACTTACCGCTTTTTTCTACCTATCATACAGAAAAATATAATGAATCGAACAAGAATGAAATTCATCGATAAAAATCAACCCTGTAATATCAAGTGATTTCAAGGATCTCTCAAAAATGCAGCCCCAATCCCCCCTGGTTCGCTATCAACAGGCGCTCAATGCTGGCGAATATCAAACTGATGCCGCTCAATATCAGGCTGTGATGCAGTTAGAGCAGCTTTATCACGCACTACAAAAACCCAAGATGAACACTGCTCATGGCACCATCGCGCGTAAACTACGCCACTGGTTTACCACAGACAAACAACACGCTCACGACCCGGTGATAAAAGGACTCTATCTCTGGGGAGGTGTTGGCCGAGGTAAAACCTGGCTAATGGATCTCTTTTTTCACTGTTTGCCGGGAGAACGCAAGTTACGACTGCATTTTCATCGTTTTATGCTACGTGTGCACCAAGAACTCACTCTGCAACAAGGATCTGAGAACCCTTTAGAGATTATTGCGGATGGACTGAAAGCGCAAACTGACGTGCTCTGCTTTGATGAATTTTTCGTCTCTGACATCACCGATGCGATGCTGCTCGCAACACTGCTAGAAGCACTGTTTGCACGCGGTATCACGCTAGTGGCAACGTCGAACATCATGCCCGATGAACTCTACCGTTACGGCTTGCAACGTGCACGCTTTCTACCCGCGATCGCGCTCATTAAACAGAATTGTCAAATAATCAATGTGGACAGTGGCGTCGACTATCGTTTACGCACGCTAACACAGGCACAGCTATATCTCACTCCTCTCAATCAACAGACAGACGCATTGATGCAACAGCTTTTTCTTACGCTGTCGGCCAACCACAGTTCTGCTGATCAGCAACAACCTGTCGTATTACAAATCAATCATCGTCCGCTACCGACACGCGCGGTAAGCAACGGCGTGTTGGCTATTGAGTTTGATGTGCTATGTACACAAGCACGTAGCCAGCTTGATTACATCGAGTTATCCCGTTGTTATCACACCGTGATGCTGTATAACACCCATATCATGGGCAGCAACATAGGTCAGGAAGACACTGCCCGCCGCTTCTTAGCATTAGTGGATGAGTTTTATGACCGACACGTCAAACTGGTGATTGCAGCAGAAGTTCCAATGGATGAACTCTACCAGGGTGAGGCGCTGAAGTTTGAGTTTCAGCGTTGTCTCTCACGCCTGCGCGAGATGCAGAGCGAGGCCTACTTACAACTAGCTCACTTACCTTAACCAGTTATTATAAAAAGACAATTACCAGAACACTCCACTTAGACTGCATCGCTCAGTGCTTAACACCATTGGGCGATTGGCTGATTGTTAGCGGAAAACCAGCCAACGCAAAAAACTGTTCGATCTTTTAGCGCAAGATCTCTATAATTCCGCGACCCCACGTTACAACTAAAGTTTTTTTCCCAAAAACTTTGATCGTGCTGGCATCGCTATTCGAAGGGGTAGATTTGCTGGACTTGATGGGCGTGTGAAGCTCAACTGTGTTTCAGTCTGAGTAAGCACCTGCGTGTAACTAATTTATTGGGTAAGCTTTTTAATGAAAACTTTTACAGCTAAACCAGAAACCGTAAAACGCGACTGGTATGTTGTTGATGCAAACGGTAAAACTTTAGGCCGTCTTGCTGCTGAACTGGCTCGTCGTCTGCGCGGCAAGCACAAAGCGGAATATACCCCGCACGTTGATACAGGTGACTACATTATTGTTCTCAACGCGGAAAAAGTTGCTGTTACCGGCAACAAGCGTAGTGACAAAATATACTACCACCACACCGGCCACATCGGTGGTATCAAGCAAGCGACCTTTGAAGAGATGATTGCCCGCCGTCCTGAGCGTGTGATTGAAATCGCGGTTAAAGGCATGTTGCCGAAAGGCCCGCTGGGTCGTGCTATGTTCCGTAAACTGAAAGTTTACGCGGGCTCCGAGCACAATCACGCGGCACAGCAACCGCAAGTTCTTGACATCTAATCGGGATTATAGGCAATGGCTGAAAATCAATACTACGGCACTGGTCGCCGCAAAAGCTCTGCAGCTCGCGTTTTTATCAAACCGGGAAGCGGTAACATCGTTATCAATCAACGCAGTCTGGAACAGTACTTTGGTCGCGAAACTGCTCGCATGGTAGTGCGCCAACCATTGGAACTGGTTGAAATGACTGGTAAGCTGGATCTGTACATCACAGTTAAAGGTGGTGGTATCTCTGGTCAGGCTGGTGCTATCCGTCACGGAATTACCCGTGCGTTGATGGAATACGATGAAACTCTGCGTTCTGAACTACGTAAGGCTGGCTTCGTCACTCGTGACGCACGTCAAGTTGAACGTAAGAAAGTCGGTCTACGTAAAGCACGTCGTCGTCCGCAGTTCTCCAAGCGTTAATTACTGCTGCTTTGGCAGTGCAATTTGCGTAAAAAACCCAGCATAGCGCTGGGTTTTTTAATGTCTGTCTGTCAATCACTAAACCGTAACTTTTTGCCCTTCAGCCACGTTAGCCTGCACCACAGCACGCGATGAGCACTCTCAACCGTGACTGAAAAGCACAATCACTACAGCCGCGCAGCTAGCATCTTCTCTAGTTTATCCTGATCTTGTGCAAATTTGCGGATGCCGTCGCTGAGTTTTTCAACCGCCATTGGATCCAGATTGTGTTGCCAGTAAAACTCTGCTTCTGTCAATGCTGCCGGCGCTGCTTTTATCTCACCCTGGTAGGCAAGTTTGCACACCAACTCCCCTTCGCTCTCAGCTAACTCTTTTAACAACGCCGGCGCAATGGTTAAACGATCACAACCAGCCAATTCAATAATTTCTCCGACATTACGAAAACTGGCACCCATGACTACTGTCTTGTAGCCATGCTGTTTGTAGTAGTGATAGATATTTGTCACCGAGATCACGCCAGGATCTTCCGCTGGTGCAAACTCTTTCTTATCACCATTTGCTTTATACCAATCAAGGATGCGGCCCACAAAAGGTGAGATCAAGTAAACGCCGGCTTCAGCACAAGCTCTCGCCTGGGCAAACGAAAACAGCAGAGTGAGATTGCAGTTGATCCCAGATTTCTCTAGTTGCTCCGCTGCACGGATCCCCTGCCAAGTCGATGCGAGTTTAATCAGAATACGATCGTTACTGATGCCTGCCTGGTTATACAGGCTGATTAACCGTTTCGCTTTAGCAACACTGGCTGCAGTGTCATAGGAAAGCCGCGCATCGACTTCAGTTGAGATGCGCCCTGGGATCAGTTTGAGTATTTCCAAACCAATATTAACAGCCAACTTGTCCGCAGCATCAACTAATTGTTGACTGCGATCACTTCCCTGAGATCGTGCCCATGCAATCGCATCATCAATCAGTTTATTATATTCAGGCAATTGAGCTGCATTAAGGATCAACGAAGGGTTGGTGGTAGCATCCTGTGGTTGATAGAGCTTCATTGCCGCGATATCACCTGTGTCAGCAACTACCGTCGTTAATCGGCGTAGAGAAGTTAATTTATCGGTCATATTGGCGTTATCTCATCGTTTGTGCATGGAGTGTTGGCATACTCAAGCATACCTAATTCAGATAATAACATGCGTTAGGTTAGCTGCAAGGTTAGACACTCATACCGATGCGTCAAGATTTGAGACAGATCGCACTATCATCACGCCTCAACGGTAGTGAATATGACTGACTGCTACATCTTGAAATAACTTAATCTGGTTGATGGAATATTAATGAGAGGCTTTGGCAAACAATTATGTTAAATTTTTGCTGATTTCTTACCACCGCCAGCTAAAGTGAGCAACATGTGCAGGGAAATCATCTGAATGTTTTTTAACCTAACGCTACAGCACACTCTCTGCCCCAGGCGCCTGATGCTGTTGCTGGCTACTGTAAACAGAACACTAGCTTCTCCCCAAAGCTAAGGTGAACAGTGAGTAAATCGCAACACGCGGAGTGTTAAGATTGACGGGTTGAATAACATCCATCGATATCCTTGATAACATAGCAGGCTGCTAACTTTAGCTAACTTGTTGTAAAATAAATTACTTTGCTGATTATTCTCTGCTGGCAGCAGGTAACACATAACTCACTGTTAACTAGGAGCAACTTGTGACGGATCTGATTAACGCTATCAACGACATCTTATGGGGATCGGTGCTAATTTATTTGTTACTCGGTACAGGTATCTACTTCACTTTACGTACTGGTTTCATTCAAATTCGACACTTCAGTCACATGTTTTCTGTGCTTAAGAACAGCAGAAAAAGTGACCACGCAGGTATTTCATCATTTCAAGCACTTTGCACTTCACTGGCCGCACGTGTCGGTACCGGCAATCTTACCGGCGTCGCTATCGCACTCACCACCGGTGGCCCAGGGGCGATATTCTGGATGTGGATGGTGGCGCTGATCGGTATGGCGACCTCATTTATCGAAAGCAGCCTCGGCCAACTTTACAAAACCAAGGATAGCAGTGGCACCTATCGTGGCGGCCCCGCCTACTATATGGAGAAAGGGCTTGGTATGCGCTGGATGGGAGTGCTATTTTCACTGTTTCTGCTGTTGGCATTTGGTTTGGTCTTTAATGCGGTGCAGGCCAACTCAATCGCTCAAGCCAGTAAAGTAGCATTCAATTTTGAACCGAAATATGTCGGGATTGGGCTGGTGGTTCTCAGCGGTATTGTTATTTTTGGCGGTATTCGCTCAATTGCGCGGGTTGCCGAAAAAGTAGTGCCGCTGATGGCGACTGTTTATCTGCTACTGGCAATCTGGATCATCGCCAGCAATATCGAAGCAATGCCGGCGATCCTAGCACTGATCTTTAAAAGTGCCTTTGGCCTGCAAGAAGCCGCCGCAGGCGCTGTCGGTTACGGTATTTCTCAGGCAATGACTCAAGGCGTACAGCGTGGGCTGTTTTCCAATGAAGCAGGTATGGGATCCGCACCGAATGCTGCTGCTTCTGCTACGCCTTACCCACCCCATCCTGCCTCACAGGGTTATGTGCAGATGCTAGGGGTCTTTGTCGATACCATTGTTATCTGTAGTGCAACCGCTGCGATTATTCTCGCCTCAGGCGCACTGGATCACGCAGCGAGCGGGATCAGTGGCATCGATCTGACACAGCGAGCGCTCGCCAGTGTGGTCGGCGATTGGGGCGCTATATTTGTTGCCATCGCTATCTTTTTCTTCGCATTTACCTCGATCATCGCCAATTATGCCTATGCAGAAAACAACCTGATATTTCTAGAACATAATCATTCTAGTGGGTTATTAATTTTCCGTTGTGTGGCATTAGGTATGGTGATGTTCGGTGCGGTAGCTGACCTCCCGTTGGTATGGAAGATGGCAGATACCGCAATGGCGCTGATGACGATCACCAATTTAATCGCGATACTGCTGCTCTCCGGCGTAGCGATTAAATTGGCCAAGGATTATAACCAGCAATGGGCTAATGGAAGAATTCCCACCTTTGATGCCAACCACTTCCCAGAGTTGAAAGCTCAATTGGAACCAGGTGTCTGGGAAGGTAGCGATCCAGAAAAACCTAGCCAGTAAACTCAATAAGTTAAATAGCTGATTGCCTCGGTCACTCTGTTTGACCGAGGCCGCATGGGTTTTCAACGGCCACGATACTTTTCCTGTCACAGCACATTTCCTTCCTATCACAGCACAGCGGCTTTTGCTACAGTAGCCCAATGTTGTTCAACAGGATGTCATTATGCTAATCATCATTTCTCCGGCCAAAACCCTCGACTACCAAAGCCCACTGGCCACACAACGTTTCACTCAACCTGAGTTACTGGCGCAATCAGAACAGTTGATTAGATACTGCCGCCAGCTTACTCCGGCACAAATCGCCTCGCTGATGAGCATCAGTGACAAACTGGCTGGACTCAATGCCGCCCGCTTTGCCGACTGGCAACCTGTTTTTAACCTGCACAATGCACGCCAGGCAGTGCTGGCGTTTAAAGGTGATGTCTATACCGGACTACAGGCGGAAGATTTCAGTGAAGATGACTTTGATTTCGCACAACAGCACTTGCGCATTCTTTCTGGGCTGTATGGCGTGCTGCGGCCATTGGATTTGATGATGCCCTATCGGTTGGAGATGGGGATCAAACTTGTTACCCCTCATGGCAGTGATCTTTACCAGTTTTGGCAACAGACAATCACCGAAAAACTGAACCATGCCTTGCAGCAGCAAGGGGATGAATTTATCATCAACTTGGCATCTGATGAGTATTTCAAATCAGTTCACGCACAAAAACTGGATGGTGTCGTAATCAAACCAATATTTCTTGATCAAAAACAGGGAAAATTCAAGGTGATCAGCTTCTACGCCAAGAAAGCACGTGGTTTGATGAGCCGTTTTATCATTAAGAATCGCTTGACAACACGCGAGCAGTTAACCGGCTTCAACCTAGCCGGCTACTGCTTCGATGCAGACGCTTCCACACAGAGTGAGTTGGTATTTAAACGCCCTGAACAACAGTAAAACGGCCGCAGCAACCGAGATGATGTGGGGCGGAAACCCTGCCCCACAGCTACTGGCAAACGCCTGACTGGATCATCAATGAGGAATGGTGATCAGGAAATGGCTCAGTTTGTCAAAATCCGCCGCCATTGAGTAAGAGAGCAGTGGTAACATTTCACGTTCGGCCAACTCATCAGGCAACGGCAATTCACGCTCAAGGATCGACTCAACGCTCTCTTGAAACTTAGCCGGATGCGCAGTCCCGAGGAACAAACCAAATTCATCCGGTTGCAGTTGATCGCGCAGGGCGCGATAAGCTACAGCGGCATGTGGCTCAATAACATGGCCAATATTCGCTAGTGCTTTCATGGTCTGCTTTGTCGTCTCATCATTCACCGTGGCAAAACCCAACTCGCTTAATGACCAGTGTTGACGTCGGAATAGCTCTTCGACACGCGGCCAGTTGTTCGGCTGGCTGACATCCATCGCATTAGAGAGTGTCGCCTGTGTGCTATTCGGCTTCCATTCACCCGATGATAAGAAGCGTGGCACAGTGTCATTGACATTGGTGGCAGCGATAAAACGTTTCACCGGTAACCCAATTGCTTTTGCCAATAGCCCAGCAGTCAAATTACCAAAATTGCCGCTCGGTACCGAAATAACCAGTTGCTGGCGCTTCTCCTTCGGCAATTGAGCAACGGCTTCGAAGTAATAGCAAATTTGTGCCAGCAAGCGACTGATATTGATAGAGTTGGCAGAATTGAGGTGCAACCCCTCTCTCAGCGAACGATCATCAAAAGCCTGTTTAACCAGTGCCTGACAGGCATCAAAATCCCCTTCAATCGCCACGGTGAATACATTACCACCCAAGGTACAAAACAGCTTCTCCTGCAGTGAGCTGATTTTCCCTTTCGGATAGAGGATCACCACCCGCACATTTTTCAAGCCATAAAATGCGTGCGCAACAGCGGCTCCGGTATCGCCAGACGTGGCGGTCAGGATTGTCACCGGCTTATCGCCCGCTACCTCTGCCAACATCTGAGCCATAAAGCGGCCACCAAAGTCTTTAAACGCCAATGTTGGGCCGTGAAAAAGCTCCAAGCAGGCAATATCATCTTCTACCTGCACCACCGGTGCCGGGAAAGTGAAAGCCGCTTCGACACGTTTGTGTAGCCGCTCGGAACCGATTTCATCACCAACAAAAGCCTCCATAATTTTGCTACTGCGGGTGACGAAATCCATTGCTAACAGTGTGTCGATCTCATCTGCGTCAAACGATGGCAACTCCAGCGGGAAAAATAATCCCTGCCAGCGCCCCAAACCTTGCCTGATCGCCTGAGAAAAACAGACGCGTTCATTATTGTCTTTAAGATTATAAAGTTGCATAAATTATCCCAATTTCCGAGCGCCGGTGGTATCCAAGCGGCAAATATGAACAAAACCTTCATCATTCTGCAAATAGTGCTGCTTTAGCCAGTCAGCCATTCGCTGCGCTGTCGGCATATCATCACATATCGCAAACAGTGTTGGACCTGAACCAGAAATACCGCACGCCAGCGCCCCCATCTCTTGTGACGCTTTACGTGCTTGGGCAAATCCCGGTAACAGACGGGTGCGATATGGCTCAGCAATCACATCCTGCATCAACTTAGCCGCCAAACGTGGCTGCTGAGTATGACAAGCATGTATGAAACCAGCAAGATAGCGACCATGACTGATACACTCCTGCCGACGATACTGTGCCGGTAAAATGGCGCGTGCTTGTGCGGTAGAAACTTTGATCCCCGGATAGGCCATCACCCATAGCCACTGATCAAACGATGGTACCGGTTGGCTGATAATTCCGTCCTCTTCCAGCATTAACTGCAAGCCGCCCAGATAGCAAGGTGCAACGTTATCGTAATGCACGCTACCCGAAATACGCCCTTCCAGCTCCCCCATCAAGGTCAACAGACGCATATTATCCAGCGGTCGTTGGCAAAATTCGTTCATCGCCATCAAGCCTGCCACCACAGAACAGGCACTCGAACCCAGCCCTGAACCAATTGGCATATTTTTTTCTAACCGCATCGCCACCGGCACCTGCTGACCAATTTCCTGGCAGAAACGCTGCCAGCACTGATAGACAATGTTCTCTTGCGGATCTGATGGCAACTTACTGACAAAACGCCCCGTATTCTCCAAACTAAACTGCGTTGCCGCCTCCACGCTAACGCAATCGCCCAACAAACTGCCGTCTATTGGCGAAACCGCCGCACCCAGCACATCGAACCCAACGCTAACATTACCAATAGAGGCCGGCGCATAAACCTTGACCATATCAGACTCCCAACTTCCAGGACAATGTGCGCAGCAGATCAGCAAAAATCCCTGCTGCCGTGACATCACTACCGGCACCATAGCCACGCAATACCAGAGGCAGTGGCTGGTAATAACGGCTGTAAAATGCCAACGCATTCTCGCCATTTTTGACTTTATAGAGCGGGTCATTACCATCGACGGCATCAATACGTACCTGACAACGTCCATTCTCAATAACTCCAACATAACGCAATACTTTGCCCTGCTCCGCTGCAGCCGTCACTCGGCGACTAAATTCAGCATCTAACTGTGGCAAACGTGTCATAAAGGTAGCCACATCGCCACTGGCATCAAAAGATTTTGGCAATACAGATTCGACATCTATATCTTCCAGCTCAAGAACATATCCGGCCTCTCTCGCCAAAATCAATAATTTACGTGCAACATCCATCCCCGAAAGGTCATCTCGTGGATCAGGTTCGGTGTAACCATTTTCTTTCGCCTGTGCAGTGGCCGCTGATAATGACATTCCTTCATCCAACTTACCGAAAATGAAGGAGAGTGAACCGGATAAAATGCCAGAAAAGCGGCTTAATTCATCGCCAGCATTAAGCAAGTTTTGCAAATTTTCGATTACCGGCAGCCCAGCACCGACATTGGTATCATACAGAAACTTACGCCGTGATCCCGCTGCAACTGCGCGTAACTGCTGGTAATATTTCATTGAAGAAGTATTAGCCTTCTTGTTCGGCGTCACCACATGGAAGCCGTCTGCCAGGAAATCGGCATATTGATTAGCCACCTCTTGGCTGGAAGTACAATCAACAATCACTGGATTCAGTAGATGATACTCTTTCACTAAACGGATCAGATGACCAAGATTGAATGGCTCTTCACTGGCTGCCAGTTCATCACGCCAGCGATCAAGTCTAATGCCGTTAACATTGGTCACCATCGCGCGCGAATTCGCAATACCACACACACGCAGATCAATGTGCTTTTGCTTCAACCAAGGCTGCTGCCGGTGGATCTGTTCAAGCAGCGCACCACCGACCACACCAACACCAATTAAAAACAGATCAATCACCTGATCGGTATTAAACAGCATCTGGTGGCTAACCCGCACTGCAGTAGTGGCAGAATCATTATTGACCACCACCGATATTGAACGCTCTGAAGAACCCTGAGCAATCGCCACAATGTTGATATTCGCCCCAGCCAATGCCGAGAAAAATCGAGCTGAAATGCCACGTAATGTGCGCATACCATCCCCCACCACTGAGATGATCGCTAACCGCTCCATCACATCCAACGGTTCGAGCAATCCATCTTTCAGTTCAAGGTAGAACTCATCTTCCAGGGCTTTACGCGCACGCTGTAACTCATTCTGCGGCACACAGAAACTGATACTGTACTCTGAAGAAGATTGCGTGATCAGCACCACCGAAATTCCAGTACGCGACATCACTGCAAACACACGAGCAGCCATGCCAACCATGCCTTTCATGCCCGGGCCGGAGACATTCAACATCGCCATATTGTTGAGATTTGTGATGCCTTTGACCGGCATCTCATCGTCGACACTCTCACCACCAATCAAAGTGCCCGGTGCTTGTGGGTTGGAGGTATTTTTGATCAGACAGGGGATTTGGAACTGGGCGATCGGTGTGATAGTGCGAGGGTGAAGTACTTTGGCACCGAAATAGGAGAGCTCCATCGCTTCCTGGTAGGACATCGATTTCAGCAAACGTGCATCAGGTACAGTACGCGGATCACACGTATATACCCCATCGACATCAGTCCAGATTTCACAGCAATCAGCACGTAAACAGGCGGCCAACACTGCTGCGGAATAGTCGGAACCATTGCGGCCAAGCACCACCAGCTCACCTTTATCGTTACCGGCGGTGAAACCAGCCATCAAGATAATGTGATCAGTAGGGATCGCCGCTGCCGCAATGCGTGCACTCGACTCAACAATATCCACTGTAGACTCAAGGTAATGTCCCTGTGCCAACAATTTTTCCACCGGATTGATCACTGTCACAGGGTAACCCTTAGCCCTGAAAACCCCTTCCATAATAGCGATCGAGAGTTTTTCCCCACGGCTGATGATAGCGGCATTAACACTATCGGGGCACTGGCCCAGCAGGCTGATACCATGCAATACCTGCTTCAGTTGCGCAAACTCGTGATCAACCACAGTCTTAAGGCGATCATACTCAAAACTTGGCAAACTCTGCGCCAATCCTGCGAGTAACTCAGCGAAAATGCGTTCAGAATCCTGCATCGTTGGCAAGGTATCCTGTTTTGCTACCGTCTTCTCGATCATCGCCACCAGATAATTGGTGATCTTCGCCGGTGCAGAGAGCACTGTAGCCACCTGCCCTTGACGCGCATTGCTCTCAACGATGTCAGCAACACGCAGAAAACGCTCTGCATTCGCTACCGAAGTTCCACCAAATTTCAACACTCGCATCTCTGTTTCTCTCCTGAATTTATGCCTAAAAAAAACCCGCACTCTCTAGGTGCGGGCTTTTTCTTCTCATTCTTACATGCGTCAGCCCGCGCCGCTACCTACTGTGGTATCGGTGATAGTGATAATGGTGGTATTCAGGCTGGTATTACGCATTACGCTCTCTCACAAAAACTTCACTCCCCGCTATTGGTTAAAGCAATCGTCGGTCTAAGTCAAATTATTTCTTTGTTATGCCATTTGTCTAACCAGTGACACAAACCGATCTAAAAACAAATTAACCGGCAAATAATTAACATAAAAAACCATTTATTTGTAAATTTTTAGACAAAAAAACCAATAGAGTCGATATTGACACCACATTCATCGGGACAGTTTTTTTTCGATATCATGCAATAAACGATGCAACATCACCACATCACGCTGTTCTAACACACCCAATCGCTGATGCACCCAATCAGACAATTTTTGGTCATCCGCGACGTCTAACTCAGCCAGTAGACGCACTGCACGCTGACGCAGTGCCTGCAACTGTCCCGCTTCCGGCTCTGCAACCATTGGCGGCACCGCTGGTAGCAATTGCGCCAATTGGTAACAGTAAATCATTACCGCCTGTCCTAGATTGAGCGAAGGATAATCTGCCACCATGGGGACTCCCGTTAACAGATCTGCCAATGCTAACTCCTGATTAGTCAGCCCCGAATCTTCACGACCAAACACGACTGCCGCACGCTGCAACCACTGTTGGCGCTCGGTTAGCTGTTCATTTAACTGCTGCGGGGTATAACAGTAATGAAAGCGGGCTCGACTGCGTGCTGTGGTCGCAATGGTTAAATCAACATCTGCCAAAGCCAACTCTAATGAGGTAAATACCTCTGCTGAAGTTAAAATGTCTGTGGCACCATGTGCTACCCAATGTGCAGCGGGTTGCGAATGAGCCTCACTGGCAACAATCCGTAATGAGGTGAACCCCATCGTTTTCATCGCCCGCGCCACTGCACCGACATTTTCCGGCCGAGCCGGTTCCACTAACACGATATCAAACTGCATTGTCACTCCATTAGGTGTAAAATATAGCACTATGAAATTACATATTTATAGATTTTTTAACTAAAAACCTCTCTTATTTTAAACGACTTAAACAATAGAAAAACCGATAAAAAAAATCTTCGATTATTTCTCTTACAGTCGACATTAATAAGTAACACACTGAACACAATGGATAAAATAACCTCACTAACGTACTGTTTTGTAGCAATCACGTCGCATTTTAAGCGTTTCTCACAAAACTGTTAACATGCTATAATTAACTTGATATATGTCAACGAAGCATGGTTTTGTTTCTCTGTCAATTCGACACATGCTGTTATATTGCTGTTAATGCAGTTAGGATATGCGTCGTTTTAATGTCCATGAGACTATAAGAACCACACCTCAACAAAACTGTTCCTAGCTGAAAAAAGTATTGTTGAGGTAATGATGTTAATGATGGCATTGTTAATATTGATGAAAATGCATCAAAAACGAGTTTACGCACCCTAGCCCTTGTTAGGAACATCAAGGTTTTGGTGCCTCCATTTTCTATTTTGTTGGCGATTTTAGGTAGCAACTATGCAAACCCCGCACATTCTGATTGTCGAAGACGAGCTGGTTACTCGTAACACGCTAAAGAGCATTTTCGAGGCAGAAGGCTACATTGTTCACGAGGCCACTGATGGTGCAGAAATGCACAATATCATTGCTGAGAACGATATCAACTTGGTTATTATGGATATTAACCTGCCTGGGAAAAATGGCTTACTGCTAGCTCGTGAGCTACGTGAACAAGCCAGTGTTGCACTCATGTTTCTAACCGGACGTGATAACGAGGTTGACAAGATCCTCGGGTTAGAAATTGGTGCCGATGATTACATTACCAAACCCTTCAATCCACGAGAGTTAACCATTCGGGCACGCAACTTGCTTTCGCGTACCATGAGTGTGGGCAGTATGCCCGAAGAGCGTAAGTCGGTTGAGTGCTACCGTTTTAATGGTTGGGAACTCAACATCAACAGCCGCTCGTTGATCAGCCCAAATGGTGAACAGTACAAACTGCCACGCAGTGAGTTCCGCGCCATGCTCCACTTTTGTGAAAATCCGGGCAAAATCCAGACGCGTGGCGATCTGCTGAAAAAAATGACCGGCAGGGAGTTAAAGCAGCACGACCGCACTGTGGATGTTACCATCCGCCGCATCCGTAAACACTTTGAATCAACGCCTGACACCCCAGAGATCATTGCCACCATTCATGGTGAAGGCTACCGTTTCTGTGGTGATTTAGAAAGTTAAGTGTGATTTCATTACAATAACTTGATGTTATAAACTTACTGGCAGTTTATTGCGTATAGCCCTTTGGAAACACCGTGGTTCCCCGGGTATCTGCTTTAGCAGATACCCACTCACCTTTCACTTTCCCAATGTTAGCGCGACACACCAACAACACATTCCGCTTAGCCGAGCATGATCAAAACGGCCATCAGTTTCTGCTCTGAATGACACCCTCGGGTGTAGTGCGCTAGATAGCCTGCTTTTCATGCAGGATCACAATCCTTTGCTCATTCTGGGGCTTTAAGTTACCTTTTTGCCTGACATAATCCTTAAAGATATCACGCAAAAAATCATTAGTTTCAATTAGTAATCTAGTATCGCGGCTATAATTTTGTTGGTCGCTGCCCAAACATTTCAGCATATCAAAACCATCACCGCCGCCCGCCAGAAAGTCGTTAATCACCACTTTATAACGTTTGTTCAGATCGAGAGCGCGATCACCAACCATAATACGGCTGATGCGCTGACCCGTTGGTTGCTCTGCATCAAAGGTATAAGAGAGGCCCGAAACCTGCAAAAACGCCCCACTTGCTTCTGGATATAACTTCACCCCATTCTCCAGTGCCTGCTTAATTGCACCACCTGACGTTTCAATCAATACCAGGCGATTATCAAATGGCAGCGCTTCAAAAATAGCTCCGATAGTGATATCACCTTTATTGATACTGGCTCTAACGCCACCGCCATTCTGTAGAGCGATATCAGCGTTAAAATAGTCACGCGAGGCATCAGCGACAGCATTCGCCAGATTTGATTCCTGACGCCGTACCACAATCCGTTCAGCATTGAGGTTCACCTGCGCTTTACCTACCACTTCAGACATCTTTTTATCCAACTCTCTGGCATATTTCTGCACGATGTTAACCACAGTTTGGTTCACTGGCATATCTGGGTTGATAACAATTTGGCTAAATACCACGCCAATTTTTTTCTTATGCAATAAATTAACATTGATCTGATTAAGTGTTTCGGCATGTTTGCCTGGATTAATCAGCCAGCTATCCTGTTTCACCAGCGGTTGTCCCATCAGATCATTACCGCCACCAATCGCAATATCAATTCCAGAAACCTTATCTAAAACAACGGGATTATCCTCATGCAAATGCGAAAGCAGAATAATCAGATCCGCCGGATTTTTGCCAGCCTTAACCCGTGCCACTTCAGCACGCGTGGTGTCAAAATGGTCTTTGAATAAGATCTGCTCAGTATTTTTATAGTGTGTCGACATCGCACTACCGGCATCAGTAGCACCAATAATAGCGACATTAATACCATCGATCTGTTTCACGATGCTCTTTTGAAACTCTTTCGGGTAACGCCCATCACGCCAATAAGTATTCACACTCAAAAAGGGGTGGTTTGCCAAGCGCGCATTCGCTCGCAATACATCAAAAGCAAAATCAAAATCATGATTGCCTAATACCGTAGCATCATAGCCCATCGCATTCATCACCTCTATCGTTGATCTACCAGCAAATGCATTGGCGATATTGGTGTTATAAGGAGCATCCCCTCCATCCAACAATAATAAATTGGGCTGACGCTGGCGCATTTTTTCAATCAGATAACTCATTCTGGCCAATGAACCCACATGCACCTTCGAACCAGAAGGCTTATAAGGTTGCAGATGGCCATGAATATCTGAGGTCGCAAACAGCGTAATTATTTTAAACTCTGGATTGTCAACAATGCGCGCTAATGCAGACGCAGCTTCGCCACGTAAAATCGGTCGCGTTGACGTAGCCAGTTTTTTATCTAATAAGCCATCAGCAATCGCACGCGTGACCGAGTGATCAGTTGAGTTAACACCATAAATAGCCTTTGCCAGCATAGTCGAAAACTCGGCAGAACTGATTGTGGCATCCGGATGAAAATGGTGATCAGTGAGCGTCATCAACTTGGCACTCAAAATTGCCTCGATCGCCTCCCTGGCACTGGAATGCAGCGTGTCTTGCGCTTCAGCCACCATAAATGACTCATTCACTACACCTAAATGTGAAGGGTAGGCATACTGCTTTATTAAAGCCGGATCCTTTTTATAATCAAAAGGTTTTATCTCAGCAAGCTGGAACGCCCGTGCCACCAATACAGCCGCCTCCGCTCTGGTTAACGCCACTTGAGGACGATATTTAGCACTATCCTCAATAATAATATTGCGCTTATATAGCGAAATAATTGCCTGTTGGTCGGCAGAGTTGGCAATATCACTAAAGGGGGCTGCTACTGCATGGAGTGGCAGTAGCATAATCGCTATTAACGCAAAAAATTTGCTGATGATAGTTAGAAAGCAATTCATTATTTCGCTCCTTGAGTCAAAATGAGGCATTCGGGTGATATTACTTGCCATTTTGTGCCGAGCTAGTGCGCCAAATCCCCGCGTATATCTATCTGCTTGTGGTGTTAGCGCACTGTCAGAGTCCAAACTGACAGTGCCAATAATGCCTGCGAGATAATAGGTGTTAAGTGCGGCTTTTAGCTTCTAGGTACATCACCGTTGCCGCAACACGTGATGGCACATTCAGTTTGCGCAAGATATTGCGAATATGCACTTTGACGGTCTCTTCAGAAATGTGCAGTTGTATCGCCACCTGTTTGTTCGACATGCCACGTGCGACTTCCTGCAACACATCTAACTCGCGCTCGGTCAGTTCGCTAAACGGATCATGCTGCTCACTGCGCGACGCCAGATACTCCATCAACGCGGAACTGATCACGTTCTCCCCCTCTGCTGCAGCGCGGATCTGCTGTAGCAATTGCTCAGGCTCACTGTCTTTCAGTAGATATCCATCCGCTCCGGCATCCAACAGCGCATAAACATCACTTCTGGCATCAGAAACAGTCAGCACAATAATACGTGACTCCACCGCCTCGTTGCGTAATGCCTTGAGTGTATCTAATCCAGAAAGGCCTTTCATATTAAGGTCTAACAAAATAACATCGGGCGAAGTCTGCCCAGCCAGAGCAATTGCTTCACTGCCGTTGCTGGCTTCAGCAACCACATGAAAAGCGGGATCTAGCCCTAGCAACTGCTTCACCCCCCGTCGCATTAACGGATGGTCGTCAACAATCATAATGTTGTAATGGTTCATCTCAGTAAACATGCTCCCTGTAGCAAGTAGAATCAAACCCTGTGACTGCAAAAGCAGCCAGTAACGGCTAACAACCCATCCCATTTGGCCCCATCTTACTGCCGATATTGCACTAAGATGCTATGTAACCTGCTCATATACCTTGTAGCCAGCCAGATCATCAAGCCAACAGGGATAAGACGTAAAGTAAACAGTATACCCCTCTTGAATAAAGTTGCAGGCGCAGTATCTGCAGTAAACAATTTGAGTTGCATCCAGATGACAACGCTACTGGCGACTGGATCGATCATGCAACCACTGAATAACCGCTATGCCGCCTGAGGCGTGGCGAGTATACCGTTTTAACACGGGAAACGCAGACAAACCTGTGTGCCGTGTTGACTAATGCGCTGGATCTGCAATTTTCCGCCCAAACGCGCCGCACGCTCACTCATAATGGTCAGCCCATAGTGGCCTTCCGGTTCATCCAGGCTCTCGATCCCACTACCATCATCAGTAATGGTAATGCAGTTATCGCCGGTTTCTAACACCTCGCAGTGAATGACAATTTTTTTCGCATCTGCATGTTTAATCGCATTAAGTACCGCTTCACGCACAATCTGCAATGCATGTACCTGCTGCTGAGCATTCAACGCCTGTGAAGCAATCCGACAATCTAGCTGAATTTCAGCCTGAGTCAGCAATCTCAATGGTTCTAATACTTGCTGTAGCGCGATATTGAGGTCAGCATCTTGCACAGTGAGGCGGAAAGTACTTAACAGATGCCGCAGTTGACGATAAGCCTCGGCCAACGCTTGATCAAAATTATTGATGATCTCATTAGCCTGTTCCGGATTACCCGCCAATGTGCGCTTCAGCAGTGTCAGTTGAATGCGCAAAAAAGTCAGTGCCTGAGCCAGTGAGTCATGCAACTCACGAGCAATAGTCGCTCGCTCTTCCATCAGCAAAAACTGCATATGCTGCTTTTGTGCCCGATTGAAATGCATTCCTCGGCTCAGCATGTTGCTAACACTCTGCATCAAATGCGGATGTGGTGCCTGCCCTTGGTGCTGCCAGCTCAAACTGCCGCGAGGTTTACTCTCCTGCATAATGGTTTGTGAATGCCAAGGTAAATCGGGCAGTGGCTCACCACTGCCGATCTGCCATTCACTCAAACTGTCTTGCACATTCAGCCTGATGCACTGTAACTGCTCGCTGGAACGCACAATGCGTAACACCTTCTCAAACGCCTGCTGATCAAGTTTGCCGGTACCAAGCGCCTGTGAACAGCGGTAGAGCACTTCGAGGGTACGATTTGCCTGCTGTAATCGTTCCGTCTTCTCCTGCACTTTCTGCTCTAACGACTGGTATAGTTTTGCCAGTTCACTCGACATCGCGGTAAATGTCTGCGACAACACCCCAAGCTCATTAGGAGATGAGACATCCAGTGGCGGATGGTTAAAGTCACGCTGCTGCATATAGCGACTGGCGTGTACCAACTGCTTCAGCGGAGCAACCACCTGTCGACGCATAAAGCGGATACAGAACAGCACCAGGCCGATAATCGCGATATACCCCATCACACTGATCACTGCCACAACGGTTAACTTACGCTCAGAATAGCGCTGTAACGCCAGCACAAACTGGTCGATCTGTGCAACGTGGCTGGCCACATTGTGTTGGTAATGTTCAGTCTGACCGGCAAGGATCTGCTGTTCCAGCGTCTGCCAAGAGTGACGTAACGTAATATACTGTTGCCTGACATCCTCTGGCACATAAGCATGATCAAGTTTATGCAGTGAAGGCGCTTCAAGCGTGTTCTGATATTGCGTCAGATAGCGATTCAACTGATGCGACGGGTTAGCCAGCTCATATGCCAAACGATAACTCTGCATACGCAGTGAACCGGCAATGTTGACCGCTTCAGCATCACGCAAACTCCCAGCAACGGTAGTCAATGCTAACCCTGTCGAGAGAACAGAGAGTATTACAATCCCCGTCAATGCTTTAGCCAGGCTACTGGTGACCGAACGTTTTACTAGCAATCGTCTCTCCTCCTGTTGAAAAACCTTTTTCCTCAGCTTATTGCTGTGCAGCACTGAAATCTGTCTGAGATTGGACTGTGATGTAACAAATTAGTGATCAACTCTGCCGATAAATGTCAGCAAATTTTCATCCTCTTTGACCAGAGATTGATCTAGCGCAAGCAACCCCCCAATTTACCCCTAACGAGGGATTATCTGCTATCGCCATTCCCCCTACTTTATCCGCGCATTCAGCACGAGTTCCACCATAATAACCCTAATAGGAACGCTGCCACTTATTTTGTTTGCACGCACAAGCGTGCTGTTGACTTGAGGAATAAACCACATGGCCGACGTGTCGCGACGCAATTTGCTCAGCGGACAATGGCACCATCGCTCGAACGTGATACGCCCCCCGTGGTCACGTGAGCCTTCCCTGTTTGTTGCTGCCTGTACTCGCTGCCAGCAGTGTATTGACGCCTGTGAGACCGGTGTATTAATCAGCGGTAGTGGTGGTTTTCCTGAAATTGATTTCCAACAGGCCGAATGTACTTTTTGCCGTCGCTGTGCAACGGCTTGTCCGGCTGAACTGTTTTACCCAGAACAGCATCCAGCGTGGCAACAAGTGGCCAACATCGCCGATCACTGCCTGGCATTACGGGGGGTTGAGTGCCGTAGCTGCCAGGATAGTTGTGAAGTACCCGCGATCGCATTTCGGCCGCAATTAAATGGTGTGGCTCAACCGCTGCTTGATCAAAATAGCTGTAACGGTTGCGGAGCCTGCGTAGCACCTTGTCCAGCACAGGCGATCGCCATAACCCGGAGTGACAACCATGAATAACGAATGGCATGTGAGCGGCCTTATGGTACAGGCACGGCCAGAAATGTTTCCAACACTGATCCCAGCACTGCTGACAATTCCGGAAACGGAGATCCCAGCGCAAGATCAACAACAGGGCAAGCTGGTGGTGGTAATGCAAGCTGCCAGCTCGCAACAGTTATTAGAAAATATTGAGTCAGCACGCAACCTTGACGGTGTGCTGGCTGTGTCGCTGGTTTATCACCAGCAGGATGAGCAAGGTGAGGTAATAGCATGAAACTCAGTCGTCGTGACTTCATGAAAGCTAACGCTGCAGCGGCAGCCGCTGCGGCTGCTGGGTTGACGATCCCAACAGTCACACTGGCAGCAAACAGTGCAGACGAAATCAAATGGGACAAAGCACCTTGCCGTTTCTGCGGCACCGGGTGTGGTGTTCTGGTCGGCACACAGAATGGTCGTATTGTCGCCTCACAAGGTGACCCGGATGCACCGGTTAACCGTGGTCTCAACTGTATCAAAGGTTACTTCTTGCCAAAAATCATGTATGGCAAAGATCGCCTGACACAGCCGCTGCTACGGATGACAAATGGCCAATATGATAAAGAAGGCGAATTTACACCAATCAGTTGGGATAGCGCGTTCGATATCATGGAAGAAAAATTTAAAGCGGCATTAAAGGCCAAAGGTCCAGAAGCGATCGGTATGTTTGGCTCAGGCCAATGGACAGTTTGGGAAGGGTATGCTGCCGCTAAGCTGTTCAAAGCTGGGCTACGCAGCAACAACATCGATCCTAATGCTCGCCACTGCATGGCTTCTGCGGTAGTCGGTTTCATGCGCACCTTTGGCATGGATGAACCGATGGGCTGTTACGATGACATCGAACAGGCCGACGCTTTTGTGCTTTGGGGCTCAAACATGGCCGAAATGCACCCGATCTTATGGTCGCGCATCACCAATCGCCGGTTAAGCAACGACAAGGTTAAAGTCGCAGTGCTATCCACCTTTGAACACCGCAGCTTCGAGCTAGCAGACAATGCGATGGTGTTCACGCCGCAAACCGATTTGGTGATCATGAACTACATCGCCAACTACATCATTCAAAATAATGCCGTCGACCATGACTTCCTCAAGCAGCACGTCAATCTGCGCAAAGGGGTGACTGATATTGGTTATGGTTTACGCCCGACTCATCCATTGGAAAAAGCGGCGAAGAACCCAGGCAGTGATGCTTCATCACCGATCAGTTTTGAAGATTACAAAGCATTTGTCGCCGAATATACGCTAGACAAAGCAGCACAGATGAGCGGTGTGCCAAAAGATCAGTTAGAAGCACTGGCAAAACTGTATGCTGATCCAAAGGTAAAAGTGGTCTCCTACTGGACGATGGGCTTCAATCAGCACACACGCGGAGTATGGGCAAATAACCTGTGCTACAACCTGCACCTGCTCACTGGCAAAATTTCCAAGCCGGGTTGTGGGCCATTTTCTCTCACCGGGCAGCCTTCTGCCTGTGGCACCGCGCGCGAAGTAGGCACATTTGCTCACCGCCTGCCAGCAGACATGGTGGTCACCAACGAGAAACACCGCAAACTTGCTGAACAGTTGTGGCAACTCCCAGCCGGCACCATACCTGCCAAAGTGGGCCTGCACGCCGTGGCGCAAGATCGTGCGCTGAAAGATGGCAAATTGAATGCCTACTGGGTGATGTGTAACAACAATATGCAGGCAGGGCCGAATATTAACCAAGAGCGTATGCCTGGCTGGCGTGATCCACGCAACTTTGTTGTGGTCTCTGATCCTTACCCAACTGTCAGCGCCCTCTCTGCCGACCTGATCTTACCTACCGCAATGTGGGTAGAAAAAGAAGGTGCCTACGGCAATGCAGAGCGCCGCACCCAATTCTGGCGTCAGCAGGTACAAGCACCGGGTCAGGCAAAATCTGATCTGTGGCAACTCGTTACTTTTGCCAAACGCTTCAACGTGGAAGAAGTGTGGTCAGACGAACTGCTGGCACAGAAACCACAGTATCGCGGCAAAACGCTATATGACGTGCTGTTCACCAATGGTGAAGTGAATAAATATCCGCTGACTGAAATCCCCGCCGATCAACTGAATGACGAAGCGCGTGAGTTTGGCTACTACATCCAGAAAGGGCTGTTTGAAGAGTATGCCGAATTTGGTCGAGGCCACGGCCATGACTTAGCCCCATTCGATGTCTATCACCAAGTTCGTGGTTTGCGTTGGCCGGTAGTGAACGGAAAAGAGACCTTGTGGCGTTACCGTGAAGGCACCGATCCTTATGTAAAAGAAGGTGAAAGTGTACGCTTCTACGGCAAACCCGATGGCAAAGCAGTGATCTTCGCACTGCCATTTGAGCCGGCGGCTGAAAGCCCAGACAAAGAGTACGATCTCTGGTTATCAACCGGTCGTGTGCTAGAGCACTGGCATACTGGCACCATGACACGACGAGTACCTGAACTGCATCGCGCCTTCCCGGAAGCGGTGCTGTTTATCCACCCACTCGATGCCCAGAAACGCAATCTGCGCCGTGGCGACAAAGTGAAAGTGATCTCACGCCGTGGTGAAGTGCTCAGCACTGTCGAAACTCGCGGACGTAACCGCCCGCCGCAGGGATTGGTATTTATACCGTTCTTTGACGCAGCACGTTTGGTCAACAACTTGACACTGGATGCCACTGATCCGCTGTCAAAAGAGACCGACTACAAAAAATGTGCCGTGAAACTGGAAAAGGTATAAGCGCAGCGCCATGAGCCAGCAACGGGATAAAACTCCAGCCAGACGGCGTTTTTTACGCGACACTGCACGCAGCGTCGCGGGTTTGGCCGGAATTGGCGTGTTATTGGGGCTGCAACAAAAGCAGTCTCAAGCACGCGATGGCCTGCTATTGCGCCCACCCGGCGCAATAGCCGAGTTTGAACGTGCCTGTGTGCGCTGTGGTCAGTGTGTACAAGCCTGCCCGTATCAAACCCTGAAACTGGCAACACTGCTCTCTGCCAACGCTGCGGGTACACCGTACTTTGTGGCACGCGATATCCCTTGCGAAATGTGTGAGGACATTCCCTGCGTAGCCGCCTGCCCGAGTGGCGCACTCGATCCTGCCTTGCAGGATATCGACCAAGCACGTATCGGGCTGGCAGTGTTGCTGGATCATGAAAACTGCCTCAACTGGCAAGGATTGCGCTGTGATGTCTGCTACCGTGTCTGTCCATTGATCGACCAAGCAATCACGCTCGAAATGCAACAGAATGTCCGCACAGGCAAACATGCCAAATTTATCCCAACGGTACACAGCAATGCCTGTACCGGTTGTGGCAAATGTGAACAGGCTTGCGTGTTGGAACAGGCAGCAATCAAAGTATTGCCGTTGGAACTGGCACAAGGGCAGTTAGGCGAACACTACCGCTGGGGCTGGAAGGAAAAAGAACGCGCTGGTCACGCACTGGTGCCGGAAGGACCGAAACTTCCCGTCTACGGTGAGCAGGGAGGTAACTGATGGCTAATCCCGTGGCTCAAGCTGGACGAGAAGCGCGTCTGCGTCATGGCTGGTGGCGCAGCCACCGTTTTTTACTACTGCGTCGCAGCAGCCAATTGCTGATCCTACTGATGTTCCTTGCCGGGCCACTCTGGAGCATCTGGATCTTGCGTGGCAACTACAGCGCTAGCTTGCTGTTCGAGAGCGTGCCACTGACCGATCCACTGATGATGCTGGAAAGCCTGCTCGCTGGGTACTGGCCAGTAGCGACACTGTGGAGCGGTGCAATGGTGGTGCTGATCGGCTACGCTGTTATTGGCAACCGTCTGTTCTGTGGCTGGGTATGCCCACTCAACCCCGTCACTGATCTGGCTGCCTGGTTACGGCGTAAATGGGGCCTACGCCAATCAGCAACGCTGTCGCGCCAATTGCGCTTTGGCATTTTGCTGATGATCCTCATCGGCAGTGCCCTCAGTGGCACACTGATCTGGGAATGGATTAACCCTGTTGCCCTGATCGGACGGGGCTTGATCCCAGCAACCGCAGAAGGCATTTCCGGTTGGCTCACTGCCATCGGTGCAGCATTTGGTGCCGGCATCTGGCTGATTGTTGCGCTATTTCTGTTTGACCTGCTGGTGGTTGAACATGGCTGGTGCGGTCATCTCTGCCCGATTGGCGCACTGTATGGTGTGATTGGTTGTAAAGGTATCGTTCAGATCCGCGCAGAACGGCGCGAAAACTGCACCCACTGCATGGATTGCATCCACGTTTGCCCAGAAGCGCAGATCCTGCGTGAACCGGTGTTACTAAAAAGGGGCACACCGACTGTTGCGCGTGATGCCTGTATTGCCTGCGGACGTTGCATTGACGTTTGCGCAGAAAACGTTTTCGAAATTAAGACAATCTTTCATTCGTCGGGAGCCAAAAAATGAACAGTAATGTCCTGAAAAAGCAGTTTTCCCTCTGGGGAGCACTGTTATCACTGGTGGTAAGCAGCATCACGTTTGCCGCGGGTGGTGTGGATCTTCAACAATCGCCAGAGGTTTCCGGCACCGCTGAAAAGCAGATCAAAATGCCAAAACAGCAAGAGAGGATGCCGCTCAACTACGTCAATCAACCACCAATGATCCCACACAGCATCGATGGTTATCAGATCACCAAAAACACCAACCGCTGCTTACAGTGTCACGGCGTCGAGCACTATCGTACTACCGGTGCACCGCGCATCAGCCCAACACACTTTATTGATAGCAATGGCAAACTGTTAACCCACGTTGCCCCACGCCGCCACTTCTGCCTACAGTGTCATGTGCCACAGACAGACGCAGCGCCGATTATTGGTAACGACTTCAAGCCTGCCCCAGGCTTTGGGCAATAAGCGGAGTTATCATGTCAGAACAGCATCCAAAAAATTCAGAACAGAAAGTCGGCGTCATTCGCCGTTTATGGCGCTGGTGGCGCAGACCCAGCCGTTTGGCACTCGGCACACTGCTATTGATCGGTTTTGTTGCGGGTATCATCTTCTGGGGCGGATTTAACACCGGCCTTGAAGCGACCAACAGCGAACGCTTCTGCATCAGTTGCCATGAAATGCGGGCTAATGTCTACCAGGAGTATATGGAAACGATACACTACACCAACCGTAGTGGTGTACGAGCCACCTGCCCTGACTGCCACGTTCCCCACGAATGGGGCCCAAAAATGCTACGTAAAATCCAAGCCAGCAAGGAGCTGTACGCCAAAGTATTTGGTTTGATCGACACGCGGCAGAAATTTGAAGACCATCGACTGGTACTGGCTAACAATGAATGGAAGCGCATGAAAGCCAACAACTCTCAAGAGTGCCGTAACTGCCACAACTTTGAGTACATGGATTTCACCGCACAGAAAAGCGTGGCGGCAAAAATGCACGATAAAGCGATCACCGAAGGTAAAACCTGCATTGACTGCCACAAAGGCATCGCACACAAACTGCCTGACATGCGTGACGTACCTAGCGGTTTTTAACTCGGATTAATCACTGTACTTGAGAGCCAGTAGCTTAGGGCAATCATCACTCAGTGATTCAGTCTGTCTGAAGTTACTCACTACGGGTTACTCACTACGGGTTACTCACTGAAGCTGCCCGCCGTATTTGATTATGGCGGGCAGTCGCTGTCGCCAAAATATCAGCGTACCTACTGTATTTCCACCCACAGCTAGCCAGTTGATCGGGCTGTATAAAAAAACAAATTTCAAAAATATAAGTTCTCTATTTCGCCTACCCCATATACCATACAGCGGCTGGCAAGCTCTATCCTGCTCAACCTGTTGCCGTACACCGTTGTGATTTTTGAACACCCCCACAATGCGGCTAGCGCCATCAGTAAAAAATCACAAAAACGTTAACCTCAATGAATTAAAAAGATTAACACTATGACGGATAGCAAAAATCTGGACTCCCACACCCCAATGATGCAGCAGTACTTGCGGCTTAAAGCTGAACATCCGGGGATCTTGCTGTTTTATCGCATGGGTGATTTTTACGAACTGTTTTACGACGACGCAAAGCGTGCGGCACAATTACTCGATATTTCACTGACAAAACGCGGTGCCTCAGCCGGAGAACCGATCCCAATGGCCGGTGTTCCCTACCATGCGGTAGAGAACTATTTAGCCAAATTGGTGCAACTGGGTGAATCCGTCGCGATCTGTGAACAGATTGGTGATCCTGCCAGCAGCAAAGGGCCGGTTGAACGCAAAGTCGTGCGCATCGTGACGCCCGGTACCATCACCGACGAAGCGCTACTACAAGAACGACAAGATAACCTGCTGGCAGCAATCTGGCAGGAAGCACACCGCTTTGGTTATGCCACACTCGATCTCAGCTCAGGCCGCTTTCGGATCTGTGAAGCAGATGACCTGGAAAGCATCGCTGCCGAGCTACAACGCACCAATCCCGCCGAACTGCTCTACCCGGAAAATTTTGCCGCCCTAGGGCTGATTGAACAGCGCAACGGCCTACGGCGTCGACCATTATGGGAGTTTGAGCTAGAGACCGCGCGTCAACAGCTCAACCTGCAATTTGCCACCCGTGACCTAAGCGGTTTTGGTGTCGAACAGGCGCACCAAGCACTGCGTGCAGCGGGATGCTTACTGCAATATGTCAAAGATACCCAACGCACAACACTGCCGCATATTCGAGGCATTACCATCGAACGCCAACAGGATGGCATCATCATGGATGCCGCGACACGCCGCAATTTGGAAATTACTCAAAACCTGGCCGGCGGTAGTGAAAACACCCTGGCCGCGATCCTGGATCGCACCGTCACGGCAATGGGCAGCCGGATGCTAAAACGCTGGCTGCACACGCCAACCCGCAACATCAACGTGCTCAGCCAACGCCAACAAGCGATCGCCGGCTTACAACAACTGGCTAATGAACTACAGCAACCACTGCGACAAATAGGTGATTTAGAACGCATTCTGGCACGTCTCGCACTGCGCACTGCTCGCCCACGCGACTTGGCACGTATGCGCCATGCCTTTCAACAACTACCTCTATTGCACCAGCTACTCGCTCAGACTGAAACAGCGCATCTACAGCAACTGGTTACACAGATTGGCGATTTTGAACAGCTACACGATCTGTTGCAGCGAGCGATCGTAGAGACACCCCCGGTGTTAGTGCGCGATGGCGGCGTGATCGCGCCAGGCTATCATGCCGAACTTGACGAATGGCGCGCGCTCGCCGAAGGTGCCAGCGACTATCTCGAACGTCTGGAAGTGCGCGAACGAGAAAAACTGGGATTAGATACGCTAAAAGTCGGCTTCAATGGGGTACATGGCTATTACATTCAGGTGAGCCGAGGCCAAAGTCATCTAGTACCCATACACTACGTGCGTCGTCAAACACTCAAGAATGCCGAACGCTACATCATTCCTGAACTCAAGCAATATGAAGATAAGGTATTAACATCCAAGGGCAAAGCGCTAGCACTGGAAAAAGCGCTGTATGATGAACTGTTTGATCTGCTACTACCGCATCTTGAAGCACTGCAACAGAGTGCCGCCGCATTGGCGGAACTGGACGTGTTAACCAACCTGGCAGAGCGCGCCGACACGCTCAATTATCACTGCCCAACCTTAACCGAACAGCCCGGTATCGCCATTAGTGAAGGGCGTCACCCAGTGGTAGAGCAGGTATTACGCGAACCGTTCATCGCCAACCCACTCATGCTGTCACCACAACGGCGCATGTTGATGATTACTGGTCCGAATATGGGCGGTAAAAGCACCTATATGCGACAGACTGCGCTGATTGTCTTACTGGCTTACATTGGCAGTTTTGTCCCCGCCACCAGTGCTACCATCGGCCCAGTTGATCGTATCTTTACCCGCGTTGGAGCGGCGGATGACCTGGCTTCTGGCCGCTCGACCTTTATGGTCGAGATGACCGAAACCGCCAACATCCTGCATAATGCCACTGAACAAAGCTTAGTCTTGATGGACGAAATTGGCCGTGGCACCTCAACTTATGACGGACTTTCTCTCGCCTGGGCTTGCGCCGAAACATTGGCAAACCGCATCAAATCGATGACGCTGTTTGCTACCCACTACTTTGAACTGACTCATTTGCCAGAAAAGATCGTCGGCGTAGTTAATGTCCATCTCGATGCGCTGGAACATGGCGATAGCATTGCCTTTATGCACAGCGTGCAAGAAGGAGCAGCCAGTAAAAGCTATGGGCTGGCAGTGGCTGCGCTGGCAGGAGTACCGCGTGATGTAATCAAACGCGCACGGCAAAAATTGCGCGAACTGGAGACGCTTTCACAGCAAACCGCAACCAGCACCATCGAAGCCAGCCAAATGACGTTACTGACTGAAGAGTTGCCACCGGTGGTGGAAGCGCTGGAGAAATTGGAGCCGGACACACTGTCCCCCAGGCAGGCATTGGAGTGGATCTATCGGTTAAAAGCCTTGATCTAAAAAACTGCCACCGGCTTGAGCGGCTATTTTTTGCCCTTTTCTGCCCGTAGACGACGCAACTCTTTCGGATCAGCCAGTAAAGGGCGATAAATCTCTATCCGGTCGCCCTCACTAACGCGATCATCCAATTTCGCCAACCGGCTGTAGATACCCACACGATTGCTCGACAAGTCAATATCACGCCGCAGTTCAAGCAGCCCTGAAGCGACAATCGCCTGCTCAATGGTGCTATCAGCAGGCACCTTCACCTGCCGCAGATATTGGCGCTCCGGCAGCGCGTAGACAACCTCGACAGATATTTCAGACACGATAGATCTCTTTCGCCCGTTGAGTGAACGCCTGCACCATACTGTTGGCCAATTCTTTAAACACCTTACCAAAAGCCAGTTCAATCAGATGATTGGTAAACTCAAAGTCAAGATGCAACTCCACCTTACACGCCTCTGGGCTTAAGGCAGTAAAGTGCCAGCCACCGATCAGCTTTCTAAATGGTCCGTCGACCAGTTGCATATTAATGCTCTGATTATCCTGCAAAGTATTACGTGTGGTGAAAGTTTTACTGATCCCCGCCTTAGCGACCTCTACCGCTGCCGTCATTTCGTGGTGAGAAGCAGCAAGTACACGGCTGGCAGTACAACCGGGCAGAAAATCGGGATAAGAGTGAACATCATTAACCAATTGGTACATCTGCTCGGCACTGAATGGCACTAACGCAGATCGGCTGATCTGTGGCATAACATTTCCTGTACAATACAAACCGGCAGATAATACCACCGATTTGCCTTTTGGCGTCTATCTTAAGAAGAAATTGCTGAGTAGCAGCCTGCACTTCGCAACTTACACGCTAACCGCAGGCTGAACGCACAGCGAAGTTAAATTTTGCCTTGCTGATTTTTACCTTGCTGACAATGCCAAACAACGTAGATAATCCCTGCATACAAACAGTTGCTATCCGTCACTGTATGCTGACGCTATGTTGTCGCGCAAACAGCATACCGGCAGTAGGCAACGATTTCGAGCACAGCCCAGCGACAAAACGGCAACTCAACATGCCGCCATTGGCTCGACTCCAAATCCGAATCAACTAACAAGCTCGATGATGTTACCCCGATTGCAGCCGCTGCAACTGAAGGTAATCATAGGAAAAGATATCCTTCATCGCACTATTGAATATAAATGAGCGCATTATGGCAAAAAAAAATAACCACAAACCCGGTTCCGCAACCATTGCACAAAACAAGCGCGCACGTTTTGAATACTTCATTGAAGAAGAGATCGAAGCGGGGCTAGCGCTGCAAGGTTGGGAAGTCAAATCTCTCCGTGCTGGTAAAGTTAACATCAGCGACAGCTACGTGACATTTCGCCAAGGTGAAGCCTACCTGTTTGGTGCCACCATCACACCGCTAAGCGTAGCGTCCAGTCATGTGGTCTGTGATCCGACTCGAACCCGTAAACTCCTGCTTAATAAACGCGAGCTGGATTCACTGATTGGGCGAGTCACACGCGACGGTTACACCGTGGTGGCACTCTCAATGTATTGGAAAAATGCCTGGAGCAAAGTGAAAATTGGTGTCGCCAAAGGTAAAAAAGCGCATGACAAACGCAGTGATATCAAAGATCGTGAATGGCAAACTGACAAAGCCAGGATCATGAAACATGCGCAACGATAACTTGCTAGCGTAGCGCATAACGTTTCTGTTATACTACGCGACACTGTTTGGGGGCTGATTCTGGATTCGACGGGATTGGCAAAGCCCAAGGAGCATGCCGAGGGGCGGTTGGCCTCGTTAAAAGCCGCAAAAAATAGTCGCAAACGACGAAAACTACGCTCTAGCAGCTTAATACCCTGCCTAGTGCCCTCTCTCCCTAGCCTCCGCTCTTAGGACGGGGATCAAGAGAGGTCAAACCCAAAAGAGATCGCGTGGATGTCCTGCCTGGGGCTGAAGCGTTAAACTTAATCAGGCTAGTTTGTTAGTGGCGTGTCCATCCGCAGCTGGCAGGCGAATGTAAAGATTGACTAAGCATGTAGTGCCGACGGCGGAGTAATTTCGGACGGGGGTTCAACTCCCCCCAGCTCCACCAAAATTCTCCATCGATGATTACCAGAGTCATCCGATGAAGTCCTAAGAGCCCGCACGGCGCAAGCCCTGTGGGCTTTTTTGTGCCCTCAATTTATCCCGCGAACTCCAAAGAGAACTCATTACATCCGAACTTTTTAGGCTCATTGTAAACATCCGGCGATCTCACCTTGCGAATTTATGTTAAGCGGTTAAGGTGAGATCGCTTGATCATGTCGTTCGGTCTAGCGACAATTGCTCTGCCCGTCTGAGCTGTTCCTTAAAAGCACCAATGAAGCAAGCTCTTATCCACAATGCGGCTGGATCGTTGGTAAGGCGTGCGCTCCAGGTGATGACATGCTTCATCTCTTCGATTTTAAACGGTGTCTCCCTGACCTCAAGTCCAAAGCGCTGGATCACGTCCGCAAGCACAACCGTGGGAAGGGTTGCAATCATGTTGCTCTCAGCCAAAAGCGCAGCAACTGCTCCAAAGGTTGGCACGGTCAGCCCAATGTTCCGTTTCAGCGCCGCCTGTTGAGCCGCCAATGTGACCGGGCTGCGTACTTGATCACCCGTACCTACTGCAATGTGGGGCCACGCTGACCACGCCTTCTTGGTCCATTTGGCCAGAGCGGGATGTCCTGACCTCATGAAACAAGCCCACTGAAATTCGCCAATTACTTCCGTAGCAACGCCCTCGGGCTGCTTGATCGCATCAGGTAACAGGGCTAAATCGACTAAGCCCTCAGAAACATCGAGCAGCGTGCTTGATTTGGGTGTTTCCCATTGCAGCACCACTCCCGGAGCCTCGAGTTGAATACGCCGAATCAACGACGGGAACATGGTCATTGCCAGATCCGGTACGGCCAAGCGAAAACACCGGGTCGAGGTGCTTGGTTCAAAGGCTTCTCGCGGACTGAGCACTCGCTCGATGCTGCGCAGAATTGGACGCACTTCCTGCACCAGTTCCATTGCATAAGGACTGGGCTGCATACGACCGCCCACCTTCACTAACAGTGGATCGCCCAACTGGTCGCGCAATCGCCCAAGCGCATGACTCACTGCTGACTGTGTGCGTCCAAGCTGCTCGGCAGTTTTGGAAACACTGCCTTGCTGCATGAGCACGTCGAACAGCAGCAACAGGTTTAGATCGATCTTGCGTAAATCAATTTTGTGCATATGGTATGAACATTATCTGTTTGCTACATGTGAAACTTCATCATAAATTCTGATTCATCGTCAACTTATTCATGGAGATTTACATGCCAAAACATCCTCGATTTCACACGCTGCTGGCGCTTACCGTAATGGGCGCCAGTGCGTTGCCTTACTCTGTCCATGCGCAAAGCCTGACTGTCGAACAGGCACGTATCGCAGTCACCCCCTTTTATGACGCACTCAATGCCGTGCCCGGCAAAGATGCCTCGGCATTGGTCATGCAGGCCACGACACCAGATTGGGTGTCATGCAGCGGTCAGCATGACTGCAAACCGCGCGACAAGGTGGCCCCGTCGATTGCCGGCTTCGGAAAAGTCATTCCAGATCTGAAGTGGGAGATCAAAGAATTACTGGTCAACGGCAACCGTGTAGTGGTGCGTGGCGAGGCTTCCGGCACTCCTGTATCTACGTTTATGGGAGTGCCAAATACCGGCAAGTCCTTCCGCATCATGTCTATTGATATTCACACCGTTGAAAATGGCAAGCTCATCCGCTCTTACCACGTGGAGGACTGGATGAGTGCGGTACGACAGCTTTCGTCGAAATGAATGTTAGCAACAACACACAGCGCGGTTATCTCTGGGTCTATGCGTCACCGGCGTCGGTTGCACAGCGTATCTGGCATAGCGCCGTTTACCTGGTTGCACTTTGTGTTGACGCATCTTCCAACATGGCAACAGGGCCAACTGCTGACACAGCCCGATAACATCTTCTCCTCATCCAGCTAATCGGCTGCTCACCTTAACGGCTTAACATAAACTCGCAAGGTGAGATGGCCGGATGCTTACATAACATGCCCACCTCACAGCAGTCGACTGAAATTATTCATGATAAATTGACAGCATCGCTGTTGAATCACAGAGACGCCTCAATTAATAATTCTTATCAAAATAAACAGGATATAAACAATACATTTACAAGCCATTTAGCTTAACAACAAGCAAATATATGTAAATAAAAACTAAACATACATAATCATACAACTACCATTTCGATTAAGATCATAAAAAAACATACAAACTGATAAAAACGATAAATTATAATTGACATTATCATGGCAATCGAACAGCATTTGTACAGCAAACTTCGCCGTAACATTAAGCAATATTATGTCGAGATCATCTCCTGTGAATTTGCTCGCATCTAAAACGACCAAGTGAAAAACATGTCCATCTAACCATGATGCATGCAGCAAGAGAGATTAAACGAGGGAACGGAGCGCTGTGTTATGCCACCAATTCGCCACCATGCAGAAGAACTCAGCCAATTGCAGGACGACATCGATACCCTGTTTGATGATCGCCCCAGCACCCTGCGCTACATTACCGAACCCGCTCAAGACCCCGACGCCGAACGCTTGGGCGAAGGCAACACCTTTCTTGGCAGCCAACTTGAAGCCCTGGTCGAGCAACTCGCGCCACAACTGGACTACGGCCTGACCGATCTACAGTGGCCAAGCCGCCTGCGCCCAGTGCCCAGCCTCACCATCCTGGAATTTCACGCCAACACTGTCGATCCGGCACAACCGATCACCACCCTGGCCGCCGGCCAAACCGTGTTCAGCGCCCCGCTGCAACTGGAAGATGGCCGCAGTGAACGTTGCCAGTTCCGCACCAGCCGCACCCTCTCTCTCACCCCACTGCAACTGCAACAGGTACACACAGAGAGTGACAGCCTGGCACTGCAACTGAGCTGCCCCCAGCCGTTGCCGCTCAACGCCCTCGGCCTAACGCAACTCAACCTCTACCTCGGCCAGGATAACTACATCGGCAGCCAACTGCTGTTGTGGCTCTGCCACTACCTGACACAGGTCGAGCTGCAACTGGATGACCAGACGCTCCCCCTGCCCGACTGGCGTTTTCGTGTACAAGGATTGGCGGAAGACGACCAAGCGACACTGCCCTACCCCAGCCACGTGTTCAGTGGCTGCCGGTTACTGCAAGAGTACAGCTGCTTCCCGCAACTGCTGATGTTTGTGCAAGCGCACTGCTCAGCACAGTTGGACGCACGCCCAGTGCAACACCTGACACTGCGCTTTCACTTCTCGCGCCCACTGCCGCAGGATCTGCAACCGCGCACCGAACACCTGCACCTGCACTGCACCCCGGCAATCAACCTGTTCTCACACGCCGCCGAACCGGTGATTGTTGAAGGCCAGCAGAGCCACTACCCGCTGGTGCCCAGCTACCGCCATCCGCAAGCCTATGACCTGTTCTCGATTGACCAAGTGCAAGGCCAAGTGCTACAGCGCCCTGATCTCGGCACCCGTCACTACCGCCTATTTGAAGGCTTTCGCCACCAGCAACAGCACGGCAACCAGCACTACTACCGCCTGCATACCCAGCTTGGTCTGCCGGCGCATGTGCTGGCCAAACGCGGCTTTCAGCATCAGCTCTCGTTTATCCGCCTTGATGAACCGCAGCGCCACCCAGACACCGAAGTGATCTCTTTGCAACTGACCTGCTCACAGCGTGACCTGCCGGGGCTACTGACCATTGGTGATCTCTGCCACGCCGAACTGCCGCCGGGCATCACAGTGCGCAACCTGACACGCCCCAGCCGCTCACTCTACCCACCGAGCGACGATGAGTTGCTGGATAACCTGCTCAGCTCGCTGACCTTAAGCAGCGGCTCGATCCTGTCGCTGTTTGCGCTGAGCGAACTGCTGCGCCTGCACGATCTACCGGCCAGCTACCACCCGAACCTGGCTGAAGCCGCCCTTCGGCGGCGCATGGCGCTGGCAGAGATAACCTCACGCCCGATCGAACGCTACTACCAAGGGGTACTGATCGACGGCATCGCCTCGACACTGTCGATTGAGCAGCACGGCGCCTTTGCCAGTGAAGGCGAGCTCTACCTGTTCGGCAGTGTGCTGGCGGCATTTCTGGCGCGTTACGCCAGCCTAACCCTATTCCATCAGCTCAGCGTCATTAACCTTGATAATCAGGAATGTTATACATGGCCGATAACTTTCCCCAATTAAGGCGCTTCAACTTCTACCAGTTGGTAGAACTGCTGCGCGCGCTCTCGGATCGCAAAGCCGACCCGCTGCATGATTTAACCCCCGAGCAGGAGCCGATCCGC
>NZ_SBEF01000033.1 GCF_004011885.1 Serratia microhaemolytica | reverse complement strand
GCTCCGGGATCAGTGGTGCCATCTTTTCCCACAGTTCATCGCTAATCTGCCACTTGCTATTTGCCATAATTCACCCTCAGAAATGATCATGATGTATTATACAGTAATTCCTATTGAGATGGGCTCTTAGCCTATTATATTGTGCGGAATAACTTCACTCTATCAACTCCTTATTTGAAAGAGCAACTTGATCTTAGTGCGACCCAAATCGGTCTACTGACCAGTTGTATGTTAATCACTTACGGTATCAGCAAAGGGATCATGAGCACACTGGCAGATAAAGCGAGTCCGAAACTATTTATGGCCTGTGGCTTAGCGCTCTGTGCCATAGTGAATATTGGGTTGGGATTCAGCACTGCGTTTTGGATCTTTGTCGCGTTAGTGGTGCTGAATGGCCTGTTTCAAGGTATGGGCGCTGGCCCCTCTTTTATTACCATCGCCAACTGGTTTCCCCGGCGTGAACGGGGCCGTGTCGGTGCATTCTGGAATATATCCCACAACGTTGGTGGTGGTGTTGTCGCTCCGATTGTCGGGGTTGCTTTCGCACTGTTGGGCAATCAACACTGGCAAGCAGCCAACTATATTGTGCCGGCTGGCATTGCGCTCGGATTTGCTGTTATTGTGTTGTGGTTCGGCAAAGGCTCACCACGCCGTGAAGGCTTGCCGACGCTGGAACAAATGATGCCAGAAGAGACGATGCAACTTAACAGTACCTCTCAACAGCAAGCACCAGAAAATATGAGTGCGTTACAAATTTTCTGCACTTACGTGCTGCGTAATAAACACGCCTGGTATGTATCATTAATGGATGTTTTCGTTTACATGGTGCGCTTTGGCATGATCAGTTGGCTGCCACTCTACCTGCTAACAGTGAAACATTTCTCTAAAGAGCAGATGGCTATCGCCTTCTTGTTCTTCGAGTGGGCAGCTATTCCCTCGACTCTGCTCGCTGGCTGGTTATCTGACAAATTATTCAAAGGACGTCGAATGCCTCTGGCGATGATCTGTATGAGTATTATCTTTGTCTGCCTAATTGGCTACTGGCGTAGTGATTCATTGCTGGTGGTGACCATTTTTGCCGCTATCGTTGGTTGTCTGATCTATGTGCCACAATTTCTCGCTTCAGTACAAACTATGGAGATTGTGCCCAGTTTCGCCGTTGGCTCGGCTGTCGGGCTACGCGGCTTTATGAGTTACATCTTTGGTGCTTCGTTGGGCACCAGTCTATTTGGTGTGATGGTTGATCAGGTCGGTTGGGATGGCGGTTTCTACCTGTTGATGGGTGGCGCAGTTTGCTGCCTGCTATTCTGCTACCTCTCTCACCGTGGCACACTTGAGCTAGAGCGAGAAAGAGCGCAGCATCTGCAATCGGCGGCAAGCGCACCGCAACCGACAGCATTGCAGCCAGCCACTATCGAATAGCACGGTTAGCCGTTGAACCATCCCCTCGCTTGACGCTGCGAGGGGATGCAGCCTGTGCCTATCAAACGGTTAATAGAGCAGTGCGTAGAGTTGGCGGCGATATTTGGCTGCCAATGCGTCACCCGTGCCCAGTGCGGCCAAAATATCCAGTAACGTCTTGCGTGCATTACCGTTTGCCGCTGCCAAATCTTGTTGCAGATGGCTCAACAGTAGTGTCAACGCCTCTTCATTACGGCCAACCTGATGCAGTTGTAATGCTAGCTGTATCGCCAGTTCAACATTCTGCGGCTGCTGTGCAACCTGTTGTTGTAGTAGCTGGATCTCTGGGGTATCGGCAGCTTGTTTCATCAGCTCAATTTGCGCTACCAGCCCTTGATAACCGGTATCACGATCCTGCAATGGGATCACAGCCAATACATCTTCCGCCTCACTGATCTTGTTTAAGGTGATCAATGTTTCTGCCAGTGTCAACGCAATATCACTGCGTTTTTGGTTGATCTGCCAAGCTTCCTTCAGCAGTGGCAATGCATCACTGGCTCGCCCCTCTGCCAAACACTCGCTGGCTTGTGCAAATTTGATCTCCTCAGTTTTCGGCAAAAAACTCTGCACAAATTCGCGGATCACCGCTTCCGGCTGTGGCCCTTCAAAGGCATCAACCGGCTGCCCATCCTTAAACAGATAGACCGTTGGGATAGCACGTAAGCCAAACTGTGCGGCGATCATCTGCTCGACATCACAGTTAACTTTTGCCAGCAGCAATTGCCCAGCATACTCCGCAGCCAGTTTTTCCAGAATTGGACTGAGCTGCTGGCAGTGTTGACTGCGTTCTGACCAGAAATAGAGCAGCACTGGCACCGTAAGCGATTGCTCCAGCGTCTGGCGCAGGTTGGTTTCATTCATTTCAATAACAGATTGAGCTAGCATGGTTTCCCTTTATCTGATTGTACTGCGTGGCATTATTCTATACTCAAATTCGCCTAGCTGTTAGTGCGCAGTAGCCAGTCAAGCATACGGCCTGGTAAGACGCGGCGTAACAGTGCCATCACATGCGTTAACCGCGTTACCGGATAGCGCAGTTTGGCACGCCGACTCTCCAACGCATGGTGCAACTTCGGCAGTACCGCTTCGGCAGTGAGTGCCAGACGTTTGACGATTGCGCTATTCTTTACCGGCTGCGAACTGAGCGCCTGGTTGACATTATTGGTGAACTCCGTTGCCAGTGGGCCAGGCTCAATCAAGCTGACCTGGATACCTGTCGCGTGTAACTCCATGCGCAAACTGTCAGACCAAGCCTCCAGCGCGAATTTACTGGCCGCATAGGCACCACGCCCGGGCGTTGCTATCAAGCCCATGACCGAACTGGTTTGAATAATCCGCCCCTCACCATGTGGCAGCATAGCAGGTAGTAATAGTTGTGTGAGTTGATGAGTGCCAAACAGATTGCTAGAAAACTGCTGTTCCAACTGCTGGCGTGAGATATCTTGCAATCGCCCATAGACACCAAAACCGGCATTATTGAATAGCCCATACAGTCGGCCATCAGTGCGCTTGATCACCTCTTCTGCCGCGCGCTGTACGCTGGCACTATCATCCAGATCCAGTTCAATCCCTTCCAGTCCCAGTTGAGCCATTTTTTCCACATCAGTAGGTTTGCGGCAAGCCGCCAGCACGCGGTAGCCACGCTGCTTCAGATCTTGCGCGGCCACCAAACCAATCCCACTCGAACAACCAGTAATCAATATGCTTTTTTCGCTCATGCTATGCTAATAACCTATTGTTAGTTAAGGTTGGATAACGGCTGTTAACTGCTCAGCCATCCAGGTTGCAATAAATGGCTGTGCGGCCTGGTTAGGGTGCAACTGATCATCCTGCATCCAATGCGGTTTGAGTGCTACCTGCGGCATAAAAAACGGCAGCAGCGGAATAGCGAACCGCTGAGCTAATGCCGGATAGAGCGCACTAAAGGCATCGGTATAACGACGACCATAGTTCGGTGGAATATTAATTTGCATCAACAGTGGCTTAGCCCCTGCCTGTTGCACCAATTCGATAACCTGACTGAGATCTGCTGTGATATTCGCGACCGGGAAACCGCGCAAACCATCATTAGCCCCCAGTTCAATCAACACCCAGCGTGGCTGATGCTGCTGCAACAGCGCCGGTAAACGTGCAAACCCCTGTGCAACCGTGTCACCGCTGACGCTGGCATTCACTACTTGCGGCAGATCCTGTTGTGCTTGCCAGCGCTGTGCCAGCAGTGTCGGCCAGGCTTGTGCCACTGGCAGCCGATAGCCAGCACTTAAGCTGTCGCCCAAGATCAGTAACGTATCTCGCGCACTGGCCGCTGCGCTTAGCAAACCCAGCAGCAGTAACCAGGCAAAGCGCCAGTGAAAAATAACGTTTCTGTTGATCATACTCGCCGTCTACCCCTCTCTATCACGCTGTTATTTCAATCATTGTCAAGTAATTATCCTGGGAGCGCACTTATTTGGCAACCGGTTGTACTTGCCGCTCTGGATCACATCCCTAGTAGCAATCATAGCGGCTGAGTTAGCAATCACCTACAATCAACCCAGCGCGCTGGTTGTACCACGGGCAAACGCAATCATCCTGTCAGTTAAAAGGTTGGGGAAATGACCACAGAACATATTATTGCTGCTCACCATTTGACCAAACAGGTTGGCGAGGGAGAACATCAGCTAACTATCCTGACCGATGTCGAGTTACTGGTCAAACCCGCACAATCTATCGCCCTGATTGGTGAATCCGGCTCTGGGAAATCGACTCTATTGGCAATTTTAGCCGGTTTGGATGACGGCAGTGCCGGTGATGTCTGGCTACTGGGCCAGCATTTGAACCAGCTCAATGAAGATCAGCGTGCTGCCTTAAGGGCACAGAGTGTTGGTTTTGTTTTTCAATCCTTTATGCTGATCCCGACCCTGAATGCGCTGGAGAATGTGCAGCTACCGGCGCTGTTGCGCGGTGAGAGTGAACAACACAGCCGAGAGCAGGCTGTTGAGTTATTAACACAACTCGGTCTGGCGAAACGGCTTAGTCATCTGCCAGCGCAACTTTCTGGTGGTGAACAGCAGCGAGTCGCATTGGCTCGGGCATTTAGTGGCCGGCCGAAAGTACTATTTGCCGATGAACCAAGCGGAAATTTAGATCGCCAGACTGGCGAGCGTATTGCCGATCTGCTGTTTTCACTCAATCGCGACTTTTTCACCACCTTGATTATGGTGACACACGATGAAACCTTGGCTGCCCGCTGCCAGCGGCGGCTACGGCTGCGTGATGGCAAACTCTGGGAGGAGCGATGATCTGGCGCTGGTTCTGGCGCGAATGGCGCTCCCCCTCCCTATTGATTGTTTGGCTGGCACTCACCCTGTCAGTGGCTTGTGTACTGGCGCTCGGCAATATCAGTGACCGTTTAACCACGGCATTAACTCAGCAAGGACGCGATTTTATTGCTGGTGACGGCGTATTGCGTGCAGCCCATCCTGTGCCGGAAGCCTGGTTACAGCAAGCCAAACAACAAGGCCTACAGGTTAGTCGACAATTAGCGTTCACCACCATGACCTATGCGAACGATCGACCACAATTGGCCCAGGTGAAAGCCACTGATGCCGCCTATCCACTGTATGGCAATCTGGAAACACGCCCTGCCAACCTGAAACCACACGTTGGTCAGGTACTGGTTGCGCCGCAATTGCTGGCGCTGCTTAATCTGCAACTGGGTGATCTGCTTGAAGTGGGCGATGCCTCGCTACGTATCAGTGGTGAAATCTTACAAGAACCAGATGCCGGGTTTAACCCGTTTCAGGTCGCCCCGAAGGTGATCATCCATCTGGCCGATGTCGAGCGAACCGGTGCAGTACAGCCGGGTAGTCGCCTCACCTACCGTTATATGTTTGCTGGTTCACCCGCTCAGTTAACACGTTTTCAGCAGCAGCTTGAGCCACTGCTACAAGCTGATCAACGTTGGTACGGGCCAGAAAACAGCGCTAGCTTGGGGCGTTCACTACAGCGCTCACAGCAGTTTCTGCGACTCTCCGCACTGCTGACACTACTGCTATCGGCAGCAGCCGTTACCGTAGCAATGACTCACTATTGTCGTACTCGCCACGAGTTGATTGCGATCTTAAAAACGCTGGGTGCGCAGCGTCACACCATCAGCAAACTGATCATTGGCCAGTGGCTATTGCTACTTCTGTTGGCTGCGCTCACTGGCAGCCTAGTCGGTTTAGCATTTGAAGCGTTACTGGTGCAAATGCTGTTGCCAGTGCTGCCGCGCGCACTGCCTGCTGCGGGCCTATGGCCGTGGCTGTGGGCGCTAGGCGCACTGGTCACTATCTCATCACTGGTTGGCGTGCGCCCGTTTCGGCAACTGCTCGCTACCCAACCCTTGCGTGTGCTGCGCCAGAATACTGTGGCGAATGTCTGGCCACTGCGCTATTTCTTACCGCTCATCTTCCTCACTGTGCTGTTGTTATTGCTAGCAGTGATTGGTGCGAATCCGCTGTTATGGGCTAATTTCGCTGCTATTGTGCTACTGGCGTTGTTATTAGCCAGTTTTGGCTGGGGAACACTGCAACTTCTGCGGCGGTTACGGCTAAAAAACCTGGCGATCCGGCTGGCGGTAAGCCGTCTGTTGCACCAACCCGGGCACACCCTCAGTCAGTTAGCCGCTTTCTCGCTCTCTTTTATGCTGCTAGCACTACTCCTGCTGTTGCGTGGTGATCTGCTCTCCCGTTGGCAGCAGCAGCTACCGGCTGATAGCCCAAACTATTTCCTGTTAAACATCAGCAGCGAACAGATACCACCACTGACAGCATTTCTACAGCAGCATCAAATCAAGCTACAGACCTTCTACCCAGTAGTTCGTGCCCGTCTGACAGAGATCAATCAACAACCTGCCACGCAACGTGCAGCAGAATTGCCCGCTGGGGCCGAGGCGCTGACTCGTGAACTGAATCTCACCTGGCTAGCCGAGTTGCCAGCCCACAATCCACTGCTGGCTGGGCACTGGCCGCCAGCAAATGGCGAGGTTTCGATTGATCAGGGGCTGGCACAGCGGCTGCAACTTAAATTGGGTGATCAGCTGACCTTCACCACGCCCAGCCAGCAGTTCAGTGCCAAAATTAGCAGTCTGCGCCAGGTGGACTGGGAGAGTTTAAGGCCGAATTTCTACTTTATTTTTCCTCCGTCCGTGCTGGAACAGCAACCGCAGAGCTGGTTAACCAGTTTCCGCCATAGCACGGATAATAGTTTACTCGTTGAGCTGCACCGCCTGTTTCCTACCATTAGTCAGTTAGATATCGGGGCTATTTTGCAACAACTCGACCAAGTGTTGCAGCAGGTTAGCCGCGCGTTGGCGTTGATGGTGCTGCTGGTGGTTGTCTGTGGCTTGCTGTTGCTAATGGCGCAAGTGCAGGTGGGTATGCGCCAACGTCAACAGGAGTTGGTGGTTTATCGTATTCTCGGCGCCAGCAAACGTCTGTTACGTCAGACGCTGTGGTGTGAGTTCACTCTGTTGGGATTGGTAGCCGGTTTCACCGCTGCAATCGGTGCTGAAGCAGCACTGGCGCTACTGCAACACTATGTGTTTCACTTTCCTTGGCAGCCCACAGTGTTATTGTGGTGGCTACTGCCGCTGTGCAGTGCGCTGCTACTTTCGCTGTGTGGCGGCGCATTAGGATTGCGGCTGTTGCGCCGTGGCGCGGCACTGCGGGGGGATTGATCGGCAGAAACGCGCTAGCACCAAGATATGGCCGGAGAGTGAATGGGGGCATAGCCCCCAGCGGTAAAGCGCTACAGATTATCCCAGTTGCTGCTCAGCCCAGCGTAGACAGCCGTGATAGTCGTTCGGTAACAGTGGGGCCAGCGCTTGTAGTGTCTGCTGTAGCGCCTCGATATGACTATCATTGAGATTGAGATGCCCCACTTTGCGCCCTGGGCGCACCTCTTTTTGGTACCAGTGCAGGCGCACGCGTGGCAGCGCTAGCCATTCAGTACAACATTCGGTGCCAATCAGATTGATCATCACCGAGGGGCTATTTACCACAGGCACCGGCAGCGGGAGATCGAGCAGCGCCCGGAGGTGCAGTTCAAACTGACTGATTGACGCGCCGTTCTGTGTCCAGTGCCCACTGTTATGGACGCGTGGAGCCAACTCATTGATCAGCAATTTATCACCCACCACGAAGCACTCCATCGCCATCACGCCGACATAGTTCAGGTGCTGCAAAATCGCCGACAACATCTGTTCAGCCTGTTGCTGTAACTGTGGATCAGGCTGTGGCAACGCAACGCTAGCACGCAGAATGCCCTGCTGGTGCAGGTTATGGGTTAACGGGTAGAAGACACAGTGGCCGTCGTGGCTACGCGCGCCCACCAACGAGACTTCCGCCGAGAAATTAATCGCCTGTTCGATAATCGCTTCACCATACACCTCCTCGGGTAGCTCAATGGCCTGCCCTTGTTGAATACACCATTGACCGCGACCGTCATAACCGCCGGTGCGACGTTTCACCATCAACCGTTCACCCAAACAGCTAAACAGCGTCGACCACTGTTCCGGCGCATTCAGTGCAGACCAAGGAGCAGTGGCGAGATCGAGCTGATCCAGCAGTTGTTTCTGTGGCAGACGATCGGCCAGACGCGGGAAAATGTCACGGTTGATGAAACTGCGACAACCCGCCAATTCACGTGTCAGTGCCGTCTCTGGCCAGCGTTCAATCTCTGCCGTGATCACCGCATCTTGGTAAGGCACTGCCTCCGGCTGAGCATCTAAGCCAACCGGATAGACTGCGATCCCCAGCGGTTCACCCGCTTGGCGCAACATTCGCCCCAATTGACCATTCCCCAATACGCAGACTGGTTTCATAGTGACTCCCGTGGATCTGGATGGTTTAGCACCTCCTCGGTCTGTGCCTGACGCCAATCAGCCAAACGTTGTGCCAGCACGCTATCGTGCAATGCGAGGATTTGTGCCGCCAACAGTGCCGCATTGGCTGCACCGGCTTTGCCTATCGCCAATGTTCCGACTGGAATGCCACGTGGCATCTGTACAATCGAGTACAGGCTATCAACACCACTCAATGCCGCACTCTGCACCGGTACGCCTAACACCGGTAGCAGCGTTTTAGCCGCCAGCATTCCTGGCAGGTGCGCAGCACCGCCAGCACCGGCAATAATGACCTGAAAACCCTGTGTGCTTGCCTGCTCGGCAAAGGAGAACAACTTATCTGGGGTACGGTGTGCTGAGACGACTTCAACATGAAATGGTAGATCGAGCATTGTCAAGACTTCGGCGGCGAATTGCATGGTCGCCCAGTCACTTTTTGAACCCATAACAATGGCGATTTTAGCTTCAAGATTGGCGGCTGACGTGGCATTGGCGCCCATAGGGATTTGGCTCCTGTTCAGGTGCGGGTGGTGGCCGAATGAAACACACACGGATCGGTGTGCACTAATTTGGCTGGCGATAATAGCACGCTGACAGCGATAGGAAAACGGTTGCGTGGCCGCTTTTTGCCGCACTGACTCTGCGATCACTGCACTCTACTGCCGCTCACCGCAGGCGTTAGGACAGCAACAATATTAGCTTCAGCATGGCGACCCATCTAACGCAAAGTGGAGCAGTTCAACCGCCTGTGGGGTAACCTGCACCATGGAGCCGCTATCATGCCAGTCGCCTAACACGATGCGCTGCGCATCACCTGAAGGCAGTGTCAGCGGGTGAACCGCCGGGCGGTGAGTGTGACCGTGGATCAACCAGTGTACATTGTGCTGCATCATCGTCTGAACTACCGCTTGGGCATTCACATCCATAATCGTCGCGGGCTTGTACTGGTTATCTTGCTGACTGCGCGCACGCATTCCAGCCGCTATCTGTAATCGCCAACGCAGTGGCAAGGCTAAAAATAGTTTCTGTAACCAGCGGGTATGCATTCTACGACGAAATTTCTGGTAAGCATGATCGTCGATACACAAGGTATCACCATGCATAATCAGGATTTTTCTACCATATAACTCGATCACCTGTTCGGCGGGCAACAGCGTCAGTTGGCACCGTTTCGCAAACGCTTCAGCTAAGAGAAAATCACGATTACCGTGGATAAAGTAGCAACGCACGCCCGCCTGATGTAGGCTCTGCAATGCCTGTGCGACCTGATGATGCAGCGGCTCCGCTGCATCATCACCAACCCAGACTTCAAACAGATCACCTAAGATATATAACGCATCCGCGCGGTTGGCCTGCTGCTGTAAAAAACGCAGAAAACCGGCAGTGACCAAGGGTTGTTGTGCCGAAAGGTGTAGATCAGCAATCAGCAGGGTACGCATCGGCAAGCGCTTATTCGCTGACCGTGACGCTGTTGATAATTACATCTTCAACCGGCACATCCTGATGCATTCCGCTACGACCGGTCTTGACTGCCTTGATCTTATCAACCACTTCCATCCCTTCAACCACTTCGGCGAAAACACAGTATCCCCAACCTTGTGCGTTTTCTGCGCGGAAATCCAAAAAGTCGTTATCAACGACATTAATAAAGAATTGAGCAGTGGCAGAGTGCGGATCATTGGTGCGTGCCATTGAGAGTGTGCCACGGCTGTTTTTCAAGCCATTGTTGGCTTCATTACGGATTGGTGCTTTGGTTTTTTTCTGATCCATGCCCGGTTCAAAACCGCCTCCCTGGATCATAAAACCATTTATAACACGATGAAAAATAGTATTATTATAAAAGCCTTCGCGGCAATAACTGAGAAAATTCTCAACGGTAAGCGGAGCCTGTTCGGCAAAGGTGTTGATAACGATATCGCCGTGATTGGTGTGGAAAGTAACCATAGTGTTAATCCTAGCTATGATGAAATCAGATGCCACATAACTGTGTCTGTACCGTCATCGCAGATCGGAGAGACAACAGATGGTGACCACTTGAACCTATACTCTAAATAACTTGAGTTGCATCTCGTTGGCTAGACTGAAAAATTTTCAGCAGTATCGCCTGATTGTTGATTGATGCGCCGCTACCAGCGGTGAGACTGGGTAAAAACCAAGTCACCAGCGACAATCAACACGGATGCACGTTGAAGCGTGACGAGTACAAGTAAATTTTAATTTACAAATCAACCCATTATAGAAAATCGCGCTAGCGTATTTAACATGTTTGAAGCAATAGGCTGATCGGCGCGACATGTTAACACAACTCCAATCGAAAACCGCGCCCAAATCCCGATTTTTCTATACCACGCTGCATTAAGAAAAACCTTTTTTTCTATGCAATTACCTGCTTTTAAAAGCATATCGCTGGCAAGCGGTATAGCTAGTGTATTGTTTCTGCACGTTTGATGTTTGGAGGGTTGAACGCCTCTACCGTCCCCCCTCCTCGCTGCTGATTCAATGCGATACCGCCAAGCGATTGCTGACAGCGCCTCTGGCCTCGTATTGGCTGTCGTCGCCAGCCTCAGTCACGCCGTTGTTTCTCGGCTTCCCAACGCTCACTCAGTTCAGTTAATGCCTTATTGGCTTGCTGCCAGCGTGCAGAATCATGTAGCTGTTGACGCGTAAAACGGCCTCGGTGGTAAAGTTGCTGTGGTTTCTCTGTGCTGATTGGCGGCAGATTATCCAGCAAGCTAACCGCGCCTGCACGATGATTACAAACTAGGATCATGTCACAACCCGCATCCAACGCAGCTTGTCCGCGCTGGCTATAGCTGCCCATGATTGCTGCGCCTTCCATTGAAAGATCATCTGAGAAGATCACTCCCTCAAATGCCAATTCCTGACGCAAAATCTGTTTTAGCCAGTATGGCGAAGCACTGGCTGGGCGTTGATCTGCTGCGGTGTAGATCACGTGAGCTGGCATAATTGCGTCTAATCGTTGCCGTTCAATCAAGGTGCGGAATACCGACATGTCATGAGCGCGGATCTCGGCCAGTGGTCGCTCATCTTGTGGTGTCTCTTTGTGTGAATCAGCATTGACCGCACCATGCCCAGGAAAGTGTTTACCGGTGCTCTTCATGCCTGCACTGTGCATTCCCAGAATAAAGTGCTCTGCCATTACTATCGCCTGTTCTGGCTGATGGTGGAAAGCCCGTTCACCAATCGCACTACAGTGGTGGCCAATATCCAGCACCGGAGCAAAACTGATGTCGATATCTTGTGCCATCATCTCTGCCGCCATTAGCCAGCCTGCCTCTTCGGCTAGTCTTGCCCCTTCGGCGACGCTGTTCAATGCCGCAAATGACTGAGCAGCAGGTAATCGGGTGAAGCCTTGATGGAAACGCTGTACCCTTCCGCCCTCTTGATCCACCGCCACCAGTAGACGCTGGGGTGAAGTCGCGCGAATTTGCCGTACCAGTTCACCAAGCTGTTCAACATCATGGAAATTGCGGCTAAACAGGATCACCCCGCCAACAAGCGGATGTTGTAAAATCTCGCGTTCTTCTGCGTCCAGCTCATAGCTGGCAACATCTAACATCACTGGGCCCACAGCCACCTCACTTAACAAGAAAATTTAGTGGGCAGACAAAACTGACGATACAGTGCCGCCCCCTGTTGCAGTAGCGCACTATCTTGGCTCTGCTGCCAGCGTACTTCAAACCACATCAGCATCAGATAGTCTACCCACACCGCCCAACGCGCTATCTGCTGAGTGAGGCGAGCGAGATCACGATAACCGTGCTGGCTATAGTCAGATAAAAAAAGCCGTTGCTGTGTGGAGGAAAATTGATTGAAGCGAAACAGTGCCGCCAGCTCCAGTGCAATGTCACCATCAGCGGCATATTCCCAATCAATCAGTTGCAGTTTTCCTGCACTGTGCAGCAGGTTGTCGGCGTGGATGTCCATGTGCAGCGGTGCCAACATCAGTGGTGTCGGCATGTTGCCGTGGCTAAAGTAGCGCTGCCAGGCTAACCAACGCGGCGTCAAACGGCGACGATCAATCTGTTGCCAATAGGCAGCAAATTGCTGTTGCAAGTTAATCCGGTAACCGCTGCAACCACACTGGTGCAGTTGTGCCATCGTGGCTGCCAGTTGTCCATTGTAGAGGCAGGCATTAAATGTTTCTGGATCAACGCATTCCCCTGGCAACCACTCGACCAGCAACCATCCCGCCTGCTGCAAGATCACCCGTGGTGCTAATGGTGGGCCACAGCGTTTTAATGCTGCTGCTTCACGCCGACGGTTAATACCAAGCTGTTGTCGCTGCACGGTCTGAGGACGCGCCAACAACGACACTTTCTGGTCTGCAATACGCCAACTTTTACCACTCAGCCCTTCCACCAGGCTAATCTGGCAACTGTTGGCGTCTATTGTTGGCAAAAAGCGCCGGATCAATTGGCGTAGTTGCTGTTCAGTATCTGACACCACTTTCACCAGACCAGACAATTTCACCACTCTGCACCAGCATCAACTGCATATCGATGGTGGGCGCAGTGACATCACCGCTCACGTCGCTATACAGCACATACTGCGCACCAACAACACGCGCTAATCCGATCGCTTTACTGCGTGAAGCCAGGCTATCTTCTGCCGATAGTCCTAGTGTTTGTTGTGCATTGATCCACTCTTGTTGTGATACCAAAGTGAAGTGCGGGTTGGATGCCAATGCCCCATACAATGCGTCGGTTGCTTGTGAAATTTGTAGCGTACCGTTTGTGCTATTTTTTACCCCGTCCACCAGCAGTACACTGCCGGGTACGATTTCATCCGCAGACAGCATCTTTGCCACCAGTGGACGTAAGGTACTCTGCCAGTTAATCTGCTGGATTTTCGGCGGTGGTGGCACCACTTCCGGTGGCGCAGGTGGCTCGACCGGTATCACCTTTGGCGGCGGCGGTGGTGGCTCGACAGTGATCGGCGGGGTTACCGGTGCCGGTGGTCGCGCCAAGCAACCGGTTAACATCAACGCTACGAGCACTATTGATAGATACTTTTTCATTAACCCTTTTTACTCCAACAAATTACCAGCCCAAACCGCCATGTACTGAGCTGCTTTTTTAGTTTGCCAGCATTGGCCCTAATGGGCGTCCACCGACCAGATGCAGATGAATATGGTAAACTTCTTGACCGCCATGACGGTTGCAGTTGATGATTAATCGATAACCGTCTTCCGCTATTCCCTCCTGCTTGGCTATTTTAGCTGCCACCGTTAACATTCGCCCCAGAGCAGCTTCATGTTCCGCTTCGACTTGGTTAACTGTCGGGATCAGCACATTTGGCACAATAAGAATGTGCGTGGGTGCTGCTGGCGCAATGTCACGAAATGCTGTCACCAACTCATCTTGGTACAGCACATCAGCGGGAATTTCGCGCCGGATAATTTTACTAAAAATCGTCTCTTCAGCCATTGATAACTCCTTGCGATAGTAAATAGCAGCCGCTACAAGCAAAGGCTTCTGCCTATGCCAATTTGATTCAATCCATTATTGTGTTCGCTGGCAGCCGTTAAGGTGTGGCTGTCGCTCCCTTTTCCGCTAGGCGGGTAAGCAGTTTCTGATGAATACCACCAAAACCGCCGTTGCTCATCACCAAGATGTGGTCACCCGGTTGCGCACTTTTGACAATCATCTCAACCAACTGATCAACATCGGCACTCCAGTGTGCTGGCTGCATACACTCATCAGCCACTTCAATAACTTGCCACGGAATGTTGTCTGGTTGCAGTAAGAACACTTCATCAGCGCGCGCCAGTGAAGGAGCCAGTTCGTTTTTGCTGATGCCCATTTTCATAGTGTTAGAACGTGGTTCTAACACTGCTAAAATGCGCGCTATGCCGCCAACTTTACCACGCAATGCCGCCAATGTGGCGACGATAGCGGTAGGGTGATGGGCAAAATCATCATAAACAGTTACGCCGTCCGCTTCACCACGCAACTCAAGACGACGTCGGGCATTAATAAACTGTCCTAGTGCTTGGCACGCTTGGGCTGGCAATACGCCAACATGTTCAGCGGCAGCAATCGCCATCAACCCATTATGCATGTTGTGTTCACCAACCAGTGTCCAGTTCACTTCACCCACTTTTTCATTATGGTGAAACACTTCATAGTGGCTGGCATCGGTGGTCAGTTTGTGTGCCCGCCAAGCCCCCTCTTCACCCACCAAGCTCTGTTCACTCCAACACCCCATAGCGATGACCTGTTTAAGGTTGGCATCGCTATCAGGCAGAATAATTTTGCCGCTGCCTGGTACTAGGCGGACTAAATGGTGAAACTGTTTTTGGATCGCTTTCAGATCATCAAAAATATCAGCGTGATCAAACTCTAAATTGTTCATAATCAAGGTTCGGGGGCTGTAGTGAACAAATTTAGAACGCTTGTCAAAGAAGGCACTGTCATACTCGTCAGCTTCAATCACGAAGAATGGGCTGTCGCCTAGCCGTGCCGAAATATCAAAATTGCCGGGGACTCCGCCAATCACAAAACCAGGCTGGTAGCCGGAGGCTTCCAGTATCCATGTCAGCATTCCAGCAGTGGTGGTTTTACCGTGTGTCCCTGCTACGGCTAGCACCCAGCGATCGCGTAATACGTGATCATGTAACCACTGTGGCCCAGAGAGGTAATGTATGCCCTTTTCCAGTACCCTCTCAACACAAGGATTGCCACGTGCCATTGCATTACCGATGATCACCAGATCCGGTGTCGGCTCTAACTGAGCAGGATCATAACCCTGGATCAAATCAATTCCCTGCTGTTCCAGTAGGGTGCTCATTGGCGGGTAGACATTGGCATCCGAGCCGGTCACTCGGTGGCCTAGTGAACGAGCCAGCATCGCCAGTCCGCCCATGAAGGTACCGCAAATTCCAAGAATATGTATATGCATTGAGCTTCTCATGTAACTGCATTCAGGTGGATTGTATTCTAGCGCTAAGAATCGTTTAGAAGAAATGGATTTGCCTATGAAGCCGTCGCTGTTTTCAGATACACTGCTGACGAAAACGTAGGTGGTCAGTCGACTCACCACTATCCATCCGTAGATTCTGGGATTGTGTTATGAAAACGTTAGGCGAATTTATCGTCGAGAAACAGCAAGACTTCCCACACGCCACCGGCGAACTCACTGCCCTGCTTTCTGCAATAAAGTTAGGCGCAAAAATCATCCACCGTGATATCAATAAAGCCGGACTGGTTGATATTTTAGGAACCAGCGGTATTTCCAATGTTCAGGGCGAAGTGCAGATGAAGCTGGATCTGTTCGCCAATGAAAAGCTAAAAGCAGCACTACAGGCTCGTGGTGAAGTGGCCGGTATCGCCTCTGAAGAGGAAGACGAGATCGTGGTTTTCCAGGGTGAACGCGGCGAAAACGGTAAGTATGTGGTGTTGATGGATCCGCTCGACGGTTCATCAAATATCGATGTTAACGTCTCTGTTGGGACTATTTTTTCCATCTACCGACGGATCACACCGCTCGGTACCCCTGTCACTGAAGAGGATTTTCTCCAGCCTGGTCATGCCCAAGTTGCTGCCGGATACGTGGTTTATGGCTCATCCACCATGCTGGTTTACACTACTGGTTATGGTGTTCATGCCTTCACCTATGATCCTTCACTGGGGGTGTTCTGCCTCTCGCACGAGAAGGTGCGTTTTCCTGCTAAAGCCAATATGTACTCGATCAACGAAGGTAACTACATCAGGTTCCCACTCGGCGTGAAGAAGTATCTCAAGTATTGCCAAGAACAGGATGAGGCCACTTCGCGTCCTTACACCTCACGCTATATCGGCTCACTGGTGGCAGACTTTCACCGTAATCTACTCAAAGGCGGCATTTACATTTATCCTAGTACCGCCAGCCATCCGAACGGCAAATTACGGTTGCTATATGAATGCAATCCAATGGCTTTTTTGGCTGAACAGGCCGGTGGCAAAGCCAGCGATGGTCAACACCGTATTTTAGATATTGTGCCCACACAGTTGCACCAGCGCGTGCCCTTCTTCGTCGGTAGCCGTTCGATGGTAGAAGATGCTGAACGCTTTATGGCACAATTTCCGGACGAATAATCCCATTACATCGATCTTACAAAGGAAAGCAAAATGAGTTTGAATCAGGTTCCTGCGGGTAAAGCACTGCCAGAAGACATTTACGTTATTATCGAGATCCCTGCCAATGCTGATCCGATCAAATATGAAATTGACAAGGAGAGTGGTTCTCTATTTGTTGACCGTTTTATGTCCAGCGCAATGTTCTACCCGTGCAACTATGGTTATATTAACCACACGCTGTCACTCGATGGTGACCCAGTAGATGTTCTGGTTCCTACACCTTACCCGTTACAACCAGGCTCAGTGATCCGTTGCCGTCCTGTTGGTGTGTTAAAGATGACCGATGAAGCAGGCGAAGATGCAAAGCTGATCGCGGTGCCACACAGTAAGTTAAGCAAAGAGTATGACCATATTCAGGATGTGAACGATCTGCCTGAGCTGTTGAAGGCACAGATCGCACACTTCTTTGAACACTACAAAGATCTGGAAAAGGGTAAGTGGGTCAAAGTGGAAGGTTGGGCAGACGCTGCCGCTGCTAAAGCAGAGATTGTTGCCTCTTTTGAACGCGCACAGAACCCGTGATCACCAATCCAGTGACGCGCGGCAGCCAGCTTCTGTGGCTGCTCTGTCACTGAGTTAGCAGGTTGGTCACTAAACTGTCACCAGCGCTGATCAGCGCGTTTGCAGCTTCCAATCCAGAAGCTGCAAACTGTTTTGCCTGAGGAGCTATTCAGTGCTCATCAAGGCGTTTTAACCAATCACCACTCTCAATTCGTGGATAACCCTCTACGCTGTGCTTGTATAAGTAGATCCACGCACTGCCGTAAGGCGTTTGAATCAGTTCACGCTGGTAGTCTTTGGTGTTGTTTTTCAACTCATCCAACTCTGCCAGGATCGCTGAGTCGATACGATAAACTTCACACTGTATCGTACCCTCTCCAGGGATTGCCGCCGGATAGTGGCCCAGATCGTAGATCTGATAGCCCGCCAACCGGTGGTCACCTAGCCACTGTGCGTTGGTCATCCAATGACTATTACCCTGATTGCGTCGTAAACTGCCATAGACAATTATTCGCATTGCTTAAAACTCAAACTGATAAAGCACATCCAGCGCCTGATCAATACCAGAGACCGCTTCTAGGTACAACCTTGGCATCAGGCGATATCGCAACGTTAGCGTAGCCAGGGAGTCGAATATTCCGACTCCATACTTCACCTGTAATCCCGGCAGAACATAGCCACTCACCACCACCTGCGAGTTTTCACCGGCTCCTTCGGTATTCAGGGCAAGGTTACTGACGCCAAACGCCTCGCCGATTTTACCCACAAGTTGACCACTTTGTGCAAGTCCCATTCCAATTAACATGGCTGTCATTGCGTTGCCATCAGCACCGCTGCTATCCAAGCCTTGACCACGCAACAGATAAGAGAGCGCTTCTTGCTGTGACATGGCCGGATCAGAGAATACTTCCAGCCTCGGCGCATCCGCCATGCCAGTAACACGAACCCCTGCGGTGACTTCACCTTGTATCGAATTCGGGTTACGGATCGCCTCAATATTCAGCAGTGGCTGATCAGCCGGGCCAGAAAAGATCAATTGCCCTTGTCGTACCAGCAGATCTTGACCATAAGCACGGAAACGTCCAGAAGGGATGTTGATCTGCCCTGTTAATCCCAAACGATTACGCTCTTGTACTACACGTAAGTTGCCGCGTAGCATCGCATTTAGACCAAATGCTTCCAGACTCACATTATTACCAACACGGATCATTAAGTTGCTGTTAATTGGGATCGAGGTCGATGCAGGCTCTATCGGTTGCAGCTTACGGTTCAACATCACTTCGTCCGGCGAGATGCCAACTGCCGTTTCCGGTAATTCTTGTACTTTGATCCTGGCCCACGGAATATCAACCGAACCGTTCAGGGATAACAGGTTGGGTGTTGCTTCAAACACCAGATCCGGTGATACATCAATACGCACCATCGGTGGGATGGTCAGGCGCAACCGATCGCCTTTCGCCGCAACGCGTGCACGCCAAGCATTCAAATTACGCCAATCAGCTCCGCCACTGAGTGTCAGCTTCCCCTGAGTGGTCGCTAGTAGCCCATCTAAGCTTGAGGTCAGGCCGTCGAAATTGATCGCTAAGCGACCTTCAGTCATATCAAACGGCAACCAACTACTGACGATCGCCACCTTTTCCAGCGCTAAACGCCCAAATAGCTGTGGGTTTTGCACCTGGCCGCGTAGTTGTAAATTAGCGTTCAGTACCCCTTCGGCTTTTTCACCTCGTGCTAGGATCGGTTTCAGCAGTGCCAGCGAGAGGTTGTTGATGCTGATGTTACCGCCAAGTCCACGTCGCTGTTGTGGATCCGTCACTTGAATATTGCCCTGGAACTGACCGTTATTGTGCAGTTTAACCAGCCAATCCAGCTTCGCCAGCGTGTTGTTCAGCGCCAGATTGAGGTTCAACTTTTCAAAGCTGAGCGGTAACGCCGAACCTTGTACTTGTTGTACTAGCTTCACGCCATTGCCAATCAGCGAGAGCTGTGTTTGTGGCAAGCCACCATTCGGCTGCCAGCGAACATCAGCCTGACCAGTGAAACGCCCGGTTACCGCCGTATCTGCTTCTAGGAATGGCTGCACCATTGCCAAATCGAGGCGATTCAGCACCACTCTCGCTTCTCCACTGCTGCCCGCATCAATGCTGTTTGGCACGCAGAGTTGCGCATTCGGGTTATTCCAACAATGCGCGCCAATGCTGATCCGTTGAACCGTGTGACGGTAATCAAGCGCGATCGGCTGATTGGTTCGCCATTCACCGACTGGTGTGTCGAAACGAACATTAGCCAGGCTCGCACGCCAACGTTGCTGACTACGATCAAAACGCCCGTCAAGCGCTAACTGACCTGCCACCGGTTTGCCATCAATATTCAACGTTAAGCGATGCTGACGTTCATTTCCGTTGGCATTCAGTACCAGTTGTTTAATGCGCAGACCTTCTTGGCGAAGTTGTTCAACCCGCAATGTTAACTGACCTTGCACTTGCTCAGCGGAGCGTACATTTCCATCCAGCTTCACTTGCTTGATGCGCAGTTCTTGCCAACGCAGATTTTTTGCACTGATGTCAGCCAGCACCTGTGGTGCTTGTAAGTTACCGCTTAACCGTAATAGGCCTTTAATGTTACCAGCCAACCCTGGCAGTGCCCCATCCAGATGCTGTGCATCAACGTTGGCATCCAGTGCCCAATTTTTTTCATCCAATTGGCCGTTAATCGCCAGTTTGTTACGGCCCAGCGTCAGTTCAACGCCAGGGATGATCCACTGCCCAGCGGCGTTGCCACGTAATGAACCTCGCGCTGATAAGCTGTTTTGCTTCACTCGGCCATCGAGCCGCAGTTCCGGTACCTGTAGCTGCCAGTGACCGCCCTGTATACTGCCGCGCGTGGTAATTAATCCCTCTAATTGTGCGGGCCACTCCGGCCACTGTTTTGCGGTATTGATGCCACGCAATAGCAGTTGCGAGTTCCAGCTTAATGTGTTGCTCCAATCCACTACGCCGGAGAGATCGCTGTTACCGCCCAGTGCGCTAATACGCAAACGCTGTAAATTGAACTGTGTCAGATCACCTTTGCCATCGAGGAAGAGTCCGATATCAGGCAGTGCTTGGCCTTTAACTTGACCACGGGTAGAGAGCACGTAATTTGTGGCCTTACCGGTAAAGCGCAAGCGAAAATCCTGTAACTGATACGCTGCTTGACCGGTGAGTGGCCACCGTAGACGTTTACTCTCCACCGTCAGTGATAGTGGTAACCCCGCTTTGGCTAACTCCGTTTGCAGATCAAGCTGTGCCACTACCGGCCCCAATAGATTGAGTACCACTCTCTGCTGCTTGCGCAAATTGCCACTGATGTTGAGTTTAATTTGCTGCCCGTTCAGTGGTGCAACATTGAGCTTACTGCTCAATGTCATCGCCAGTGGCCAGTCATCATCTAATGTCGTCCCAGCCTGAACAAACAAGTTGCCTTGTGGCGCTTCAACAGTGAAGCGATCAAGCTGGATTTGCTGTCCACGGTTGCTGGCTTGTAACACGAGCTGATCAATCAGCAGTTCTGTATCACCACTGAGCCGCAGTTGTTCGCCTTTGATCTCGTCAATGGTCAGATCTAGCGGCAATATAATCTCCGGTAGTTGTGGCAGTAATGGCTTGGAAAACATTGCCTTAAGTTGCTCTACCAGTGGTGTCGCAGGTGCTGTTGGTGCTGTTGGTGCTGTTGGTGCAGGTTCGCTAGCTGCCGGCAATGCTATCGTCAAACCACGGATTGCCGTTGGCAGCAGTGTGAGTGATCGCTGTTGCCAGGCGGCGGCGGTTGTCAATTCAACCAGTGTCACGCGGGTTTCATCAACCGCGACATTGATGTTATTCAGTGCCACGTTACGTACACTGATCGGGTAGGGGGTGCTCAATTCAGTCAACGGTTGCGGGTTTGGCTCTGCGGTGCTGGCAACCATCTGTGCCGTTTTTACTACTACATCAACATCCTGTGTAACTAAACGATTAATGCACAATTCGCTACGTTGCAAACAACCCAGATCTAATCCGAATTGGAATTGTCCGGCATGTACCTCAACACCTGGCATCTGATAGCGGATGTCAGTTAAACGCAAATCACGCCAGCCACCACTCACGCTGCCAATTTCAAGCCCTGGCACCCAGCGAGCAGCACCGTGGATCAGCAGTTGTAAACCCGCAGGTGTGGCGACTAAAAATGTCACTAGCGCAATCAGCAGCAGAACTATAACTAGAAATCCTATCGCCAGTTTTTTCACCAGATTCATAGTTCTGGCCCCAAACCGATATAGAACTGCATTTTGCGGGTTTCGTCATCTCTGATCGGGACAGCAACATCCAGTTTTATTGGCCCAACCGGTGATTGCCAGCGGATACCCATGCCTGCGCCCGTTTTGATATCTTGCTGTTTGATGTCGTTAACCGCTTGTCCTCCATCAAAAAACATTGCTCCCCACCAGCGCCCAGTGAGGTTGTACTGATACTCGACTGACCCTACCATCAACTTTGAGGCTCCTGTCAATAATCCCGCCTCATCGCGCGGTGAAATACTCTGAAAACGGTAACCCCGTATACTGCGATCTCCTCCAGCAAAGAACCGTAGATCCGGCGGCACCTGTTCAAAGGTGTTCGTCTCGATCCAGCCAAATTGCGCTCGCGTGACAAAACGGTGTTTGTCTGCCAAGGTTCTTATCCAAGCGTTTTGTGCTTGCAGCAGTAAAAAGTCGACATCCGAACGCCAAAGGGAGTTGGATATATCGACTGAATAGCGCTGACTGTCTCCCCATTCTGGCATCAATCCGCCACGTACTCTGGTGCGGCTAACGCTGGCACCAGGGTAGAGCAACATAGTGTCATTACTCACCATCCCCTGGGTAAAGTGGTCTAGACGCCAGCTCAGGTTAATCGCACGCTGCCAGCCGGTTGACAGATCCCAGTTACGTGAAACGACCATTTTGGTACTGTCTGAACGGGTGTCGTTAAGATCGGTGCGTTTGAAGCCAGACTGTAACAAGTAATACTGCTCCAGTGGGCTACGCTGCAATGGGATACGGTAGCTCAAATCTAATTGTTGCTCTGGTTTAGAGAGGTTTGTGCTGACAGTAAAACTGTGACCACGATCATTAAGCCACGGTTTTCTCCAAGTTCCACGTACCCGTGGACCAATATCGGTAGAGAAACCAGCCCCCAGTTCCATAATGTTGCTGTTACGTGGTGTCAGTAACGCTTCGAGAGGCAAGACGCGATGTTCATCAACCGCACTAAAGTCAGGAGAGACCACTATCGAGTTAAACCAGCCAGTGGCAGATAAGCGACGGTTTAGCTCGGCCAAATCATTCGAGCTGTAGTAATCACCTTGGTTGAACGGTACCAGATTTTTCAAATAATCCTGACGAATCTGTCCACCGGTAAATTTTACCTTGCCAAAATAGTAACGCTCGCCGCTATCAAATTCGATATCCCAAAAGGCACGGCGTGAACGCTTCTCAACACCTAGCTGATTCCTAACCAAGTTGGCATCAAAGTAGCCTTTGCGCAGTGCCAGGCCGCTCAGAGAATCTCTGAAACTGTCATATTTGCCGTGATTCAGAATTTCACCGATGGTCGGTTCACTGATACTGACCAATTCTTGGTAATCTTCATCGTACTGGGCTGCACCTGATAGCTTGATCTGTGATCCGGCGATGCGCACGGGTTCACCAGGATCAACTTTCACCAACAACTGTGGCGGTAGCAGTTTCCGTTTATCGTTAAAAGTAAAGTCTATTGTGGGTTCATAGTAGCCTAATGGCCTTAACCCTTGGCGGATCGCTGTTTCAATCCGAGCGCGCGAACGTCCCTCTGCACTAACCTCCTCAGGTGCAATCGCTGAAAGACGGGCCTGGACGTTTCTATCCAGTTCTCCTGTCAATCCTTCCACCTTCAACTGTATATTCGCAGCCAACAGTGATGGCGAAATCAATAGCGTACCTAAGACGCAAAGAACACGGTATAGTGACACTCATTACCTCAAAATTATTTTCTACCAATATCTTTGCTCAGCAGCAGACAAAACGTGCATCATGAAAATGTCTGCCGGTAGCGGTACTCAATCATCTGGTTACTGCCGCAAGCGTTCATCTGTTGCTATTGTGCTAGCGTTTGCCATAGCTTGCGTTTGCTCTACCTTGGATGTCGATGAGGCATTGTTGATTTTTCAAGCTAAAATCTCTGTATTAAACTTGTACAACAACACAATATAGGGCTTTATTGTGGACAAAGACGCCGCGAGTTACAACTGACGCTTGTTGCAATTGTGCCCCATTTGACAGTAACAGGGTGCCATCGTAATGAAATTTTTTGTAAAGTCAGCACACTCTGCTCACAAAACATCAACGGCCTGCTCACGTTCACTGCATCGCCATAATCGGAAGTTGGAGAGGTTGAAGTGGGAGAGGTTAATGACCGTCCGCTGTAGCAACAACCGACTTCAATCTGGATGATTCGGGTGAACTGTTCTGCCATTGGCAGTGATTGGATGTTATCAAAACAACAGCACGGTTGCGCTTGTTCTGCCAATACCGACAGTCTAAGTGCAGCCACCGAAAGTGGGTGGATTGTTATCTAACTCACTGTGACCTATACCGATACCTATTCAGTAAGTCGAGCCTGTTGGCAGTGCGCATTTTTGCAGGCAGAATATCGACGTATGTATTAATAACCAAGTTAATGGTACGGTATTACCCCTAAAAAGTGTGCCGCCCTCGATCGGCAGCAATGGATAGATTATGTTAAACAGTATGTTACTGATTTTTCTTTTGATCGCTATCAGCGCGTTTTTCTCAATGTCGGAAATTTCTCTGGCGGCATCGCGTAAAATCAAACTTAAACAGATGGCAGATGAAGGCAACATCAATGCTGCCAGGGTGCTGAAATTACTTGAAACCCCCGGCATCTTTTTTACCGTTGTGCAGATTGGCCTCAATGCAGTCGCCATTCTTGGCGGTATTATCGGCGATGCAGCTCTGTCGCCGACTTTCAAAGTGCTGTTTGAGCGCTTTCTTTCCCCCCAGGTTGCCGAGCAATCAAGTTCAATCTTCTCGTTTGTGCTAGTCACCAGTTTGTTTATTCTGCTAGCCGATTTGATGCCCAAACGCATTGGCATGATTGCACCAGAGAGTATCGCGGTGCGTATTATCGGGCCAATGCTGTTGTCAATCATGCTACTGCGGCCATTGGTTTGGTGCTTTAACGGCATCGCAAATTTGGTCTTTCGTCTGTTTAAACTGCCGATGGTACGCAAGGATGATATCACCTCTGACGATATCTATGCCGTGGTAGAGGCCGGCGTGCTAGCCGGTGTGTTGCGTAAGCAGGAACATGAGTTGATTGAGAATGTGTTTGAGCTGGAATCACGCACAGTGCCCTCCTCAATGACTTCACGTGAGAGCGTGATCTATTTTGATTTGCGTGAAAGTGAAGAGAGTATCAAGCAGAAGATTGCTATTCATCCACACTCTAAATTTCTGGTTTGTGATGGCCATATCGATCAGGTGGTCGGTTATGTTGACTCAAAAGATCTGCTCAATCGGGTATTGGGTAATCAGAGCTTGGTGCTGAGCAGTGGAGTGCAAATTCGCTCCGCGCTGATTGTGCCTGATACCTTAACCCTTTCCGAAGCGCTCGACAGCTTTAAAACTGCCGGTGAAGATTTTGCCGTGATCCTGAACGAGTATGCACTGGTGGTCGGGATTATCACACTCAATGATGTAATGACAACGCTGATGGGGGATCTGCTGGGTCAGGGCCAGGAGGAGCAGATCGTTTCTCGCGATGAAAACTCTTGGTTGATTGAAGGGGGGACGCCAATCGAAGATGTGATGCGCGTGCTCAATATTGATGAGTTCCCGGAAGCGGGCAATTATGAAACCATCGGTGGTTTTATGATGTACATGCTGCGCAAAATTCCGAAGCGTACCGATTTCGTCAAGTATGCTGGATTCAAATTTGAAGTAGTGGATATCGATAGTTACAAGATCGACCAGTTGCTGGTCACCAAACTGCTGGAAAAGAACTCGCTGGCTGTCACTAAACCGAATGAAGGCGAGAGTTAACGATTTATCACCGTCAGGCACGAGCCGTGGTGATACCGACAGCGCTCAGAAACCACATTTCATGCTGAATCAATGTGGATTTTGAGCGCTGACAATACCCAACAACCTTCCTTAGCCAAACGAGTGCCTGTTAACGTTGAACCACACTGAGCGTGGCATAAGCTTTGTATTCCCCAGGCGCTGTCTCTTTTGCACCACACAAACGAAACGCCAGGCTGCCTTCTATAGTCGCTTGCTCGGTCGGTTCTACTGCCGGCAGTTTCAAACCGTCACGACCATCAAAGTAGATCGTGTTGGCACTCTCTTCTGAACAATTGGCTGGTGGTGAGGACGACCAGTTACCGGTAACCGACAACTTGTTGCCGCTCTCCGCCACCCCGAGATATTTAGCATTGCCACTCATTGCTTGTGAACTGCCAGTTGCCGTCATTGACAGATAGGGGATCATCGGAACATTTGCAGAAATATCCCCATCAGCACAAGATACGCTATAACCAATGACATCCGTATCCACAGTTGAATCAAGTTCGATGCTGTTTCTTGACAACGCCAAGCTACAGGAGTAACTGGCAACAGTGACATTAATCCCATCGACCAACACCGTAGAAAGATCTCCTCGACCATTTAACGAGGTGTCAATATGCATTAATCGGCTGACTGAATAATGTCCTGGTTTCAGACCACCGCTAGGTGCATCGATCAGGAAATGGACTCTCAGTGATGAAGAACGGCTCGCATTAGCTTGATAAAAAGGGTATGTCCCTACTCCCTTAACAACATTGGGACAATGCACAAGATTCTGCTCGCCAAATGTGCCATCTGGCAACGAGTTGAGTCCGTAGCCTTGTTTATTGATATACCAATAGTTCCGCCATGCTCCCACCAAAAAAGTCAGTGAGCCTAGCATTGTCTGGCCATTGGCCAGCTTACGCTCCCAATCACCCAAACCGTGAGCCAGCACCACTCCCCCTACTGTTCCATTAGCGTTGTTTGGTTTCAGTTTGAAACCATATACTTGACTGTATCCCTTAGCGATAGCGAAGTTATTTTGGGTCGATGAACAGCCACTAGAGAATGGACTGATCGCGGGAAAACCAAAATCTACTGCTGATCCAGCATCATACAATGGGCCACTTAAGCTTGATGTCACCAGTTCGCTTGCCCCAATAAGGCCGGATTTCCCACTAGGAACCACAACCTCAAGTATTCGTGCCGTAGCAATGCTCGCCATACTGCTACTGAGTAACATCCCCAAAAGTAACCGCCAGTGACGACGCTGTATGGTATAACGCGCTGCTATCCTCAAGCTAGACATAACCATTACTGAACGATTACTGCTCGCTTGCAGGCCAACCAGTTTGGTCAATCGGTTACTCTTCACTTTCACTTTTACTTTCCCCGTTAAATCCCATCCAGATGATTTGTCTAAAAAAACCAAGCATGTAAACAGCCACTCGGTGTGATGCGACTTAACATGTCGCCTCTGATGCTGCCATCACGCAAAATAGGTGATGACAACCAACAAAATCATTATTTTATAATTAATTGACAAATAGAATGGCGATCATGTAACAAACTTTATTTATTAATAAAAAATTATTAATAATGGATTGATTTTTCATAACCTCTTAATTACCAATTATTTGATTAAAATACGATCAAACAGCTACTGCCCGTGTCCGAGAACCCTGTTTCAAGAACCCTGTATAGTGGTAAGCCCTAGGCGGTATGGTTGTGAGAGAAAATCAAATTTGAAGTAGTGGATATCGATAGTTACAAAACTGACCAGTTGCTGGTCACCAAACTGCAGGAAAAGAACTCGCTGGCTGTCACTAAACCGAATGACGGCGAGAGTTAACGATTTATCACCGTCAGGTACGAACCGTTGTGGTACCGACAGCGCTCAGAAACCACATTTCACGCTGAATCAATGTGGATTTTGCGCGCTGACAATAGCCAACAACCTTCCTTAGCTAAGCGAAGGCCTGTTAACGTTGAACCACACTGAGCGTGGCATAAGCTCTGTAGTCCCCGGTTGCCGCCTCTTTAGCGCCACATAAACGAAACGCCAGATTACCTTCAGTGGTGATGTTTTGAGTAGGCTCCACTGTAGGCAGTTCCTGACCATCACGACCATCAAAGTAGATCGTACGGGGGCCCTCTTCTGAACAATTGGCTGGCGGTGACGACGACCAGCTACCAACCACCGATAACTTGTTGCCACTCTCTACCACACCAAGATGTTTCGCATCTGCACTTAAGCCTTGTGAACTGCCACTCGCACTCAGTGATAGATAGGGGATCATTTTAATATTTGAAGAGGGAGTGCCATCACTACAAGATACCCTATAGCCAATGACATCCGTATCCTGAGTGCTATCAAGTTCAACCCTGTTTCTTGACAACACCAAACTACAGGAGTAGTTGGCAACAATGACATTAATCCCGTCGACCAGCAGATTAGAAAGATCTCCTTTACCATTTAACGAAGTATCAATGTGCAGTAATTTGTTGATTGAATAATATCCCGGTCGTAGCCCACCGTTAGGCGCATCTATCAGGAATACCACTCTCAGTGATGAAGAACGGGTTGCACTAGCGTTATAGAAAGGATATGAACCTGCTCCCAGTACAACATTGGGACAATTTATAAAATTTTGGTCACTGAAAGTGCCGTCTGATAACGAACTTAATCGGTCTCTCTTACCATTGACATTCCAAGTATTCTGCCATGCTCCCTGGATAAAATTAACCACGCCGACCATCCTCTGTCCACTGGAAAGCGTGCGTTCCCAGCTACCTGAACCGTGCACCAGCAACACACCACCAGCCGTTCCGTTAATATCCGTTGGCTTCAGCCTGAAGCCATACACCTGACTGTATCCCTTAGCGATTGCGAAATCATGGCGGCTCGCCGAACAACCGTTAGAGAATAGACTGACTGCAGGAAAACCAAAATCCACCACCGCGCCAGCATCATACAGTGGACCACTTAAGGTTGATGTCACCACATCTGTTTGTCCAACGATACCGGCTCTTCCACTAGGAACTACGACATCAAGTGTCCGGGCGGTGGCAACTATCGCACTGGCACTGAGCAACATACCCGAAAGTAACTGCCAGTGATACCGCGATAGCCTAGAACGCCTTATCACCCTCAACTTAGATAGAGCGATTGCTGAACGATTGTTTATCGATTGCAGGCCAAATAGCCAGGTTAATCTGTTACTGCTCATTTTCACTTTCCCCGCTAAATCTCATCCAGATGATTTGCTTAAAAAACCAAATGGTACAAAAGACCACTCGGTGTCACTCGACTGAAAACATTGCAACCCGATCCCCGTCACGCAAAACACGTGACAACAACAGACAACATTATGATTTTACGGTTTCTTTATAAATCGAAGTCTCCGCTATGTAACTACCTTGTGCTGTTGATAACAAATTGTTTGTTACGCGCCAATTTTTATCATAACCTCTTATTTGTTGCAATTTACTTATGACTCTATTGACAGATTGCTGCCATCGTCCAAAAAGTTAGTAACGCACAGTGACAAGCTAAGTGCCAAGTGAATTGACCGGATTGCTAGCCGAGCAAGCACACTTGCGATAGCTGCATGGTCGCAAGCACGGTTGAGGCATAACAGCGACTGCTGTGAAAAAATACCCAAGATAGAAAAACTGTTCTAAGCTGTTTAACATCATGACAGAATTTGAATATTCTGCTGTCAAGCATGTTTTGTTTAACTGATGTTAATAAATAGGCGCGATGAAGAATTGCCAACCCCCTTCCCTTCTGTTATTTATAGCGGCCTATTTTTCCCGTAAGGGACTTAACAACCCCTGAGTATGACCTGAGCTGCTCCAGCTCTGAGCAGGTAGCAGATAAGTAGTGCGCTGATTATTGATATCAGTAACTTATTGATGCATTGTCAAAAACACAAAATCTTGTCTATTACCTTGTGGCAAGCTGCATTTAGAATGGCAGGTAACATGGTGATCGCAGGGGATATCCGGGTGACTAGACGTTGGTCATCAGTGCGTAAGAGGGTTAGTGCTGTCGTATTTGCCACTAAAAACAGCCAAGCACTCAATGAGTAACGTGTAGTCGCACCGATACAATGTATATGTATGTTAGGAGAGAAGTAAGATGCAAGAAGGGCAAACCCGCAAAACTTCGTCCTTGAGCATTCTCGCCATCGCTGGGGTGGAGCCATACCAAGAGAAGCCGGGCGAAGAGTACATGAACGAGGCCCAGTTGTTACATTTTAAACGCATTCTTGAAGCTTGGCGTAACCAGCTAAGGAGTGAAGTTGACCGTACTGTCTCGCACATGCAAGAAGAGGCCGCCAATTTCCCTGATCCTGCCGATCGTGCGACACAGGAAGAGGAATTTAGCCTCGAGCTACGTAATCGGGATCGTGAACGAAAATTGATAAAAAAAATCGAGAAGACGCTAAAAAAGGTCGAAGACGAAGATTTTGGCTACTGTGAATCCTGCGGTGTTGAGATTGGTGTTCGCCGCCTTGAAGCGCGACCAACAGCCGATCTCTGCATAGACTGCAAGACACTGGCCGAAATCCGCGAAAAACAGATGGCAGGCTAAACCAACGTTGCCAACATGGTGCGTGCTGAAGACACGCGCCATGACAACCCAAATTACCAACGACTACAATATGTTATCAGCACGTTATGTAGGGCGTTTTGCTCCATCACCTTCAGGTGATCTCCACTTCGGTTCACTTGTTACCGCGTTAGGCAGTTACCTCCAGGCACGAGCACAGCAGGGCTTGTGGTTAGTTCGAATTGAAGATCTCGATCCTCCACGTGAAATACCAGGCTCAGCACAGCGCATACTGACGACGCTGGAACGTTATGGCCTTAATTGGGATGGTAGCGTGCTGTATCAGTCACAGCGCCATGAAGCCTACCGCGCCGCGCTAGATTGGCTACAGCAACAGCATCTCACTTATTACTGTACTTGCCGACGTAGTCGCATCCAGCAGTTGGGTGGCTACTATGATGGTCACTGCCGCGATCTGGATATTGGCGCAGAAGGGGCTGCAGTACGCTTACGGCAATTAAAACCAGTCTATCATTTTCATGATCAGCGACTCGGCTTACAATGTATTGATGCTGCTCTGGCACGAGAGGAGTTCGTGTTACGCCGTCGCGATGGGCTGTTTGCCTATAATCTCGCAGTGGTAGTCGATGATCACTTCCAGGGCGTTAACCAAGTAGTACGCGGTGCAGACCTGATTGCAGCGACCGTATGGCAAATGGCGTTATACCAGCAATTGCAGTGGCCAGTACCAAGTTACGTTCATTTGCCGTTGGTACTGGCGGATAACGCAGTAAAATTGTCCAAGCAGAATCATGCCCCAGCACTGCCAGCAGGCGATCCTCGCCCAGTACTGGTACGTGCGCTACATTTTCTGCACCAACCGGTAGCAGACAACTGGCAGGATCTTAATCTTAGCCAACTGTTAGCGTCGGCTATCGTGCATTGGCAGTTACAAACTGTGCCTAAACAAGCGGGCTGTTTGGTATAAAAAAATAATAACATTCTCAAATTCGTGATGGTGAGCTATGATTAGCCGCTGTTTTTGTTAACACCATTTTACTTGTCACTGTTGAGGTGCACTATCTTTACTCGAGTCGCCAAATTTTGCCGTAATATACTGGCTCGCAATAAAAAATTGCCAAGCAGTTCCATACCTGCTGAGGATGTCAAACCACCGCAGCAGTCGGCAGCGGTAACCGTATCGGCTGAACCTCGCCGTAAACCAAGCTCACCCCGCGCTCCACGTCATGGTGGGCGTAAACGTCCACCGATCGCCAATAGCAGGCAAAGCGGTGGTATAACGATCATTCCGCGAGATCAACACCCCATTTCGCGTAAAGATATCAGTGAAAATGCACTAAAAGTGCTCTATCGCCTCAATAAGGCTGGCTATGAAGCCTACTTGGTTGGCGGCAGTGTACGCGATCTACTATTGGGTAAAAAACCGAAAGATTTTGATGTCACTACCAACGCCACACCGGATCAGGTGCGCGCACTTTTCCGCAACTGTCGTTTGGTTGGTCGCCGTTTTAGATTGGCACATGTCATGTTTGGGCCAGAGATTATCGAAGTAGCGACTTTTCGTGGCCCGCACGATCTGGGTAACGAGTCAGACAAAAACTCTTCTCAACGTGGGCAGAACGGCATGTTACTGCGCGATAATACCTTTGGCTCTATTGAAGAGGATGCCGCGCGTCGCGACTTCACCATCAACAGCTTATATTATGGTATTGCCGATTTTACCTTGCGTGATTATGTTGGTGGGCTGCCTGATTTACAACAAGGCGTGATCCGCCTGATTGGCGATCCCGCCACCCGTTATCGTGAAGATCCGGTACGGATGCTACGTGCAATCCGCTTTGCGGCCAAACTGGACATGACACTGAGCAAAGAGACTGCAGATCCGATCAAGGCGTTGGCTCCGCTACTAGGTGATATTCCCCCGGCACGATTGTTTGAAGAGTCACTGAAACTACTGCAGGCCGGTTATGGTTACTCAACCTATCTCAAGCTGTGTGAGTATCAGCTATTCGAGCCATTGTTCCCACTGATTGCCCGCCACTTTACCCCGCAGCGTAACTCGCCATTAGAACGTATTCTGTTGCTGGTGCTGAAGAATACTGATCAGCGCTTGAACAATAATATGCATGTTAACCCCGCTTTCCTATTCGCGGTGATGCTCTGGTACCCACTGCTGGAACATGCACAAAAACTGGCACAAGAGAGTGGACTGACTTACTACGATGCATTTGCACTAGCAATGAATGATGTGCTTGACGAGCAGTGCCGTTCATTAGCCATTCCCAAACGGATCACCACTTTGATCCGTGATATCTGGCAGCTACAGCTACGTCTATCACGCCGTCAGGGCAAACGGGCATACAAGCTGATGGAACACCCGAAGTTTCGTGCTGCCTACGATTTGCTGGCACTGCGTGCCGAAGTGGAAAACAGTGCTGAGCTGTCGCGCTTGGCACAGTGGTGGGAAGAGTTTCAGACTGCAACAAGTGCGCAACAGCAGGGGCTGCTGAACTTGCTGGACAGGGAATCTGCACCGCGTCGGCCTCGACAACGGCGTAAAGGGAGTCGCCAGGGAGCATCATCATGATACGGGTTTATATTGCTCTAGGCAGCAATCTTGCCGATCCTGTTGTTCAAGCTGAACGTGCAATTGCTGCTCTCAGTACCATTCCAGAGACTAAGCTGGTCCGCTGCTCGCCATTCTACCGCAGCAAACCGCTTGGCCCGCAAAACCAGCCAGACTACCTGAATGCGGTCGTTGAACTGGAAACGACCCTGTCAGCGCTGCAACTGCTCGACTACACACAAGCGATCGAGCTACAGCAGGGGCGCGAGCGTAACGGTGAACGCTGGGGAGCACGAACCCTAGATCTGGATCTACTGCTGTATGGAGATCAACAGATCAGCAATGCCCGTTTAACTGTGCCACATCCCGGTTTGAAGGTGCGCGAATTTGTTCTCTATCCGCTGGCAGATATCGCGCCAGATCTGCGCCTGCCTGATGATGAACTGCTGTCCGAATGCCTGCAACGTATCGCGCGAAATGGCATCACTGCATGGTGAATACTCCTCGGTCTGCTAGCTGTTCGTCAGTTAGCAGACGCGCTATGGCTAAGGTGCCCTACGCGGGTTGTAGAGTGCGTCAACAGTAAATAGCAACAATCCAGCCCAGATGAAAGCAAACGTGAACCACCTCTCTTGGCCGAACTGCTCATCGTAGAACACCACTGCCAGTATCAACATAATGGTCGGGCCGAGATACTGGAAAAAACCGATGGTGGAGAGACGTAAACGTGCAGCAGCGGCGGTAAACAGCAACAACGGTACCGTCGTCACTACCCCAGCCGCTGCCAGCAGCAGATTGAGTGACCAACTGTTTTGGCTGAGTTGACTCGTTGAACTATCCGCCATCCAAAACAGATAGATAGCAGCAACGGGTAGTAACCAGAGTGTCTCGATCAACATGCCTGTTTGTGAATCGACAGCAATCTTTTTGCGTATCAAACCATAAAAAGCAAAACTGAATGCCAGTACCAAGCCAATCACTGGCAGAGAGCCAAACTGCCACAACTGTAGTAACACCCCGCTAAATGCCAGCAGCACTGCCAGCCACTGTAGACGGCGAAAACGTTCACCAAGAAACAGCATCCCCAGTAACACGTTCACCAATGGGTTAATAAAGTAACCGAGGCTAGCATCCAACATATGTTGATTATTGACTGCCCAGATGAATACCAGCCAGTTGGCACCAATCAAACAGGCGGTCACTCCCAGCAGTAGCAACCGCCGAGGATGACGACATACCTGGCGGACATTCGCCCAATTGCGTCCCAGTGAAATTAAGATCAGCATAAAGAAAAACGACCAAATCACTCGGTGAGCCACAATCTCATCGGCGGGAACCTGTTGCAGAAATTTAAAGTAGGCCGGAGCAATACCCCACCAGAAATAGGCCGTTAACGCATAAAATATGCCCTGTCGGGTCTGCTGTGCATCCATGTGGTAATAACCAGATAATAATAAAATAAGGTGACGGCGATTCTACTGGACTTATCGCAGGCTGTCGCGCGATTATCTGCTGTTTGCGGGAAGATATACCGAAAAATCTCGCCTATCCTTGTAGAGGATCTTGTCCATATTGTTTTCGAACGCGCTGCACGAACATCCGTAACCCACCACAGGAATAACGATGTCAAGCCATCATGTTCAGTTAATAGATTTTTATTGATACAGCCGCCCTGTATTTGTACTTTTTCGCAATATTTTCCGGAGCATATCAATCATGCAAGTCATGCCTAAAATTGCAGTAGTGGCGCTACTATCACCGCTGATCACACAACCTGTTTATAGCGCAGAAATTCGTGGTAGCATCATCAGCCATATGCTGCAAAATTACGATAAATCGTTTACTTTTTACTCTTATGAGTCGAATTATCTGCTATACACTTTCAGCAGTGATATCAATAAGGAAGCAATAGAAGCCTACAGTTGGGCACACGAAGCCAATAAGGATGAAGTGAAATATCAACTCAGCCTGGCATTCCCGATCTGGAAAGGGATCGCCGGTAAAAATTCACTATTAGGTGCTTCCTATACACAACGTGCTTGGTGGCAACTCTCTAACACGGATGAATCAGCACCCTTTCGCGAAACCAATTACGAACCGCAGCTTTTCATCGCTTGGGCCACTGAAGCAGCAATCGGTGGCTGGACGCTGCGCGATGTTGAACTGGGTTTCAATCATCAATCTAACGGGCGCGAGGAGCCGACATCACGCAGTTGGGATCGCCTCTATTTTCGCCTGATGGCGCAACAGGGCGATTGGCAAGTGGAGATCAAGCCCTGGCTGCGTCTCTCTGAGGGCGCGAACAGAGACGATAATCCCGATATCACCAAATATTTAGGCTATTACCGACTCCGAGTGGGCTACGCCGCTAGGAACAGCGTTTTTAGCCTGGAAGGACACTACAACTGGAACAGCGGGTTTGGTAACATTCAGCTCGGTTGGAGCTACCCAATTACCTCACATGTCCGCCTCTACTCTCAGATTTTTAGCGGCTACGGCGAATCGATGATTGATTACAACTTCAAACAGACGCGCTTCGGGATTGGTGTCATGCTCAACGATATTATGTAATATGGTCGCCGATAGCCTGTGGCAAAACTGCTTCAGGCTGCTTGTGCAACCAATCGATGTCGTAGCAGTTAGATGCTCTATCGGCAATGCTGTCTAAACAATGGGGAAGTGCGTGTCAACCGCAGTGGTGATCAATAACGAGTTGCTGGCAGAACAGATATTGCACGATACCTTTGGCTATCAGCAGTTCCGTCCCGGGCAGCAGAGCATTATCAACGCGGCAATCAGCGGTCAGGATTGCCTGGTGGTGATGCCGACCGGTGGTGGTAAATCGCTCTGCTACCAAATTCCTGCCTTAATGATGCCTGGCTTGACCTTAGTGGTTTCTCCGCTCATTTCATTAATGAAAGATCAGGTTGATCAGTTGATTGCCTGCGGTGTTGCTGCTGCCTGCTACAACTCGACACAAACGCGTGAACAGCAGTGGCAAGTGTTCAATGAATGCCGTAACGGAAAAATTAAACTGCTGTATATCGCTCCCGAACGGCTGATGATGGAGAGCTTTGTTGAACTGTTACAATACAGCCCGCCAGCACTGCTGGCTGTTGATGAAGCCCACTGTATTTCACAGTGGGGGCATGATTTCCGCCCAGAATATCGCGCATTAGGTCAGTTCAAACGCCACTTTCCTACCATGCCGGTGATGGCATTGACCGCTACCGCAGATGATGCAACACGCAGTGATATTATCCATCAGCTAGGGTTGCAACAGCCGCTGATCCAGGTCAACAGCTTTGATCGCCCTAACATTCGCTACACACTAGCGGAAAAATTTAAGCCGTTTGATCAATTGCTGCGTTTTGTACAGGCGCAGCGTGGTAAGAGCGGCATTGTGTACTGTAACAGCCGCGCTAAAGTGGAAGATACCGCCGAACGGCTAAAGAATCGGGGCATTAGCGTTGCCGCTTATCATGCAGGGTTAACACACGATGTACGCAGTGCGGTACAGGAGGCATTCCTGCGTGATGATCTGCAACTGGTGGTTGCTACCGTGGCATTTGGTATGGGGATCAATAAACCTAACGTGCGTTTTGTGGTGCATTTTGATATCCCGCGCAATATCGAATCCTATTATCAGGAAACCGGGCGAGCTGGGCGCGATGGTCTACCTGCCGAGGCACTGCTACTGTACGATCCTGCTGATATGGCTTGGCTACGTCGTTGCCTGGAGGAGAAAGCGGCCGGTTCACAACTGGATGTCGAACGTTACAAACTCAACGCGATGGGTGCATTTGCCGAAGCACAAACCTGCCGTCGCCTGGTGCTGTTGAACTATTTTGGTGAAAACAAACAGCAGCCATGCGGTAACTGCGATATCTGTCTAGATCCACCGAAACGCTATGATGGCCTAGAAGATGCGCGCAAGGTGCTCTCGGTAGTCGGGCGTGTTGGGCAACGCTTTGGTATCGGTTATGTAGTCGAGGTGTTGCGTGGTGCCAATAACCTGCGCATCCGAGAGCTTGGGCATGACAAATTATCGGTCTATGGCATTGGACGTGATCAATCCAGTGAATACTGGATCAGTGTCGCTCGACAACTGATCCACCTTGGTTTTATCAACCAGAACATTGCCCTGCACTCGGCACTGCAACTCACCGAAGCCGCCCGGCCGGTGTTACGTGCAGAGACCACTCTACAATTAGCACTACCACGCATTGAACGGTTAAAACCTCGCAGTAGCAACCAGCAAAAATCTTACTTAGGCCATTATGATCGCCAGTTATTTGCCAAATTGCGCAAATTGCGTAAATCGATCGCCGATGAAGAGAATATTCCACCCTATGTCGTATTCAACGATGCCACACTGCTGGAGATGGCTCAGCAAACGCCAACCAACAGCAGTGAACTACTGTGCGTCAACGGTGTCGGTCAACGAAAACTCGAGCGCTTTGGATCTAGCTTCATTGCCCTGATTCGGCAACACATTGCTGGCACAGATGACTAATCTCACCCGCCGATGCTGCTCGCTGAACCCGATTTATGCGCATCAATGAGCAGCAGTTTGGTTACCACTTTGTCTTTCCAGTACACACACCGCAGATTGGTTACGTGTACTGTGCCCTCGCTACTCGACAAACTAACAACATCAATAATAGCTAGCGGGATAGCGTCTCGATAGACCGTTCTTTAATCATCTAGGGTATATTGATCATATAACGTAATTAAGACATTCACTTGATACCAAATAGTTTGAAAGAAATACACCCAGTTACCTGTCATAAAATTAATTATTAACCAAAAAACATTTGCCAAAAACCAACCCCACCATGCCATTCGAAAACGCATAATCATTAGACCTTGGGCGACAATTCCTATTAACATACCCAGTATGTTCATCAAAAAGAAGAAGGAAGAGAACTCTTTAAAATAATCTTGTCGATAGAGATAAAACAAAATTGCCGATCCAATTACACCAAAAACAATAAAACTTAAAAAAGCAGAGCGTTTATCATGATTAAGCGTCGCTTTATCATCTTTATCCTTATGCTTATTCCAGCTAACCAGACCAATTAAATGCGTCATAAAATAATAAACTGGCGCTATCGCAAGGCCAAATGCCTGATACTGAAATTGAATACAACCATCACCCACATTGACAACTAAGCCAATCACATTGCCAATATTTTTCCTTAGCCCCAAATAATAAACACAGGCATAACCGCCAACACTGACAAAAATTGCCAACGTTGTCCAATAACTCTCCCAAGTCACCACGCCGACTATGATGGCAATAATGGCACCTATTGTCAGATAGCATTTAGACCAGAAAGAAATCCCTTCAGGTGTTTTAGTTATCCAAGTTAGCGCTTGCTTCATTTTAAACACTCCTTCATTTTCTTTATTTCAAACTGCCTAACAACTTTAATTGCTTCTTGCAAACGCGTTCCGTAATCACTCGCAGTAATTTCAATATAGTGAATATGACGCTGCTGATACATCTTCTTAAGCCGCTGATGCAACATCACACGTCGCTCATATTGTTCATTGAAACGCGTGCCATCTTGTACAAATGGCACTGTTGGCGCGAGGAGAATCAATAAGTCATAAGTGCTATTTTTAATAAATTGCTCCAACATAGATGAAGCTTGATGAAACTCATCCAAATCATAAGGCGAGAAAACAACATGCTCATGATAATCATGCAAATAAAACAGTGTTACCAATGCATCAGTATCAACAAACAGATGGCGTGAACTGGTCATATTAATTTGGGCATCCTGGATAATCTGCCCCATACCAATTTTCACAAAGTCAGCAGGTTGATAGACTTGATGAATACCGCCTAAAAACTTCTCATGATAAGTCTTGCCATATTCCTCACTGCAACCAGAATTGAAAATTTCAGCCAAACGCTTGGTCAGCGTACTTTTACCTGTACTTTCTATACCTGAAATCACAATTCTGGAATTTAGATAAGGGCGATACTCCTCAGCCAAATAGTCATAAAACTGACTGTAGTCACTTTCGAAGTGCGAGACTGAAATATGATGGTAGAGTGATGAAAGTTTAATTAAATGGCTTTTAATCAATTTATTTTTATAATGTTCTTTGCTATTAAATATAACTTCTAAATCAGGAACTAAAGCCAGTAACTGTTGATCCCAACGCTCAGAAACCTCACTGCCATTAAAATGCGTCTCATCATGCTCGAGCATATGAATTTGATAGCAGATATCTGCATTTAAACAAATCTTTCCAATCGCTTTTGCCGTGTTGGCAAGCGTGGTATAGCGCTTACCGGCATTAACGATGAAGATGTGCAATCTTTCACAAAGAGTTCCGGCTTGTATAATGTATTCTTTGTGAGCTTTAGTGACGGCTCTAAATTTACCTGAAATAGCCCCGACACGATAAGAAAATGGCTTGTTCATAACTCCCGTTGCTCACTGTTTGATGTATAGCGTTGTATCATGGTTATCTGCCTTTGGAGGCTATCCCCTAGATGAGGTGTTAACCTGTCAAAGCGTAACTCATCACTGTTCTCATTTCGTGCTAACTTAATGCTTAAGATAACAGCGTATTTCCTGATCAAAAGAGCTAAATAATAACAGGCGAATGCTGTTTTTCAAACGGGTTGCCATCATTGCAACCGTCAGCGCAGGAGGACACAGTGTAGATCCAGTAGGCATAGCACCTAAAAACCCAGTAACAACTCACATAGCCGCACTCAGATAAGCTCATGAGATCTAATTCGCCCCCCACTTCATCATTGCTACAACAAAAAAAAGCCCTCTTCCCGTAGAAGGAAGAGGGTTGGTAATGGTGATTCATTTAGCCAGTTGTGCGCTTGGCCCGTCGATACAGCGGTAACTGAGTTTGTCACTCACCACTCGACGACAAACGTTCTACTTAAGCAACTAATTGCTCTTTAGCACAAGCTACTGGTAGATTGTGCGCTACTGCGACTTCTTTAATGGTCAACTTGTGATTAATCACATTGATACCCCTGAGTAGGGCAGAATCTTCCAGGCACGCCTGCTTAACCCCTTTATTGGCGATACGTAACGCGTAAGGCACCGTTACATTGGTTAATGCAAAGGTAGAAGTGCGTGGTACCGCACCAGGCATATTGGCTACTGAGTAGTGGATCACACCATGTTTGACATAAATCGGATCGGCATGAGTGGTAACACGCTCAGTGCTTTCAAAAATACCCCCCTGATCGATGGCAACATCCACCAACACTGTACCCGGCTTCATCTGTTTTACCATCTGCTCACTCACCAGTTTCGGTGCCTTAGCGCCTGGCAGCAACACCGCTCCGATCACCAGATCAGCATCTTTCAGCTCATGCTCTAAGTTATAAGGGTTAGAGATCATGGTGCTAACGGCATTGCCAAACAGGTCGTCCAGTTCAGCCAAACGCTTGGTGCTGACATCAAGAATAGTCACTTGAGCACCCAATCCCACGGCCATTTTAGCTGCGTTGGTACCAGCAATACCGCCGCCAATAATCACAACCTTACCACGACGTACTCCTGGCACGCCACCAAGTAAAATACCTTCACCTTGATGCGGTTTTTCCAGGAAATGAGCACCCACCTGAGTCGCCATACGGCCAGCAACTTCACTCATTGGCGCCAGCAAAGGCAGTGAACCATCATCAAGTTGCACGCTTTCATAGGCAATTGCGGTGACACCCTTTTCAATCAATGCTTTCGTCAGCTCCGGCTCAGGTGCCAAATGCAGATAAGTGAACAGGATCAAGTTCGGGTAGAAATAGCCATACTCTTGTGCCAATGGCTCTTTCACTTTCATTACCATCTCTGACTGCCAAACTTGTTTTACATCGTCAGTGATTTTTGCACCTGCAGCCTGAAACTCTTCATCAGTGAAACCCGAGCCAAGCCCTGCACCCATTTCAATCAGGACCTGATGACCATTTTTCACCATGTTGGCAACACCCGCTGGGGTAATCGCCACTCGGTTCTCATTATTTTTTATTTCTTTCGGCACACCAATTTTCATCATTTTTCTCCTATAAGTTAAATTTAAACGACAAGTGCGCGTGCGGAAGAAAAATTCTCATATTCTTTATTAGCGGCAATTTTTTCCAGCACATTAACCAGTTGATAGACTTCTTCATAACTGTTGTAAAGCGCTACTGGCGCCAGGCGAATCACATTTGGCTCACGGAAATCAGGGATAATGCGATTATTTTTTAGCGCAATACAGATACGGTAAGCATCATCATGCTCAAGACTGACGTGACCACCACGGCGATCATCTTCACGTGGATTACCGACACTGTAACCATATTGGCTTAGGCGAGTGTCGATCAAATACATTAAATAGGCAGTGATGTGCAGCGACTTAGCGCGGATTTTTTCCATGCCGACTTCTTCATAAATTTTCAGACTACCTGCCAATGGTGCCATCGAGAAGAAATGCGGCGAACCAACTTGCCAACCTGTTGCATCTTGTTGATGTTCGAAAGTATGAGAAAGCTGGAACTGGGTTTCATCTTTATTTCCCCACCAACCTGCCAAACCTGGACGTGTGGAGAAATATTTCTTATTAATATACATTCCAGCAACCGCACCTGGTCCGGCTGAAAGATACTTATAAGTACACCAAACTGCATAGTCTGGTTCTATTGCTTTAAAATCATGTGGCACTGAACCGACCGAGTGGCACAAGTCCCAACCAATGATAATGCCTCGCTCACGGGCTGCTTTAGATACTTTTTCCATATCAACAAGTTGTGAGCTACGGTATAGCACCGAGGGAAGATGTACTAAAGCGACATCATCCGTCATTGCCTCAATAATGTCATCTTCTGACAGTGTACGGCCGTCACGACTGCACACTACCTTAACGGCATCTTCTACCTTCAACCCTTTTAACATCACCATACTGTCAACAGCATAACGATCAGAAGGAAAATTGAGATCATCAACCAAGATTTTATATTTCTTCTCTGTTGGATGATAAAAAGTGGCCAAACACTGATGAATATTGCTTGTCGTACTACCAACGGTCACTATTTCTAATGGATCTGCATTTAACAATGGCGCAGTTAATTTAGCGATCACATCGGTGTAACGGAAATGCTTAGGATGATTCCACAATTTTATCCCTTCATTCTTCCATATCTCCAGCATGGAAATTAAGCTTTCTTCCGCATCCTTGGAGCAAAGCCCCAGTGAATTCCCATCCATATACATCTCACCAGGTATCTGATAGAAACGATCACGAATAGGGCGCAGGACATCTTGTTGATCCATTTCTTGGGCAAACGCCAATCCATCTTTAAATTCTCTACTCAGCATAGTATTTCTTCTCCATTTCTATCTTTAAAATTTAGACGGCTTTGTTTTTATCTAACTGACTGGAAATAACAAAGTAGAATATTCCCAGTGTCCCAAGTAAAGATACTCCGGTCATTAAATAGATACCCATCATCCAAGACCCAGTAGTCTCTACCACCCAAAGAACTAATGGTGCACCGACAAAGTTGCCGATATAGTACATTTGAGTAACGAAAGAAACGCTATAACCAAGCAACTCTTTCTGTTTTACAATTTTCGGTACAGTAATCATTACCGAGGTTGATGCCAGACTGATTGCGGTAGACAGTAAAAACATTTGCAAAACATAAGTAAAATGACCTTGAAGAAACACGGTATATAACGTCGCCAATGTCATCAAAGCGAATGAGAGCAGTGTTATTAATCCTGGCTTACCTGTTTTATCAATCAAATATCCTGCTAACGCACCAAAAGGAATACCAAAAAGAGCAAATAGACTTGCATAAAAATTGGCAGACTCCGGCGATAACTGATAAAAATCTATAAATATTTTTGGATAGATAATAATAAAAGTAAATAGTACAAAAGCCATACAGCCTTGACTAAAAGCGAGAGTCAGTACAAATTTATTTTTAAATGCCTGAGCTAATATTGAGCTTTTAGCTTTTTCCTGCTGTGTATCTTTTACCACGTGCTCAGGTGCATCTAATAACCAGTAATAGAGGACCAAACCGATCACCGACACCGCCGCTACTGATAACCAGAGGCTTGATATTCCCCACAGCTTCATCATTGGTAAGAAGGCATTCATCGCAATCAGCGATCCCAACGCAGGAAAAGTACCATAAATACCAATCGGTAAACCAGTTTCATGCTGAGGAAACCAGTGACTAATCAAAACAATACCAACCATCACAGTCACTGAGAAGGAAATCCCTTCAATTATTCTACTCAGTAACAATAAATAGAAATTGTGTTCAGCAACAAGTGCGCCCAACAAGTTACCAATAACTAAGAACACCATAATTGAGACGGCAAGTTTCTTGCCACCAAATCGACTTAAAAATGCTGCTCCAGGAATCGCAAGTACTAAGCCTGCCAGACTAAACACTGACATTAGCCACGACAGTTTGGAACTCGATACCTGAAAGAAAGGCGCAAGTTCATGCATAACTGGAACAATTTTAAATTGACTGAGGCAGACAATAACTCCCCCCAGATAGAGCACTGCAAATTTTATCCACTTATCCATCTTGGTTTTCCTTTGCTTTTTAATAAAGTAAAAACGGAGCGCTCTCGCAAAAAAGAGCAATTTCATGCGTATTTTTCAACCAAAAATCCAATACACCATACACTGTTCACAGCACAATAGATTAATGATTTAAAATTAATGTTCTCAACATTCACCACGCACTGCCTGTGCTTTTTTGATTAAGCAGTAGAAGAGATTAAATAGTTAACGGCATGGAAGAAAAGCCTATTAATCAAGTCTCATTCATACTCAGTAGTTCAGAGCAAAATCACAAAATTTTTTATTCAATACTGGCTAAACCATATAGTCCGAGGTTAGAAATTCCTACTGCAAAACAATCAACCAAACCGCTATCAACTGACAGAAATAGCATCCGTTGATAATGGTTAATTAATCAACACCAGATAAACACCTAACTGCTCTACTACTTAGATACCTGAGTAACTCTATACTGTAAAGGAAAATGTTAATCATGTTGCTTTTATTTTGTGGATAATGAGCGAAAGAGTAAAACATAATGCAACAAATGCTTGTGATCATGTGCACAAAAACATTATACAGTTGACTTTCACCCAAAAAACGACATTTAAAACCACATAAAAACCAATTTAATAGATTTAAATATCGATTTTTAAAAAAACAAAAGACTTTAATTCTTAAAAAATACACAAACTCGCAGGAGGATTGGAGTAATAATCGGGAAAAAAGCATCAGACATACGCCAAAACAGCAGATAAAATATGCAGAGCAGCACCGAATACTCGGTAAACATCCGGCGATCTCACCTTGCGAGTTTATATTAAGTGGTTAAGGTGAGCGGCAGATTAGGTGGATGAGGAGAAGGTGTTACCGGGCAGGGGCAGCAGTTGGTCCAGTTGACTATTTTTCCAT
>NZ_SBEF01000032.1 GCF_004011885.1 Serratia microhaemolytica | reverse complement strand
TGTTAAAGAGCGTTGAGTTCACCGGCTCGCCGGCTGGCTCGAGGTGGCGTATATTACGCTTTCCTCTTTCAGAGTCAACCCCGTTTTTCAGGTTTTTCTCTCGACTGACGGAACTTTTGCAAACTTGCCTTTCGCTCCCGAGTCAGTGGTGGCGCATTATAAGCAGTTCTCTCCATCTGGCAACCCCCCAGATGCAAAAAAATTCATTTTACTCAATAAATCGAGGAAGCAGTCAGCGCCGAGCTCACTATTTCCCTATCGAAACACCTATCACCACACTGATACCACTCAGATAGAAGTGTTAATCGTCAGCAGGTTATAGCGTTAACTCCTTTAATGAGCTAAAACCATATCCTTGCAGAACCGGTTGTAGTGCCTCAGCGTAAGTATCAAGAGCCAAGCAGTAGGCAAGACCTTGTGCTTCGGTTGAATGAACATTTTTTTGATGAGCAAGCAACCAAGCTGCCCTGCGAGCAATTGCTGCGCCAGAATCGACTAATCGCGTCCCTTGCGGTAGCACCTGCTTTAGCTCCTCAGACAGTAGTGGAAAATGCGTACATCCCAGCACAATGGTATCCGGTGGTTCTGGCATACTTAGCCAAGGTTGCAAAATTTTTTTTAGCTTTTCCAACGGCACTGCTTCACCGTGTAATTTCGCTTCGGTTAGCTCTACTAACTCGGAAGTCCCCAGCAGTTCTATTCTACAATTTGACGCAAAGCGCTGAATTAGCTCATGAGTATAACTGCGCTGAACGGTTCCTCGCGTCGCTAACAACCCTACAATACCGTTAGCTGTTAATTTCGCTGCTGGCTTTATCGCTGGCACCGCCCCCACTACTGGGAAAGAGAAGCGCGCGCGCAGTATTGGCAGACAAACTGTACTGGCGGTGTTACAGGCAATAATGACCAGTGAAAGTGGATGGAGAGCGCCCACCGCACTAATAATTTGGTGAACCCGCTCGATAATGAACTGTTCCGACTTCTCACCATATGGAAACGCCACATTATCAAATGCATAAATATAATGCACATCCGGCAGTAACTGCCGGACTTCCTTATAGACAGACAAACCACCCACACCAGAATCAAAAATCAGCACCGATGGACGTGGAGTAGCAATCCGCTTAGAAGGTATAGCTGCCTGTAAGGTAGTATTCTCTTCCTGGTTTTGCGTAGCCATAAGCCGTCTCGTAATTTTTATCAAACAGATTGGCGATTCTACCATGAACTGTCAGGTGAGAAGTGAGTGGATATGCAGCCGCCAGATCCCACAAGCTGACGCCGCCCAACTTGAGCGTTGGACTGGGAAAAATGCTGTAGTCCCTATCATAACGCTCGCCAATATATAGATAAGTCAATGACCAATCGAAATTGTAAAGCTCTCCATTCAATTCATATTTGATCTGTGTCTTTGCCCGCCGCAACAATTTCTGATTGGTTTCTGCATCACGCGGATCGCTATAGTCGTAGGATAATTGATGCCTCATACGCCCCATATCCCACGAGGCATTCAATTCAATACCTCTAATTACCGCCTGACCAATATTGTAGTAGGCAAAATCACCACCTTTTAAAACATAGTCAATAAGATGGTGAATTTCATTATGATAACCCGCAAGTCGCCAAGTAAATGTATCCAGTGACGCTTCAAAACCGACTTCCCACTGCCGACTCTGCTCCGGTTGCAGTTCGGGATTAGCCCAACTACCGCCATATAACTGTTTCTGGTTAGGGCCTTTAAAAGCGGTACCGTAAGAGAACAACGCACGATAGCCTAGCACCGGTTCCCATGCTGTACTGGCTTGCCAAGTATGGTGCCAGCCAAACTGCGAGTTATTGTCAGCGCGCAGCGCACCCTCAACAGTCAGTGTGTCAATTTGCCGCAGTGCTGTTAAATATATCCCGGTATTATGCCAGTTATTGCTATGACTCAGCTGGGAATAACCAGAACTGAGCGTTTGTTGTTGCCAGTCAATACCGGTGCCGATTGTACTCTGTGCAAACTGAAAAGTGTTCCCCCAGTTCAGATTATATTGAGTCACATCATCCAGGGTTGCTGATCGGCTATAACGACCATATCGCTGATCGAAATCATAGTCTTTACTGTGACTAATGCTTGCCAGTAATTGGCTACCATAGCGACCCGCTCGATAATTCAGGCCACCTTGCCAAGTATAGCTATCTAGCTGACGAGTATTGGGTAGCGCATCCAAGTGATCCGGATCGTTATAACTGTAGAAACCATCATAGGCTGTGCGATTGTGGTAACCATAGCCTCGGAAAAAACCGCGCCACTGTGGATTAAATGTCTGCTGCACTGAAGCATAGATCGCTCGACTGAGAAAACCATCACGATCAGGCTGAGCAGGCGTTCCTGAGCTATCAGGCAAACCAGCGACCACATCATAACCTCGGCTATAAGTGTAGTTACCCGCCAGAGTGACGACCGTGGAATCCCCCAAAGCTGTTTGCGTGCCCGCATCATAGGATTGATAACCGTGCGAACCAACACTGGCAGAAATTTTGCTGCCCGTGTTCTCACGTGTAGTGATGATGTTGATCACCCCACCGATCGCATCGGAACCGTAAATAGCTGAGCGCGGCCCACGGATAAACTCGATACGCTGAACCAAAGAAAGCGGGATCTGACTGATGTCCGAAGAACCGGTAACCCCCGCCTGATTTAAACGGACGCCGTCCACCAGCAATAAAGTATGACGCGCCTCACTACCACGGATAAAAATGGCAGAAGGCTGTCCAATACCGCCATTTTGTGCAATATCCACACCTGGTAAACGGCGCATCACATCAATCAGACTCTTGGCTTGCCAACGTTCAATATCATGGCGTGTAACTACAGAAGTAGCAGCCAAAACAGAGGGGCGTGGTTGAGGAAAGCGATTACCTATCACCACCAGATTATCGCTATTCGCCGCCATGATAGCGTCATCAGCCAATAGCGGAGAGGCCGGCAAACAGAGCAGCGCCGGTAAAAAAGTTTTGTTTATCATTAATGCCAAGCATCCAAACTCAAGTTAACGGATGCCGCACAACCATAGCCGATAATTCGCGACAGCTACAGATATTGCGACCGATACCGGCAGGTTTTCGGGCTTGGGATTTGCGGATGACTCCCGCACCGGGCGATGACTTCCCATTCAATAACAAATAGTGTCTGCGTTCTCACTGTAGATACGCTATCGCCGTGACTTCCCCTTACCGCTGCGCGTCAGCTCCAGATCCACACTGGATTCCCTTTTAACATAGCAACTAAGACCGGAACGTCATGCTACAACGAACAAAAATGAATAGCCAGGCTAGTGCAAGAAGGCAACACCTGTCAGCAACAATTGGCACAGTTGCAACAGCAGACATCGACTCTGCAAAGTCGATACCCTACAATTCCCGCTCAACTCACCACGCTAACTGAGAACTGATATGCCCCTTGGGATTTTGCCAACTGAACATTACGATGCGCAGCTAGCCGAAAAAACCGCGCGTCTAACCACGATGATGTCACCCTTTAGTGCACCAAAACCTGAGGTTTTTCGCTCGCCGGTTAAACACTACCGTATGCGTGCCGAATTTCGCATCTGGCATGACCAGGATGATATTTATCACATTATGTTTGATCCGCACACCAAGCAGCGTATTCGCATTGACTCTCTGCCTGCTGCCAGCGAACTGATTAATCAGCTGATGCCTATTCTGCTTAGCGCAATCAAGCCCAATCAAGTGCTACGCCATAAACTATTCCAGATCGATTACCTCTCGACGCGCAGTGGAAAAATCATCGCTTCATTGCTCTACCATCGGCAACTCGATCAACAGTGGCAACAACAAGCAAACCAACTGCGCGACACACTGCGCGCACAAGGATTTGACCTACAACTGATTGGTCGAGCGGCAAAGATGAAAATCACGTTAGATCAAGATTATGTTGATGAAATACTGCCAGTCGCTGGCCGTAACATGATCTATCGCCAGGTTGAGAATAGCTTTACCCAACCGAATGCCGCTGTGAACATTCAGATGCTTGAATGGGCACTGGCGGTCACTGAAGGCGCGAAAGGTGATCTACTAGAACTGTATTGCGGCAATGGTAACTTCTCGCTAGCACTGGCGCGCAATTTTGACCGGGTACTGGCCACAGAGATCGCCAAACCTTCGGTGGCAGCGGCACAATTCAACATCTCTGCCAACCAGATTGATAATGTGCAAATCATCCGCATGTCAGCAGAAGAATTTACCCAAGCAATGCAAGGAGTACGTCAATTTAACCGACTAAAAGGGGTTGATCTGACGGGCTACAACTGTGAAACCATCTTTGTTGACCCACCTCGTAGTGGTTTAGATGACGCAACAGTAAAAATGGTGCAGACCTATCCGCGCATTCTCTATATCTCTTGCAACCCGAATAGCCTATGCGCCAACCTCAACACACTACACCAGACGCACAAAATTAGCCGTTTGGCGCTGTTTGATCAGTTTCCTTATACCGAACATATTGAGTGTGGCGTATTGCTGGAAAGAGTGAGCTAACTGGATGGCAGGCTATGCCTGCCGATCCGCACTTGAAAAGAGAATTGCAAACGTGCAACAGTTTGAGCGCAACGACTACTGATGACACTAATCAGTTGATGAACCACGTGCGCGCAGTTTAACAACGATCCACAACAACAACACAGCACAAAGGGTTACCGGCATAAAATTGGAACCCATCTGTGGGAATTCAGTACGAATGATGGCGCTATAGATAAAAATACCCAATAAAAAACAGGCAGTAACCAACTTGGGCATTCCTTCAGACATAGCACGATCAAGATAAAGCTGGTGCAGACAATAAGCAGACAACATTAGCGAAAGCAAAGGAAAGAGAGAAAACGGCACCAATGAATTGAACAATGCACTAAATGAACCATTCACCGATAAACCCGCAACTAATGCCAGCAGCAACGTACCACTATCTTGTTTGGTTTTTTTCATCTACTCCTCCCATTGATAAACCAGACAAAGAAGCTTTTTCTTTCTCACGACGATACCAATAATAAGCCCCTTTGGAAATCATACGTAACTGTAATACCAATCGCTCTTCAAGTTGACGACGCTGCTCAACATCAATATCCAACGCTTCGGCACCTGCACTAAACACAATGGTCACCATTGCCTCAGCCTGAGCCTCAGTAAAACTACGCGGCATATGATTTGCCAACTCAAGATAATCAGCCAATTCAGCAATAAAATGTTGTATCTCACGCGCAACAGCAGCGCGAAACGCCGCCGAAGTTCCAGAACGCTCTCGTAACAATAGCCGAAAAGCATTCGGATTGTTGCCAATAAACTCCATAAAAGTGGACACTGACGTACGAATAACGCTACCGCCTTTCGCTATCCGCTGACGAGCCTGACGCATCAGTTGACGCAACATCAAGCCACTTTCATCAACCATCGTTAGGCCAAGCTCATCCATATCGCGAAAATGTCGATAGAACGACGTCGGTGCAATACCGGCCTCACGCGAAACCTCACGCAAACTTAAACTGGTAAAACTGCGTTCAGCGCTAAGTTGACTAAAAGCAGCCTCAATGAGAGAGCGACGCGTCCGCTGTTTTTGCTGTGCTCTAACTCCCATATACATAATGGATAGCCCCATTCTCTCAACGTCATTGTTAATTACTCACTGCAAGTGACTTCCCGGCAACCTGCCAGCACGAAAACGCCAAGTTCGCTCACGGTGATAGCGTTACCACCGAACAATTCTACGCCTACGCTGTTTTCTTCTTTTTAGATAATCCATTAAGGTGGTCTTTCATATGGTTACGGATCACTTCGGCCAACTGCTCATAGCGACTGCGTAACGGCGAACCAGGACGATAAGCCAAAGCGATAGTGCGCTTAGGTTCCGGCTGTTGGCAATCGAGGTAACACACCCCATCACGTTCACGCTCACGCGGCACAGACAGGGCTGGAAGCAAAGTAATACCACTCCCTGCAGCCACCATGTTACGTAATGTCTCCAGGCTGGTAGCACGGAAATGACCATCCTCTTCCGCGCCAGCCTGAAAGCAGAAGCCGAGAGCTTGATCACGTAAACAGTGGCCATCCTGCAACATCAACAACTTCTCACCAGCCAAATCTGGCATTGCAATGCTATCGCGCTTGGCCCATTTATGATCGGAATAGACCGCTAACTTCATCGGCTCATCGAACAACGGCACCTCGATAAAATCTTCAGTCTCCTTCACCCGCGCCACAATCGCGCAATCCAGTTTACCGCCACTCAACTGAGCCAACAGCGCATGGGTTTGTGCTTCATGCAGGTACATCTCTAACTTAGGAAACATCTTGTGCAGCGTTGGAATAATATGGGGTAGCAGATAGGGGCCAACTGTCGGGATCAAGCCAATATGTAACGGCCCGGCCATCACCTCTCCCTGTTGGCTAGCCATCTCTTTCAATACTTTAATTTCACGTAAGATCATCGTTGCCTGATCGACCAACATTAATCCTGCCTGAGTGAACAACACCTTGCGGCTGGTTCTCTCTAGCAACATGGTACCAAGCTCCTCCTCCAGCTTACGGATCTGCCCACTCAGAGTAGGCTGACTAACATGACACGAATCTGCTGCACGTCGAAAATGACGATGCTCTGCCAAAGCAACCAAGTATTCTAAGTCACGAATGTTCATCCACTTTCCCCTAGACCACGATAGTTAGCAACTATAGATAAGATAGCAACAAATGATTAGAGCTATCAATAAAAAAATAAACAATCAATATCTATATGATAACGCATCCTTTATAACAATTTGTTATACCAGCCTATTCGGTTTGCCATTCCATCGACACCCTGCAACCATCCCCACTCACCAACAACATGTAACACTAGATTATTGGTCAGATACACTTAGCGATACGGTTAGCCAACACCAAGAGCTATAATCAAGCCAACAAAGTCACCCTGTGCTGCGATAACTGCTGCACCGAGTCAAATGTAACATACAATGCTATTTCATTGAAAATACGTGACATGAATCAATTCAGCTATTCTTTTTTGCGATAATATCCGACAATCAAAACAGCAATGTCGGTTTTTTGTCAGAAAATTCGCCAGAATAGCCGACCAAGCGTGAACCATTAGGCAAGTTCAGAGGTAAAGATGATTAAAAAAATTGGTGTACTGACAAGTGGAGGAGACTCCCCAGGGATGAACGCCGCAATTCGTGGCGTAGTACGTGCTGCGCTGTCTGAGCATTTAGAAGTATTTGGTATTCACGATGGCTACCTAGGATTGTATGAAGATCGCATGGAAAGACTGGATCGCTACAGTGTCTCTGACATGATCAACCGTGGCGGAACATTTCTTGGCTCAGCCCGTTTTCCCTCATTTAGAGATCCTGAGGTACGCGCCAAGGCGATTGAAAACCTGAAACGGCGTGGGATCGACGCACTGGTGGTGATTGGCGGTGATGGCTCCTACATGGGGGCAAAGCGTCTCACTGAAGAGGGTTTTCCCTGTGTAGGCTTACCCGGCACCATTGATAACGACGTGGCAGGTACTGACTACACCATCGGTTACTTTACCGCGCTAGAAACCGTGGTCGAAGCCATTGACCGCTTGCGCGATACCTCATCATCGCACCAACGTATCTCGATTGTTGAAGTGATGGGGCGCCACTGTGGCGATCTCACCCTGGCTGCGGCGATTGCCGGTGGCTGTGAGTTTATCGTATTGCCAGAAATCGAATTTCATCGCGATGATCTGGTAGAAGAGATCAAAGCCGGTATCGCCAAAGGTAAAAAACACGCGATTGTGGCAATCACCGAGCATATCTGCGATATCGAAGAGCTGGCACGTCACATTGAGCAAGAGACCAAACGCGAAACCCGCGCCACGGTGCTAGGCCATATCCAACGCGGTGGGCCACCGGTAGCGTATGACCGTATCCTCGCCTCGCGCATGGGTGCTTATGCTATTGAATTGCTAATTCAAGGGCATGGTGGTCGCTGCGTCGGTATCCAGAATGAGAAACTGGTACACCACGACATTATCGATGCCATCGAAAACATGAAGCGCCCATTCAAAGGCGATTGGCTGGAAACCGCGAAAAAGCTTTACTGATCGACTAACCGTTAACACTCAGAGCCTCCACAAACCGGGGGCTCTTCTCTGTATAAGCCAGCAGCGATTAATTTTCACCCGCCTTAGCGCGTTATCTGCACAATCACCCCTCGTTAGGCTTTTGCCCGACGCTTCGCCGGTTTTTTTAGCGCCTCACGCTCTGCTGTGATTTTTGCCAACAGCAGCGCGTTTCGACTGCCATTGTGCGCGGTTTTTGCTTGTTGTACCGTGCTGCTGTTTGGTGATATCAGCTAGGTGCCATTCGGTAATATATTCCCTCAAAATCTATCAACACGTTTTTTATTCTTTAATCATCAAAACGATTTCTGGCAGGCTTAGTGGAAAATTTAACTATGCCCTTATAGTGAGGATTTGCCATGCCTAAATTGAGTGTAGTGCTAGCGTTGTGGTTACTCATGGTCAATGCTGTAGCCAAAGAGATCCCGTTGCTGAATGTCTCATACGATCCCACCCGTGAGTTTTATCAAGAATATAACCAAGCATTTAGTCGCTATTGGCAGCAGCAGCATGGCGATAAGATTGTGGTGCGCCAATCACATGGCGGCTCTGGCAAACAGGCAACGGCAGTGATTAACGGTATCGAAGCCGATGTGGTCACGCTGGCGCTGGCTTATGATGTCGAAGCCATTGCCGAACGGGGGCGGATTGACAAAACCTGGATCAACCGCTTGCCAGAAAATTCGGCGCCTTATACGTCAACCATCGTGTTTCTGGTGCGCAAAGGTAACCCGAAACAGATCCACGATTGGGATGACCTGCTAAAACCCGGTGTCGCTATCATCACGCCGAACCCAAAAACTTCTGGCGGAGCACGCTGGAACTATCTCGCCGCCTGGGGCTATGCCCTGCACCATCAGAGCGCTGATCACGCCAGCGCTAAACAGTTTGTCAAAAAGCTGTACCAAAATGTCGCGGTGTTAGATGCTGGCGCCAGGGCAGCCACCAACACTTTTGTTGAGCGCAATATTGGTGATGTGCTGATCGCCTGGGAGAATGAAGCGTTGCTAGCAGAAAAAGTACTTGGCAAAGGTAATGTTGAGATCATTACCCCGAGCGAATCGATCCTGGCGGAGCCGACGGTCTCGCTGGTCGATAGCGTGGTCGACAAACGCGGTAGCCGCCCCATTGCCATGGCTTATCTGCAATATCTCTACTCCAGCGAAGGACAACGCATTGCGGCAAAACACTACTACCGCCCGCGTGATCAAGCAGTGATGGCGCAATTTGCCAATCAGTTTCCGACACTGAAGCTGTTTACCATTGATGAAACCTTTGGGGGCTGGAACAACGCGCACAAGGTGCATTTTGCTACTGGCGGCGTATTTGATGAAATCAGCCAACGCTGATTAACCGCATCACGGAACAGGGCAAACGCATGAACGTTTTTTAATCGATTATTAACTAAAGTTTGTCCTTTGCCACAATACGAGGAGCCAGGTAGTTCCCTCCCCTTAATAAGGGGAGGGTTAGGGTGGGGTGTTAACGCATTTGATTATTTTGAAATACCCCCTCCCAGCCTCCCCCTTTGCAGGGGGAGGAGCGAGACAATGCTTTTGCTTTGATAAGGGGAAAAACATCAACACGTGCTCAGGTCAAATACTGTTTTTGGTTAAAAAACGTTCGTGATCTTGCCCTGCACCACGGAAGGTGCCAAATCGTGTTGCTGAATACCGGCGAGATGTCACAACAAACCTATATCATTGATTTTAAATGGTTAAAATTAAGACACCTTCGGTTGTCATATAACTGTCATATTTCATACATTTTACTGTCATCAAACTGTCCTATTTTTCCCTCAGCAGCAATACTTAAACACTATCCCTGTAGGTGTTGCCAACCCGACAAACTCTGTATGCCGCGCTGTCATGCTTTTCAGAGCACTTCGTCAATAGTGGTGAAAGAGATCCGACGGGATAATTTGTTGAGTTAGCTAAAATTAGTCAGTATCGGGCTGCTATCAACTTGGTGATTATTGCCAGAATTTGTCTAAAAGACTAGCGCAGCTTGATTGTAAAAACCCCGTAGGAGAGGTTATGAAACTGATTCAAAACACTATTGCCACTATTGCCACTATTGCCGCAGCAGCGTTATCTTTAGCTTCAGTCTCGGCATTTGCTGCCGCTAGCGTGACGGGTGCTGGAGCCACTTTTCCAGTACCAGTTTACGCCAAGTGGGCTGATTCCTATCAAAGAGAAACGGGTAACAGAGTTAATTATCAAGGCATTGGCTCTTCAGGCGGGGTTCGGCAGATTATCGCCAATACCGTTGATTTTGGGGCCACTGATGCTCCACTCTCCGATGAGCGGCTAGAACAAGAGGGGCTATTTCAGTTTCCAACGGTAATTGGTGGTGTCGTACTGGCCGTTAACATTCCTGGCATCAGCTCAGGCCAACTGGTACTTGATGGCCAAACACTCGGCGATATCTACCTAGGTAACATCAGAAGATGGAACGATCCGGCAATCGCCAAACTTAACCCTGGGGTAAACCTGCCTAATCAAAATATTGCGGTGGTACGCCGTGCTGATGGTTCCGGCACTACCTTTGTTTTCACCAGCTATCTGGCCAAAGTCAATGAACAGTGGCGTGATAGAGTCGGTGTCGGCTCCACCGTGAGATGGCCAACGGGCTTAGGGGGCAAAGGTAATGATGGCGTAGCCGCATTCGTGCAACGCCTGCCTGGCGCTATCGGTTATGTTGAATACGCTTATGCCAAACAAAACAATCTCGCCTACACTAAGTTGATCTCGGCTGATGGTCAGCCAATCCGACCAACGGAGCAGAGCTTTAGTGCTGCTGCCAAAAAGGTAGACTGGAGCCAGAGCTTCGCACAAGATCTGACCAACCGGACAGGTGACAATGCGTGGCCAATCACTTCAACCACTTTTATTCTGGTACACAAACAACCGAGAAGACCACAACAGATTGCAGAAGTGCTGAAATTCTTCGATTGGGCATATAAAAGTGGTGCCGAACAAACGGTTGAATTAGATTATGCGCCACTGCCGGCCGAAGTCATCGATCAGATCCGTGCAGCCTGGAGAAGCAACATCAAAGACAGTTCAGGTAACCCACTATTTTAAAAGTGGCAATCAAAGTAAGTTACCGAACATCGTTTCGCTAACCATACCCAAGTAGTTAACTTTGCCACTCAGCAATAACGGATCCGATGGGTGGCAAGGTTGGCTAACAAGGGTGTCAACCCCGGTTGATTGGGGTGTGATCTTAAACAGAAGAGTGATCTATGGCTGAACAAAAGCCGACTATCAAAGCACCCGGTAAAAACGGTGACATTATCTTCAGCGCCCTAGTAAAACTGGCGGCGCTGATTACTTTATTCCTGCTCGGCGGCATTATCATTTCACTGCTTATTGCTTCTTGGCCCAGTATGCAGGAGTTTGGTTTTGCTTTCCTGTGGACAAAAGAGTGGGATGCACCGGCTGGGCAGTTTGGTGCTTTAGTGCCAATCTACGGTACCTTGGTCACCTCACTGATTGCACTGATTATCGCCGTACCGGTCAGTTTTGGTATCGCGCTATTTCTTACCGAACTGGCACCAAACTGGCTGAAACGGCCACTCGGTATCGCCATTGAGCTGCTGGCAGCCATCCCCAGTATTGTTTATGGCATGTGGGGATTGTTCGTGTTTGCACCGCTATTTGCTGAATATTTTCAAACCCCGCTAGGGAATGTGCTCTCTGGCATTCCAATTGTTGGCGAACTGTTCTCCGGGCCAGCCTTCGGCATCGGGATACTTGCTGCAGGTGTGATACTGGCGATCATGATCATCCCTTATATTGCTTCAGTGATGCGCGATGTGTTTGAGCAAACACCGGTGATGATGAAAGAGTCTGCCTATGGTATCGGCTGCACCACTTGGGAAGTAATCTGGCACATTGTTTTGCCCTTCACCAAAAACGGTGTGATTGGTGGCATTATGCTCGGTCTGGGCCGTGCGCTGGGTGAAACCATGGCAGTTACTTTCATCATTGGTAATACCTACCAGCTCGATAGCTTCTCACTGTTTATGCCGGGTAACAGCATCACCTCCGCATTGGCAAATGAATTTGCCGAAGCAGAATCAGGGCTACACACTGCTGCGTTGATGCAGTTAGGACTGATCCTGTTTGTGATCACTTTTATTGTGTTAGCGTTATCAAAATTGATGGTAATGCGCTTAGATAAAAATCAGGGGCGCTAGAACATGACAATGACAGATATAGAGGCTCTGGCACAGAGTCGGCGTAAAATGCAGGCATGGCGGCGACAAAAAAACCGCATCGCACTTTTCCTATCAATAACAACGATGGCATTTGGCCTGTTCTGGCTACTGTGGATCCTGTTCTCTACCGTGAGTAAAGGCATCGATGGTATGTCTCTTGCGCTGTTTACCGAAATGACACCACCACCTAACAGTGCTGGCGGTGGGTTAGCCAATGCCATTGCTGGTAGTGGCTTGCTGATCCTTTGGGCCACTATTTTCGGTACCCCATTGGGCATTATGGCTGGTATCTACCTTGCCGAATATGGCCGTCGATCTTGGCTGGCAGAGGTGATCCGTTTTATTAATGATATTCTGCTGTCAGCCCCTTCTATCGTGGTTGGTCTGTTTGTCTACAGCGTGGTGGTGGTGAAAATGGGACACTTTTCAGGCTGGGCAGGCATCATCGCTTTGGCACTGCTACAGGTACCGATTGTGATCCGCACCACCGAAAATATGCTGAAACTGGTACCTGATACGCTGCGTGAAGCCGCTTATGCTCTCGGCACGCCAAAGTGGCGCATCATCTACGCTATCACACTGAAAGCCTCTATTTCCGGCATTATCACCGGGGTACTACTGGCGATTGCACGTATCGCTGGTGAAACGGCTCCATTGCTGTTTACTTCACTGTCGAACCAGTTCTGGAGCACCGACTTGATGCAGCCAATCGCCAACCTGCCAGTCACCATCTTTAAATTTGCCATGAGTCCATTTGCACAATGGCAACAGTTAGCGTGGGCTGGTGTGCTACTAATCACACTATGTGTGCTGCTACTGAATATTTTGGCGCGTGTCATTTTTGCCAAGAAAAAACACTGATAAAAAATCTAGCCGCCAGTGAGTTGGCGCAGTGAAAAGAGAGAACACTCGATGAGTATGGTTGACCCAGCTTCCAGCAGCAAAATTCAGGTTCGTGATCTGAATTTCTACTACGGCAAGTTCCACGCACTGAAAAATATCACGCTGGATATTGCCAAAAATAAAGTGACCGCCTTTATCGGCCCATCAGGCTGCGGTAAGTCCACCCTGCTACGTACCTTCAATAAAATGTACCAGCTCTATCCGGAACAACGCGCTGAAGGTGGGATCTTGCTTGATGGTGAAAATATCCTGACAGATAATCAGGATATCGCTCTACTACGTGCCAAAGTAGGGATGGTGTTCCAAAAGCCGACGCCGTTTCCGATGTCGATCTATGACAATATCGCCTTTGGCGTGCGGCTGTTTGAGAAACTGTCACGCGCCGATATGGATGAACGTATACAGTGGGCGTTAACCAAGGCAGCGCTGTGGAATGAAACCAAAGATAAACTGCATCAGAGCGGCTACAGTCTCTCTGGTGGCCAGCAACAACGGCTCTGTATTGCGCGCGGCATTGCTATTCGCCCTGAAGTTTTACTCCTTGATGAACCCTGCTCTGCACTTGATCCGATCTCTACCGGCAAAATCGAAGAGCTGATCAGTGAACTAAAATCTGACTACACTGTGGTGATTGTTACCCACAATATGCAGCAGGCAGCACGCTGCTCTGATTCAACCGCATTTATGTATCTGGGTGAACTGATTGAATTTAGTGATACTGACTCACTATTCACTGCACCACAGAAAAAACAGACTGAAGATTATATTACTGGCCGGTATGGCTGATGGGGCTGCACTATGGATACTCTAAATTTAAACAAACACATTTCTGGTCAGTTCAACGCTGAACTGGAGCACATCCGCACACAGGTGTTAGTTATGGGCGGGCTAGTTGAACAGCAACTGACCGATGCAATTAACGCCATGCACAATCAGGATGGTGAGCTGGCTAAACGTGTGATTGAAGGTGATGCCAAGGTTAATATGATGGAAGTCGCGATTGATGAAGCCTGCGTGCGTATTATTGCCAAACGTCAACCGACAGCCAGCGATCTGCGCTTAGTTATGGCTATTATCAAAACCATTGCCGAGCTAGAACGCATCGGTGATGTAGCAGATAAAATCTGTCGTACCGCACTGGAAAAGTTCTCTCAGCAACATCAATCACTGCTGGTTAATCTGGAGTCTCTTGGCCGTCATACCGTCCAGATGCTGCATGATGTTCTCGATGCCTTTGCACGCATGGATCTCAACGAAGCGATTCGCATCTATCGTGAAGATAAAAAGGTTGATCAGGAGTATGAGAGCATTGTCCGTCAACTGATGACCTACATGATGGAAGATCCTCGCACTATTCCGAGCGTACTTACTGCCATGTTCTGTGCTCGCTCTATCGAACGTATTGGCGACCGCTGTCAGAATATCTGCGAATTCATCTTTTACTTTGTCAAAGGGCAGGATTTCCGCCATATCAGCGGTGATGCACTGGATAAATTACTGGCTGAAAATAGAAAAGACAAATCGAGCTAGTTGCCAACCCAAAGTGATATGACGCAATAACAAAAGCGCTAGCAGCGCTAACAATAACAGAAAACTAAATAGCAAAAGGGGGTTGCCAGCAACCACTGCGCAACCCCCAACACAACACAGAAAACTAGCCAATTGAAAAATTGGTAATTAACTCACCTGTATCACTATTCCTTCACTACTGGTTGAGTAACTTCTGGTGTCATACCACCATAATCGTTCATCAATGACCAGGTAATGTTAGCAACCTTTCTATCAACTGGGATCCTGACTTCACCCATTGGCACAACCATCGATTGACTGGATGATAACTCTTTCTCAACCCCATCGAGCTTCAACAGAGCAAACGATTGATGATAAGGGGTGGGGTTTTTAATAACAATCTCTTTGCCCTGCTGTACAAAACTCATCATGCTCTGCGCCTGAGTGATGGTGATCGGCAAACCTTTTGGCCGATAGAACAGTTTGAACACGACTTTCATCGCCACCGAAAGCTGAGCACCAACTGCACCCTCAGTATTTTTTTCATTATTTTCAACATCTTTAGCGGGTATTGTCGTGGCATGAAAATAAAACACCGATTCACGATCGCGTGGTAATTTGCTACCACTACCAATAATACGCAATACATTAGTACCATTTGGGTTCAACCGACCCAATGGTGGTGTAACCACAAACGGCGCCTTCACTACCTGATCGGGTTTTGCTGAGACTCCAGCCTGTAGTAGATAGGTTTTCTCACCGTGATTATAGGCAGAAATACTGATCGCCTTCTCACCCTCGTTAAGTACCATCCTGTTACGGCTAAAACTGACTCCACCCTCGGCAAAAACCGATGCACTGCTCATCAACAGTGCTGCTGACACAACCCAAGACTTCCACATAAAATTAACCTCAAACTTAGTACGTTACTAAAATGCCGCCAAATGCTGGAAAAATATTGTGTTATCTCGACGTTTTCACCAACACTTGTACTAACTTTACATACTCCAGCGAGCAATCGGTAACGTTTTTATCGATTTTCCTGTAAGTAAATACAGCAACTACCGAAAATTAAATTTAACCATCAATCCTGCCTTCAACTGCCCGGCAGTGACTTTATCACACTGAGAGTCATTCGCCACATTTTGGCACATGATGCCAACAGGAAAAGTAAAACGTGAGCCAGTCAAATCGGAGAACTGCCCTCCCTTGCTAGCTAACTCGCCAGCTGAATACAGCATATACTCACCAGAGTAACCAGAGTCCGTATGGTCATGAGACTGTAAATTAATCATATTGGCTTCAACGAAATTTGTTGTGCCAGGCTGATAAACACCAAACCCTAACCCTTTAGCTCCATTGATAGTACGATGGACTATCAGTTTAAAATAAAAGTTTATTAAGTGATCGGTCAAAAGCCCGGTAGTGGTCGCACTACGCCCAAAGCTTAAAAATATTTGCCGGTTACTGTTTTTAGAAGAACCTTTACAATTAGTTAAAGTTACAACTAAATTAGCAATTGCCAACGGTTTCATACTCTCTGGTTTCTGTTCTAATATAACCGTTGGAAATTGTGGTTTCTCTGCTGATAGTTCACAAGTTCCGGCAATCACATTAGCATTAAAATCAACCTGAGTACTAGGCATATCAGCAGCTGACAGCGCTACCGAAAATAGAGCACCAATAAAGCCGCCAGTTAACATAAGAAGGTTTGTTTTTATTTTTCCTTTCATATCCCTTTACTCTCAAATAGTTACAACACACCTGTTATTCAACTAACTTTACAGACAAAACAACGTAATTTAAATTTAACGACACAACTAACGGTAGCTAAAAGCAAGTTAGGTAGAGGCCAGTTGTGCTGCTGACGAAAACGCTACTACAATAAAACCAATCAGTAAGGTGATAAAATTTAATTTTTTTCATTTATCTTATCTACCCTTGTGTCATTTATCTTTCATCTAAACCTTGGTGAGCACCAGGGAAATAACAGCATTGGATAACCCCACCGTTCATACCTAACAACATAATCCAACAAAACAACAAAACAACAAAACAACAAAACAACAAAACAACAAAACAACAAAACAACAAAACAACAAAACAACAAAACAACAAAACAACAAAACAACAAAATTAAATAAATCAAGTTATTGGTACAAGAAGGAGATCTCCATATCCATCACAAGCGAACCAGATCTGACATTACTGCAATTCGGAGTGAGTGTATGTAACGGCTTTTCGTGACACACAATCGCCACCTCATATACCTTTTTTTCCTGATTCAGGCTGTCCCAGTCGGAGATTCCATCGAGTAAAGCAACAGGTCGATTTAGTTCGACCCACACGCTACCGACACCTAGGTTACGCAAAATAAATGCTAAGCCCTGAGATGTAGAATTGTTACCGCGAATAGCATAAGAAGATGCACCAATAGTCGTATAATTTAATGGCGTAAACATTAAGTACGGTTTACGAATACTATTGTTGACTGAATTTGCTCCCCTGCAATTCTTGAAGCCAACTGTCAAGTTCTTAGTACCTCCGTTCACTACGCCAAAATAGCTCGCCTGGGATACATTCTTGGGTTTTGTGTAAAACACTGTACCAAAATCAACATCTTCCACGGAAATCTCACAGGAACCAGCCACAATATTGGCCTTGAAATCCATTTGCGTTTCTGCAGCTCGCAAATTGGCAGAAAACAGCATCACTATGGACCAAACGGCCAACACTACACAGCTCGAGCGTTTCATACCAAAGTTATCCTTATTCATATCGTCTATTACTCAAGTTCAGATTAAACCACTTTAATTAAAGTTTCCGAACCGCTATCTCTGATTGAAACATGAATCAAGCAGCCAATGTTAATTATAAGAAAACTTAATTACCAAGCTGCCCATCAGAGAACCTTCCACCGAAGAGCTACAATCAACACAGGCGACACCCGCTCTAAAAGTGTATGTCCCGTTCAATCCAGCAGCCCCGCCACTAGGATCTATCGCGGTCAAACTTATTGGCTCAGGAGTAGCAGGATCGACCGACACCATGGTATCCAATTTGCCAGCACTGGTAGTATTTGGATCAACACCTTGCTTATAAACAGCGAAACCAAACCCTTGTGCTTTATTTTGTGTAACATCTGGCTTAGCGAAAATAAACTTATTTGTACCAACAGCCTCAGTCCCTGCTGCACGCTCAAACAGCAACTTTGGTGTTGGGGTACCATAACCACTACAACCAGCCAACTCAATATTAAGATCAGCCAGTGCAATTGGTTTGTAATTTACCGGTTCACTCTGTAGCTTGATATCACCAAAATCAACTGTACTAGCACTTATCTGGCACGAACCACCAACGATAGTTGCATCAAGATCAACGATGACACTTGATAATGGTGTAGTAGCTGCACCAACAGATAATGGCTGTACTGAAAGCAGCGCAACGGTAAAACCGGCAACCAGCGATAATTTACTGTTTTTTTTCATTTTAATTACCCTCACTCATTGCTATTTGCAAATCAGCAATATGCAAATAATTTAAAAAACTTTATCTCTAATGTGATACCTGACTAATCACACTGTAGATCTTGTTGTACAATAGTCATTGCATCACTATCTGCCGCACGTCTCTTGCCAAAATCAAATGCAACATGGCACTGCTGGTTTTCAGCGCGACCCCACTGAACATGCAACTGGCCTGCATCTGGTAACCCAGAGAGATAAACCATACCGCCATCCCCAACAATACTGCTGTTTTGACCATCTTCAGAATCAAGTAGTGAAGCCATCGCACCAAACGGCACCGGTTTACCGGCATAACTCAGCACTAACATCGCTTGACGCCCTACGCGAGTCTTAAACTTCGCTTCAACTACTGCGCCTTTGGTTGGATAAACCGTAACACTATTAGTAATTAAATCAACGCCATCCGGTAATGTACTCGGATCAAGGCTAATCACATTACGCTGGTAGTTTTGCAGATAAGGCGCCACAGCATAACCCCAACGGTTAGTTCTAGCACTGCTGTTCGAGAGCTTACCACCAGAAAAACCTGGAGCACTCACCAAAGCAATAGAGTCACCAATATATTGAGTCAACACCACACCATTACGATGAACCAAAACACCACCAGAAGCTGAAGCATTGATTGTGCGTGAAGTACGCGTATAACCGTAACCCAAACTCATGCTAGCCAAATCTGCTGAGTAAGAAAGCCCCAAATTACCAGAAGTACCACTACCCTGATTGTCTCGACTCTGTGAAAGGTTCCAACTCAGTTTATTATTGAGCAAACTTCCACCAACGCCAAGCTGGTGAGTAGTACGGCCACTATTATCGTTACTCAGTGAGTAGTTAGCGCTGACACTACGCGCCATCTCTGCATTACTAAACAGACTGAACGGCACACTGACTGAAACTGATACCTGACGATTAACCGGGAAATCACCTTTATAATCTTTGCTGTGGTTTTCGCTATAGTTGATACTGTAACCAATGCGCTTGACACTGCTGCTAAAACCAGCACTGATACTGTTTACTACCCGTTTAGTGCCCCAATAATCATCTCGGCTACCACGCAGATAGATAGAACCCCATTTACCCAAACTCTGGCTGATATTGGTCTGCCAACTACTGCGTTTGCGTTCACCCAACCAAGGTGCCCAATCTTCACGCCAACGATAGCCTGCCGTTGTTGCTTCAGAGAGAGAATAGAAATTCCTGGTTGCATAGCGGTAAGCGGTAAGATCAAGTGAAGTGCCGCTGGTCAACATACTCTTTGAATAACGAGCACGGAAAGCTGCACCCTGAACTGAACCATCATGTCCCGGTAACTTGGTTCTTGAACCGGTCACATCGGTCGAGAATGCCCCCCAGTTACCAAGAGAGAGACCTGTACCAAGCGCCAAAGACTGATAATCACTAGCCGCAATTACCCCACCATACAGGGTGACATAACTGGGTAAACCATAAGTTACAGTACCTAAAATAAAGGTAGGGGAACGAGATCCTTCGGTATTACCACCACTGTCAACTCGACCAAGGCTTAACTCATACTCCATTCCACCAGGACGCAGCATCACTGGCAGGGTGGAGTAACCCTGAGTAATAATCTGCTTGCTGCCATCTTCCTCTGCTACTGTCGCTATCAAGTCACCACTACTTGCTTGGGTAATATCAGTGATAGTAAAGGGGCCTGGCGAAACGTTGGTTTGATAAATAACACGGCCATTCTGAGTCACCGTTATCAATGCATTTGTCTTGGCAATCCCGCTGATAACCGGAGCAAAACCACGCTGGCTACTCGGCAGCATATCACTACTAGAAACTAGCTTGGCACCGCGAAAACTCACACCGTCAAAGATGCTACCACCAGTACTGATCTCACCTAAAGTAAGTGAAGAGTTAAGCACTTGAATGTCACGTTGCAGATAGACATTGCCCCAACGCGTCTGCCGATTAGTACGATCATTACCAGAAACACTGGTCTTTGACATGGTGTGAGAGAGACTGGAACGTAAACGCCAAGGCCCCAAATTGATACCACCATTCATTGAAGCAAAAAAGTTCTGTGTAGTCATGCCACTACCGCCAGCCTGACCATCAACTTTACTCTGTGAAGCATTGAGATTGTAGTTGAACAGCATAGCCGGTATGCCGTTATCCCACAGCTTTGGGTCGACATAACCACCGACACGTCGATCCATATTGACTTGCGGTACATTGATATTTAAGCGTAATTGTGACAAATCAAAATCTACCTGCGAATAAGGTATCAATGCTGTCAAATCACCAGCAGGTTGATTAGGTGGTAGTACACTTAGTGCTTCAATCTTTGCAACTGCAACACCCATCTCCTGCAATTCTTGTGGCGTCAGCTCCGGCAGAACTTTACCTGCCTCATCTTTGATGAAATTGACTTCTCGAGAAGAAACAAGCTCTTTATTTAGATAAATATCAACAAGATAAAGACCTTCAGGAATATTACCTGCAATTTCGAATTCAGAAAGATCAACCGGAATACTGCCGTCACCGCTGCTCAAAAAAGCAGGGTCAAAATAGTCACGTCCCCAGACATTTGTTGCCTGCAACCCTAAGAGACACAATGCCAGCGTCAACGGATGCAGGCACCATTCGCGCGCAGGTTTTTGCTGATAAAAAGTTTTGGTTAGTTTCATGGCATCGTTCCCAATATCAAGGTGTAAGTTACCATCCTGGTGTAGAACACCACGTTGTTACTTCATCGTTGTATGTTGTTCATTGGTCGTCAGACCATACTCATCAATCAGCCGCCAGCGTACTTCTGAACCGACAGTTGTAGGTAAATCAAAAAACTGTTCGCCCATCGGTGGCACCATTGCACGCAACTGTTCACCAGATAACTGTTTGCCACCAACACTGAGTGAGGCAAAAGTAACAAAATAGGCAGAGGGGTTAATTACCTTCACTTTATTACCTTGGCGAACAAAATTGAGAGAGCCAGCCATCTGCTCTACAGCTTGCTTTTGCAGACCACTTGGACGGTAAAAAAGCTTAATACTGTTGACTAACGCCAATACCATGCGACCAGTTTGTTCTTCTCCCTTCTCGGATTTGGTTACCGAAGGGATCGCCTTTACTGAAATAAAAAACAGTGACTCACGATCTTTCGGCAACCGTGCAGCAACCGCAGGAACAGCAATAATCCGTAGTGGTAGATCGGTGTGTGGCTCTACACGCTTCAACGGCGGCAAAACCATAAAAGGGAGTTGTGTTCCTTCAGGTTTTTTGACTAACGGCAAACCAGTAGCACCATCAGCATACTGGATTTGCGTCTGCATCAAGTAGGTGCTATCGGTATTATTTCTCACCGATACCGAGGTAGCCTTTTCATCAGCCATCAACACCACACGCGAAAATGAGTAGCCAATACCTGGTAATTCAGCATGTGCGGCATCACTGACTGCCCAAAGAGCAAGTACTGTTGCCATTACCTTGACTTGATTGTTTATTCTTTTTAGCCAGTTTTTTTTAGAATTAAACTTCAAATCACCAGCGAAATCTTTTGTCAAAATAGACATTACACACCTTCTTGTCTCATGAAGCGAGATATTCATCTTCAGGCAAAACGCCCTGATAAGCGGCGATAAAATAGATCATCAAAAAATGAGCCATACTTCATCAACCAATAATTATTATTGATAGTAAAAATTAACACTCATACTCGCTTTTAACGTCCCAGGTCTAGCACCTTCACAAGAGTTTACATTGGCAACACTACCACCACGACAAGCTACAACAATAGGTAAGGTATAACGACCTTTATCATCTCTTATCGTATCCCACCGAGGTCTTTCTCCAGCAGCGTATAAAGCCAACGACTCTTCGCGACCGACTTCATTTGACATACTCAATATCCAGTCGATATTTTTATCTTTATACCCTTTGTTGATAGCAAAACCAAAACCACTGGAAGTTGATGCACTAGCATCACGGATAAGATAACCAGTAACGTAAGTCGAAGTCCCCGCACCAAGCGTTACCGAGAGTTTTGGCGCATCGCCCGAGGGATCAGCATCCCCCCCTGAGCAAGTTAGCTGAACAGTCATATTTATTGGTGAACCAATAGAACGATAACCATCAGCCTTAGGAACAAAATTACTTTCCACAGGATTTAAATCAACTGAATTAAATTGCAGACTGGTCGGAGTAACCGACATATCACAAGACCCACGGAAAAGGTTAGTCGCGATTGCGACATTAGCAGCAACTGCATCCGCTGCTATCACATTGGCAACACAGCAGACCATCAGCGCTAAGTAATTAAACTTTTTCATAACTAAATCTTCTCTTTTAGAGTAACGAGCGAAGCGCCAACATCTAGGGGGATACAGTTGTGATGTCAATAAGCCATTAACTCCACCAACCTAGTACTCTTTAAACTCAATCATCATCTACACGGCAAAAAATCAACATGCCCACATCAAAATATTTACCATCACCTTTACTGTTATGTTATTCAACAAACTTACTTATAGGTAAAAGTGAAAATTACTGAGGCAGAAAGGCTACCTCCAGTTGGAACAATTGAAGTACAGTTAGAAGCACACAAAACACCAACCGCATAAGTGTAGGTCTTCTGCAAACTAGACCACGAAACTCCATTACTGCCCAATGCTATCGTACCATTGTTTGGTACCAAATTAGTTTCTCCCGCCGAGGTAGTAGCGGTTTTATAGATACCAATACCAAAGCCAGTAGAGGTACTTTTACTATCCCTAAACAGCTTGTTATTACTACTAGCCAAAGTTGTGGTCCCCGGAGCTAAACTTAACGTCAATACAGGGCCAACAGTCAAGCCGGAAGTACTTCCTGAACAACTACTTAATGATATTGACAGAGAACTGCTAGCAAGAAGTCCCCAGTTACCAGGATTTGCACTAAAAGTAGAATCATTAATGGTGATAGCCTTTTTACTGGAAGTCATGGTACATGAGCCAGCAACCACAGAAATATTGAAAGTAATTAGCTGAGAGTCCGCAGCTGTCAACTCGCCCACCGGCAACAAAGTTGCCATACAGCAAAGCACTGACATTAAATAGTTTGACTTTTTCATGCGTTAACCCTTACTCCTGCATGACCACTGAAGAAATCTCCTGTGGTTTTTATCCTCAACCAAGCGATAGATAGCGCCCAATCCATTTTATTTATAAATAATTTCTAAGGTAATCTGTGCTGAAAGTTCCCCACCAGAAACACCAGCACAACCTGCCTTACGACAAACAACACCCACCGCATAGATCAATGTAGCTGAACCTTGAGTAAACAGACTTGGATCAACTGTGACCGATGAATCAGCAAGGCCAAAATCAACTACATTCACTTTACTACCAGTAGTTGGCTTATCAGTGTTATAGAGAACCAAACCAAAATTGGTAGTATTACCATCATTATAAATGATTGACTTTTCGGTCGGATCACTTGATGTCCCCACAGCCCTAGTAAATTTGAGTTTCGCTGGAGGTACACTACACTGCTCAAGTAGCACATACAGCTTCCCTAATGGACCAACAGGATCCCATTGGTTGGGATGTGATGAGCCGATATTTCTATCAGCTAATGTTACGTTGCTGAAAACAAAACCACCAATACAGGATGCTCTCAATATGTTGGTGCTGATATCAAACTGCAGTGAAGGGGCAGCCACTGGCTGCCCAGCAGAACAAAGCAGAACCGCTAAACTGCCAGCTAATATTAGTTTTTTATTTTTTTTCATCTTATTAGCATCTCCACACGCTATCAATTTTAAACACTAAGTCTTAAAATAGATTTCAATCAATTATAGCTAAAAGTGAATGTCAGATTGACTGCCAATGAACCAGCAGCCACTCCATTACAAGTACTACTTTCACAAAACACGCCGACATTAAAGTTCTTGGTTATGTTTTGCGCAACAGTAGACGTGGTTCCAAAAGGAATAGTAGCTGTATTACTGGTAAAACTGATCAAGTTCGCAACCGTGCTCGAAGAATTCTCTTTAAAAATACCAATCGCAAATCCTTTCGAATACCCAGTTCCTGTTAACGTAGACTTAATTAACTTGTTATTAGCGGATGAACCTGATGTTACAACAGCGCTGTTAGTCGCTGGTTGAACGGTGACTTGAGGCCCAGAAACCGCTCCATTAGTTGTCCAGCTACAATTAGTCAATGCAACCGAAAGGCTAGTACTGGTTGGACCTATCGGCTGTGAACCATCAAGAGTATTAATATTCCTGTCAGGCAAAGCTAACGTCTTATTGTCGCCGCCCGCCACTGCAATCTGACAACTTGGCACAAACAAATTAGTAGTTATCGTCACAGTAGTAGCGATAGGCGCAGCTGTACAAAAACTGGCTGATGAAAGTAGTGCAGAAACGCTGGTGGTTAATATTAATAACTTAATTTTGTTCATCTTTTGTAAATTCCTTATCTCATTACGATCACATTGTCAGCCTACAGAACACGTCAAAGCTATCAACTAACAAGTATCAACTCAGACACTGCGACTGTCATTATGGTTTGTACACTAATGAAGTTCCTGATGAATTCAAAAGCCATCAATGTGGCTTAAAAAGCAATTTTTTAATTTTTATTTAATTACTGAGCTGTGAATGTTATAACCACCGTAATCACCAATGGTTACCCAATCAACTTTACCTTGCCTCTCTTTCGCAGAGTAAACTTTACTGCTGAATGGAGAAAGCATTTTAACCTGAGCATCATCAGCTATCGTCAACGTCTTACCATTAACCTTTATATATTGAAATGAAACAAAGTAAGGGGAACTGTTTTCAACCTTGATTCCACCTTCCACCGCAAAAAATTTTAAATTTTTCTGCGCACTCTCAGAATCGTCAGCTAAACCGGCTGGACGATAAAAAAACTTTACTGTGCTGGCTGTTGCAAAACTGACCATTGCTGATTTCGAATTGTTCTGTAGCCGACTATTCTGCGCGCTATAGCTGGGGATGGCTGTGGTTTTAAGGTAAAAAACCGACTCACGATCTTGAGGTAGATTTCCACCCTTAAAAGCAATACGCATCAGATTGGTTGAGCTTGGCTCCATTCTGAAAATCGGAGGGGTAATAACGAATGGAACAGCAGAAAACACTTCGGGATCAGCACTTAGTGAAGCCTTCACTAAATAAGATTGACTTTCATCTGTGTTGCGCAGCGATACCGTAACGCTTTTAGCATTTTCTGGATAAATCACCCGTGTAGTATTAAGGCCAACACCTCCCGCAGCCACAGCAACTGCGGATGAAAACAGCAGCCCTAACACCAGAGAAGAAAAAGGAAAACAGCGCACGATACATAACTCCGAATTAAAAGCGGGTTATGCATGACAACCCGCTTACAAAGCTTTAATTTCTGGATAAAAACACCAGAAAAGCCAATTTCAATTAGTTGTACATGAAGTCCAGAGTGATAGGAGCATCAATCAAACCAGTTTGAACAGTAGCAACATCAGCTGCTGTTGTAGCCAAACCTACACGCATAACGATTGACTTGTTGTTGTAGTCAGTCAACTGAGGACCTGGGGCTGGAGTTGCAGGTGCAGCCTTGGCAATCTCAACTTTTTGACCATTTTGTATTGCGGTAAAATCAACAGCACCCGCATTGCCTAAACTCACAACAGCACCAACGTTAGAAGTCACTTTGTTGAAAATTCTGTCTGATGAACCAGCAACAACAGGCCCGCTGATCTTAACAGAAGCAGCAGCTTCAGCTTCTGGAGTACCAGCACAATCTTTCAGTTCAACAGAAAAATCTTGTTGGCTATTAGCAACTGGAGTTACAGCACCAGTAGTAGCGTTAACTGTTGCGCCAGCAAAATGAGCAGGGATGTAGCTACCCAGGTTGATGTCAGTTTTGCTAACCGCGATAGTACAAGCTACAGCCTGCACGTTAGCAGTAACATTAACAACAGCAGCGCTTGCAGAACCAGCAGCAACTAACAGAGCAACAGCAGCAGGCACCATACCAAATTTGAACTTAGACATATAAAATCCTTAGCAATTTTTGCAAAAATTTAACTATTAAAAACAAATGCAATTTTTATCCATTAGAGAATCGGTTATCGATTCCCCCCAGCCACATACAAAACCTACTTACTGATGAATCCACTGCTCTTCAAGACGCAGTTCGTCACTCATTCTCATTAACCTGTTGAAAAAGCTAACAACTGCTACTTGAGAGAGTGTGTTGTCATCCGATCGCGATCGCTGTTTAGCTACCTCTTGAAGTCATTCTGGAGCACCAGCAGGTCTTGTTGTGGACGAGAGGATTGTTACAAAAAGGGATAGATAAAAAAACCCCTTAAAGGGAAACATATAGAAATAAAAAATATTAAACTGGAAGATGACAAAAAAAACTAAAAAATCAGAATAAAACTCTACAAAAATTGCAATACTAGTGTTTTATCTCGTTTTTTGATTTCTTTAAAAAACTTATTCGCAATAATGGCGATAGCCTGTAAAAATCTGTAATCAGTCTGGTGTGGTATTGATGCTGCTGAGGACTGTTATCTGAATAATAAAAACAAGTAGTTACATAAAAACAAAAATTACCATGGTTCAAAAACGCTGTGGTGGCTAATTGATTTACCTATTTTTAAAACACTATTTATGTCTGTTGTCACTTTTAATAACTCAGGGAGCTTTAGAATATGGTTGTTTTTACTAGTAAAAAACAAATTTCGCAGAGTCTGCTACATAAGAAGATTTTGAAACACCTTCTTAGTATCACTTCCTGCGCTGAACAAGGGATGCCGCCTCCACAACAGGAGTGGCCCTCAACGCGACAAATTGCTGATGCGCATGATATCAGTATCTACAAAGCAAGACTTTTATTACTTGATTTGGTTAAACAAAATCAAATAATGGTCAGTGACTGCTCGATAAAAAACTCGCTTCGCTGGTATCCGCTACGTCAAGGCAGTTCATCCACGCATCAGCATGCTTAGCAACAACGTGTAACAAAGACGTAGTTTTTATTTAAATTGAGGATTATTTAAAAAATCATAAATTTAACAGCAACTTGCTTAGAAAAGTAAGTTGCTGTTTTTATTGATAGCAATTACTCAACAGTAACCGACTTAGCTAGGTTGCGTGGTTGATCCACATCAGTGCCCTTAATTAACGCTACATAGTAAGACAGTAACTGTAGTGGCACAGTATAGAAGATTGGAGCAACAACCTCTTCAACATGAGGCAAGGCAATAATCGTCATCCCCTCACAATCAACAAACCCAGCAGCCTGATCAGCAAACACATAAAGTTGCCCGCCACGCGCACGCACTTCTTCAACGTTTGATTTCAACTTCTCCAATAACTCGTTGTTCGGAGCCACTACAATCACCGGCATATCAGCATCAATCAACGCCAGTGGGCCATGCTTTAACTCACCGGCAGCATAAGCCTCTGCGTGAATATAGGAGATCTCCTTCAATTTCAACGCTCCCTCCATTGCGATGGGGTATTGATCGCCACGGCCAAGAAACAGTGCATGATGTTTATCCGAAAAATCTTCTGCCAACGCTTCGATGCGCTTCTCCAGCGACAACATCTGTTCAATACGTGCAGGTAGTACCTGCAAACCATGAACAATCTGTTGTTCCAGCAGTTGATCCATCCCTTTTAACCGGCCCAAATGCGCAACCAGCATCAATAATACCGCCAATTGAGTGGTAAAAGCCTTGGTCGAGGCGACACCAATTTCAGCTCCCGCTTTAGTCATCAATGCCAGATCAGATTCACGTACCAGGGAAGACGTTGGCACATTACATACTGCCAAAGAACCAAGATACCCCAACTGTTTAGAGAGACGCAGGGCAGCCAGTGTATCGGCTGTTTCACCTGACTGTGAAAGGGTGATCAGTAAACTACCAGGCCTAACTGCTGGTTTGCGATAGCGAAACTCAGAAGCAATTTCAACATCACAAGGCAAACCAGCCAACGACTCGAACCAGTAACGCGCCACCATGCCAGCATGATAGGAGGTGCCACAAGCTATAATTTGTATATGGCTGACGTTAGCTAACAGTTGATCTGCCGCCAAACCTAATTCATCTAGGTTAACTGCTCCATGACTGACACGCCCTGCAAGGGTATTTTTTAACGCCATGGGTTGTTCAAAAATCTCTTTCTGCATGTAGTGGCGATAAATACCTTTATCACCCGCATCATACTGCACCTGGGACTCTACCTCCTGACGCTCGACACTGTTACCCTGTTGATCGACAATATGTACACTACGCCTTGTTATTTCGACTAAATCCCCTTCTTCCAAAAAGATAAAGCGCCGTGTTACCGGCAACAGTGCCAACTGATCTGAAGCAAGAAAGTTTTCCCCTACACCTAAACCAACCACCAGTGGGCTACCTGATCGGGCGGCAATCAAACGTTCTGGATCACGGCAATCCATGATCACCATGCCATAAGCACCACGTAATTGTGGGATCACACGCTGCACTACTTCCAATAGGCTACCGCCCTGCTGCTGTTCCCAATGGATTAAATGAGCAATAACTTCGGTATCAGTCTGTGAACTGAACTGATACCCCTTATTAATCAATGAATCACGCAGTGATTGGTAGTTTTCAATGATGCCGTTATGCACTAGCGCAATGTTATCTGAAACATGCGGGTGTGCATTTTTTTCTGTCGGTTCACCATGAGTAGCCCAACGAGTATGAGCAATACCTGTACCACCACGCAGTTCCTGTTGTTGGGTAGCATCAAACAGCGCTTGTACTTTACCCACCTGACGTAAACGGTTCACCTGACCAGAGCCATCAGCCACGATTAATCCGGCAGAGTCATAACCACGATACTCTAATCGGCGTAGCCCTTGTAACAAGATCTCGGCAATATCACGTTGCGCTACTGCGCCAACAATTCCGCACATTTTTTATTCCTGATTAAGTTCTGATCATCACTTTAGTGATGCCTGGATATAACTCCAACCAGACAAAGTAACTATTTAATAAAAAAGATAAAATAATGAACTCTGTGAGCTAACGTTTCTTCACTGGCCGTTTCCAGTCTTGCACATGCTTCTGCTTCACTCGGCTTAGCACCAGTTCGTCAGCAGCGACATCACGCGTTACTGTAGTACCGGCCGCCACTGTTACACCACTGGCTAATGTTACTGGTGCAATCAATTGGCTATCTGAACCAACGAAAACATCATCACCGATTACTGTCTTATGCTTATTGGCACCGTCATAGTTGCAGGTGATAGTGCCAGCCCCGATGTTTACCCCAGCACCGATTTCAGCATCACCCAAATAGCTCAAGTGTCCAGCTTTAGAACCTTTGCCTAAATGAGCCTGCTTCATTTCGACAAAATTACCAACATGCGCACCTTCAGCCAATGTAGTTCCAGGGCGCAAACGAGCAAATGGGCCAATGGTGCAACCAGCAGCAACCACCACATCCTCCAATACTGAGTAAGGGCTGATTTCACACCCTGCACCAATCTGGCAGTTTTTTAACACACAACCGGTACCAATTTTCACACCATCAGCCAGCTTAACCTTGCCTTCAATAATGACATTAGTATCGATGGTGATATCACGCCCATGTTCTAACTCACCCCGAAGATCAAAACGCGTAGCATCAAGCAACATCACTCCAGAAAGCAGTAATTTTTCTGCCTGTTCTGCCTGATAAGCCCGTTCAAGCTGTGCCAATTGCAATCGATTATTTACCCCTTCAACTTCGTAAAGCTGTGCTGGGTGTACCGCGTTAATTCTGGCTCCTTCACTGTGCGCTAAGGCGATAATGTCAGTGACATAAAACTCACCTTGCGCGTTGTTGTTGTTCAGTTTTGCCAGCCAACGTTTTAGATCAGCACCATTGGCGACCATAATGCCGGTATTTACTTCTTTGATTTGTCGTTGTTGATCATTGGCATCTTTGTGTTCAATGATGCCAACAATCTCCTGCTGCTCACGCACAATACGACCATAACCAGTCGGATCAGCCAAGTTCACCGTCAGTAATCCAATACCATGCTGCGGTTTTGCTGCTAATAAACAGCTTAACGTCTCAACCGAGATCAGTGGTACATCGCCATAAAGCATTAATATGTTTTCATCATCAGCAAAATAGGGGGCTGCCTGCTGCATAGCATGGCCTGTCCCCAACTGCTCTGCTTGTAACACCCAGTTGAGTGCTGGATTTTTTAAACGGTTTTGTAACAGCTCAGCACCATGACCATAAACCAAATGGAGATTTCCCGCCCCTAGCTCCATGGCCGCATCAATAACATACTGAACCAGTGGCTTACCTGCCAGTAGGTGCAGCACTTTAGGAACGTCTGAATACATACGCGTTCCCTTACCTGCTGCCAGGATAACAACACTGATTGGATGATGAGATCTGGATGAATTAGACATAAATGACTCGATAACCCGATTTGAATAGGGAAAAGTAGAATCTTTTGCAGAAAAAATTGCTACATATTTTTCTGCGCGAATTTTACTAATGCAGGATTAGGTGATTTATAGAGCAAGAGGGGGGATTCAGGATCCCTCCCCTTGATAAAGGAGAGGGGTTAGGGCGAGACAATGCACCAACTGAGCTGACAGAACAGAATGACGCTAAGTCCCACCCCTGCTTCCCCCTTTACAGGGGGAGAGGCCAACTACAGCCCCTTTCTGGTTAACTCGATAACGCGTAGTTTCGCCAATGCTTTTGCCAATTCAGCCGACGCTTGAGCATAGTCAACATCACCATGAGAGTTACGGATCTGCTCTTCCGCTCTACGCTTAGCTTCCAGCGCACGCGCTTCATCGAGATCTTCCCCACGGATAGCAGTATCGGCCAGCACAGTGACTACGCTTGGCTGCACCTCAAGGACACCGCCAGATAGGTAAATAAACTCTTCTTCACCGTGCTGCTTAACAATACGTACCATGCCAGGCTTGATGGCGGTCAGTAACGGAGCATGACCAGGGTAGACCCCTAGTTCGCCCTCACTACCTGTTACCTGGATCTTCTGCACTAGGCCAGAAAACATCTGTTTTTCAGCACTGACAACATCCAGGTGGTAAGTCATAGCCATATCACCCTCCTCTCACGCCATTACAGCTTCTTGGCTTTTTCCACTGCTTCTTCAATGGTACCAACCATGTAAAATGCTTGTTCTGGCAGGTGATCATATTCACCGTCCATAATGCCTTTAAAGCCACGGATGGTATCTTTCAGTGAGACAAACTTACCCGGCGAACCAGTAAACACTTCTGCCACAAAGAAAGGCTGAGACAAGAAACGCTGGATTTTACGCGCACGGGAAACAACCAGCTTGTCATCTTCCGACAGCTCATCCATACCCAAAATCGCGATAATATCTTTCAGTTCCTGATAGCGCTGCAAAATCGACTGCACACCACGAGCAACATCATAGTGTTCTTGACCAACTACCAATGGATCTAACTGACGACTGGTAGAGTCGAGTGGATCAACCGCTGGGTAGATACCAAGCGATGCGATATTACGGCTCAATACCACCGTGGCATCAAGGTGAGCAAAGGTGGTCGCTGGAGACGGGTCAGTCAAGTCATCGGCTGGAACATAAACCGCTTGCACAGAGGTAATCGAACCGGTTTTGGTTGAGGTGATACGCTCTTGCAATACCCCCATCTCTTCCGCCAGAGTCGGCTGATAACCTACCGCTGAAGGCATACGACCAAGCAGTGCCGAAACTTCAGTACCTGCCAAGGTATAACGGTAGATGTTATCAACGAATAGCAATACATCGCGCCCTTCGTCACGGAATTTTTCCGCCATCGTCAAGCCGGTAAGTGCAACACGCAGACGGTTGCCTGGTGGTTCGTTCATCTGACCATACACCAGAGAAACTTTATCCAGTACGTTGGACTCTTTCATCTCGTGATAGAAGTCGTTACCTTCACGGGTGCGCTCGCCAACTCCAGCAAAAACCGAGTAACCAGAGTGTTCGATAGCGATGTTACGGATCAACTCCATCATATTGACGGTCTTACCCACACCCGCACCACCAAATAGACCAACCTTACCGCCTTTAGCAAACGGACAGATCAAATCCATCACTTTGATACCTGTTTCCAACAGTTCCTGTGAGTTGGACAACTCTTCATAACTTGGCGCAGCACGGTGGATAGCCCAACGCTCTTCTTCGCCAATGTCACCTTTCATATCAATTGGGTCGCCCAACACGTTCATGATACGACCTAAGGTCGCTTTACCGACGGGAACCTCAATTGGGCGTTGCAGATCGGTCACTGGCAAACCACGACGCAAACCGTCAGAAGCACCCATCGCGATACAGCGTACTACACCACCACCTAACTGTTGCTGCACTTCCAGCACCAATTTTTCGGTGCCGTTTGCAACCTCAAGTGCATCGTACACCTTCGGTACGCTGTCTTGAGGGAACTCGGCATCCACTACGGCGCCGATTACCTGGATAATCTTTCCAGTAGCCATCTTGAATCCTCTACGTAATTCGTTTACCCGCTATATTTCAAATTGTTAGAGCGTTAATTGCTTTAGCACAACCCTAGCTGGGTAATAACCTGGTTAAACCGCGGAGGCTCCCGAAACGATTTCGGTGAGTTCCTGAGTGATGCTGGCCTGACGAGCCTTGTTGTATACCAACTGCAACTCTTTGATCAGGCTACCGCCGTTATCGGTTGCGGCTTTCATCGCGACCATTCGTGCGGCCTGCTCACTGGCCAGGTTTTCCACGACGCCCTGATAAACTTGCGATTCCACATAGCGGCGCAATAAAGTATCAAGCAGCACTTTTGGATCGGGTTCATACAGGTAATCCCAAGCATTCTTCTTCAAATCACTGTTCTCACAAGGAGGCAGAGGAAGGAGTTGCATAATTTGCGGCTCTTGGGACATGGTATTAACAAATTTATTACTGACAATGTACAGTCTGTCTAAACGACCTTCGTCGTAAGCCTGCAACATCACTTTCACCGGGCCGATCAACTCAGACAGGGAGGGGTTATCCCCCATGCCAGTAACCTGGGCAACTACATTGCCACCGACTGAAGCGAAGAAAGAGACTGCTTTTGAACCAATCAGCGCCAAATCTGTTTGAACGCTTTTTTCAGACCAGCCTTTCATCTCTACTAACAGTTTCTTGAACAGATTAATGTTCAAACCACCACAGAGACCACGGTCAGTAGACACCACCAAATACCCAACGCGCTTCACTTCGCGCTCTTCAAGATAGGGGTGTTTATACTCCAGATTACCAAGCGCCAAGTGACCAATCACTTCGCGCATGGTCTCTGCATAAGGACGGCTGGCCGCCATACGATCCTGCGATTTACGCATTTTGGAAGCGGCGACCATCTCCATCGCTTTAGTGATCTTTTGCGTATTTTGTACGCTGCCGATCTTACTACGTATCTCTTTTGCGCCGGCCATTTCTGCTTCTCCTCATTGCCAATGGCCTGTCGCTTTTCAGCATACAGGCCACTGTGCGTTACCAGGTCTGAGTTGCCTTGAAGTTATCAAGTAACGCCTTCAACTTACTTTCGATTTCGTCGTTGTAGGCACCAGTCTGGTTAATTTCATTAAGCAGTTCGGCATATTCATGGTCAGCATAAGCCACCAATGCAGCTTCAAAATTGACCACCTGAGCAACTTCAACATCATTCAGATAGCCACGCTCAGCAGCAAACAATACTAGCGCCTGCTGGGCGATGGACATTGGTGCATACTGCTTCTGCTTCAGCAATTCGGTTACCTTCTGTCCATGATTGAGCTGCTTACGTGTAGCATCATCAAGATCGGAGGCGAATTGAGAGAACGCAGCCAGTTCACGATACTGTGCCAGTGCGGTACGGATACCACCGGACAATTTCTTGATGATTTTACACTGAGCAGCACCACCAACACGCGAAACCGAAATACCTGGGTTAACCGCTGGACGAATACCTGAGTTAAACAGGTTAGATTCCAGGAAGATCTGACCGTCAGTGATTGAGATCACGTTGGTAGGAACGAAGGCAGAAACGTCACCCGCCTGGGTTTCAATGATTGGCAGCGCAGTCAATGAACCGGTTTTCCCTTTTACTTCACCTTTGGTAAATGCTTCAACGTAATCAGCATTGACGCGAGCAGCTCGCTCCAGCAAACGTGAGTGTAAATAGAAAACATCCCCCGGATAGGCTTCACGGCCTGGTGGACGACGCAGCAACAGCGAAATCTGGCGATAAGCAACCGCTTGCTTAGAGAGATCGTCATAAACGATCAGCGCATCTTCACCACGATCACGGAAATATTCGCCCATTGCGCAACCCGCGTAAGGTGCTAAATATTGCAGTGCTGCCGATTCAGATGCTGTGGCAACCACGACAATAGTATTTGCCAGCGCGCCATGCTCTTCCAATTTACGAACCACGTTGGCAATAGTTGAAGCTTTCTGACCAATCGCGACATACACACACTTAATGCCTGAATTGCGCTGGTTGATAATCGCATCTATCGCCAGCGCAGTTTTACCTGTCTGACGGTCACCGATCACTAACTCACGCTGACCACGACCAATTGGGATCATGGCATCAACGGACTTATAACCTGTCTGCACGGGCTGATCGACCGATTGACGGTCAATAACGCCCGGTGCGATAGTCTCGACAGGAGAGAAGCCATCATGCTCAACCGGCCCTTTACCATCAATCGGTGCACCGAGGGTGTTAACTACACGCCCAAGCAGGCCTCGACCGACTGGCACTTCCAGAATACGACCGGTACATTTCACCTTCATACCTTCCGCAAGGTCGGCATAAGGCCCCATCACCACCGCACCGACAGAGTCGCGCTCGAGGTTCAAGGCAATAGCATAACGATTACCCGGCAGTGAGATCATCTCACCTTGCATCACTTCAGCCAAGCCATGTACGCGGATGATTCCGTCACTGACGGAAACGATAGTACCTTCGTTGTGAGCTTCACTCACAACATTGAACTGAGCAATCCGCTGTTTGATCAGTTCACTGATTTCGGTGGAATTCAGTTGCATTCTCCAGTCCCCTTAAGACTGCAAGACGTCTGACAGGCGTTGAAGACGAGCACGCAGGCTACCATCAATCACCATATCGCCAACGCGGATCACCACGCCAGCCAGTACAGACTTGTCAATATTGCAATTCAGCTTAACTTTGCGTGACAGGCGTTTTTCCATCGCAGTTGCAATCTTGGCCTGCTGTTCATCACTGAGGGCGATCGCAGAGCACACTTCAACTTCAACGGTGGACTCTAGCGCGGCGCGTAGTTCAATGAACTGTTGCAGCACCGCAGGAAGAACCAGTAAACGTCCATTTTCAGCCATAACACGAATAAAGTTCTGGCCATATTGATCGAGCACATCACCACAAACGGCAATAAAGGTGCGCGACAAAACCTCTGGCGCCACAGCCCCAGAAAGCAACTCGGCCATCTGCTCATTGGTGGTGACAGCAGCGGAAAATTCCATCATTTTCTGCCACTGTTCTACACTCTGGTTCTCAACGGCAAAGTCAAAAGCTGCTTTGGCGTAGGGGCGAGCTACGGTAATCAGTTCAGACATCAGCCCCTCCCTCCTTACAGTTCAGCGACCAGTTTATCAACGATGTCGCTGTTAGCAGCTTCATCTACGGAACGTTCTATGATCTTCTCGGCACCAGCAATTGCCAGCATCGCCACTTGCCTACGCAACTCTTCACGAGCGCGCTTGCGTTCAGCTTCGATCTCAGCTTGAGCCTGCGCCACAATTTTGCTGCGTTCCCGCTCGGCTTCTGCTTTCGCCTCATCCATGATCTGAGCTCGGCGTTTATTTGCTTGCTCTATGATCAACTGAGCTTCCGCTTTAGCTGCTTTCATCTGACTGACTGCATTGCTTTGTGCCAAATCCAGATCTTTCTTGGCACGTTCCGCAGAAGCAAGGCCATCAGCAATTTCTTTCTGGCGCTTCTCTATGGCAGCCATTATCGGCGGCCATACATACTTCATGCAGAACAACACAAACAATACAAACGAAATAGCCTGGCCGAGGATTGTTGCGTTCATATTCACAGCACAATACCTCTATAAAAGTTAATAAGTCGTTTTGATTGCAGACAGTAGCAGTGATCTAGGCAACCGCGAACATCACATACAGCCCCAAACCAACAGCAATCATTGGGATCGCGTCAACCAGACCCATAACGATAAAGAACTGTGTCCGTAACAGAGGGATCAGATCCGGCTGACGTGCAGCACCTTCCAAAAATTTACCTCCTAAGATGCCGATGCCGATTGCAGCACCGATTGCCGCTAAACCCATCATTACAGCGGCAGCCATGTACAGCATATCCACACTCAGGTTTTCCATGACAGTCTCCAGTTTATTTCAGTTTAAAAGTGCAAGTTTTTAACAAAATCAGTGCTCTTCAGAGGCCATAGAGAGATAGACCACTGTCAGCACCATGAAAATAAAGGCTTGAAGCGTAATGATCAAAATGTGGAAGATTGCCCAAGGCAAACTTAACAACCACTGAGACCACCACGGCAACAGACCCGCGATCAAGATAAAGATCAATTCCCCGGCATACATGTTGCCAAACAGACGCAGCCCAAGCGAAACAGGCTTTGACAACAAGCTAACCACTTCAAGAATGAGGTTGATTGGGATAAAAACCGGATGTTTGAAAGGTTGCAGGGTTAACTCTTTAACGAATCCACCAATCCCCTTCATCTTGACGCTGTAGAACAGAATCAGCACAAACACAGCTAATGCCATCGACAGCGTGATATTCACATCAGCAGTTGGCACCACGCGTAGTGCGGGCAGGCCAACAGCCGTTGCGATACTTGGCAGCAAGTCAATCGGCAACAGGTCCATCAGGTTCATCAGGAATACCCAGACAAACACTGTCAGTGCCAGCGGCGCTATCAGCTTGCTCTTACCGTGATACATATCCTTGACATTGCTATCAACGAAACCAACGATCATCTCAACGGCAGTTTGTAACTTACCGGGAACACCGCTGGTAGCGCTTTTGGCAACTTTATGGAAAATCGCCAAGAAGACAACGCCAAGAACAATCGAGAAAAACATAGAGTCAATATTAATTGACCAAAATCCAGTGCCGACCTGAAGTTGTGTCAGGTGATGACTAATATACTCCTGCGGACTGTTGAATCCCTCTGCAGACATGGTGCCTCTACCCTTATTGAGTTAATTTCGGTAACGGTCAATCACGGCGGGTGCAACGATCTGCACCATTAACACCGCTAAATAGGTCAGGCTAAGCGGCAACAAAACCGCCTTAAACACCCCAACAGCCAAGATCAGCAACACAATGGTGATCATGACTTTTATTCCTTCGCCAATCGCTAAGGACAAAACAACCCGCCTGGGCACTTGCCCTTGGGGTCGGTAACGCAAGGAATAGAGCACAAATAACGCGTTGGGAAACCAGGCAGCAACACCACCTGCCAACGCCGAACAGCCCCATTGCACACTGTTCAGAGCAAAAGCTGCACTGATGACAATCACCACCACCCACTGTAGCAACAACAGACGAAATGCAAACTTTCTGTTGTCAGCCGAGACAGAGAGTGTTGTCATTGTTTAATTACCCTAAAGAGGTATCTTGAATCACGTATAAAACTGCGTTTGGTGATGCTAGTCAAGCAGCAAAGCAAGAAAATTATACGAACCACTCAAACGAATTCAATCTATAACTAACGAAAATGCGAATAGCAACTTGCATGCTGCTTTTTTATCCGTTTTTATCGACAGATAACACTACACCAAGACATCTATTAGGTGATTATTTCTCTATTACAGAAATAATTGCGATATACATCACAGTTATTAACCCAACTGCTTGACGGTTAATTAAACAGTTTAAAGCAATAAATAATTCAATTGCACTGTAATCATCACTTGGCAGTTTTTTCTGGTCGCTAGGATAGCACTAACCTAACCACACAACATCAGTGATAAGTGTGAACTGTCATGTTCAGCAAACGGAAGCAACAGTGATTGATCTGACAACCTAGCTGCTGTCACTCGCCACTAACCACGTCAACAGCAAGCCAGGGCGCACATCATAAAGTTAAAAAAACAGCATTCCCAGTACAATCACTTTAATATTTTTTACATATTTATAATTTTAATAACATCATCAATGCGATGGTTTCTACTTATCGCTGAAAAACTAGATTATCGAACAGTAAAAATTCAACTAATCAACTGATTTATTTAATGTTTAACCTGTAAAACCACTAAGTGTCGTTCAGCATCTAATTCGGGTACTTGCAACGGGATTAATGCTTCCAGAAAAACATCAGCGGGTAGTTCTGCCAACTCCTGTTGTGGAGAAACCCCTTTCAGTGCATAGAAACGCCCTTGCTCCACTTTTGGCAAATGGTGACACCAAGAGAGCATATCCTGCAACGAGGCAAAAGCACGGCTAATAACGCCATCAAACCGTTCTTGCGGTGTAAAAACTTCAACCCGACTCTGTACTGGTTCAATGTTATCCAGCGCTAACTCATGTTGCACCTGACGTAAAAAACGCACCCGTTTGCCTAGGCTATCCAGCAGGGTAAAGTGTGCTTCCGGGCGTACAATCGCCAATGGGATGCCAGGTAATCCAGGACCGGTTCCAACATCAATAAAGCGTGAACCTTGTAGGTGCTGATTGACCACAATGCTATCCATGATATGGCGCACCAACATCTGCAGTGGATCACGCACTGAAGTCAGGTTGTAGGCACGATTCCACTTGTCGAGCAGCATGACATAGCCCAACAACTGCTGTTTTTGTTGCTGCCCAAGCACTATTCCTGCTTCAGAAAGCAGCAGATCCAGTTTTTGTTGCATCATACCGTTATCCCCAATTGACTCATGCAACCTACTGATTTGTTCTGCGTAGCAAATTCTGTTTTTTTAACCAAACCAGTAAAATCGAGATGGCCGCTGGCGTGATGCCAGAAATACGTGATGCCTGGCCAATAGACGTCGGTTTATGATCATTAAGTTTTGCTACCACTTCGTTTGACAACCCTGAAACCTGGCGATAATCAAGATCGGCTGGCAGCAAGGTATTTTCATTACGTTGCTGTTTCTCGATCTCATCTTGCTGACGCAAAATATAGCCTTGATATTTAACCTGGATCTCTACCTGTTCAGCAGCTTGCTTATCAGCTAATGGCGGTGCAAAAGCAGCAAGTGTAGTGAGTTGCTGATAATCCATTTCTGGCCGACGCAACAGATCTTCCCCATTGGCTTCGCGTGATAGTGGCGATTTCAGCAGTGCATTCACCTGTTCAACCTGTTCTGAATGCGGATGTAGCCAGATATCACGTAATCGCTGGCGCTCCTGCTCGATATGCTCAAGCTTTTCACAATAACGCACCCAGCGACGCTCATCCACCAGCCCCAGTTCACGCCCTTGTTCAGTTAAACGCAGATCTGCATTATCTTCACGTAGCAGCAGGCGATACTCAGCTCTTGAGGTAAACATACGGTATGGTTCTTTGGTACCCAGGGTACTCAGATCATCCACCAACACACCCAAATAGGCTTGATCACGGCGTGGGAACCAACCTGGTTGCTGGTTGGCATAACGTGCAGCATTTAATCCCGCCAGCAGACCTTGTGCAGCAGCCTCTTCATAACCGGTAGTGCCGTTGATTTGGCCAGCAAAAAATAACCCTTGGATAAATTTACTCTCTAAGGTCGGTTTTAAATCGCGTGGATCAAAGAAATCATACTCAATCGCGTAACCTGGGCGCACAATACGCGCATTCTCCATCCCTGCCATTGAGTGAACAATTTGCATCTGTACATCAAATGGCAAACTGGTAGAGATACCATTGGGATAAATTTCATTACTGGTTAAACCTTCTGGTTCCAGGAAGATCTGATGCGCATTACGATCGGCAAAACGCATCACTTTATCTTCTATCGAAGGGCAGTAGCGTGGGCCGATCCCTTCAATGATCCCGGCATACATCGGGCTGCGATCGAGGTTATCACGGATCACCTGATGCGTTTTTTCATTGGTATAAGTGATATAGCAAGGTAATTGCTGTGGATGCTGGCTCACTTCACCTAAAAAAGAGAATACCGGTGTTGGTGTATCACCATGTTGTGCAGTTAACTGACTGAAATCGATAGTTCTAGCATCAATGCGCGGGGGAGTCCCGGTTTTTAACCGATTAACGCGCAACGGCAGTTCACGTAAGCGACGTGATAACGCGATCGCTGGCGGATCTCCAGCCCGACCACCACTGTAATTTTCCAGACCGATATGGATCTTGCCATCGAGAAAGGTGCCGACAGTCAGCACTACGGCGTTAGCCTGGAATTTCAGCCCCATCTGGGTAACAACCCCAGTAACCTGATCATTTTGTACCATAAGATCCTCAACTGCTTGTTGAAAGATCATCAGATTGGGTTGATTCTCCAGTGCACAGCGTACTGCCTGACGATAGAGAACACGATCAGCCTGTGCCCGAGTGGCCCTTACTGCCGGGCCTTTACTGCCATTAAGTGTTCTGAATTGAATACCTGCATGATCAATTGCATGTGCCATTAATCCACCCAGTGCATCAATCTCTTTGACCAGATGTCCTTTTCCGATACCACCGATGGCAGGGTTGCAGGACATTTGACCCAAAGTATCAATGTTATGAGTCAATAACAGTGTCTGATGTCCCATGCGTGCTGCCGCCATAGCAGCTTCGGTGCCAGCATGGCCACCACCGACAACAATGACATCAAATCGATCTGGATAAAACATGTAAACAGCACCTCAAAAGGAGTGGTTGGCTTATGGCAACAGTTCAGGCTGGCGATTCTACTCAAATTTAGTCGATCGACCAAGTGAGCAGGATCGGTGGTTAGTAAAAAGAAGATCTTTTTTATTTAAAGATCTCTTATTGGATCTTTTATTAAGCAGACGATCTTCTGTGGAAAAGTCAAAATTCGGGTTTTTGATCATATCGTTGAGCAGGATCATTTGCTGTGGATCGTGCGTGATCCTGCGCGGTATAAGCTGGGATCTAAACGGGTAGTTATACACAACCAGCATGAGTCATCAAGGTTGTCCTTTGGATAACTACTGCTTTTACACTGAGTGTACCCTGATTTATACACAACTGATCGGTGTTTTTTTCATCAATCAAAGTAAAAAAAGCCACTTTTTGATCCACTGGCAGGCAAATTCTTCAGGTAACGGATGCTCGATCACGTCGATCTCAACTCGATCACCGATCCTGATCGCACCGCGATCCTGTAGCAAAACGTCAATCTGTCTGATCGCTCCACAGAAGGTATCGTAATCGGAACTGCCTAACCCGATTGCGGCAAAACGTACTGATGAAAGATCTGGCTGCTGCTGTTTAATCTGTTCAAACAGCGGCTGTAAATTGTCTGGTAAATCACCTGCACCGTAAGTCGAGCAAACGACAATCCATAGACCAGAAAGTGGCAACTGATGTAACTCAGCACCCTCGATCAAACTGGTTGAAAAACCGGCGTTCTCCAGTTCTTCTGCCAACTGCTCTGCAACATATTCCGCAGTACCTAAGGTACTGCCACTGATTACGGTAATCTCAGCCATTGCTTCCCCTTATTTAGTATTAAATTATTGATTAATAGATATATTTAGAGCGTAATTGAGCGCATGATTGGGTTTTGCAGTGAAATCAGTGTTTCCGTTGACTGGATTTCATCAATTGTCTGTATCTTGTTGATCAACACCTGCTGCAAACCATCGATTGAACGGCACATCACCTTGGTAAATATGCTGTAATGCCCAGTTGTGTAGTAGGCTTCAACCACCTCTTCCAAATTTTGCAATTTTTTCAGTACAGTAGGATAGTCTTTGGCACTTTTTAGAATAATACCGATAAAACAGCAGACATCATAACCGAGCTGCTTTGGGTTAACGTCTACTCGTGCTCCGGTGATGATGCCAGCCTGCTTCATTTTCTCAACACGTACATGGATCGTACCTGGGCTGACGGCAAAATTTTTCGCCAACTCAGCATAAGGTGTACGTGCATTTTCGATCAGTGCATTCAGAATGCCACGATCGAGATTATCGATCTGATAAATTTCGGCCATAAAACCCCCTTTAAAATGATGATTACTGATTTTTATAGCTATAAAAATGAGTAATCAAAAGCAAAAAGGCAATATTTATTATTGTATATTGAATTCATCTGCCTGTTTGTTGCTTAATCAGTTAAAACAAGGCCGAGTGGCTAACAGCCTGAACGGTTCAACAGACAAGTGGTTGAAGAGACATCGCGATGAAAAAACAGTTTATTCACAGACAGCAACAGATCAGTTTCGTTAAGTCATTCTTTTCAAAACAGCTAGAAAACAGCTTGGGATTGATCGAAGTCCAGGGGCCAATTCTTAGTCGATTGGGTGACGGTACACAAGATAACCTGTCAGGCAGTGAAAAAGCGGTACAAGTCAAAGTAAAAAGCCTGCCACAAGCCACCTTTGAAGTGGTGCATTCATTAGCTAAGTGGAAACGTAAAACGCTCGGTTGCCACGATTTCGCGGCTGGAGAGGGGTTATATACCCACATGAAAGCACTAAGGCCAGATGAAGATCGGTTAACACCGATCCACTCAGTGTATGTCGATCAATGGGATTGGGAGCGTGTTATGGGTGATGGCCAGCGCAACCTGGCCTACCTGAAACAAACCGTTGAATCTATCTATGACTGTATCAAACAGAGCGAAGCGGCAGTCAGCCGTGAGTATGGATTGAAGCCCTTCTTACCGTCAAAAATCCACTTTGTACACACTGAAACCCTGCTACAACTCTACCCAGAGCTAGATGCCAAAGGGCGTGAAAGAGCAATAGCCAAAGAGCTTGGTGCGGTATTCTTGGTTGGCATTGGTGGCAAATTATCCCACGGCAGCTACCATGATGTGCGTGCGCCAGATTACGACGACTGGACTACTCCAGCGCAAGATGGTTTGGCAGGGCTAAATGGTGACATCATTGTCTGGAACCCTGTACTGCAAGACGCATTTGAGCTGTCGTCAATGGGAATACGAGTCGATGCTGCGGCACTGCAACATCAACTGACATTAACCGATGATCTTGACCGGTTGCAGTTGGAGTGGCACCAGTCGCTACTGCGTGGTGAGATGCCACAAACCATTGGCGGCGGCATTGGCCAATCACGTCTGGTGATGCTGTTGCTGCAACTATCACATATTGGTCAAGTACAGTGTGGCGTCTGGGCGCCGGAAGTTTACGCCAACGTTGATGGCTTGCTTTAATCCAACGGTAAACTAGGCTGTGTCCCTTAACCCAATAACCGCTTTAAAAACAACCGAACAGAGCCTAATTTAAGCATGCAAAGGTAATTTCTGGCGGTTTTCTCCGAGCGAGTGGCAATGCGACGATGTTCTTTTAA
>NZ_ML137211.1:35884-44600 GCF_004011885.1 Serratia microhaemolytica | reverse complement strand
GTTATCAAGATGCTGCTGTTTTTGCTGTTTGGTGTATGGCATGGTTTATTCTCAAGCAGAGGATGTGATGGCGAGAATAATGAAAGGCTTTATTCGCTGCGGCAAGGTGAGGCTACCGGACGCTTACGTCTTACGTGCGGGATTAACTGATGAGGCTAAAAAATGAACACTCATGCGGTTGCCCTGGATAACTCCCTGGGTTTCAGAACGATGGGGACAAGCCACATCAATCTTTGCCATCAATCATCCAAAGGGCAAGTAGTACCTCAGCGCTAAGCTTGCGTCACGACCTACAACCACTACAACCACTACAACCAGTATTCAACGGATGCTGGGGCGATGTAGTGGTTAAATCTACTGTACCTTGACAGCTCGCTAACCGCCCCAACGGAATTACCTTAACCACATGAGTATCAAACAAATTTCTTCAAACGCTCAAAGCCCTGTTCTAAATCTGTTTTCAGTTCATTCATGTCTTCAAGTCCAACCTGTATACGTATCGCTAGGCCACCGGGTTGCCAATGGGTGACACTGCGATAATCGGCACAGTTAAATGGTAGAACCAGGCTCTCAAACCCACCCCAAGAGAAGCCCATAGCAAAAATGGAAAGATAATCAAGCATGTTTTCTAACGCGGCTTTGCTGTATTGCGGCTGTAGAATGATCGAGAACAGCCCCGATGAGCCGGTAAAGTCGCGTTGCCAGAATTCATGCCCTGGGCACTCTGGAAAGGCAGGGTGGAGCACCTTAAGCACTTCTGGCCGCGATTTTAGCCAGTTGGCCAGTTCCAGTGCGCGGGTTTCGGCGGCTTTCAAACGCAGATGCATGGTGCGCAGGCCGCGCAAGGCAAGAAAACAGTCTTCGGCACCAGGTAGCATCGACATTAAATCATAGGCTTCACGCAGTTTCGGCCACCATTGTGCATTCGCCGAAATTAACCCCAGCAGCAGATCTGAGTGACCACCGAGATATTTTGTGCCGGCCTCGACGGAGAGATCACAGCCATGCTCATGAGCGCGGAAAAACAGCGGTGTAGCCCAGGTATTATCAATAATGGTGGTGATACCGTGTTCTTTTGCCAATGCGGTCATTGTTGGCACATCTTGTACCTCAAAACTTTGTGAACCGGGCGACTCAAGAAACAGCACGCTGGTATTGGCCCGAAACTGAGTGACAATATCTTTGCCCAGTAACGGGTCATAATAACTGGTTTCAATCCCCATTTTGGCTAACATACCGGCACAGAGCAGCCGTGTTGGACGGTAAACGCTGTCGGGCATTAACAGGTGATCGCCGCTTTTCAGCGTGGTAAGCAGCGCAAGAGCAATTGCACCAATGCCAGAGGGGGAGAGCACAGTTCCTGCGGCACCGGCTAATTCACTCCAGGCATTCTCTAGGTTTGCGATCGTTGGAGTGCCGTCAGTACCATAGGTAAACTCCATCCGGCGATGTTCAAGATCATTGACGGTGGGGAAAACCACGGTCGAACCGCGATAAATAGCTGGGTTAACAAACCCTGCCTGTTTACTTGGATCACGACCAACTTGGGTCATTCGGGTCGTGATACTGAACCCCGACCTGCTATTTTTGCTCATATTTTTATTAACCTTATTTATTCGAAAACGTAAACAATGGCGATAGGCACAATAACAGACTAAAGAAACCGATAAACCAGACGGCAAGACCGTTAAAAACGAGTAAACCGAATTGGCTGTTTGGTCGCACCCTGTTTATTTATTGTGTTGCTTATTACTCTTCTTCCTGAATATAAAATAGTTAACAGGCTTTTTCTCAGTGAGTTAATAGGTACAGCCGAGAGCGGACAGCATCACGCCAACATGACCAGGTGATTGATTTTGCCGGAGTGCGCTGTTGCTGACCAGTCACGCTTACGCTGTACAGCCCCTATGGCTGAATGGAACTAAAATAACCGGATCAAGTGGGTAAGTAAAAACACTTTTACAGTTAGCATCCCTTCGGTAAAAGTGACCGCCACTGGATTTTTTAGTAGCATCAAGCGGCAAATTGACTGGGTGATGGTTTTTACATCGCCAAGCAGTCAATCAAGATCAGGCATCAGTCACGTAACTCCGAGGAGAATATTATGGATGCATTGGAATTACTGCTTCATCGTCATTCGGCGGCACGCTTAACCACACCGGCTCCTATCGCGGAAGTACGCGACAACATTATTCGGGCTGGATTACGTGCGCCTGATCACGGTGGATTAAAGCCTTGGCGCTTTGTGATTATTGAAGACAGCGGCCTGGAACGCTTTAGTGCGTTATTACAGCGTGCAGCGATAGCGGATGGCTTGAGTGAGAGTGCCATCGAGAAGGCAAAACAGGCGCCTTTTCGTGCGCCGCTGATCATCGCCGTGGTTGCGCACTGCACGGATAGCCCCAAGGTTCCTCAGCGTGAGCAGATCCTTTCCGCAGGTTGTGCAGTTCATGCTATGCAGATGGCTGCTCTGGCTCAAGGCTTCAACGGTATCTGGCGCACTGGCAGTTGGGTGGAGCACCCGCTTGTGCGGGACGCATTTTCTTGTCGTCAACAGGATGAGATTGTCGGTTTCCTCTATCTTGGTAGCGCAGAACGGCAGGTACACAGAACCAGCGTGCCGGATATGAGCCTTTTTGTCAGCCAATTCTAACGCAGTATTCGGGGCAAAGCGGATTTGCCCGCAAGCGAGAATTTTCACTGATCAGGCTATCTGCCATTGTGATAACCTAGCCAGTCTGTGAGCCAAAATAGAGCATGGATTATGACATTGCCGACGATCCGTTTAACGCAGTACAGCCACGGCGCTGGCTGTGGTTGCAAAATTTCACCGAAAGTCCTTGAAACAATACTGCATAGTGAGCAGCAGAAGTTTGTTGATCCACAACTGCTGGTGGGTAACGAAACGCGTGACGATGCTGCTGTTTATGATCTCGGGCAGGGACTGGCGGTGGTCAGTACCACCGATTTTTTTATGCCTATCGTCGATGATCCGTTTGATTTTGGCCGTATTGCTGCCGCCAATGCGATCAGTGATATCTATGCTATGGGCGGCAAGCCAATTATGGCGATTGCTATTCTGGGCTGGCCGATCGCCAAGTTGGCCCCTGAAGTGGCACAACAAGTGATCGAAGGGGGGCGCTATACCTGTCAGCAGGCCGGTATTGCCTTGGCAGGTGGCCATTCGATCGATGCCCCAGAACCAATTTTCGGCTTGGCCGTCACTGGCGTAGTGAACAGCGAGCGGGTGAAGAAAAATAGCGCCGGTCAAGCAGGGTGCAGGCTGTTTTTAACCAAACCGTTAGGGATTGGTATCTTGAGCACGGCAGAAAAACAGAACAAGTTGTTACCAGAACATCAAGGATTGGCCACCGAGGTGATGTGTCAACTGAACAAAGCCGGTGCCGACTTTGCCGCCGTTGCTGGGGTAACAGCAATGACCGATGTCACCGGTTTTGGTTTACTGGGACACTTAACTGAAATGTGTCAGGGGGCCAACCTACAGGCAACACTTTGGTTCGACCAGATCCCGACCTTACCCGCCGTTGCACACTACATCGACGCAGGTTGTGTGCCAGGCGGCACGGCGCGTAATTACGAGAGTTACGGCCACTTAATTGGTGTTCTCAGTGAGTTCCAACGCCAATTATTGTGTGATCCACAAACTTCCGGTGGCTTACTGCTGGCGGTAATACCAGAGGCAGAACCGTTGGTCGCAGAGATTGCCCTGCGTCATGGCTTGCTACTAAATGCGATTGGTGAACTTCGCCCAGCACAACCCGATCGGGCTTTGATCGAGGTCAACGAGTGTTAATGCTGCATAATCGCCAAGATAGCAACGACTACCGGCGCATCTTCCTGGAAGATGTGCCGTTGATTGATCTCCGTGCTCCGATAGAGTTTCAGCAGGGTGCTTTCCCGATGGCAACCAATTTGCCACTGATGAATGACAGTGAACGCCAGGCGGTGGGTACTTGCTACAAGCAGCAAGGGCAGCAGGCAGCTATTGCACTTGGCCACCGTCTGGTTTCCGGAACAATACGTGAGCAGCGTACATTGGCATGGCTAGAACAGATCACTCAGCAACCAAGCGGGTATCTTTACTGTTTTCGCGGCGGGCTGCGTTCACAACTGGTACAGCAGTGGTTACGTGCTGAGGGCGTCTGTTATCCACGGATTGAAGGCGGTTATAAGGCACTGCGCCACTTTCTACTACAAACGCAGGCAGCGGCAGAGTGTTTGCCGATGGTGGTGATTGGCGGCAACACTGGCTGTGGTAAAACATTACTGATTAACAGATTACATGCTGGTATCGATCTGGAACGGCTTGCCCATCATCGCGGTTCTTCTTTTGGGCGGATGTTGCACCAACAGACCAGCCAGATCGACTTTGAAAACCGTCTGGCAATCGAGCTGTTAAAGAAACAGCATGGCGGCTGTGATCACTGGATACTGGAAGATGAAGGTAGGATCATTGGCTCCAACAATTTGCCGCTAGGGCTATTTAATGCGATGCAACAGGCTCCGCTTGTGGTGATCGATGATCCGTTTGAGCTGCGCATTGCACGGTTACAGCACGAGTACATCGAACAGATGCATCATGCGTTTACGCAGCATTACGGTCAACAGCAGGGATGGCAGCAATACTGCGATTACTTACACCACGGTCTGTTTACCATTCGACGCCGTTTAGGTTTAGCGCGGTTTGAACAGTTGCGTGGCTTGCTGGATGTCGCGTTGATTGAGCAGCAACAGCGCGGTGAAATCCACTCGCACCAGCAGTGGCTGATCCCGTTGGTACAGCACTATTATGATCCGATGTACCGTTACCAATTAGAGAAAAAAGTCGCGCGTATCGTCTTCCGTGGCACTTTCCCAGAAGTAGAAGCATTCCTGCTTAATTATCAACCTACTGACCACTAATGAGATTGTTTATTGCTGAAAAGCCGAGTCTGGCACGTGCAATTGCTGATGTATTGCCGAAACCCCATCGGCGAGGTGATGGCTTTATTGCCTGTGCTAACGGCGATGTCGTCACTTGGTGTATTGGCCACCTACTGGAGCAAGCACAACCGGAAGCTTATGATAGCCGTTATGCGCGTTGGTCGTTGGCGGACTTACCGATCATCCCGCAAAAATGGCAGTTGAAACCGCGTGACTCAGTCGTGAATCAACTTAATGTGATTAAGGGCCTGTTATCACAGGCACAACAGATTGTGCACGCAGGTGACCCGGATCGTGAGGGGCAACTGTTGGTGGATGAGGTGCTAGACTACCTGTCACTAAGCGCTGAGCGGCGGCAACAAGTACGCCGTTGCTTGATTAATGATCTCAACCCACAAGCGGTGACACGGGCGATTGAACGCTTGCGTGATAACCGCGATTTTGTGCCACTCTGCGTCTCGGCACTGGCACGGGCACGCGCCGATTGGCTGTATGGCATCAATATGACACGAGCTTATACGCTGCTCGGGCGAAATGCCGGCTATGATGGCGTGCTATCGGTGGGGCGGGTGCAGACACCGGTATTGGGCTTGGTAGTGCGGCGTGATGAAGAGATTGAAAACTTCCAGCCGAAGGATTTTTTTGAAGTCAAAGCGCATATTGTTACCCCAGAGCAAGCCCGTTTTGTCGCACTGTGGCAACCCAGTGAAGCGTGTGAGGCTTACCAGGATGAGGAAGGGCGCTTGTTGCATCGATCACTGGCTGAACATGTGGTGAAGCGCATTGCAGGGCAACCGGCACGGGTTACTGGCTATAACGATAAACGCGAATCAGAGCTTGCACCGCTGCCATTTTCACTCTCTACGCTACAGATTGAGGCGGCGAAACGCTTTAATCTCAGTGCACAACAGGTGCTGGATATTTGCCAACGCCTTTATGAAACCCATAAGTTGATCACCTATCCGCGTTCTGATTGTCGTTATCTACCAGAAGAGCACTTCGCCGGACGTGATGCGGTACTTAAAGCGATCACGGCTCACCAGCCGGAGCTTTATCCACAGCCGATCATCGATAGCCAACGGCGTAATCGCTGTTGGGATGATAAAAAAGTTGATGCACACCACGCGATTATCCCGACGGCAAGAGCCAGCCAGGTGAGTCTGAGCCAGAATGAACAGCAGATCTATCATCTGATTGCGCGCCAGTATCTGATGCAGTTTTGCCCGGATGCGCTGTTTCGCAAATCGGTGATTGAACTGGAGATTGCCGGTGGCAAGTTCGTCGCGAAAGCCCGTTTCTTGGCTGAAGCGGGATGGCGCACGCTGCTGGGTAGTAAAGAGCGTGACGAAGAGAACGAGGGGGCCGCGTTACCGGTGGTTGCGGAAGGGGAGCTGTTGCTGTGTGAAAAAGGTGAGGTTGTTGAACGACAAACCCAACCGCCTCGACACTTTACCGATGCCAGTCTACTTTCGGCGATGACAGGTATTGCCCGTTTTGTGCAAGATAAAGCGCTGAAGAAGATCCTACGTGCTACCGATGGTTTGGGAACCGAAGCAACCAGAGCCGGCATTATTGAATTGCTGTTTAAGCGCAGTTTTCTGTACAAACAGGGGCGTTATATTCATGCCAGCCAGACCGGCCGCGCATTGATCCATGCACTACCTGATTTGGCTGCTCGACCGGATATGACGGCAAACTGGGAGGCAAAGTTGACACAAATTAGCGAGAAGGCATTCCGCTATCAGGATTTTATGCAGCCGTTAGAGCAGACGTTGCAGCAGTTGATTGGTGAAGTGAAACAGCATCAGCAGCAGCGAGTGTTGGCCTTTCGTGGTTTACCGGCAGCACCCGCTACCGGTAAAAAGCAGCAAAAACGGCAAAGGCGCACAAGTAGCGCAAAACGCTCACCAGCGAGCTGACAAACTGGACTGTCGCTTGCAACTGAGCTCTCGTTAGCGAGAGATCTATTGCCAGCAAATGCGGCTCTGGCAGAGCATAAGGCTAGCAAGCAGTCAAAGTTTAAACTCTGCCCAGACAGGCGCATGATCTGAAGGCTTTTCCATTGCGCGGGTCAGGTAATCGATATCACTGGCAATACAGCGCTCAGCAAGAGGTGCCGTGGCAAGCACCAGATCGATCCGCAACCCTCGGTTGTCTTCAAAGCCGCGTGAACGATAGTCAAACCAGGAAAAACGGTCATCACGCTGCGGATGATGGAGGCGATAGGTATCCTGCAATCCCCACTGCATCAGTTGCTCCAGCCATTGGCGCTCTTCAGGCAAAAACGAACATTTGCCACTACGCAGCCAGCGCTTGCGATTCTCTTCGCCGATACCAATGTCGCTATCTCGTGGGCTGATATTCATATCACCCATGATCACTACAGCAGCGTCAGCACGTTGATGCTGCTGTAAGTAGTGCTGTAAGTCTTGATAAAAACGCTGCTTGGCTGGAAATTTGACGGCATGATCGCGGCTCTCCCCCTGGGGAAAATAGCCATTAATCACTGTCAGGTTACCCAGTGGTGTAGCCAGATCTGCCATGATGATGCGGCGTTGAGCATCCTGATCATCGGTTGGAAAACCACGGCGTACCGCCAACGGTGGCTGTTTGGTTAACAGAGCGACGCCATAGTGGCCTTTCTGTCCGTGATAGAACAGATGATAGCCATATTGGCTTAGCGCTTCGTGAGGGAACATATCATCATGCACCTTTGTCTCTTGCAGACCAATGACATCAGGTTGATGCTGTTCAATTATTGCGGCAAGCTGGTGCGGGCGAGCACGCAGCCCATTGATATTAAAAGAGACAAATTTCATATATCGGCACTTGTTAAGCAAAATATCGCGCGATGGTAACAGAGTTTCGTCAGCAATAATACTTTCCCAGCGCAGGCTAGCCACTGGGATGGCGGATCATTTTGCCCAACGATCGTAGGGGGTGGGCTGATAATGATCAAACTGCTGTAGCAGTTGTTCGGCGGAGGCGCTGACGTGCAGGGTTGCTAGGTAATCGTGGCGCATGAAACCTTGATCGGCGACGTGGGTTAAAAACTGGCTCAGTGGCTGATAGAAGCCAGCAACATCCAGCAATGCCACCGGTTTACTGTGATAGCCAATCTGCCCCCAAGTCCAGATCTCAAACAGCTCTTCCAGTGTACCGATGCCACCAGGCAGAGCAATAAAAGCGTCAGCCAATTCGGCCATGCGTGCTTTGCGGGTGTGCATATCCGGGACGATCTCCAGTTGGCTTAAGCCATGATGTGCTGTCTCGGCTTCGACCAACCGCTCAGGGATAATGCCAATCACTTCACCACCGGCAGCCAACACCGCATCAGCGACAACCCCCATTAATCCTTTTTTGCCACCACCATAAATTAACCGTCTTCCCTGGCTGGCAATCAGTTGCCCCATTTCACAGGCACTGGCCACATAGGCGGGGTTCTGACCTTCACTGGCGCCACAAAAGACGCAAATATTGTTACGCATACTTTTTTCCTTTATTTACCGCAGTAAACCAGCCATGGGTATAGCGAATTGTTGCTGTAACTGCAAGCCACAATTGCGGCATTGATTATCTGTGATGTGCGGAGTGACACGATTTGCACAGGCTGAGGTATCGCTATTCGGCGCGAGAGGCAGTTAACTGACAGAAGTTCTGATGTGATGGTGGTGGGGGAAGGATGATTCGGCGCTTTGCGCCTCACCCTTCGGGCCGTGCTGCGCACGTTGTCTCGCTACGCGAGACTCGAACCTTGTCGAAGCTTCTCATC
>NZ_ML137211.1:0-35874 GCF_004011885.1 Serratia microhaemolytica | reverse complement strand
AGGCAGTTAACTGACAGAAGTTCTGATGTGATGGTGGTGGGGGAAGGATGATTCGGCGCTTTGCGCCTCACCCTTCGGGCCGTGCTGCGCACGTTGTCTCGCTACGCGAGACTCGAACCTTGTCGAAGCTTCTCATCCTTCCCCTGTCGGGAGTAATTTGTTGAGGCTGTGATGTATGAGGCTGACAGAAGTTCTGATGTGATGGTGGTGGGGGAAGGATGATTCGGCGCTTTGCGCCTCACCCTTCGGGCCGTGCTGCGCACGTTGTCTCGCTACGCGAGACTCGAACCTTGTCGAAGCTTCTCATCCTTCCCCTGTCGGGAGTAATTTGTTGAGGCTGTGATGTATGAGGTTGACAGAAGTTCTGATGTGATGGTGGTGGGGGAAGGATTCGAACCTTCGAAGTCTGTGACGGCAGATTTACAGTCTGCTCCCTTTGGCCGCTCGGGAACCCCACCAGGGGAAGTTATGCTGATTACAGTATCAACTGCGTTAAGCATCAATATCGGCAAAAGCGGGCGCATCATACCAGATGAGACGCCGATGTAAAGAGCTACGATACAGAAATTGAATCAAATGCCTCTTTTTTGTGCTTTTGCCGGGCTGAATACCGCTTACCCACCTGCGCGGGTTAAAGGATCACGGTCCGGTTACCATAAACAAACACACGTTGAGACAACACATAGTAAAGCGCACGGCTGAGCACATTTTTCTCAACATCACGTCCTGCACGCATCATCTCTTCCGCACTGTAGGTGTGATCAACATGGATCACGTCCTGCATGATAATTGGGCCTTCATCAAGATTATCGTTAACGTAATGCGCAGTCGCGCCAATGATTTTGACGCCACGTTCATAAGCTTGGTGATAAGGACGCGCACCAATAAATGCCGGTAGGAACGAGTGGTGAATATTGATGATCTGATTCGGATAGTAGCGCACGAAAGCGGGTGTTAGCACACGCATATACTTGGCTAACACCACATAGTCAGGCTGATACTGATCGATCTGGGCAATCAGTTGCTGATCGTGCTCTTCACGCGTCAATCCTTCATGACTCACTAGATGAAACGGAATATCAAAACGTTCAACCAGCGACTGTAGTGTGCTGTGATTGCCAATGACTGCGGCAATTTCGACGTCCAGGCCACCATAAATGCTCTTCATCAGCAGGTCACCCAGGCAGTGTGCCTCTTTGGTAACCAGCACAACGATGCGACGACGCCCTGCGCTATGCAGTTCACGCACGGTGCCGGCCGGCAATGCGCCATCGAGATCTGCTAACAGTGTGGCATCGTTAAAGATCCCTTCCAGCTCGGTGCGCATAAAGAAATGCCCGGTACGGTGATCAGCAAACTCGTTGTTTTGCACAATATTGAGTTCGTGCTTGTAGCAGATGTTGGTAATTTTAGCGATTAACCCTTTTGCGTCCGGGCAGAGGGTGCGTAAAATCTTCCGTTGTACATTTTGATGAGACATAAATGAGTTAGCTCTATCTGATTGTTAGCGTCATGGCTTATTGGCCACAGCATTTCCGGTATTTTTTGCCTGAACCGCAGGGACAAAGTGCATGTTTGCCTAGCTGTGGTTTAGTGCCATCAATATAATACCAGCGTTCGCCAACACGAAGAAAGCGTGAACGTTCATGCATTAGCCGTGCTGGGGCATCATTTTCAATCAAACGCACCATGAACTCAACGAAACCTTCATTGGCGCTGCTACCAAAACTCTCCTCCACCACCAGCAAACTGAGTAACTGAGTGTTATCGAAGCTGCTACTGATCACACCACGCCACTCTTCCGGGCGGCATTCTGGGTGCCAGGTATCAATAAAGTAGTCCACGTTTTTTTGCACAAAGGCACTGTAGCGTGAACGCATTAGCTTGCCAGGTGATGGCGCGTGTTGCTTTCCTGTCAAGAAGGGTTCACAACAGTCGCTGTAGTTTAGTCCACTATGGCAGGGGCATAATTCAGTCAAAATAACTCCTTAAGGTGATTATTTTGCTTTTTTAGAGCGAAAAAATAGAATAATCTAGTGACTATGTTACCTAACAACATTTGTCAATGGCAATCTATACCGGACATTATTGCTTATTGAATCGATATCAATCGCGCCAGTAGCAAGATAATTTCTTATTAATCAATTACTCAAGTTAAGCGCTTTTTGCTGTGACACTAAGCTGCACAGTCGGCAATCTGCTCACAATAGGACAGAGCATATCTTCAGCGATCACAGCAAACAGATGGAGTGGGGTAACAACAGCAGAAGAAGGTGTAGCATCAACGCCCAGATGGGCGCTGATGTGGAGCAGGATAGTTACAGAGCGGCAATAATTTTGATCTCAACTTTGAACTTGGGATTCATCAGTTTTGCTTCTACCGTGCAGCGTGTGGGCGCTGCTCCAGGCACCACCCAGCTATCCCAGGCGGCATTCATGGCTGCAAAGTCGGTACTATTAGCCAAGAAAATCGTTGCATCTAAAATTCGGCTCTTATCTGAACCTACGCGCGCCAGCAAACTATCAATCGCCGCCAGTGCATTGGCAGTTTGTGCGCTAGCGTCTGCATCCAGGTTTTCTGGCACGCTGGTGTAATAAACCACTCCATTGTGGATCACGGCGTCAGACCAGCGGTGTGCGGGGTCAATTCGTTCAATAGTCATTGTATTTTCTCCAGGGGGATAATCCGGCCAAGGGTACCATAGCCGCAGTGGCGATGTATAACCGGCTACGGCAGTAAAAAGATAAAGTTAATGGCTGCTTTGGGACAAAGTTGGCATAATTGCCGTTCAGTGGCCGGCAATAGAGAGATAGCGTGACAGACGATTTTGCAGCAGAGGGCGCACTTGCTCAAGCGATTAAAGGCTTTAAGCCGCGCCAGGCACAACAGTTGATGGCACAAGCAGTCAGCGAAGCGATTGAGCAGCAGCAAGAGCTGGTGGTTGAAGCGGGTACCGGTACTGGCAAAACCTATGCGTATCTGGTTCCTGCGTTGCGTGCCAAACGTCGGGTGATGATCTCAACAGGTTCAAAAGCGCTACAGGATCAACTCTATTCCCGCGATCTGCCGACGGTGGCTCACGCATTAAATTTCAAAGGTCAATTGGCGCTGCTGAAAGGGCGTGCTAACTATCTTTGCCTTGAGCGAATGGAGCAACAATTTAGCGCGGGTGCTGAATTGGCGGCAACACTGCTGCATGATCTGGTACGGGTGCGCCAATGGAGTTGCCAAACCATCGAGGGGGATATTGGCAGTTGCAGCGAGGTGGCAGAAGAGAGTCAAATCTGGCCATTGGTGACCAGTAACAATGACAACTGCTTAGGCAGTGATTGTCCACAATACCAACACTGTTTTGTGGTGAAAGCACGCCGACGTGCGATGGAAGCCGATGTGCTGGTCGTTAACCATCATCTTTTTTTGGCTGATATGGTGATCAAAGAAGGCGGTTTTGCCGAGTTGATCCCTCAGGCTGAAGTGATGATTTTTGATGAAGCCCATCAGTTACCGGATATCGCCAGCCACTATTTTGGCAAGCAGTTAACTAGCCGACAACTGCTCGATTTGGCGAAAGATATTACGATCGCCTATCACACGGAACTGCGTGATAGCGCACAACTGAAAAAAAGTGCTGATCGGCTCAGTCAGAGTTGCCTTGATCTGCGTTTAGTCTTGGGTGAGCCCGGTTTCCGTGGCAACTTGCGAACAGTGCTGGCGCAACCGGCAGTGCAGCAGGCGCTGCTGCTGCTCGATGATGCGTTAGAGCTGTGTTTCGACGTGATTAAGCTTTCACTTGGCCGTTCGGCACTGTTAGATGCTACCTTTGAACGCACCACGCAGTACCGCAACCGCCTTCAGCAACTGAAGATGGTCAACCAGCCTGGATTTAGCTACTGGTATGAGTGTAGCGCACGCCATTTTGTATTGGCATTGACGCCATTAACGGTAGCTGGCCGTTTTCGGGAACTGCTTGATGCACAGTCTGCCTGCTGGGTTTTTACTTCGGCAACACTCTCGGTTAACGAACGAGTTGCCTACTTTACGGAGCGTTTGGGGTTAACTCAGGCGAAAACGTTGCTGCTCGCTAGCCCGTTTGACTATGCACAGCAGGCATTACTCTGTGTTCCGCGTTTTCTGCCAGCGGCGAACCAAGCAACGACTGCGCAGCAACTTGCCCAGATGTTACAACCGCTAATTGAGGCCAATCAGGGGCGCTGTTTCTTCCTCTGCACGGCTCATCAGATGATGCGTGAGTTGGCTGAAGCCTTTCGGGCTCGGTTGACGCTGCCGGTTTTGGTACAGGGTGAGAGCGGGAAAAATCAATTATTGCAGCAGTTTATTACTGCCGGCAATGCGTTATTGGTGGCAACCAGCAGTTTTTGGGAGGGGGTGGATGTACGGGGTGATGCACTCTCCTGTGTCATTATCGACAAGTTACCCTTCACGTCACCCGATGATCCACTGCTTAAGGCACGGATTGAAGATTGCCGTTTACGTGGCGGTGATCCGTTTAATGATGTTCAACTGCCGGAGGCGGTGATCACCTTAAAGCAGGGCGTAGGACGTTTGATCAGAGATAACGACGATCGCGGGGTGTTGGTGATTTGCGATAGCCGATTGGTGATGCGATCGTATGGGCAGATGTTTCTCAGCAGCCTTCCCCCGGTGCCACGCACGCGTGATCTGGCTCGAGCCATTGCCTTCCTCACCCGACACACAGACAGCGAAACGACAAACTGACCGCTTAGCCAAACCCTGTCAGCGGGTGGGCGCGGCGCTGAGGCTGTGATAGCATAACGGTTTATTGTACTTTGCCATTTGAGGCTTGCATGTCTACGCGAATTTTAGCGCTTGATACCGCAACAGAGGCTTGCTCTGTCGCTATCTGGGATCAGGGTGAAACACGGGCACTGTTTGAGCTCTGTCCGCGTGAGCACACCCAGCGTATTTTACCCCTAGTAGAACAAATTCTTGCTGAGTCGGGTCTGTCGTTAACGCAACTCGATGCTTTGGCGTTTGGTCGCGGCCCCGGTAGTTTTACTGGGGTGCGGATTGGTATCGGTATCGCACAGGGGCTAGCGTTAGGGGCAGATCTACCGATGATCGGCGTCTCGACACTGCAAACCATGGCACAAGGGGCTTGGCGTGTGAGTGGGCTGACGCGTATTTTGACTGCGATTGATGCCCGAATGGGTGAAGTGTACTGGGGGCAGTTTGAACGCCAGCACGATGCTGCTGGCTGGCTCAGTGCGAACGAAGCAGTACTCTCGCCGGCACAAGCTAACGCGGTGATGAGCGGGTTACACGGTGAGTGGGGTTACGCCGGCACCGGTTGGCCAGCCTATCCTGAGTTGGCTGCTGGCTGTTCATTGCAACTCATCGATGGGCAAATGTTATTGCCCCGTGCTGAAGATATGCTGCCATTGGCATTGACTGCCTGGCAGCATGGCTTGGCTGTCAGCGTCGAGCAGGCTGAACCCACCTATCTGCGTAATGAAGTCACCTGGAAAAAGTTACCCGGTCGTGAATAGCAGCAGTATGCTTTAAGGTGACACATCACTGCATTGCTACAGCCAGTAATGCGCCAGAGATGGCTAACCGAGGAGAGAGAGAATGGTTGTATTGCCGCGCTGCGCCAATAGGGCAGTTATCGTATTGAGTCTGTTGTTTGGCCTGATGGCGCTTTCCGGTTGTGTTTCGGTACCACAAACCCTTCAAGGCACTACCTCAACACCGTTGATGCAACTGGCGATGGTGCAGAATAGCCCGAAGTTGTTTATTGGTGCTGAGGCACGCTTTGGCGGAACAGTCGTGGGGATGGCCAATGAGGGGGGGCAGACGGTACTGGAAATTGCTGTTGTTGAATTGGATTCTGGAGCACGGCCAATGCTCGGTCAACCCTCACAAGGGCGTCTGTTGGCTTCGGTGAACGGTTTTCTCGATCCGGTCGATTTTCGAGGGCGTTTGGTGACGGTGGTTGGCCCAATCACCGGAATGCAAGCCGGTCAAATCGATATGATGCCTTATCAGTTTGTCACGATGCAGGTGAATGGGTTGCAGCGTTGGCAGATCACACAACAGATCATTATGCCACCGCCGCCGGCGAGACCTTGGCATGGTCCACATCCACACCATCGTCATCAGGGTTGGTATGGCGGCTATGGCTGGCACCACGGACCGATACAGATAAGAACGATCGTCACCGAATAATGTATCCATAGAACAGTGAAATAAATTGCAGTGCTAAATCGCTATGGCAGTAATCTTGAGCACTCGTGTGCTAGTATCATGTTGTTAGTGTCAGTTTATTATTGATGCCAGAGTATGGTTAATATCGGGTTATGGTTAATATCACGCTACTTGCAAACCCTGCTCGCTAGAATCAGGGAGAAGTGAGGTTTATGTTGCTCTAGTTTCAGGAGTCACCCTTTGGAAAAAATTTGGTTAAAATCTTATCCCCCAGGTGTTCCAGCAGAAATTGATGCTGATGGCTATGCGTCACTGGTCGAAATTTTTGAACAGGCAGTGGTACGCTATAACGATCAACCCGCTTTTATCAATATGGGCGAGGTGATGACCTTTCGTAAACTGGAAGAGCGTAGCCGGGCCTTTGCGGCTTACCTGCAAAATAGACTGCAACTGAAAAAGGGTGATCGGGTTGCGCTAATGATGCCCAACTTGCTGCAATACCCAGTGGCGATGTTTGGTGTGTTACGTGCGGGGATGGTGGTTGTTAATGTCAACCCGCTCTATACCCCGAGAGAGTTGGAGCATCAGCTTAAAGATAGTGGCGCGCGCGCCATTGTGATCGCCTCCAACTTTGCCCATACGCTGGAAAATGTGGTCGCTAATACACCGATCGAGCATGTTATTTTAACGCGTATGGGCGATCAGTTATCACGACAACGCCGGACGCTGGTTAACTTTGTTGTTAAGTATATCAAGCGACTGATCCCTAAATATCATCTTCCTGATGCGATCTCATTTCGCCATGTGTTACGGCAGGGGCGGCGCTTACAGTACGTTAAGCCGGATGTGGGTAATCACGACATTGCCTTTTTACAATATACCGGCGGTACCACCGGCGTGGCAAAAGGGGCGATGCTAACCCATCGTAATTTGCAGGCCAACCTTGCTCAGGCGAAAGCCGCCTATTTGCCGGTACTGCATGAAAGAAAAGAGTGTGTTGTTACCGCATTGCCGCTGTACCATATTTTCGCTCTGACAATAAACTGCCTACTATTTATTGAGTTGGGTGGCATTAATTTGCTGATCACCAATCCGCGTGATGTGAATGGCATGGTAAAGGAACTGGCTAAATACCCTTTTACGGTTATCACCGGTGTCAACACCCTGTTTCAGGGGTTGCTAAATAATGCCGCTTTTCAGCGATTGAATTTCTCCTCACTTCGGCTTTCGGTGGGGGGAGGAATGGCAGTACAAAAGAGCGTAGCTGAACAGTGGCAGTCACTGACTGGTAACTACTTGCTGGAAGGGTACGGCTTAACCGAGTGCTCACCGATGGTTTCCGGCAACCCTCATAATTTGAAACAGCATAACGGCAGTATTGGTCTGGCGCTACCTTCTACCGAGATCCGGCTGGTGGATGATACTGGGCAAGATGTGTGCTTGGGGCAGCCGGGGGAACTTTGGATCAGAGGCCCGCAAGTGATGGCGGGTTACTGGCAACAACCTGAAGCGACACAGGCGATATTGCATGATGGCTGGTTGGCGACCGGCGATATTGCGACGGTTGATGAGCAAGGCTTTATTCGTATTGTGGATCGCAAGAAGGATATGATCTTGGTCTCCGGCTTTAATGTTTACCCGAATGAGATTGAGCAGGTGGTTAATCAGCACCCTAAAGTGCAGGAGTGTGCTGCAGTCGGTATCGTCAGTGATGCAACGGGGGAGGCGGTCAAGCTCTGCGTTGTGAAAAAAGAGACTAGCTTGACTCAAGAGGAGCTACTGGCTTATTGTCGTCGCCACTTGACCGGCTACAAAGTGCCTAGGTCAGTTCATTTTCTGCCACAGCTACCAAAATCAAATGTGGGTAAAATTTTACGCCGACAACTGCGCGATCAGTTACAGCAGTAGCTGGCATGTTATTGAATTATTGGCTGGTTGTCTAAAGTAACAGAGGCAGATTAACTGAAAAAGGCAGTAACATCCCACGCATAGGCAAATGCGCCTCCTGATAACAAGTTATACCTGTTTGACTCGGCCGCGAGTCAGGTCAGTCAGGTATAACATGACTGAAGAGAATGATTGATTGGATTATCAACTAGTCACCACTGATGCTCAGCTACAGCAGATTTGCCAACAGGCAAGGGCTTGTCCTCAAGTAGCGCTCGATACCGAATTTGTGCGTACTCGCACTTACTATCCACAGTTAGGATTGATCCAACTGTATGACGGTCAACAACTTTCATTAATTGACCCACTCACCATTAACCGCTGGCAACCCTTTATTGATTTGCTGCAGGACAGCGCGGTGGTGAAACTGTTACATGCGGGTAGTGAAGATTTGGAAGTTTTCCTTCAGCGCTTTGATACCTTACCGACACCGATGCTCGATACCCAGATCTTGGCAGCATTTCGTGGGCATACACTTTCGTGTGGTTTTGCCAAGTTGGTGGCTGAATACCTGTCAGTGGAGCTGGATAAGAGCGAGTCACGCACTGACTGGTTAAAGCGGCCGCTGTCAGAGGCACAATGCCGTTATGCTGCTGCCGATGTGTATTATTTGCTGCCGATTGCACAGCAATTGATACAGGAAGTTGAGGCAATGGGCTGGAGTCAGGCTGTTGCTGATGAGTGTCAGTTATTGTGTCAGCGACGCAGCGAAGTATTAGCACCAGAGTTGGCTTACCTAGAGATAGGGAATGCCTGGCAACTGCATCCACGCCAGTTGGCCTGTTTGCAGAAGTTGGCCTGTTGGCGATTGCAGCAGGCACGCGAGCGCGATATGGCAGTCAATTTTGTGGTGCGTGAAGAGCATTTATGGGCTGTGGCACGCGATATGCCAGTCACATTGCGCGAGTTAGATGTGCTAGGGCTGAGTGGTACCGAGATCCGCTATCATGGCAAAACAATGCTGGCATTGGTTGCTCAAGCGAAAATGCTTGATGAGTCACGCTTGCCGAAATTGATCCTCAACCTCTCTAACGGGCCGAATTACAAAACGCTATTTAAAGAGATCAAGCAAGTCATTAGCGAAGTGGCTAAGGCTAGCCAGTTAAATGTTGAACTGCTTGCCTCGCGCCGACAGATTAATCAGTTAATTAGCTGGTTTTGGCAATTAAAACCGGGCAATTCAGAACCTGATTTGCTGCACGGCTGGCGTGGCGCACGTCTAAAAGCACGGCTACAGGAGCTGTTGCGTAATTATCCGGCAGATTTCCACGCCAGTAGACAACTGGCTGAGCAGTTGCGGCAAAAAGTTGAGCAACAAAAACAGTATGGAGCGGAGTCTGACAACCAAACAGATTCAGTAATTATGCAGTGATGCTGATGGCAAACGGGAGCAACACATTAACCCGATGTGTGAAATTGTGCATTCGGGATTGGGCACTGCGCGTGTCAGGGCTGCTTGTTTACCTAAACCCACAGCTAAGAGTGAGCAGCAATTCGCTCACTCTGCAAGGGTTATCAACAGCTAAACTCGTTGCACAGACAGCAGGTGGCAGTGCATGTTGTCTGCGGGTTACTTGGTGTGATCATCGGCATCGGGCAGCGTGACATTCAGCTCGAGTACTGAAATATCGTCCCCTTTTTGCTCAAATTGAACATGCAGCATATCGGGATCGATCTTAATGTACTTACAGATCACAGCCAAGATATCGCGTTTTAAATCAGGCAGATAATGTGGTTCACTGTCACTTCGTCTGCGCTCGGCAACAATAATCTGCAACCTCTCCTTGGCAACGCTGGCGGTTGATTTTTTACCGGATAGAAAGAAGTCTAACAACGCCATAAGTTATCCCCCAAAAAGGCGCTTCAGGAAGCCTTTTTTCTCTTCTTCAACAAAACGGAATGGTCGCTCTTCGCCGAGTAAGCGGTAAACAGTATCTTCATAGGCTTTACCCGCATCAGAGGAATCATCGAGAATAACCGGTTCACCCTGATTCGAGGCACGCAGCACAGCTTGATCTTCAGGAATAACGCCGAGTAAGGGAATGCGCAGGATCTCCAATACATCTTCCATACTCAACATATCGCCACGGCTAACCCGGCCGGGGTTGTAACGGGTTAAGAGCAGATGCTCTTTAATCGGTGTGTCTCCATTCTCAGCACGACGTGATTTGGAGGCTAGAATGCCCAGAATGCGGTCAGAGTCACGTACTGATGAGACTTCTGGGTTCGTGGTGATAATGGCTTCATCGGCAAAATAGAGCGCCATCAGCGCGCCAGTTTCAATCCCTGCCGGTGAATCGCAGATAATAAATTCAAACCCCATCTTATCGAGGTTATTAAGGACTTTTTCCACGCCTTCACGCGTTAATGCTTCTTTATCGCGTGTTTGTGAAGCGGGTAGAATATGCAGGTTTTCGGTGCGTTTATCTTTAATTAACGCCTGGTTTAATGTTGCATCACCTTGAATGACATTCACAAAATCATAAACCACACGGCGTTCACAGCCCATAATCAGGTCAAGATTACGCAGACCGATATCAAAATCGATCACGACCGTTTTCTTACCTCGTTGCGCTAATCCGGTGGCAATGGCAGCACTTGATGTAGTCTTGCCAACGCCTCCTTTACCTGATGTAACAACAATAACGCGTGCCATAAAATGATTCCTTTTCGCGATGTCTTAATTTAAAGATTGTATGGTTAAAGCATTATCCCGCAGATTGAGCCTGACAGCCTTGCCGACGAAATTAGCAGGTATCTGTTCACTTAACCAATATTGCCCTGCAATAGAAATTAGCTCAGCCGAGAGTTGAGTGCAAAAAATTTGACACTGTGTATCACCAGAAGCTCCCGCTAGCACTCGACCACGCATTGAACCATAAATGTGGACATTGCCATCAGCGATAAGTTCTGCACCGGCACTGACACTGCTGGTAATAATCAGATCACCATTTCGGGCATAAATTTGCTGGCCGGAACGAACGGGTGTATTGATAATGCGCGTTTTGGCAGGGTGGTTATCCGGTTGTGAGGCGGTGGCAGTGACAATATTCTGTGCGCGACCTTCGTTGATCAATACTAAACCCGCACGAAGGATTGAGCGTTTTTGTTGCTCATGCTGGCAACCACTGATACCGACCACGTGTAGCCCAACAGCACTTACGGCTTGCTGCAAGGCGCGCCAGTTCGCTTCTCCTTTTAAATGGGCAACATTAATAACCACCGGCGCATTGTTAAAAAATGCAGGGGCTTGACTGACCTTTTCCTGCAAAGCTTGCTGGATTACCTCGGGAGTTGCACTGTGTAAATGAACAACCGATAGGGTAAAACTACTGCCTTTTAGCTCAATTGGCGATTGTGACATCTGTCCTGACTCTGTCTGAGCAAATCCAACCCTTGAATATTGTTGTCACTTCACAAGTCCAAGAGGAAGCACTGCTTGCCTCTCTCGGTTACCTGAAATCGTTCCAGTTTTTGATTCAAGGGTAACGTGCCTACCACGGATAACCTGGAGTTACCGCCAATTGTCTATCAAAGCAGAGAAAGGAGCAATAGGCTGGTAGCTTGCAGTAACTTCAGTACAAGCATGGTATAGTTAGCCCTCTGGTCAAGCAAGATATCGATTAAATTAAATAGAGTTTTAACATGCACTGTGCCATTTATAGAAGCTCCAAACGTGAGCAGACCTATCTTTATATCGAACAAAAAGATGATTTTTCCCGCGTGCCGGCAGAGTTAATCAAAAGCTTTGGTGTCGCGCACTTTGTAATGACTCTGGCGCTGGATGGTGGTAAAAAACTGGCAGCGGCAGACAACGAAGTTGTGAAACAGGCACTTACGCAGCAGGGTTTTTATCTACAACTGCCGCCACCGGTTGAAAGTTTGTTAAATTCGCACTCAATGGCGAACACTGAATAGGGGCATATATGTATCAGCATAGAAATTGGCAGGGTGAATTACTCAATTTTCCGGTAAGCAAAGTCGTCTGTGTTGGCAGCAACTATGCCCGTCACATTAAAGAGATGGGCAGTGTGCCTGCTGTTGAGCCGGTGCTGTTTATCAAGCCAGAAACAGCATTGTGTGATATTCGTCAACCCGTCGTGCTCCCGAAGGGATTAGGTGCGGTTCACCATGAAATAGAGCTGGCGGTGCTGATTGGCCAGCCATTAAAGCAGGCTAATGAACAGCAGGTTGCCAGCGCAATTGCTGGTTATGGTCTGGCATTGGATTTAACCCTGCGTGATCTACAAGCAAGCTTTAAGCAGGCAGGACAACCGTGGGAGAAGGCGAAAGGCTTTGATGGATCTTGTCCGTTATCCGGTTTTATTGCAGCCGATCAATTGGCGGATGCGCAAAATAGCACGTTGACTTTGGTGGTTAACGGTGAACTGCGTCAGCAGGGGAGTACTAGCGATATGTTGACCCCGATCCTACCACTGATCGCGTATATGAGTCGTTTCTTCACCCTTCGCGCGGGGGATGTGATCCTAACCGGCACGCCTGAAGGGGTAGGGGCGCTACAGTCAGGTGATGAACTCTGCCTGACAGTGGATCAATATTCGCTTACTACACAGGTGATTTAACCGATTTATGCGGTAATATCGCCGTCAATATGAGCAGTGTTTGTTCCACTACACTTATCGGTTATTGATGTGCGCTACTTTAGCAGTTTTTATCTGGCTATTTTCGGAATACGATATGTTACAACCTGCGTTTTGGCAGCAAAAAAGCTTGGATGAGATGTCTGAACAGGAGTGGGAGTCGCTCTGTGATGGTTGTGGGCAGTGCTGTCTGCATAAACTGATCGATGAAGACACTGATCAGATCTACTTCACCAATGTTGCTTGTAATCAACTCAATATTCAGAGTTGTCAGTGTCGCAACTACTCGCGACGGTTTGAGTTGGAAGAGGATTGCATCAAACTGACCCGAGCCAACATGATGACTTTTGAATGGTTACCTGCCAGTTGTGCCTATCGTCTGATCGCTGAAGGCAAACCACTGTTTCCCTGGCATCCATTGATCAGCGGTTCAAAAGCAGCAATGCACAAAGCGCGCATTAGCGTACGCTACATTGCGGTGCGCGAAAGTGAAGTGGAAGATTGGCAACAACATATCATCAACAAACCGGACTGGGCGAAGTAGTGCTGAGCACATCACAGTGGCTAGCTCGAACAGCCTGTTTCGTCACAACTGAACGTAATCGCTAACTGGTCACTGTAATTGTGGCCAGTTAGCTAACCTTTAACGGCCAAACAGGTCGCGCTTGCGTTTACGTACCAACTGGCTGATCAACACCAGCACACCGATCACTAAATAGGCCGCAAAAATGCCCACCAGCCACTGGGGCATTTCCAGTGAGAGGAACTCCCATTGGCGTACCGAGCAGTCACCTGAGGCATGGAAAACAGCTGGCAACCACTTGTCAAGTGGCAACCAAGAAGGAAAGTTGACAAAAAAGTCACAAGTATTAAATGGCGACGGGTAGAGCTGGATCATGGTGTGTTTCCAAGCCAGTTGCAGTCCCTGCCAAGCACTGTAGATCCAGAGCAGGATCGCCAGGTAGCGTAGTGGGGTTGCCGGTGCCAAGGCCCCAACTAGCCCTGCGGCCAAAATACCAAACAGTGCAACCCGTTCGTAGATACACATCACACATGGCTGTAATAGCATAACGTGTTGAAAATAAAGCGCCACTAACTCTAATGCCAGCGCGGTTAACACCAGCAGTAACCAGGCACTACGCCCTCGTGAGCAGCGATTAAGAAAATGCAACATAGGTAATATTCCATGCAGTAAGCAGTTAAGTCGGCAGTTTAAACTAATTTATCGCTACCAACAGCTATCTCTAAACAATTTAGTGAAAAATATTGTCGCTGTCAGAGAATATTCAACTAATGTATTGCGTTTAATCGTCTAACGGCGAGAGTACGACACAAGCTAAAAGCTCGAACAGGGATTGTTGCGGCAGGTTACGGGTAGTCTTAGTTAGCACGAACGGCTGGCGATACGGCGATCTTGTGAGCAGATCAGTTGTACCCTATTGATTAATTTACCCCCTCCTGATTAAGAGGAGGGGGATAGCATTTAGTGAATGGCAACGTGCCCCAGTGCTTCAAGTGGTGGCAAGGTGATCCATTTCCACTGAGTAAACAGCTCGGTTACCGGTACTAGCGTATGTTGCACACACAATAGACCGACGATGGTTAACACCAGTGTATATGGCAGTGCCATCCACACCATACGACCATAAGACATACGTAACAGCGGTGCCAGCGATGAAGTTAGCAGGAACAGGAAAGCAGCCTGACCATTAGGTGTAGCAACGGAAGGCAAGTTGGTACCGGAGTTAATCGCTACGGCTAACAGCTCAAACTGATTCAGCGAAATGGCGCCTTTCTCCAGTGCGGTGCGTGCCTCGTTGATATAGACGGTGCCAACGAACACATTATCGGAAACCGAAGAGAGCAGGCCGTTGAACAGGTAGAACAGTGAAGTCTGTGAAGCGGCGGGTGACTGTAGTACAAACTGGATCACCGGATTGAACAGTTGTTGTTCGATGATGATGGCAACCACAGTGAAAAAGACCGTCAATAAGGCGGTAAATGGTAGCGCTTCCTGGAAGGCTTTACCGATAGCGTGTTCATCAGTGACACCGCAGAGTGAGGTGGTCAGAATGATCACCGATAGACCAATCAAGCCCACTTCTGCCAAGTGGAAAGCAAGAGCAACCACTAGCCAGATACCAACCAGCGCCTGGACGACCAGCCGCACGTTATCTTGGCGACCGCGTTTTGCGGTCTCTTTGCGATCGAACTCTTTCAGCACATCACGTACTTTTCCTGGTAGCTCAGTGCCGTAGCCAAACAATTTGAAACGCTCAACAAACAGACAAACCAGCAAGCCACAGACAAAGACTGGCAAGGTGATCGGGGTCATACGCAGGAAGAATTCACTAAAACCCCAACCGGCGCTTTTGGCGATGATCAGGTTTTGTGGTTCACCGACCATTGTCATTACGCCACCCAGTGCGGTACCGACGGCAGCGTGCATCAGCAGACTGCGTAAAAACGCCCGGAACTGTTCCAGTGTCTGTTTGTGCTCGGGATTATTGATCCGGCTATCATCACTGACATCAGAATCATGCTCAGGATGATTAGAGGCAAATTTGTGGTAAATGGAGTAAAAACCAGTGCCAACGCTGATCACTACCGCAACCACGGTGAGCGCATCAAGGAATGCTGACAGGAAAGCCGCTGCGCCGAGAAAAGAGAGCGAAAGTAACTTCTTAGAGCGGATATTCAGTAGCAGTTTGGTAAAGACAAATAACAGCAACTGCTTCATAAAATAGATACCGGCAACCATAAACACCAGCAGCAATACCACTTCCAGGTTATTGGCAATTTCTTCGCTAATATGTGCCGGTTTGGTCATACCAATAAATACGGCCTCAATAGCTAACAGACCACCTGGTTGCAGCGGATAGCATTTCAGCGCCATCGCTAGGGTGAAAATAAACTCGACCACCAGTAACCAACCAGCAACAAATGGGCTGATAAGGAAGAACACCAACGGGTTGATCACTAAAAAACCAATAATTGCCAACTTATACCAAGTGGGCGAGGCTCCGAGAAAATTTTTCACCAAAGCCGAGCGTTTTGTCATATCCATACTAATTTCATAACCTTCAGATAAGTTTATAGACTATGCCCAAATCACTTCAAAATACAACCACACACAGCGGCTGATAACGCCAACAGGCTGATGCAGTGAAAGTGCAACTTCAAGTGATCGGGGCTGATACCTAGCAGCCTGGACAGATAAGCAAGCGTATGGAATTAAACACCCCAGATTATCGATGTCCTAGCCTCGCCCATGTTCTGCGCGGAGCTGAATGGGGATAACGAACAGTAGATATCGGTAGCACCAACATATATATGGCAAGCGCAAGCGCGGGCACGCGTTGAAGCTAAAATTCGGTATTTTCCCCAAGCTGATACACTAACAATGAACGCGGACAATGTAATTAGGGCAGATTCAATATTTGCCAACATAAGCACACTTTTATTTAATATTTTTTCTGATGCTAGCTGACAGCAGTGCTTTCTGATAGCATCAACGCGCTGCAACTGCTGGTTATTGTTGCAAAATTCAACAGAGAGTCAATAAATCGCATCTTTGGGCGATCGCTGGGGGCAGTATATCACTGAAGCTGGCTACGATGACGGTTTTTCACCTATGATCACGAGTAATACAAACCGGAGTGTGCGCTCGTGAGCCTGTCTTTATCAATTTGTACTGCTAACCGATAGTTAATCTAGCATGAAATGTTGACACGATATTGAGCAAACTAAATGCTTAATCAAGGGATGCATTAGCGCTATAGCTAACAAGCCGGATGAGAGTGACATCCGGCGGTAGGGTTAGTTTGGACGGGGAGGGCAACGCTCTAGTAGTTCAATGCTGCCATCTTCATTTTCCTGTTCAAGAATGATGTCGAATCCCCAAAGCCGATGAAGATGTTTCATTACGTCTTTGCGGCTCTCATCAAGAGGTGTTCTGCCTTGCGGAACATAGCGGAGCGTCAGAGAGCGGTCTCCGCGTAGGTTCACATTCCAGATCTGAATGTTCGGCTCACGGTTGCTGAGGTTGTACTGTGCGGATAACTCGTTGCGTATCGTGCGGTAGCCCTCCTCGTTATGTATCGCGGCGATCTCTAAATAGTTGTTGCGATCATCATCCAGCACAGTAAACAGACGGAAATCACGCATCACTTTGGGTGATAAGAACTGGCTGATAAAACTCTCATCCTTGAAATCACGCATGGCGAAATGCAGTGTTTCTAACCAGTCTTTGCCAATCAGCTCAGGGAACCAGAAACGGTCTTCCTCGGTTGGCTGCTGGCAAATACGCTTGATATCCTGAAACATCGCAAAACCCAACGCATAGGGATTGATCCCACTGTAGTAGGGGCTGTTGTATGGCGGCTGATAAACCACGTTAGTGTGGCTGTGAAGAAACTCGATCATGAAGCGATCGGTTACCCGCCCTTCATCGTAAAGATGGTTAAGAATGGTGTAGTGCCAGAAGGTAGCCCAACCTTCGTTCATCACCTGAGTCTGCTTTTGTGGGTAAAAATATTGGCTGATTTTACGCACAATACGCAGTATTTCGCGCTGCCAGGATTCTAACAGAGGGGCATTCTTTTCGATAAAGTAGAGAATGTTCTCCTGCGGTTCACTCGGGTAACGTGCAGCCTGTAGTTGAGGTTGTTCAACCTCGACCCGAGGCAGTGTTCGCCATAATGAGTTAACCTGACTCTGCAGATAGTCTTCACGGTTTTTCTGCCGAGCGCGCTCCTCTAACAACGAGATTTTTTGTGGCCGCCGATAGCGGTTAACACCGTAGTTCATCAATGCATGGCAGGAATCGAGCAGTTTCTCCACCTCCTCAACACCATAGCGTTCTTCACATTCGCTGATGTAATTGCGGGCAAATAGCAGGTAATCGATGATACTGCCGGCATCAGTCCAGCTACGGAACAGATAGTTATTCTTGAAAAATGAGTTATGCCCATAACAGGCGTGTGCCATTACCAGCGCTTGCATGGTGATGGTGTTTTCTTCCATTAAGTAAGCAATGCAAGGGTTTGAATTTATTACAATCTCATAGGCCAAACCCTGTTGCCCATGTTTATAGCGCTGCTCGGTTTCAATAAAGCGTTTACCAAAAGACCAGTGGGTGTAGTTGATCGGCATCCCTACGCTGGAGTAGGCATCCATCATCTGTTCGGCGGTGATCACCTCGATTTGGTGTGGGTAGGTATCCAGTTGGTAATGTTTAGCCACACGATCAATTTGATCCAGATAGCGTTCCAACAGCTCAAACGTCCAATCTGGACCATCGCTTAGCCTGTTTTCCGCTTGCGTTTTTTCATCTGTAGAATGAGTCATCAGTGCATCCTGAGTGTCAATGCATCTGCTGGATGTAGCAGAACCTTTGACAAGGATAGTTCAACTCACAACGAACAGTTTGAAATCATCGACAGGAACGGTAACATCAGCGCTTAAAATACCTGTTTGAACGGTTTTACTGTCACATCACCATATACGCCGGCAGACACATAGGGATCTTGCTCTGCCCACTGTTGTGCTGCTAAAAGTGAGGGGAATTCAGCAATCACCGTTGAACCGGTAAAGCCTGCCGCACCTGGATCAGCGCTGTCGATAGCCGGGTGGGGGCCTGCGACAACCAGACGGCCTTCATCACGCAATGCCTGCAAACGCGCTAAGTGTGCAGGTCTGGCGTTCAGACGCTGTTCCAATGTGTTAGGTAAGTCTTGTGCATAAATCAGATATAGCATGTTTCACCTTTAAAATTATGACATTCCGCTCTATTTCATGGCCGATCATTCTGTCTGTTGTACTGCACGGATTGCTACTGCTCACCGTAATCCTCTTTTCTAACAAACAGCTAACGATGATATCACCATTGCCGACAGCAATGCTGCAAGCGGTAATGATAAATCCGGGCAGTGCGAGCCACAACTCAACATCAGAAGCAACACGGAATGCAAAGCTGTCAACTACCACTACGACAACAGCAGCGAACAGTTCGGCGGATAAAATCGGCGTACAGACCAATCATCAGCTCAGTGATAACAAGCAGAACAGTCGAGCGCCTCTGACAACGCAGCCGAGGCAGAAAACAACAAAGCAGACAGTAGTAAAGCAACAACCGAACCATAGAGTGCAACAACATACACCCCGATTGGTGGCAGCCGACACACACGCTGATAGCAATAACGGAGCGACATCAACAGTGAGCGCGACAGTAACTTCTGGTTTGAGCAGAGCAGCACAACCAGCCCCGCACGCATTGCAGCCAAAGTTGTTGAAGTTGGTAAAGCCTGAATATCCGTCACGCGCGGCGGCGTTGGGTATCGAAGGTGAGGTTATTGTGCGCTATAACATTGATCAGCATGGACGTGTCACTGATGTGCATATTGTCTCAGCGCGACCGGAAAGGCTGTTTGAGCGAGCGGTAATTGATGCGATGCGTTACTGGCGCTATGAGGCGCGTGCAGTAAATGATGTGCAGAAAACCATCTGGTTCAGAATTGATGGATCAACCGTGATTGAGTAGCTTAGCCGCCATGATGGACAAATCAGGGCGGCTGCGGTATGACAACGGGCGTCAGTTAGACCTGCGCTAACGGCCCTGGAGAGATCTCAATTCGCGTCATATTGGCCCACCTTACTGCTGTCGATCGTGATCACCATCGTTATTTTTACTGTCACTTTTATCCTCTTTAGGCAGATAGCGTGCGATGTAAACAACACTCACAATGGTGAACAGCAGCGTTAGCCCAGTGATGCCAAACACTTTGAAATTAACCCAGATATTCTGTGGTAGCCAGAAGGCAACATAAATATTGAGTAAGCCACAGGCAAGGAAGAACAGCGCCCAGGCAACGTTTAACTGGTTCCAAATATGGGTTGGTAGCGTTAACCCTTTACTCATCATTGATTGGATCACGTTCTTCTTCATCACCAGTTGGCTGAACAGCAGAATAGCGGCGAACAGGGTATAAATCAGCGTCACTTTCCATTTGATAAACAGGTCACTGTGGAAAGCGAGTGTCAAACTACCAAAAATGGTGACGATAACGAAAGTAAACAGATGCATCTTCTCTACTTTACGGTAGAGCAACCAGCTAATTAGCAATATCAATGCAGTAGCGAACATTAAGGCTCCAGTGGCCCAATAAATGTCCATGAATTTATAAAAAATAAAAAAAACAATAAGTGGTATAAAATCAAAAAATTGTTTCATAATTCAATCCGCTTTGTAGTGCAATCCATCGTGGCTTGCCGTTGCTGGGCATTCTGCATGAATCGATATGGGTTGATCAACTGCTATTGCCTGAGTAATCCGCCAATGGCATGGGCTATCGGTTGCACCCTGTTTTTCGCGATAGAAAAAGCCCCAGCGCGTTGGCTGAGGCTTGTTGTGTGGCTATTCTAAGCTGAAGATACGATAAATCAGTTTATAGCACGTGAACTGATGCGGTGTTAGTGGTGCCACTTGGCACCAGTGCGCCGGAGACCATCACGATGACATCACCTTTGTGTGCCAGGCCGGAGGCAAGCGCCGCTTCTTTACCAATACGATAGAAATCGTCGGTAGAGGCAATTTCCTTCACTACGCGGGTAACCACACCTTTGCTCAAGATGAGCTGACGTGCGGTAATTTCGTTGGTGGTTAGCGCCAGGATCACCGCATTGGGGAAGTATTTACGTACCGCTTTCGCTGATTTACCGCCACTGGTTGCAACTACGATCAAGGGAGCATCCAGTTTCTCTGCTGTTTCAACCGCACCACGGCAGACCGCTTCAGTGATCCGCAGTTTGCGATTATCATTCTTGCAGTCGATACGGCTTGGCATAACACGATCGGTGCGTTCGCAGATGGTCGCCATGATGGTGACTGATTCGAGCGGATATTTCCCTTTGGCACTTTCACCTGAGAGCATGACTGCATCGGTGCCGTCCAAGATAGCGTTAGCAACGTCACCCGCTTCTGCGCGGGTAGGGCGTGGGTTTTTGATCATTGAGTCAAGCATTTGTGTCGCAGTGATAACCACTTTACGTGCGTGGTTACACTTCTCGATCATCATTTTTTGCGCAAAGATCACTTCTTCTACCGGAATTTCAACCCCTAAATCACCACGGGCAACCATGATGCCGTCGGATGCTTCCAGGATTTCATCGAAATTGTTTAAGCCTTCCTGGTTCTCAATTTTTGAGATGATCTGGATATTCGCACCGCCATTGGCATTCAGGTGTTCACGAATTTCCAGCACATCCGAGCGTTTGCGAATGAATGAAGCAGCAACAAAATCAACGCCCTGCTCACAGCCAAAGATCAGATCACGCTTATCTTTTTCCGCCAGTGCGGGTAGTTGGATCGAGACGCCTGGCAGGTTGACGCCTTTATTTTCACCCAGATCACCGTTGTTAAGCACTTGGCAGACAACTTCATTCTCGGTGATGGCAGTCACTTTCATGCCGATTAGGCCATCGTCCACCAGTACCGTGTTGCCGACACTTAGGTCGGTGGTAAATCCGGGGTAGGTGACTGCAACACGATGTTGGTTACCCACCACTGATTGATCAGTAGTGAAGGTGAAGGTTTGTCCGGCAACGAGAGTGACATCAGTGCCACCTTGCAGTTTCATGGTGCGAATCTCTGGCCCTTTGGTGTCAAGCAGGATGCCCGCCACCTTGCCCGTTTTTTCCATCACTGCCCGCATATTTTTAATACGGTTACCATGCTCTTCATAATCGCCATGCGAGAAGTTAAGGCGCATCACATTCATACCTGCGTCGAGCAGGCGGGTTAGCATTTCTTCTGACTCGGTTTTGGGGCCGATGGTGCAAACAATTTTGGTCTTTTTCATGACGATTTTTCTGCAAGTTGTGATGGATAATGAAATCTGTGGTGTCGCTGGCTATGCCATCGCTGAACACGCGGAGCAGTGCCTGAGTTAAGCAAAATATTGTTAAGGATAGGTGACTCTAGTCGAAATGCCACAGCTAAGGCGAGCTGCGCACCAGAGATAGGGCGTCTACGCTGTGAAGGGGTATGATCTTCTGTAGGCACTGCATGTTCACAAGTCAAGGGCTGAAACCATTCAACTAAAGGACGCTGCGTATTCTAAAAGTTCTACAAAGAGGAAAACGAAAGAACTGGTGCGTCCGAATGGACTCGAACCATCGACCCCCACCATGTCAAGGTGGTGCTCTAACCAACTGAGCTACGGACGCACTGGATGCTATTAATGAGTGCAGAAAGAACTGGTGCGTCCGAATGGACTCGAACCATCGACCCCCACCATGTCAAGGTGGTGCTCTAACCAACTGAGCTACGGACGCCTGTCTGTTCTGCCTGCCATGAGTAGCAGCGGGGACGAATATTAACGGGCTACTCTGCAGTTGGCAAGCGATAAAATATAAATTGATGTGCGCTTTCGCGGGATTGCTGCGCTTATATACAACTGCGCAGCAATTTTTCGCTAGGGTGACAGATCGAAGCTGTATTTATCAGGCTAAGCGATACTTCGCTGTTACTGAGCTAAAAATCCGTGTTAGTGACGAGCGCGTTGCAAAATAACGTGGCTAGGCTGTTTCTGTAACCAGCGAATACGTATTGCCATTAGCAATGCTGCTGAGGTTAACGCAATAATAAAACCGAGCCAGAAACCTTGGGGGCCCATTGCAGGTAACAGATGATCGGTCAATGCCAGCAGATAGCCAATTGGCAATCCAATCAACCAGTAACTGATAAAGGTGATGTAGAAAATAGCCCGTGTGTCTTTATAACCACGCAAGATACCACTGCCAATCACCTGTACCGAGTCAGAGATTTGATAGATGGCTGCCAGTAACATCAGATGGGAGGCCATAGCAACCACTTCTGGATTGTCGTTGTAGAGTAGGGCAATCGGTACACGAAACAGCGCAGTAAACAGTGCTGCGCCACACGCAACAGCAATACCCACTGCGATAGCCGTACAGGCTGCGACATGGGCACCGTCGACCGAGCTTTCTCCAAGCCGATGACCGACACGAATAGTCACTCCAGCGCTAAGTGAGAGTGGCAACATGAACATCAGCGCACTGAAGTTAAGAGCCACTTGGTGACCGGCTACGGCGACTACACCGAGTGGGGCTACCAGCAACGCCACCACGGCGAACAGCGTGACTTCAAAAAAGAGTGCCAGCGCAACCGGCAACCCAAGCGCTGCTAGCCGTTTCAATACCGGCCAGTCGGGGCAGAGGTTCGACAGTGAATTTGTGGCGCTGGAACCGGATTGTTGCACGTTACTGGTGATGGCACGCAGCGGTTTAATATCACGCATGGTGGGTGCACGTCTCACATAACCGCGCATCAGTAAAAACATTAACCAGTAAACACTAGCGGTTGCGACACCACAGCCTACGCCGCCCAACTCGGGCAGACCAAACTTACCGTAGATAAAAAGATAGTTGATCGGGATGTTGATCAACAGACCGACAAAACCAATCACCATACCGGGCTTGGTTTTTGATAACCCTTCGCACTGGTTGCGCAGCACCTGAAAGAACAGGTAACCAGGCGCTCCCCACATGATTGCATGTAAGTAACCCACTGATTTTTCTGCCAGCCCGGCATCGACATTGTCCATCATGTCAATGAAAAATTTGCTGTTATAGAGCACCAGCATGATAAATAGTGAAACAAGCCCAGCTAACCAAAAGCCTTGTGTAATCTGATGCGCGATACGATCACGTTTGCCGGAGCCATTCAGTTGTGCAATCACGGGTGGCAGTGCCAGTAACAGCCCATGGCCAAACAGTATCGCAGGTAACCAAACCGAGGTACCGACTGCCACTGCAGCCATATCTGTTGCACTGTAAGCCCCCGCCATAATGGTATCCACAACGCCCATCGCCGTTTGCGCAATTTGCGCAATAACTACCGGGATTGAAAGCGTTAACAGACGACGAGCTTCAATAAAATACTTCTGCACTCACTCACCTTTTCCTTTGCATTATTGCTATCAGATTTTTTCGGCGCTTATTGTACTTGCCAAACAATGTTAAGCAAATTTTCTCCGCCGGTATCATGTTGGCAGTTTTCAGACTGGCAAGATAGGCACTAAGCGATTTTTAGCACAAGAGGTTTGGTTTTCAGCCGCAACTGCGGCAAACTGCCAGTGCACGTTGATATGATCTACTAGCTGAAAAGAGGCCAATATGTTTACTGGGATCGTCCAAGGTACTGCACCGGTTGTTGCGATAGAGGAGAAACTCAACTTCCGCACCCATACTATTGAAATGCCAGAGTCATGGCTGGCAGGTCTGGAGATAGGGGCTTCGGTAGCACATAATGGCTGCTGCTTGACGGTGACCGCTATCGATGGTGACCGTGTCACTTTTGACCTGATGAAAGAGACACTGCGTCTGACTAATCTGGGCGATTTAAAGCTGGGTGATCGGGTCAACATCGAACGGGCAGCCAAATTTGGTGATGAGATTGGTGGCCATCTGATGTCTGGTCACATTATTTGTACCGCCGAAGTGGCAAAAATTTATCAATCAGAAAATAATCGTCAGATCTGGTTGCGTATGCCAACACTTGAGTTGATGAAATATGTTTTACATAAAGGGTTTATCAGCATTGATGGCATCAGTTTAACCATTGGTGAGGTGGTCAGTAACCGTTTTTGTGTCCACTTAATTCCCGAGACGTTGGAACGAACTACGCTGGGTAAAAAACGTTTGGGCGACCAAGTGAATATTGAAATTGATCCACAAACCCAAGCAGTAGTTGATACCGTCGAGCGCGTGCTGGCCAGTCGACAGACTCCAACTGGCTAACAATGCGTCAAAATGTGTCAATTTATCGGCGATAATCGATGAAAGGGCCGTCAGCAACTGAGCGACGTTCGATCAACGTTGGTTGTATCTCGATCACTTGTGAGGTTTCGCGTTTGTTGATAATACGGTCAAGCAACATCGTCACTGCCATTTCGCCCAATCGCGCTTTGGGTTGGTGGATGGTAGTGAGAGCGGGAGTGAAGTAGCGTGCGTTGCGCACGTTGTCGTAACCAATCACCGAAATATCCTGCGGCACACGCAAGCCTAACTCGTCTGCCGCACAGATCGCTCCCATCGCCATGATATCACCACCACAAAAAACCGCAGTTGGATGTTGCCGCTGCGACAAGATCTGCTGCATTGCGCGATACCCTGATTCTGGTTCAAAGTCACCCTGTACGATCCATTCTGGGCGTGGCGTAATTTGAGCTTCGCTCAGTGCTTTCAGGAATCCTTGATGACGACCACCGCCGGTATTGCGTGCCAATTGACCAGGGATGGCACCGATATCACGGTGACCACGTTCAATCAGGTAACGCCCTGCCTGGTATCCGCCAGCAAATGCATTGTCGATGATGGTATCGACAAAATCACGGCGCACACTGCCCCAATCCATCACCACCATTGGAATAGCACGGTAATTTTCCAGCATTGCCAGTAACTGTTCGGGGTACTCCGCACACATCACCAGCAAACCGTCGATCCGTTTTTGTGCCAGCATTGCCAGGTAAGCACGCTGTTTGTCCAACTCGTTGTGTGAGTTGCACAGGATCAGGGTGTAACCTTGGCTATAGCAACTGTTCTCGACTGCCTCAATCACTTCAGCAAAGTAGGGCGCCTCACTCGATGTTGCCAGTAACCCAATCGATTTGGTGCGATTAACTTTCAGACTGCGCGCTACTGCACTGGGGGAGTAGTGTAATGCCTCAATTGCAGCCCAGACTGCCACTTTGGTCTCTTCAGCGACAAAACGTGTTTTGTTAATCACGTGTGAAACCGTGGTGGTTGATACCCCAGCACGTTTAGCCACGTCTTTAATGGTTGCCATGTAAAAAAGAACTCCTGAAACTTCTTACTGCTGACATGTGGATGTCTTGTTAACTTATTGTTGGTATTTTTGATGAAAAAGCTACCCAAACTGCGCTGATAGCAAGATATTAATCACCAGCCAAGAAAATAATTTGACGTTTGAAACGGAGGGATTATGCTCTTGGAAAAAGCAAGCTGAAAGGAGTTTTTATGGATACCGATCTAAAATTGTCTTTGTTGACCGCAACAACAGCGTTAACCATGATTGTTGTGCTAGGCCTGATTGCCGCACTGAACTGAGAAATATGGCGCAGCCTTTGCTGCGCCATGATGTGCCGGTGAGTAATGATTAAGCCAGGTTCTCGGCCACAAACGCCCAGTTAACCAATGCCCAGAAATTCTCTAGGTATTTTGGACGCATATTGCGGTAGTCGATGTAATATGCGTGTTCCCACACATCAACAGTCAGCAACGGCTTGTCAGATCCTGTGATAGGAGTCTGTGCATTCGAGGTGTTCACAATCGCTAGGCTACCGTCAGCTTTCTTAACTAGCCAAGTCCAGCCAGCACCAAAATTCTTCACTGCTGCATCGGTAAACTGCTCTTTAAAGGCAGCAAAAGAGCCAAACGATTTGTTGATGGCTTCAGCCACCGCACCGCTAGGCTCGCCACCGGCTTTTGGCGCTAAGCAGTGCCAGTAGAAGGTGTGGTTCCAGACCTGAGCTGCATTATTAAACACACCGGCAGTTGAGGTTTTAATGATATCAACCAGTGTTTTTCCTTCAAACTCAGTGCCTTTTATCAAGTTGTTTAGATTGACCACGTAGGCATTATGGTGTTTGCCGTGGTGGTATTCCAACGTTTCAGCAGAGATATACGGCTCAAGTGCATTTTTCTCGTAGGGTAACGCCGGTAATTCAAACGACATTGTGTGCTCCTTTTTTATATGCTTGTGATTGGCCTGCATGACCGCGCGATGCACGGCGACAGTGCAGAGCAACAGAAACTCGTGATGCAGTCAATCTTAGCAACTTTACGACGGAATAAAAGATCCAAAGCGTGCTACTCAATAGCGTATGCGTAGCACAGGATGTTTCGAAGTGCTGTGATGGGAGCGATTTTAGTTGCCGCCTAACTCCCTGACAGAACCAGAGAGTTGCATTTGTTGCATGTGGCAGGTGTCTGAATTGCTGGTATCAATAACCTCGGTTGGCATTGGCGTTGCCTACAGCGACAAGTCAAACAGAAAATAGCGTCAATGTTTACTTTGCGTTTAGCAAAAATTGCGATTTCTTCATGCAGTGACTATCGCTACAATGCTTGCCATCTGGTGGCGTGGCTATTGACGATAGAAGCTGCACCCTCTTGGTCCGTTCTGGTTTTAAGGAAGTAATGATGACAACAATTGAAAAAATTGAACAACAAATCGCTAGCAACCCAATTTTGCTCTATATGAAGGGTTCACCAAAGCTACCAAGCTGTGGTTTTTCAGCTCAAGCGGTACAGGCACTCTCTGCTTGTGGCGAGCGTTTTGCCTATGTGGATATTTTGCAGAACCCAGATATCCGCGCTGAGTTACCAAAGTATGCCAACTGGCCGACTTTTCCACAGTTGTGGGTAGAAGGGGAGTTGATTGGTGGTTGCGATATCATCGTTGAAATGTATCAGCGTGGCGAACTGCAGCCGCTCATCAAGCAGGCCGCAGAGAAGCAGCAACCCGCGAGTGAAGAGTAGCACTCTTTGCGGTAACTGATGGTGTGTTACGGTTGCTTGCCATAACTGTTGTGGTAAGCAACTGAAGTTATTGCGCTTCTCATTTGGCGCAGTGTTGAAGCTCAACATCGCAACCTTTGCGAGTTTGTTTGGCCTGGCATCGGTTGTGACATTGATTGCTGTTATTTCTGCTTGGTCTTACTGGCTCTCAGCAACTGTTGTTGTCAGTGATTGGCCAGCCACCTAATCGCTTCCAGCGGTTAACCAGCTCACAAAATAGTTGTGCTGTCTTGTAAGTATCATAAAGTGCTGAGTGTGCCTGCTGGCTATCAAATGCAATTTCAGCGCTGGCGCAGGCTTTTGCCAACACCGTTTGTCCAAGTACTAACGCACTTAATGCAGCAGTATCAAAGGTGGCAAATGGGTGGAAGGGGTTACGTTTTAATTTTGCCCGTTCAGCGGCAGCCATAACAAAACTGTGATCAAAATTGGCGTTGTGCGCCACAATCACCGCACGATTGCATCCCTGAGCTTTTATTCCCTGACGCACCATTTTAAAAATAGCGTGCAGTGCTTCATATTCACTGACTGCGCCCCGCAGCGGGTTATAGGGATCGATACCATTAAAAGCCAAGGCTTCCGGTTGTAGTTGAGCGCCTTCAAATGGGGTGACATGAAAGTGCAATGTCTCATCCTGCTGCAACCACCCCCTACTATCCATTTTTAATGTGATGGCGGCAATTTCTAGCAAAGCATCAGTTTGTGCATTAAATCCGGCTGTTTCAACATCGATAACAACAGGATAAAATCCACGGAAACGGCCACTCAGGGCATTTAAGTCACTTTTTTCGGCCATTATTTTCGGTTTTCTTTAGTCAGTTCAGCGCTCATTATGACAAATTTATTGCACTGACTGCAGTGCTGATTGCACTAAAATCAATATAACGGCTGTCACAAGAGCGCATTGCAGGGACTGATTGATAGGGTGGGCTAACTATTTAGTTGCCTAATCCATCACGTGCGTGCTTGTTCTCGATCAATTCGATTTTGTAACCATCAGGATCTTCGACGAAAGCGATCACGGTGCTGCCACCTTTCACTGGCCCAGCTTCACGAGTCACTTTGCCGCCAGCACGGCGAATATTATCGCAACTGGCTGCTACATTATCGACGCCTAGCGCGATATGACCAAATGCGCCGCCCATTTCATACTGTTCAACACCCCAATTGTAGGTTAGCTCAATCACTGCCCCTTCACTTTCATCGGAATAGCCAACAAATGCTAGCGAGTATTTATATTCGCTGTTTTCGCTGGTACGCAGCAGGCGCATTCCTAACACATTAGTATAAAAGTCGATTGAGCGCTGCAAATTACCGACGCGCAGCATGGTATGAAGTAAGCGCATATATCCTCTAAAATTTGTATAGCCATGATTGATGGCAGGTGAATTTAAATCGAAAACAGTATAGCTTTGTCAGCTTGGGGAGTTCAACGATGCAAGGCGTAATCGCGGGGGGATATTATGGCACAGCAGCTTGAGTTGTTCAGTATTCCCAATCCGTGCCGTCATATCTGTCAGACAGATGATCGCGGGTTCTGTCGTGGCTGTTTGCGCAGCCGTGAAGAGCGTTTCCGCTGGATGCAGATGGAAGATAGCGAGAAGCGTGAGGTGCTTCGTCTTTGCCGTCAGCGCTATTTGCGTCAGTTGCGTGCCAAGAAAACGCCTGAGCAAATACCACCGGATCAACCCTCTTTATTCTGAATTTAGTAGCAAACGCCAAACCTCAACGCGAGTGAGTGCTGTGCTGTTCGGCGCGACCAGTCAAAAGACAGAAAGGGAGAGGCAGGAGCACGGCGGTTTTACTGTCTGGTCGACATTAAAGCCCTCCCCAATCATTGAGGGGAGGGAGTTGCAATCAGATTACAAGGGGTAGGATTGTCAGAATAATGCTTAACTAGAGTTGCTAACTGATTGTAAAAATTACTTATACATAATAGCGCGGATGGTTTTGTGTGTTTCTTCACCATGCTCTGCAATGATTACGTAATATTTACCACCTTTTTCATCGACCTTTTTGCCGATATCAGCGTCTGTCATGCTAAAACCCTCTTCAGTGACGCTGATGTTACCCACTTTCACGTAGTTGTGTTTGGCTGCCTCTTGTCTGGTAATCTCCTCTGCTGCAAATGCAGAGCAAGCGAACAACGAACTGATAATGATGATGTTTTTAGATAACTTCATTGAGTACTCCTGCTAGTGTCTTCGAACGGGGTCTCTATGACTATAAAACAAGCCATACAATGCGCCACTTTTCTCATGCTTATTGGAGCAAAATGCTATTTTATTGGTGATGTTTGTTTTTTGACTAAATGTTGGTGATATTGCTTAAAAATGCGTTTGATTTTTAAAGATAAAAATTTGTCTTGTTTACACAGAAAAGCTTTATGATCTATGGTATCGACAATCGAAAAAACTGATTACTGTTCACTCAGTCAGTTGACTGCGAAGTAGGGCGTTTTTTATACAATGGACTCTTTGGTTAACGCGGCAGTCATGCTGCCTTTTGCCGGCTCAGTTTATTAGGCTGAGGTGAGAGCTGCACGACCAATAGTTAACATTATCAATCACTACGTTGCTAACTGTCCCATGTGGGGGAGAGGATGAAATGATGAGATCTGGTCGTTATATTGGTGTGATGTCTGGCACCAGTTTGGATGCGGTTGATGTCGTTCTTGCTGCGATTGATGAGGGCAGTGTGGTTCAACAGGCTCGATATAGCCATCCAATGCCGATTGAACTGAAAAGCGCTATTTTAGCTGTCTGCCAGGGGCAACAGACCACGCTTTCTGCCTTGGGCAAGTTGGATGCGCAGTTAGGGGAATTGTTTGCAGAGGCAGTATTGGCATTGTTAAAGCAATCCGCCGTTTCGGCACAGGAGATCACTGCAATTGGCTGTCACGGACAAACTGTGTGGCACCAGCCCGAAGGCGAACTGCGGTTTTCGCTACAACTGGGTGATAATAATCGCGTGGTCGCGCGAACGAATATCACTACTGTAGGGGATTTTCGTCGACGCGATATGGCCTATGGTGGACAAGGCGCGCCACTGGTGCCGGCTTTTCATCATGCACTGCTGGCGCATCCTACAGAACGGCGAATGATACTGAATATCGGTGGCATTGCCAATCTGTCGCTATTGCTGCCAAACGTTGCTGTAGGTGGCTTTGATACCGGTCCGGGTAACATGTTGTTGGATGCATGGATAGCACAACATCATGATAAACCTTATGATAAAGATGGTCATTGGGCTAAGCAGGGGACTGTCTGCCAGCCGCTACTTGAGCAGATGTTGGCTGATCCCTATTTTGCGCTAGCCGCGCCCAAAAGCACTGGGCGTGAGTATTTTAATATTGTTTGGCTAGAGACACAGTTACGCAATTTTAGTTCAGTCGCTGCAGTGGATGTCATGGCAACGTTGCTGGAATTGACTGCCACTACCATTTGTCAGCAGGTGCAATTAGCTGGCGGTTGTCAGCGTTTGCTGGTTTGTGGTGGTGGTGCACGTAATCCGGCACTGATGACGCGTATTTCTGCGTTATTGCCAGACATTGAGGTGGCTTCAACCGACCACTTTGGTGTCAGTGGTGATGATATGGAGGCACTGGCATTTGCTTGGCTGGCGTTTAGAACGCTTTCTGGTCAATCGGGGAATCTACCTTCGGTGACTGGGGCTAGCTGCGAAACTGTATTGGGTGCGATTTATCCCGTCACACCGGGCGCATTTAAACAGTAGCTGTTAGTCACTGTAAGCAACATGTTCAATGTGTTATTGGTTATCTGCGGTTTTCGTCGTCCAGCTAATGTGCCGCAGCCATTACTGTTTTTCAACCCACTTATGGGCTCTTTTATGATGAAATCGACAGACCATACAGTACCTGATCTTGCCAGTCTGCGCCGGGAGTATACGCGCGGTGGATTACGTCGTAGCGATCTGACTGACAATCCGCTCGAACTTTTTGAGCGCTGGTTACAGCAGGCGTGTGAGGCGCGTCTTGCTGATCCCACCGCGATGTGTGTTGCTACGGTGGATGAGCATGGACAGCCTTTTCAGCGGATCGTGTTGCTGAAACATGTTGATGAGCAAGGTTTGGTGTTTTACACCAACTTGGGAAGCCGCAAGGCGCAGCAACTGGCTAACAATCCGCGCATTAGCCTGCTGTTCCCTTGGCATATGCTCGATCGCCAAGTGATCTTTTTAGGGCAAGCTGAACGTTTATCGACCCTAGAGGTGATGAAGTACTTCACCAGTCGCCCGAAAGATAGTCAAATTGCCGCTTGGGTTTCTCAACAATCAAGCCGTATCTCAACCCGGGGTATTCTGGAAGGGAAATTTCTTGAACTGAAACAAAAATTTCAGCACGGCGAGATCCCGCTGCCCAGTTTTTGGGGCGGTTTCCGAGTTAAATTTGACTCGGTCGAGTTCTGGCAAGGGGGAGAGCACCGCTTGCATGACCGCTTCCTTTATCAACGACAAGGAAGCGACTGGAAAATTGACCGATTAGCACCCTAACAGGCAGAAAATAGCTTTTGTCTACTGGTACTGATGCCGTTGGCGTTTTATTCTATGCGCCATCGTGAGTTTACTTTACCGCCTATGTTTTACAGATGGAGACACTGATGGCCAGCACCAATTTGATTCAACAATTGCAAGAGCGTGGGCTGATAGCCCAAGTGACGGATGAAAAAGCGCTAGCAGCGCGGTTGGAGCAGCAGCCAATTGTGCTCTATTGCGGTTTTGATCCCACTGCCGATAGCTTGCATTTGGGCCATCTGGTGCCACTGCTTTGCCTGAAACGCTTCCAGTTAGCTGGTCATAAACCGGTGGCGCTGGTCGGTGGTGCAACAGGCATGATTGGTGATCCAAGTTTTAAAGCTGCTGAGCGCAAACTGAACAGCAGCGATACCGTGCAGCAGTGGGTGGAGAAGATTCGTCAGCAGGTGTCACCGTTCCTCGATTTTGACTGCGGTAGCAACAGCGCGATCACTGCCAATAACCATGATTGGTTTGGCAACATGAATGTACTGACCTTTTTACGTGATATCGGCAAACATTTTTCAGTTAATCAGATGATCAACAAAGAAGCGGTCAAACAGCGTTTGAACCGTGATGATTCGGGGATCTCTTTCACTGAGTTTTCTTACAACCTGCTACAGGGGTTTGATTTTGCAGAGTTGTATCATCGTCACCAGGTTGAACTACAGATTGGTGGTTCTGATCAGTGGGGCAACATTACTTCTGGTATCGATTTAACGCGTCGGTTGCATCAAAAGCAGGTGTTCGGTTTGACCGTACCGCTGATCACTAAATCTGATGGCACCAAATTTGGTAAAACAGAGGGCGGGGCAGTTTGGTTATCACCAGAAAAAACCAGCCCATATAAGTTCTACCAGTTCTGGATTAATACTGCTGATGCGGATGTGTATCGCTTTTTGAAATTCTTCACTTTCTTGAGTATAGAAGAAATTAATGCACTGGAACAGGAAGATAAACAGAGCGGTAAGGCTCCACGCGCGCAATACGTGTTGGCAGACGAAGTCACCCACATGGTGCATGGTGCCGAAGGGCTAGCGGCGGCAAAACGTATCACACAGAGCCTGTTTTCTGGAGCGTTAGATCAGATGACGGCAACTGACTTTGCACAACTGGCGCTAGATGGTATGCCTACGGTCAAACTGGAGGCTGATGCTGATTTGCAACAGGCATTAGTCAATGCTGAACTGGTGCCTTCACGCGGTCAAGCACGCACGATGATTGCTTCCAATGCCGTGACCATCAATGGTGAAAAACAGTCCAATCCCGAATATCGCTTTACTGAAGCTGATCGCCTGTTTGGTCGCTATACACTGTTACGGCGCGGCAAAAAACACTACTGCTTGCTAGAGTGGAATTGAAAACAGGGGGCTAACTAGCCCCCTGATTATTTGCGTTGTGATTAATTTAAGCCTTCATCACTTAATGTGGCTTTCACTGCGGGACGGCTAGCGATGCGATCAAAGTAGGCTTGCAGATGTGCATATTTACTGATGTCAAGTTGCATCGGCTTTGTCCAGCGCAATACTGTAAACAGATAAGCATCCGCGATGGTAAAGCGCTGACCAGCCAGATAAGGCTGCTTGGCAAACAGGGTATTAAGGTAGTTGAACTGGCTATCCAGACGTTCACGCACAATCACTTTGTACTCATCTGGTGTTCCTGGTTTAAACAGCGGAGTGAAGCCTTTGTGTAGCTCGGTTGCGACATAGTTCAAGCCCTCAAGTGCCTGATAACGCGACAGACTACCAACAGCTGGCAGCAAGTTGCTCTCTGGTGCTTGATCCGCCAAATATTGTACAATCACCGCACCTTCCGTGAGCAGGGTACCATCATCCAGCAGCAGTGCTGGAACCTGTCCTTTAGGATTGATGGTGAAATAGTCAACACCGCTCTCTGTTTTCTTCTGAGCCAAGTCTACTTTTTCTGCTGTGAAATCCAGGCCTATTTCATGCAGTACAATATGTGGAGATAATGAGCAAGCACCCGCCGTGTAGAACAGTTTCATTAAAAAGCCCTCAGTTACAAATAAACAATAAAAAAGACACCCACCATAATGCGGTAGGAGTCACTGTTTGGTCAACTTTTTGGCTAAACAGGAAATGCAGAGTGATAACTAGCAGAGAGGTCATCTCTATCTGCATAAGCCACAGAGTGTAATTCAGCCTAATAGCTTAGCAATACATCGAGAGAAACTATAACTGTTCCGCTGAGATATGTTATTGCCTTGCGTGCGACATTATTAAATAAGGCGATGGTCGTTTGATAGGCAGGGTTAGAGTGTTATTTGCGCAAAACGGCCATGATATAGCTAAAAGGGTTAAATTAGGAAGACGTTTTTATACTGATTGCGAAAAGATTGCGCTGCCTCAATCTGTTGCTGATGATGTTGCTCTAGACTCTCTCCGTTTAACTATTTTAAGGCAAGTTATGTCATGCTAACACGTTTATTCATAACTGGGACAGATACCAGTGTCGGTAAAACCGTAGTGGCTCGCGGATTACTGCAAGCATTTGCTGCACAAGGGCGTTCTGTTGTAGGTTATAAACCGATTGCTGCAGGTTGCCAGGAGACGAGTGAAGGCATCAGAAATAAAGATGCCTTGGTACTGCAAGCATCTTCAACCATTCCAGTATGTTATGAAGAAGTTAATCCAATTACTTGTCTGGATGAGGTATTTCATGCTGGAGAAATACAAGATACAAATTATCAACTGATGAGCCAAGGTTTACAGCACTTGACGCATCAGGCTGAAACGGTAGTGGTAGAGGGCAGTGGTGGTTGGCGGGTATTGCTGAGTGATCTGCAACCTTACTCCAACTGGGTTGTGCAGCAACGGCTACCGGTGATTTTGGTTGTTGGCATCAAACTTGGCTGTGTTAGCCATGCATTATTGACCGCAGAGGCGGTGATTAACGATGGCCTTACATTATTAGGTTGGGTTGCTAACCGGATTAATCCGGGATTAGCACATTACGCGGAAACCATTGCTGCGTTGCGGCAGCGCATACCAGCCCCTTTGCTGGGAGAGATCCCTTATCTTCCGCGTGCTGAACAGCGTGAATTGGCACAATATATTGATATTTCTAAATTATTGGATAATAAAGGCTGATCGCTTCAGGCTATGTTTGGCAGCATACTCTTATGGTATGGCAGCCTAGCCGCCATAACCAACGCCCGGATAAGTCTGACAATCCGGGCTTGAGGTTGATCATCTGCTTGTCTAATTTTCTGTCGGTGGATATTTTCCGGTTAGCGTTTCCAAAAATACAACCAGATCATTGATCTCTCTTTCTGAAAGAGACTTTCCGACTTGATAAGTCAGCATATCCTTGACCGCCTGCTGCAATGTGCTGGCACTACCGTCATGGAAGTAGGGTGCTGTCAACGCGACATTACGCAGTGTCGGTGTTTTAAAACGGTAGCGGTCAGCCTCATTCTTCGTGACGTTGTAACGTCCAAGGTCGGCGCTGGTCAGATCACCGCGTGCTGCAAAATAATCCGCTTTAAGCCCCATAATTTCATAAGATTGACCACCGAGGTTGACACCAGTATGACAAGTACCACATTTGTTTTGCTGGAACAGTTGATAACCACGTTTTTGCTGTTTGGTTAACGCATGTTCATCACCTTTTAAATAGCGATCAAACGGGCTATTGGGAGTGATTAAGGTTTTTTCAAATTCGGCAATCGCATCGGTAATGTTTTTATCACTAAAGCCTTTGGGGTACACCTTTTTAAACTCATCTTTAAATTCTTTATCTTTTTCAAGCTTAGCGATGATTTCTGCCCAAGAGCGGGAGGCCATTTCAATCGGGTTTAATGGTGGTCCTTCAGCCTGTTGTTGTAAATTTGCGTAAACATCCGGCGATCTCACCTTGCGAGTTTATATTAAGTGGTTAAGGTGAGCGGCAGATTAGGTGGATGAGGAGAAGGTGTTACCGGGCAGGGGCAGCAGTTGGTCCAGTTGACTATTTTTCCAT
>NZ_SBEF01000029.1 GCF_004011885.1 Serratia microhaemolytica | reverse complement strand
AACATGCCTGGCGGCGATAGCGCGGTGGTCCCACCTGACCCCATGCCGAACTCAGAAGTGAAACGCCGTAGCGCCGATGGTAGTGTGGGGTCTCCCCATGCGAGAGTAGGACACTGCCAGGCACCTACAGAAGCGCCCCCGTGTACTGATGTACACGGGGGTTTTGCTTTTTGGCTGATTGTCAGCAGTGATTGGTAGGTCAGCACTTCTGTGCTGGATGTCATCTCATCGATGCCGAATTCAAGTGGTCTGAGTGTCGTGCTATTGTAAGTAAATGATTTAAAAAATAAAAAAACCGTCGCAAGCTGTGCGACGGTTTCATCTGGCTGGCTTTTACACTGCTACTCTCTACTGTTGGGTGAGGGGGTTATTGTTCACCTCTCATCCTTATCTTCCTGTGCGAGTCGCCGGTTATGCCACTTTATTGGTCAGCTTGATCGGCTGGTTCAACTTCGATCAACTCGATATCGAATACCAAAGTCGAATTGACTGGAATACCAGGAACATTCGCTTTACCGTAAGCCAGTTCAGGTGGAATAACCAACTGGATTTTTCCGCCCTTCTTGATGTACTTCAATCCTTCGGTCCAGCCAGGGATGACGCTATCCATACGGAATCTGAGTGGTTCACCACGCTCATAAGAGCTGTCAAATACGGTACCGTCGATAAGGCTGCCTTTGTAGTTAACAGTGATAGTATCGGCTTCTTGTGGTGCTACGCCACTACCCTCTTTCTCAACTTTGTACAACAGACCAGACTCCGTCTTTTTAACGCCCTTTTCTTTGGCGAAATTTTCTGCATACTTAGCACCCTTGGTCTCGTTCTCTTTTGCTTCGAGATCCATTTTCGCCTGAGCCGCAGTTCTTACGCGAGTTTCAAAAGACTGTAGTGCGCTTTCGATCTCTTCATTAGTCAGTTTGTTTTTGCCACCGAACACATCTTGCACACCAGCGAGTAACTGATTTTTACTCAGTTTGATGCCGAGCTTTTCCTGCTCTTTCAGCGAGTTTTCCATGTACAGACCAAGTGATGCACCGAGTGCGTAAGCAGCTTGTTCATCTTCACTTTTGAACTTGCTTGCCGCAGCAGGTTTGCTTGGTTTTGCTGCATCGGCTGCCATAACTTGGGCTGTATTCAGAGCCAAAGCCATAGTGCTTGTCAGAAGTGCGACTTTAAACAAAGATTTCATTTAGTTCTCCAGTATCTGAAGCAGTGCCTCAAACAGTCGTTATGTAGATAGGTTAGAATACTATAGCTGCCTTGAATAAAACAATCATCCAGCAAGTTAATTGGCTAGCATGTTACCTCGGTATAGGTGGTAGAGCGTGATATTTTTCCCGCTAGCCAGTGGGAAAATGCAATGCAAAGCAGCTGATGGCTGTTAACATACGGCGCTCATGTTTTGTTAATGGTGTGATGGAGTAACGTGATGTGTGATGCTAGCGAACAGGCGCTGCTACAGCGGTTAGAGGATTTAGAAAGCCGTTTGGCTTTTCAAGAAGTGGCGATTGAAGAGCTGAATCAGACGGTGGTCAAACAGCAGTTTGATCTGCTTAAGCTTCATGAGCAGTTACGCTTACTCACTGACAAGCTTCGTGCCACTCAACCAACACTGATAGCTGCACAATCAGAAGAGACCCCCCCGCCACATTATTGATATGCTGGCAAGGCAGTGAGTGACAACAGCGGCACAGCGTTGTAACGCTACCCCAGCAATGGGGCAGCATCTTTATGTACTGCGTGAAATGATCAGTGACAGCCACAACCGCCGTTGCCATTACAACCACTTTTCTTGGCTTGTCCATGACCACCACAGCAACCCCCGCTATGTTCATGATGATGATCATCTTCACCGTGTACATGGCCGTGAGCTAGCTCCTCTGGAGTGGCATCGCGGACCGCGACCACGTGGACACTGAAGTTCAGGTTCTGCCCTGCCAGCATGTGGTTGCCATCAACCACGACCTGGTCACCGTCGATTTCGGTGATTTCAACTGGCACTGGACCTTGATCCGTATCGGCCAGGAAGCGCATACCCACCTCTAGCTCGTCAACGCCCATAAATACATCTTTTGAGACGCGTTGAACCAGGTTCTCATCGTAGCTACCGTAAGCATCGTTTGCGCCAACATGAACATCAAACTCTTCCCCGACACTGCGGCCTTCCAGCGCATTTTCTAGGCCACTGATCAGTGAACCGTGACCATGTAGATAGTCCAACGGTGCACTCACCGGAGACTCATCAACTAAAACACCATCTTCTGTACGTACTTGGTAAGCCAAGCTGACGACCAAGTCTTTTGCTACTTTCATGATATCTCCTACCGTTGGGTACCCTTGCATAAGAAGTGACAAGGAGTATATGCCTTAAAATCTATCAGCTTAGGTTTTCTGTATGATCTGGCCTTTATACGCTTATACACCGCAAGTTGTTTTGGTGTTGGCTGGGCCAATTTCGCGTATCGAGATTGGCGGTTAGCCAGAACAGAGCACCTATGCACACGCTCTGTCGGCAAATCAGTGCAGATTGTAGCGGAAATCTGTGCTGCTGTACTCTATGGGATAAAAAAATCAGCACAATAACTATGACTTCAACGGGAACAGTGCAACCAGTTGTTCCTGCGGGCGAATATGTTGTTTGAGTTCCACTTCGGACTGTGACTGTTGATAGCCACATTTAATGCACTGGCATTGTTCAATCTGGTTCTCGATCCAGATCGCCAACGTATCAACCTGTTGACAGTGCGGACAAACTGCTGCTGCAATAAATCTTTTACGTATCGTGCTCATAGGCTCTCTCAAGTTACTCTTCTTCATCCCAGTCATAAAACTGACGTTTATCTTTTTGCATTTCGCGCTGGAACAACTCTTCTAGTTCGCGTCTTGCCTCTTTCACACGCGAAATCTCAGCGACATCACCTTGGTGAGAAGGCATCAATTCACGTAGCATACGCATATCTAGGCGGCGAAAATGTTGTTGTGCACGATAGGCTTGATGAGGATGCATCCCCAGCACGATTAACGCTTTTCTGCCCAACTCAAGCGCACTGGAAAAGGTTTCGCGAGTGAACAGTGTCACCCCTGCCTGTAGCAACTCATGCGCCTCAACACGGCCTCGGGCACGAGCCAAAATGGTGAGATTAGGGAAATATTGTTGGCACAAATGCACAATAGTCATCGCTCTCTCTGGCTCATTGCAGGTGATCACAATCGATTGTGCTTTATCTGCGCCGGCGGCACGCAGTAGCTCCAGCTCTGTACCATCGCCATAGTAAACGGTATAACCGTAGCGGCGCAGCATACTCAGCGCACTGACATCACGCTCAAAAATCGTGATGCGAATTTTGTTTGCCATCAGCAAGCGGCCAACAATTTGGCCAAAGCGACCAAAACCGACGATGATCACCTGTGGATCATCATCGGCGACCGCAGGTGCTTCCTCGTCATGTTCGCTTCTATCGTTATAGCGATGCGCCAAAATACGATCGATGATCTGCATTAATAGCGGAGTGGTCATCATTGAGAGCGTCACCACCACCAGCAGTAGTGCTAATTGTTCTGAATTTAACAACTGTTGTGCGGCAGCGGCGGAAAACAGCACAAAGGCAAACTCGCCACCTTGGCTGAGCACCCCGGCAAACTGCAAACGGACAAAACGACGTAAGCCGAATAGATACGCCAGCAGATAGAGCACCAGTGCCTTAATCACCACCAGCATCAACACGCCAATCAGCACTGCCAGCAAATGGGTATATAACACTCCCATATTGAGTGCCATACCGACCGAGATGAAGAACAGTCCAAGCAACAACCCTTTAAAAGGTTCGATAGAAATTTCCAGTTCATGGCGGTACTCACTTTCTGCCAGTAGCACTCCGGCAATAAAAGTACCTAATGCCATTGAGAGACCGAGTAGATCCATGAACAGTGCTGCACCCAGCACGAGCAGCAGTGCTGCGGCGGTGAAAATCTCACGAATACCTGAGGCGGCGATATAGCGAAATAGTGGGCGTAGCAACAGACGGCCACCGATCAACATACCAGCCAATGCCAGCACTTTGGTGGCGACTTTTAGCCAATCATCTTGGTTACCGCCAGAATCGGCCAGAATAGGGATTAGTGCTAATGCCGGGATCACCGCCATATCTTGGAACAGCAGCACCGCAAAACCGAGTTGCCCACCTTCGCTTTGATGCATTCGCTTTTCTCGCATCACCTGCAGGGCCATTGCGGTAGAGGACATTGCCAGACCAATACCACCGATAATGGCTGCCGGCCAAGCAAAGTGGCTAAGATACAGTAAACAGGCTAATAACGCGGTGGTTATCAGTAGCTGAGCGGCACCGACACCAAAAATGGAACGTCTTAATTCCCAAAGCTTGGCTGGTTTTAACTCTAATCCAATGATAAACATTAAAAAAACAACGCCAAGCTCGGAAAAGTGCAGGATCTGATCAACATCGCGGATCAACCCCAACCCCCAAGGGCCAATCGCGATACCGGCGATCAGATAACCCAACACGGTGCCGATGCCTAACCGGCCTGCGATGGGTACAGCAACCACTGCGGCGAACAGAAACAGTAACACAGCAGTCAACAGTGTTGAACTTTCCATCAATTATCCTCCTTTTCTGCCAATGGGTTAGAGAGCCAATCCATATAGCTGCTGGCGTGGTCAAGCAGTATTTCTGTGCGTTGGCGACGTGCCCAATAGACAATCAGTGGTGGTAGCCAGTGCATATGACACATTGCGGCGGTTAACTCAAAAGGACGCAACAGCTCTTCCAGTGGATAGCGATTGTAGCCGCCAATGCGATAACTCATTTCTGGCTCACCGGTAGTGATCACAGAACGCCAATATTTACCCGCCAGAGCACGGCCACCAAACGCACGGGCAAGGTCACGCGACAACACGCGATCGAGCCACTCCTTCAGCAGTGCCGGGCAACTATAGGTATACAGGGGGTGTTGAAACACAATGATCTGATGTTCACGCAACAATTGTTGTTCATACTGAATATCAATAAAAAAATCGGGATACTCAGCGTATAAATCACGCACCGTGACATGCTGCAACGGCTGTGCTGCCTGTAACAAAACTTGGTTAGCCACTGAATCTTGTGACTCCGGGTGAGCATATAACAGTAAAATTTTAGTGGGTTGTGACATTAATTCCCCCTGTAAAGCGTCGTCAGGCGCGCGGATTTCCGTTACCATGCAACGTAACAGCGACAGATCAGTCGGTATAGCTAACATTTTATCAACAAACGGCGTTTTATGATTGTCTTCTCTTCACTACAAATTCAGCGCGGCAGCCACGTACTGCTGGAACATGCCACCGCAACGGTGAATCCACGACAAAAAGTAGGCTTGGTCGGAAAAAACGGTTGTGGTAAATCAACGTTATTCGCGTTGCTAAAAGGAGAGATAACGCCAGATGGAGGCAGCTACACCTTTCCACAAAACTGGCAGTTAACCTGGGTCAATCAGGAAACGCCGGCACTAGCGACGGCTGCTATCGAGTATGTTATCGATGGTGATCGCGAATTTCGCCAACTGGAAGCACAACTACAGCAGGCCAACCAACATAATGATGGTCATGCGATTGCATTGCTGCACGGCAAACTGGATGCTATCGATGCTTGGGCTATTCGTTCCCGTGCAGCGGGTTTATTACATGGACTGGGGTTTTCCAGCCAACAGTTCACCACACCAGTACGCGAATTTTCCGGTGGTTGGCGTATGCGCCTTAATCTGGCACAGGCACTGCTTTGCCGTTCTGATCTGCTGCTACTGGATGAACCCACCAACCACCTTGATCTGGATGCGGTCATCTGGCTAGAGCGCTGGCTGAAAAGTTATCAGGGCACGCTGCTATTGATTTCACACGACCGCGATTTTCTTGACCCAATCGTTGATAAAATCCTGCACATTGAAAATCAGAGTCTCAACGAGTACAGCGGTAACTACTCCTCATTTGAACGCCAGCGCGCCACCAAACTGGCACAACAGCAGGCGCTGTATCAGAGCCAGCAGGAGAAAGTGGCACACCTGCAGAGCTACATTGATCGCTTTCGTGCCAAAGCGACAAAAGCGAAGCAGGCACAGAGCCGCATCAAGATGTTGGAGCGAATGGAACTCATCGCGCCAGCGCATATCGACAATCCATTCCGCTTTCAGTTCCGGCCGCCAGAGAGCCTGCCTAGCCCACTGCTAAGAATGGAGAAGGTGAGCGCCGGGTATGATGGCCAGCCAATTTTGGCCTCGATCAAGCTCAACCTCGTGCCGGGTTCACGCATTGGTTTATTGGGGCGTAATGGAGCGGGCAAATCGACTTTGATCAAGATGCTGGCGGGAACACTAGCACCGCTCACTGGCGAAATAGGATTAGCGAAAGGGGTCAAACTGGGTTACTTCGCTCAGCATCAGTTAGAGTTTTTACGTGCCGAGGAGTCGCCATTACAACACCTCAGCCGTATTGCTGCGCAGCTACCGGAACAGCAACTGCGTGACTATCTTGGCGGCTTTGGTTTTCAAGCGGACAAAGTGAACGAAGCGACCGCGCGTTTCTCCGGTGGTGAGAAAGCACGGCTGGTACTGGCACTGATTGTCTGGCAACGGCCGAATCTCCTGCTGCTTGATGAACCAACTAACCACCTTGATCTGGATATGCGCCAAGCATTAACCGAAGCATTGATTGATTTTGAAGGCGCGCTGGTCGTGGTATCACACGATCGTCATTTACTGCGCTCAACCACCGATGAACTCTACCTGGTGCATGATGGACAAGTAGAGCCATTTGCCGGTGATCTGGATGATTATCAGCTGTGGTTAAATGAACAGCAAAAACTGACCACGCCTGATCGGGAGTTAAAGCAGGAGAATGACAACAGCGCACAGGCACGCAAAGAGCAAAAACGGCGCGATGCGCAACTACGCACACAAACACAACCGCTGCGCCAGCAGATTGGCAAACTGGAACAGCAGTTGGAAAAGCAGGCAGCAAAATTGGCACTGATTGAGCAACAACTGGCTGATCCCGCAATCTATGATGGCAGTCGCAAGGCGCAGTTGAGTGAAGCGTTACAACAACAGAATCAGTTGCGTAGCGCACTGGAACAGACTGAGAGTGATTGGCTGGCGGCACAAGAGCAACTGGAACTGCTCATCAACGCTGCCAGCTCAATGCCTTGAATAAGTCGACAGGCTGCATCGGCGGTTCACTATCGCTCTGGCAGACTAACGGCTACCGTGTGCAACCCAATGTCGATGTACCCACAGCGAGGCAATCATCACCAGGCTACCGGCAAGGAAACTGAACCAGTGGATCTGTTGCTGCCAAATCAGCAGATTCACCAGCAGACCCGCCGGAACATGCATATTATTCATGATGCCGAGCGTACCAGCATCAACCTGAGTAGCGCCGTAGTTCCACATAAAATAGCCAAGGCCAGAAGCCACCACCCCCAACCAAATCAAGATCCCCCACTGTAACGAAGTGGTAGGGAGTTGTGCCGGATTACCCCATATCCCCCAAGCAAACAGCGCGACCAACAGAGCACCGAGATAGAACCAGGAAAACGCGGTATGTTGCGGCAATGGATGAAGCTCCATTAAACGTTTATAACCGACCATACCAATGGCAAAAATGATATTGGCAGCTTGCACCAGCATCAGCCCCCACCAGAAATGGTCACTCAATTGGTGATAGCGAATAATTGCCGCCCCGATCACCGCCAGCAGAGCACTCAAAGCATAAGACCAACGCAACCGACGTCGACTAAGCAAGTCATAAATCAAAGTGATGTACAGCGGCGTCAATACCGTGAACAACAGTAGCTCCGGCACACTGAGATAGAGATAGGCACGAAATATCAGCAGATACATAATCCCTAACTGACAGGCTCCCACCGCCATATAGAGCAAAATCACAGACCAACGGATGTGACGCCAACGTAGAAATGGCAGAAACATCACTGTAGCCAAAGCAATACGCACCAATACCGAGAACCAACTATCCACCTGGCCAGCCAGATATTCGCCAATTAAACTAAAAGAGAACGCCCACAAAATAGTAGTAACAATTAATAGAAACAAGATAACTTCACTCTAACAAACCGAAGGCCAAATGCGGATTGTAGCGAAAATCAGTGAACCATGCAGCAATCAAAAAGTTTACTAGTGGTGTTAAAATGTTCGCATTGGCGCAACGCAGCAGCAAAGCACATTTGATACAGTGACATCCCGCTTACCTGTATTGGAAAGGAGGTGAGTTGGTTGCAGAGACAGCATCGGCACTCTTTCACACTCAGTTTAGTTCACACTAAGTTTAGCCAATCTCACGCTCAGCTTAGCGAACGCTAAATTTGTACCCCCAGCATCGTCAGGATCAGCGGGGTGGTGAATGCAGACAGTGCGGTAGACATCACCATGCTGGTGGCAGTGGCAGCCGTCAGCGCATTAAACTGACGTGACATCAGATAGACATTCACCCCGACCGCCATCGAACCAAGCAACACAACCACTTGTGTCTCTAACGGTGGCAGATCAAGCAGCCGAGCCAGCAACCACACCACCAGAGGTTGAATAATCAACTTCAGCACACAGATGGCACTGCTCAACTGCCAGCCACGGCGTAACGAGTAAGTGGCTAACCCCATGCCAAGTACAATCAGTGACATAGGTGCAGCAATTTGGCCAAGCATACTGAGCGGTTGATCGACGAACTGTGGTAAAGGCACATTGCTTAACCCAAGCAGGGTACCGGATAAAATACCGATGATCAGTGGATTGGTGAATACTGCACGCACGGTTTTGATAAAGCCGTGTAGCGTTGGCGAACCATTACGTGCCCACTCAACCGAGACAGTAACTAACGTCCACAGTGTTAATCCATTGAACACCAACACCAGCGCCACAGCCGGGATCGCCTCTTCTCCAAGCATCAGCGTTGCCAGTGGTAAGCCAAGCATCACATTATTGGAAAAGATGCCACCGAGCGCGAACACTGAACCGGAGACACCGTCCAGCTTAAACAGATAGCGCGCCAGTAAGCGACCGATGATAAACACCAGCAGACAACTGCCGAAAAATGCAATCAGTAGCCTGGCATCAACAGTTGGGCGTTTGGCGAACTGCCACATCATGCGAAACAGCATTGCAGGCAACGCCAGTGAGAAGACAAAACGACTAAGGGCATCAGTGATGGTGGTTGGCCATTTTCCCCAGCGGATCAGGCCAAAGCCAAGCATAATTAACACAAAAAGCGGCAGAGAGAGCACAAGTTGGTGCCATAACGAAATGACAAAGGCAGGCATCACAATCCTTCCTAGCGAGTGGCGCTAACACCAAACAGCCTTGCGAAAGTCGCCGAATTAAAAATCTGCACCGATTAAATCTATCTGGTCGGTACAAATCGAGTCAACGCCCCAGTGCAACAACAAACGCGCACGTTCTGGCTGGTTAACGGTATAGGCCAGAATATATAGCCCAGCCTGTTTTAGCTCAGAGACCCGTTCGGCATTCAACGCTAGATGGTCAATATGCAGCGACAGGCACCCCAACTTGCTGGTAAGTGCTTGCCAACCGTTATCCCACTGTTCTAACAGTAAGCCACGCGGCAGTTCTGGGGCGTAATATTGTGCCGCTGCCAGAGCAGTGATTGAGAAGGAAGAGAGTAGCGGAGCGGTTTGCTGCTGCCACAAGCGACTTGCCGCGAGCGCGATCACTTGCCCACTTCTCTGTTCACAACCTGCTGTTGGTTTGATCTCAATATTGGCTAACATGCCATGCTGTCGACAGCGCTCAGCAACCTGTGCCAGTAGTGGCAAACGTTCGCCACGGAAACCGGCACCATACCAACTGCCCGCATCCAGAGTCGCCAACATCTGCCAAGGCAGCTCACCGGCGATACCATGGCCATTGCTGGTGCGTTCCAGTGTATCGTCGTGTAACAAAAACGGCTGATCATCACTGCTCAGTTTGACATCAAACTCGATCATCTTATGGCGGTAGGATGCAGCAACATCAATCCCTGCCAAGGTATTTTCTGGTGCCAGAGATCCGCCACCACGGTGGGCAACAATTCGTGGATAGGGCCAGAGAGACATTGTCATTGAGTCCACCTTTGCAGCCACACAGTGGTTGTTAAATCAAGAGAGTTACCGCGTTTGCGGATTTATCCGGACAACGATGTGCTGCCCGGAAACTGACGTTACAGTGCACGCCGCAACCGTGCTACGGCTTCTTGCATTTGTGCCTCGCTAGCCGTGGCGAACGACAACCGGAACGTTGAGCGATCAGGTTGTTCAGCAAAGAAGTACTCGCCAGGCACGAACACCACGCCCTGCTTGAGTGTCTCCTGTAACCATTCGGTAGCATTGAATGGTTGGCGAAAACGAACCCAGAGAAACATACCGCCTTTCGGCATATCAAAACTGATCACATCGCCAAGTTGCTGTTGCAACAAATCGGCAAGTATCTGACATTTTTGTCGATAGACAGCGCGGATTTTCTCGATCTGCGCTGGCAGGCGATCGAGACCCAAATAGCATTCGACGATACTTTGCGACAAAGCACTGGCATGGAGATCTGCGGCTTGCTTAATGATGGCGACTTTCTGCAACAAGAAAGGTGGCAGGATCGCCCAGCCCAATCGCAGACCCGGTGCCAGAATTTTGGAAAAACTGGAGGTATAGATAATATTTTCACAGTGACCGAATAGCTGCTGCGAAACTTGATACAGCGTAGTGTGGCGTTCATCGCTGAAGCGCAATTCGCCATAAGGATCATCTTCAATAATCAGGAAATTGTGCTCTACTGCTAGTTTCACCAACTGCTCGCGACGTTCGAGGCTCAGCGTCAGCCCACTCGGATTGCCAAAATTAGGCACCACATAGACGCCTTTAATCTTATGGGTTTTTAGCAGTTGTTCTAGCTCATCGACGCGCATTCCATCACTATCAGAACCCACCGAGAGAATGTTGGCTTCTGCCAACTCCAACGTCTGCAATGCTGCCAGATAGGTTGGGCGTTCCACCACAAACAGATCGCCTGGATTAACCAGCGCACGCATCACCAGATCAAGAGCTTGCTGCGATCCAGCAGTAATCAACACATCATCAGGCTGAGCAAAGACACCACGCTGCTGGCAGAGCGCACAGATGCGTTCACGTAGCAGTGGGCTACCCTCAGTCAGGCCATACTGGAATGCGCTCTTTGGTTGTTCGCTAATCGCCTGCTGTGTGGCAATGCTCAATCCTTCGAAATCAAACAGCGCATCAGAAGGGATACCACCGGCTAACGAAATGACCTGCTCCATTTTGCTGTGTTTGAGCAATTCGCGAATAGCTGAGCTTTTGATGTTGACGATGCGCTGAGCAAGTAATCCTTCGGTATTCATGACATATTCTCGTTAAAAAATGGGTAACAACCCTGATGACTTAAAAAATTCAACCACCGGGAGCGGCGGCGCAAACAGACGATCCTGACAGTGAGTGATCTCTGCCGCAAACGTGTTTCAACATCATGAAGGTGGCAAAGAGAAGAAACAAGAGATCGCTACTAATTATATACCTGTCGATATTAGTGCAAGTGATGAGGTCAGTGAGTTGCCAGCATATAGGGTGATCAGTAACCAGATGAAATGGTCAAGCAAAATTGGCCACGGTTTTAGCATCTTCCCAATCTAATCGTGCTGATCCCTTCGGCGAGAGGTTAAGCTAACCGGTAGTCTGGTTTACAGTGGAGTAGTTAGCGGTAGTAAGAAAAAAAATCACCGCTTGCTAAAAGGTTGCACGCAAGCGGTGGTTGGGGCAGTTTACCGAGCTGCCCCAAAGGGGATATTGGTTTATCTCTGCACGAGAAACACTGTCGCCTGAGCCGTGTACTCATCGGCAGTCAGGTTATTTGCGCTGAGCTTACAAAGGGTAAAGTGCATATAGCGTTTGAATGTTTTATTTGTGTCATAGACTGTTTTTTGGATCAGCTGATAGCCATTCCTCCCGGAGAAATCCATAATATTGTTCACCTGATTGGTATTGATTGCACACCCGATCTCCCCCGAGGGGGCAATGTTATCTCCCCATTGACCACGAATGACCATCTGCTCGGAGACTTTGCCATCTGTTCCTACCAGCGCTAAATCGCTGCTTGAACTGCTGCGTCCTGTTGAAATACCAGAGGCAGTCACATAGAGCCAAGGAGTGAACTCTGTGCTGGCTGCATTGCACTCAACGGTGATGTCAGAACTCCTGCGCAACAACACAACATAACTTGTCGGTGTTTCCTGATAATTAACTCCGGAGAATGTCACTGTTGACGGTGTATTGAGTGAGCAGGAGTTATTGGCAACAGTGATTTGGATCGGATCTAACTCTGCCCTTGTCGATTTGGCACCTGCATAGTCGAGATGGAACAGTTGCGGGGCAGTATAGACACCAGGTTGTAAGCCACCTTTTGGCGCGTCAATTAAAAAACGCACGTTTAGGGATGAGCTACTTGGTTCGCTGCTTTTCCAGCTATGTGGAGAATACTCGGTAGCATTGACGATAGAGCTGCAACTGATCCCTTTATAAGCGTCGCTGACTGTTGGCTGGCTATCTCCATCAGATTGACTCTCGGCACGGGTATAATTGAGAGTACTGGGTGAAAAAACGCTAGACCAACGCCCCATAGTGAAAGTGGTAGTCCCTTGCAGAGGCGTAACGACAAGTGGAGCTCCCCCTTGTATCACTTTTTTCCATGATGCATGTCCTTCGGTCAGTAGCACCGCGCCTGGGGTAGGTCCGGTTAACTTAAAACCGTACACCTTGCTTTTCCAACCGAGCGCAACATCGCTATCAGTGATTTTGGCACATCGAACACCGGCGGCGGCAGTGGTCACAGCCACTTCAACCGCCAAAGTGGGTAATCCTAAAGAACTGGTAGTAGAAATTGTTGAATTGGGTAAAAACGGTGTACTACCGATAATACCCTCTTGGCCGGCTGGAACGACCACAGTGGTGATTGCGTAACTCGGCATCGTTGCGATCAGAGCACTACTCAGTAACAGCGTCAGCAATCGATCACGACGAGCCATCAGGGTACCTAATGCATTAGTCTGCACTGAGGTAAGTACCGAAGTCGCGTGTTTGCTGATAACGTGATTTTCGTTCATTTAAATCTCCCTGTAAGACGGTAAGAAACATTAATTGTTTTTAAAATGTTTAAGATTGGTTGGTTATAATTGGACAAATGTTGCCAACTTTTTTGCTCTATGCTCGTCTTTTTTTCTGTCGAAAAAGGCGGGCTAGTCTGCTCCCCACTCCATCTAAACCTCTTAAAATGCTGATTTTATTGTCAAATTTAAATTTATTACTCAGCAGGCCACTAGTGTAAAAAAAAGTTAAACTAAGATCAATGAAAACGATCAGATTAATATTGTTAATAGTTTTTGGTTATTGATTGCACTTATTTGTTCGATCTTGATTTTCTTCGTTCTAAATCCGTAGCGAATTTCCGATTACATCAACAGATTTTTGCTGCGGCGAGATACTGCAAAGCCAGGTGATCGCTGTTTGGTGTCATGAAAGCTAATTCATCACGTTATTTTCATTCGTTCGTTGGCGATCGCTGGTGGCTAAATCGGTAGCTGTCAGGATTGTTGACTGCCGGTGGATGGAGTATGAAAGAGGCGGTGAATACCGTGATGAATGCGCGGCCATGCCGAGATAATAAAGCGGATTTGCTAATGATAATTTGGTGAGGGCTGAGACTATTTAACCATTTCAAATCATAAAATAAAAATAAACTTAGATCAGCAGGGGCGATCTAATATCTGAATTTGATAGAAATTAACAATCAAAATTTATTTATTGATCATTATTGGCTTTTATTGGTTGCTTTTTGCACTTTGGTGACTTATGAATCAGAAATTGAGTGGACAAGTTACAGACCGCATGACGGATTCATGGGATCGCTGGAGCGATTAAAGAGTAACAATTCTTTCCTAATAGGTAGTTGCTATCTCTGTAAGCTAACTCAGAAAGTTAGCGATAATGGCTAACAGAAAAATGGGTATCGATAGCAAGCTTACTGTTGTTGTTACAGTATAGTCTGGTCAAAATACGTGGATATCTGTTCAATCAGTAGGAAAAACGACCAAACCTCTCAAGTTTAACCGATTAAAAAACTTAGAATTTTAATCTTTATTGCGCCATGAAAATAATTTTTAATTTCGATTTTATTTATTTTTATAGTTTTTAGTTCTGCATCTCACAGGATAAACCCTCTTTTATTATGGCTAAATTTGTGGTGAAGCGGATCAGGTGAGGTTGACGATAACCAAAACAGTTGGCAACTTGTGAAGTTCTGGGTGTGCATGAGGAGGAGGAAAGCGGCTGTAGGCGGGATTTCCGTTTGCTGTCGTGATGGTCCTTTGACTTGTGCGCTGCAGTTTGGTGGTTATCTCTCTATTTATTACCACTAGCTAATTTTCTGCCTTCTGGTACTGCGTGCTCGCCTAGATAACTAAAAAATAGGGGTGGGCATTAATCTACACCACATTAATCACGGAGCCTAAATAATGAAAAGTTCCTTTGGTAAGTCAGGGATCGTAAAGTTCAGTGTCGGGCTCATGGCACTGGCAGTCGTTGCCAGTGTGCAGGCTAAAACGCTGGTTTATTGCTCTGAGGGTTCTCCGGAAGGGTTCAACCCGCAACTATTCACTTCGGGTATTACACTGGATGCCAGTGCAGTACCGATCTACAACCGGCTGTTGGAGTTTAAGCTAGGTACTACAGAACTGGGGCCAGGGCTGGCAGAGCGCTGGCAGATCAGCGACGATGGCAAAACTTACACCTTTTACCTGCGTAAAGGGGTGCAGTGGCAAAGCAGTAAGAATTTTAAACCGACACGCACGCTGAATGCGGATGATGTGCTGTTCTCTTTCCTGCGCCAATTGGATGTCAATCACCCTTACCATAAGGTCTCTGGCGGTACTTACGAGTATTTCCAAGGCATGGGGATGGATGCGTTGATTGAGCGAATCGAGAAACTGGATGATTACACCGTGCGTTTCCATCTGAATCGCCCTGAATCGCCGCTGCTCGCTAACTTGGCGATGGGTTTTTCCTCGATCCTGTCAGCTGAGTATGCCGACAAGATGATGCAGGCAGGCACGCCAGAGAAGGTTGATCTTAATCCAATTGGAACCGGGCCATTCCAGTTACAGCAATATCAGAAAGATGCGCGTATTCTTTACAAAGCGTTTGACGGCTATTGGGGTAATCAGCCGAAGATCGACCGCCTGGTGTTTACCATCACACCGGATGCGTCAGTTCGCTACGCTAAAATGCAGAAAAAAGAGTGCCATGTGATGGTTGCGCCCAATCCGGCGGATCTAGCACGTATTAGACAGGATAAGTCGATTACCCTGATGGAGCAGCCAGGTCTGAACATTGGCTACCTGGCATTTAATATGGAGAAAAAACCGTTAGATAACTTAAAAGTGCGTCAAGCGCTGATAATGGCGGTTAACAAATCGGCGATTATCGATGCGGTTTATCAAGCTTCTGGTGTGGCAGCAAAAAACCTGCTACCCCCCACCATATGGAGCTACAACGATCAAGTCAGCGATTACCCCTACGATCCTGTCAAAGCAAAAGCACTGCTTAATCAGGCTGGTTTAGCAGAGGGTTTCTCGATTGAACTGTGGGCGATGCCGGTACAACGTCCTTATAACCCGAATGCACGTCGCATGGCAGAGATGATCCAGGCGGATTGGGCAAAAATTGGTGTGAAAGCCAAGATTGTCAGCTACGAGTGGGGCGAATATCTGAAGCGCGCTAGGAATGGTGAACATCAGGCGATGATGACGGGCTGGATGGGAGACAACGGCGACCCGGACAATTTCTTTAATACCCTGTTTAGCTGTTCTGCAGCCAAAGATGCATCAAATTATTCGCGTTGGTGTTATCAGCCGTTTGAAGAGCTGATCCAGCTAGCGCGTTCAGAACCCGATCAACATAAGCGCAGCGAACTTTACCAACAGGCACAGGTGGTGATGCAACAACAGGCACCAGCCATGATGATTGCTCACTCAACGGTGTATGAGCCAGTGCGTAAAGAGGTAAAAAATTATGTTGTTGACCCATTGAGTTTGCATCATTTTGAGCAGGTGTCTCTCGATTAACTCGGCGATAACTGGCCTGCTGCGCGTTACTCGATAACTGCTGAATCAACAGACCAGGACAAGCGATTGCTCCTGGTCTTTGTTCGTTACTTGAGCAAGAGATCGCGGTTAACCCGCCTGGTAGCTACCTGAGCTAGTGGGCACTTCCTAATAGAGAGTTCGGCTATGTTGCAGTTTATACTCCGCCGCTTGGCGTTGGTGATCCCAACATTTATTGGTATCACTTTGCTCACTTTTGCCTTTGTTCACATGATCCCAGGTGATCCGGTAACCATCATGGCCGGTGAGCGAGGGATCTCGGCAGAACGCCATGCACAACTGATGGCAGAGATGGGATTGGACAAACCGCTTTATCAACAATATTTCATCTACATTGGCAACGTGTTACAGGGTGATCTCGGTCTATCACTGAAAAGCCGCATACCGGTTTGGCTGGAGTTTGTACCGCGTTTTCAAGCCACACTGGAGCTTGGCTTGTTTGCGATGCTGTTTGCGGTCATGGTTGGCATACCGATTGGTGTCTTGGCGGCGGTGAAGCGCGGATCACTGTTTGATCACACCGCAGTTGGCATCTCGCTCACGGGTTACTCAATGCCGATCTTCTGGTGGGGCATGATGCTGATCATGCTGGTTTCAGTACAGCTCAACTTAACCCCAGTATCAGGGCGAGTCAGCGATACGGTATTTCTGGATGAGAGTTTACCGCTGACTGGCTTTATGCTGATCGATACCCTGTTCTGGGGTGAAAGCGGTGATTTTGTTGATGCAGTCATGCACTTGATCTTGCCAGCGGTGGTCTTGGGGACAATTCCACTGGCGGTGATTGTGCGCATGACCCGTTCGTCAATGCTGGAAGTGCTGGCGGAAGATTACATCCGTACTGCACGCGCCAAGGGGCTGAGCCGGATGCGGGTGATTGTGGTACATGCATTGCGCAACGCTTTGCTGCCCGTAGTGACGGTGATTGGTCTACAGGTTGGTTCTCTGCTCTCTGGCGCGATCCTGACCGAAACCATCTTCTCTTGGCCAGGTATTGGTCGCTGGTTGATGGATGCCTTGCAGCGCCGCGACTATCCGGTAGTACAGGGCGGAGTGCTATTAGTTGCCTGTACGATCATTCTGGTTAACTTGCTGGTGGATCTGCTCTACGGTGTTGTTAATCCACGTATTCGTCATAAGAAATAGGGGGCGCATTTATGTCTCAAATTACTGAGTCGGCTATCACTCACCCACCCGCGCCGCTGACACCCAGGCAGGAGTTTTGGCACTACTTCAAACGCAATAAAGGGGCGGTGGTTGGCCTGGTTTATATTGTTGTAATGCTGGTGGTGGCGGTCGCGGCAGACTACTTGGCCCCACATCTGCCTGGTGAGCAGTTTCGTGACGCATTACTGAGGCCGCCAGCCTGGCTGGATGGTGGCAGTTGGCTGTTTCCTCTTGGTACTGATGATGTTGGGCGCGATATCCTTTCACGTCTGATGCATGGTGCTCGCCTATCGTTGCTGGTCGGCTGTCTGGTGGTGTTACTGTCGCTGATGCTGGGGGTGATTTTTGGTCTACTGGCCGGCTATTTCGGCGGTGTGGTTGATGCACTGCTCATGCGCCTGGTCGACATCATGCTGGCACTGCCAAGCCTGCTGTTGGCGCTTGTGCTGGTGGCGATCTTTGGCCCCTCGATTGTTAATGCGTCGTTGGCACTCACTTTTGTGGCATTGCCGCATTACATTCGCTTGACTCGCGCTGCGGTGCTGGTTGAGGTGAATCGTGATTATGTCACCGCTTCGCGTGTTGCAGGTGCCGGATCAATGCGTCAGATGTTCGTCAACATCTTGCCTAACTGCTTGGCACCGCTGATTGTGCAGGCTTCACTCGGTTTTTCCAACGCTATTCTTGACATGGCTGCACTCGGCTTTCTCGGTATGGGTGCTCAGCCACCAACGCCAGAGTGGGGCACTATGCTCTCGGATGTATTGCAGTTTGCACAAACTGCCTGGTGGGTTGTCACCTTTCCTGGCGTGGCGATCCTGCTCACCGTATTGGCATTCAACTTGATGGGTGATGGTTTGCGCGATGCCCTTGACCCCAAGCTTAAGCAGTAACGAGGAATAGAGCATGGCACTATTAGAAGTTGAACAACTGTCAGTACATTTCGGTGATGAAACCGCGCCGTTTCGCGCGGTAGATCGCATTAGCTACACCATCGAGCAGGGGCAGGTAGTCGGTATCGTTGGTGAGTCAGGTTCTGGTAAATCAGTCAGCTCACTGGCGATCATGGGCTTGATTGATTACCCAGGGCGGGTAATGGCTGAAAAGCTGCAATTTAACGGACATGATCTGCGTAGCATCTCGGAAAAGCAACGCAGCCAACTGGTTGGTGCTGAAGTGGCGATGATTTTCCAGGATCCAATGACTAGCCTGAACCCCTGCTACAGCGTCGGCTATCAGATTATGGAAGCGTTGAAAGTGCATCAGGGTGGTAGCCGCCGTAGCCGACGCCAGCGGGCGATTGAGCTGTTGACTCAAGTGGGCATTCCTGATCCGGCCTCTCGGCTCGATGTTTACCCGCACCAACTCTCTGGTGGCATGAGTCAGCGGGTGATGATCGCGATGGCGATCGCCTGCCAACCGAAACTGCTGATTGCCGATGAGCCGACCACGGCTCTCGATGTGACGATCCAAGCGCAAATTATTGAACTACTTCTAGAGTTACAGCAGCGTGAAAATATGGCGCTGCTGCTGATCACGCACGACTTGGCACTGGTCGCCGAGGCGGCACAACACATCATTGTGATGTATGCCGGGCAAGTGGTCGAAGCAGGCAGCGCGGCAGAAATATTTCAGGCTCCACGCCACCCTTACACTCAGGCTCTTTTGCGTGCGTTACCCGAGTTCGCCACAGATAAGAGTCGTCTTGCCTCATTACCCGGAGTGGTGCCAGGTAAGTATGATCGCCCACAGGGATGTCTGTTAAACCCGCGCTGTCCCTACGCTGGGCAACGTTGTCGTGTTGAAGAGCCTGCACTGATCAACCTTTCTGGTCGGCTAGTGAAGTGCCATACCCCATTGGATGATGCCGGGAGACCGAGTGAATGAACCAGATAGCCCCTCCGTTATTACAGGCGATCGACCTGAAAAAGCACTATTCAGTCAAGAAAGGCATGTTTGCCGGTATGCAGCAGGTCAAAGCGCTGGATGGTGTTTCGTTCACGCTAGAGCGAGGCAAAACGCTGGCAGTGGTCGGCGAATCAGGTTGTGGTAAGTCGACATTGGGTCGGCTGTTAACCATGATCGAACAACCGACATCAGGCCAGCTCTATTTCCAGGGGCAGGATCTGCTTACGCCAGATGTGACCGCAGAAAAATTGCGGCGGCAAAAAATTCAGATTGTGTTTCAAAACCCTTACGCTTCGCTCAATCCACGTAAGAAGGTAGGGCAAATCCTTGAAGAGCCGCTGTTGATCAACAGTAGACTCAGCAGTGCTGAGCGGCGCGAAAAAGCACTGGAGATGATGGCGAAGGTAGGGCTAAAAACGGAACATTACCTGCGTTATCCACATATGTTCTCTGGTGGTCAGCGCCAGCGCATCGCCATTGCCCGTGGTCTGATGCTTAACCCTGATGTAGTGATCGCGGATGAGCCTGTGTCGGCACTGGATGTCTCGGTGCGTGCGCAGGTGCTGAATCTGATGATGGATCTACAGCAGGAGCTTGGGCTCTCCTACGTGTTCATCTCGCATGATCTGTCGGTGGTGGAACATATCGCGGATGAAGTGATGGTGATGTACCTGGGGCGTTGCGTTGAGCAGGGCAGCAAACAGGCGGTCTTTAACCACCCGCGTCATCCTTATACCCAAGCGTTGTTATCGGCAACACCACGTTTGGATCACGCAATGCGCCGTGAACGCATCAGACTGACCGGTGAATTGCCAAGCCCGATCAATCCACCACCCGGTTGTGCCTTTAATGCCCGTTGCCGCTATGCGTTTAGCCGCTGCATGACGGCTCAGCCACAATTAACCCCTTACGGTGACCAGTTGATCGCCTGTTTTGCGGTCGAACAGGAGGATCTGGCTGTTAGCGAAAGCCTCGCTGTTGTTTGATCAGATCGTAGGCGGCCTGGATCGCTTGCGCTTTCTGTTTGGCGATCTCCATCATTTCTGGCGGTAACCCTTTGGCGACTAACTTATCCGGGTGATGTTCACTCATCAGTTTACGGTAGGCGCGTTTAATGGTGATGGCATCATCACTGGGGTTAACCGCCAACACGTTGCAGGCATCTTCCAGGGTTGGGCGGGTTGGCTGCTGAAAGCCACCAGAAGAGCGATAGCCTTGTTGCTGCTGGCCATATTCAAACTGCTGCCCGGCGGCCATCATGTTTAGATACCGCTCAAACTGTGCGCGGGAGATCGCCAACTCTTCGGCAATCACATACAGCACTTCACGTTCTTTCGGATGCAGCGAGCCATCAGCAAATGCGGCCTGTAGCTGAATTTCCAGAAACATCAGTTTGAGATCAATACGGCCAGTGCAGACTTGGTTCAACTCACGCAGGGTAGCGCGTAATGGAAACTGTGGCTGTTTGCCCTGGCGAAAGGCTTGTTGTGCCGCTAAGCGCCCACGCTCAGGCAATCGCAAGCGATCCATAAAATGGTTCGCCATCTCAATATCTGCCTCAGTCACCCGCCCTTTGGATTTACTGATCAGTCCCATCACCTGAAATGTGGTACGAAAAAACATCTCCTGCCGTACCTGTTGCTGTTGACCTGTGGCTGAATGGCGCTTGTTGACATTTGAGTCAATCAACTGACCAATAATCAGCGCGACCAGCACGCCCCAGAAACCAACGCCAGCTGAAATAGCGAATATGACACAGAGTAGTTTTCCCCAAAATTGCATATATCCTCCCACCATCGGTGGCTATCGTTGTCTTTTTCGAGTGTTGAAACCAAATTCCCATTCCGATTGCCGCACAACTGGGAACCACAGGCTAGCCGCCATGCACCAAACCACAGATGAAAAATATTGCTCAACTTGCCCTATACCTCAGCAGTAAGGCGATTTTTTGCCAGAATTGGATTATCATAGCGCCTATTTAGCCGAGCACCTAACAACTCGAGCGCTTCACAACTTGAGCGCCTCACCGCGACAGTGTGGTAACGAATCAAGCTGTAACACTGGCACAACGTGCGTGAGTAATATAGTCTCTGACAGTTGGCGGGATATAGCAGCCTTTGATGATGGAACACTAACAATCAACCTATGAAGAAAAGTTTCCCAACACTGCTGGCCACACTGGTTTGGGCAGCAATTTATAGTCAGCAACTGCAGGCCAGCCTGGCTGAGCAGTGCATGATCGGTGTGCCGGTTTACGATAAGCCGATCATCACCGATGATCCCGATACACTGCCGGTGACGGTCTACTCTGAGCAGTCACAGGCAGAGTACCCGAATAACGTGTTATTTACTGGCAATGTCCATGTTGAACAGGGTAACAGTACGCTGTTGGCCAAACAGGTTGAGTTGCGTCAGGTAAACAAACTGGATCAGCAACAACCCCTCCGCACGGTAACGGCAACGGGTGATGTGCATTATGCTGATCATCAGATACAGCTCAGTGGTGAAAGAGCCTGGAGTAATCTGGCCAGTAAAGATACCGATGTCTATCAGGGTGATTACCAACTGGTCGGGCGCCAGGGGCGCGGTGCAGCAGAGAAGATCAAATTACGTGATCAGAATCGTTACACCGTGCTCAAGGAGGGTTCCTTTACTACTTGCCTGGCGGGAGATAACAGTTGGCTGGTGGTCGGTTCTGAGGTGATCTACGATCGTGAAGAAGAGATTATCGAGATCTGGAATGCTCGCTTCAATATTGCCGGTATCCCGGTGTTCTATAGCCCCTATATGCAGTTGCCGGTTGGTAGCAACCGCCGCTCCGGGTTTCTGGTTCCTAATGCCAGATATGGTTCGATCAACGGTTTTGAGTTTATCCAACCCTATTACTGGAATATTGCACCAAATTTTGATGCGACCATCAGCGCGCGTTACATGAGTCGCCGTGGCCTACAGTGGCAAAACGAGTTCCGTTATCTGGCGGCTCCTGGAACAGGTACGCTCGCTTTTGACTGGTTGCCGAGTGATGATCTGTATGCCAAAGATCACGCTTCAGCGGGGGATAACAAACGCTGGTTACTCTACTGGGATCACAGCGGCGTGATGAACCAGGTCTGGCGTTTTAATGTTGATTACACCCGTGTGAGTGATACCTACTATTTTACCGATCTGAACTCGCAGTATGGTTCGACCACGGATGGCTATGCGACACAGAAGCTGAGTGTTGGCTATGCTGATCAATATTGGGATCTCGCCCTGTCATCAAAACAGTTCCAGGTATTCAGTGGTGCTGGTAACCAGAATGCCTACCGTTCACAGCCGCAGCTCGATATCAACTATTATCAGACCAATCTTGGTCCGTTTGATCTGCAGGCTTATGCTCAGATTGCCAGATTTACCAGCGTCAATTCGAACAACCCAGAGACGACACGCTTGCATATTGAACCGGCGATTAACCTGCCGTTGGCCAATGATTGGGGCACACTGAATACTGAAGTGAAAGTGATGGCGACCCATTTCCGCCAGAATGTGCCGCAGGGTTTTGCAGCAGACTATGCCTGGCGTAACCCTGGCCGCGAGGTGCCAGAGTTGGATAACTCAGTTAACCGGGTACTGCCGCAATTTAAAACCGACGGTAAAGTGGTGTTTGAGCGCAGCCTTGACGAGGCTGAGGGCTATATGCAAACCCTTGAGCCGCGTATGCAGTATCTGTTTGTGCCCTATCGTGATCAAAGTGATATCTACACCTACGACTCAACGCTGCTGCAGAGCGATTACTTTGGGCTGTTCCGTGATCGTGCCTATAGTGGCCTGGATCGTATCGCCTCACAGAATCGTTTGGCGTTTGGTGTCACATCACGCATTTATGATGATGCGTTGATTGAACGTTTTAATCTATCAGTGGGTCAAATCTACTATCTCAACAGCTCGCGTACTGGTGAACAGCGCAGCAACTTTGATAATGGTAATGAGACCGGCACCATTGTTTGGGCAGCGGATACTTTCTGGCAGATGAATCAGCGTTGGGGGTTACGTGCTGGAGCACAGTATGATCCACGTCTAGAGAGTGTGGCGTTGGGGGATGCTGCGGTGGAGTATCGTCAGGACGAAAACCGCATGGTGCAGCTCAACTATCGCTATGCCAGTCCAGAGTATATCTCTGCTACCTTGCCGACTATCAGCAATCAAGGGTATCAGGATGGCATCTCGCAGATTGGTACCATGGCCAGTTGGCCAGTGGCTGACCGTTGGGCGCTGGTAGGCGGCTATTATTATGATACCCGTGCGAAGCAGACTGCCAACCAACTGTTGGCGCTGCGTTACAACACTTGCTGTTGGGCCGTAAATATTGGCTATGAGCGTATTATTACGGGTTGGGATAGTCACCGGCAATTCAGCCAGTATGACAATAAGATTTCGCTCTCTGCTGAATTACGTGGTCTTAACAATGATCACAATTTAGGTAGCATGGGTATGCTGCGTTCTGGCATTCTGCCTTACCAGCGCACGTTCTAACATTTTCCGCAGACAGCGTTCTGCTGGTACCTGCACGGATGATGAGCAAAAGTTGCATACTTGAACTGGCATTGTCATCGTCAGTTAGCGGCATTAAGTGCCATAATTGGCTTTTTATCAGTTAGATGATGATGTCTAAGGCTTTTAATCAGGATAGCCAGAGTGATTGAGGTGCTGCGCTGGCAGCGGCACTGACTGGTTGTCAAACTGTTACCCGCGTTGGCGGATTTAGATAATGAGAGATGTATGAAGAACTGGAAAATGCTTCTTCTCGGTTTGGTAGTCGCTACCAATACCGCGTTCGCTGCACCGCAGTCGATTGATAAAGTAGCCGCCGTTGTTAACAACGGTGTGGTGCTGGAGAGTGATGTCGACAATCTGCTGCATTCGGTCAAGCTTAATGCACAGCAGGCGGGGCAACAGTTACCGGCAGATCGCCAATTACGTCATCAGATCCTGGAACGGTTGATTGTTGATAACATCCTGTTACAGATGGCAGAAAAAATCGGGCTATCTGTCTCGAATGCCGATCTTGATCGTGCGATTGCCAATATCGCTGCACAAAACAAAATGAGCGTTGAGCAACTACGTAGCCGCCTGGCTTACGAAGGCATTAACTACAACGCCTACCGGGCACAAATTCGCAAAGAGATGTTGACCTCTGAAGTGCGCAACAATGAAGTGCGCCGTCGGGTGACCATCCTGCCACAGGAAGTTGAAGCGTTAGCTGCGCAGATTAGCGCGCAGAAGACCTCGCAACTTGAGGTCAATCTCAGCCATATCCTTACCCCATTGCCAGAAAACCCATCACAGCAGCAGATTGATGATGCATTGGCAACCAGCCAAGATTTACTCAAGCAGATCAGACAAGGTGCCGATTTCGGCCAACTGGCGATGGCCTATTCTGCCGATGCGCAGGCACTGCGTGGCGGTTCGATGGGTTGGGGCAAATTACAAGAGTTGCCAAAGCTGTTTGCTGAGAAGTTGGTCGATAGCAAGAAGGGGCAGGTTGTCGGCCCGATCCGCTCGCCAGTGGGTTTCCACCTGTTGAAGGTGAATGATCTACGTGGCGGTTCACAGCCAGTTTCGGTGACTGAAGTTCATGCGCGCCACATTCTGCTTAAACCTTCGATCATCATGACCGATGAGCAGGCGCAAGCCAAACTGCGCCAAGTGGCCGCAGCGATCAAAAATGGCCAAGCAAAGTTTGAAGAGCAGGCAAAACAGTTATCACAGGATCCAGGTTCAGCATTGCGCGGTGGTGATTTGGGTTGGACGATACCGGATGTTTATGATCCAGCATTTCGTGATGCGTTGATGAAACTGCAAAAAGGGCAGGTGAGTGAACCCATTCGCTCCTCTTTTGGCTGGCATCTGGTGCAGTTGATTGACAGTCGCAAGGTGGATAAAACCGATGCGGCACAGAAAGATCAAGCTTACCAGATGATCTTTAACCGTAAGTTTGCCGAAGAGATGCAAACCTGGATCCAAGAGCAACGCGCCGCTGCCTACGTTAAGATCCTCGATAGCACCTATGCACAAGAATAAACGTATCGTCATCACGCCGGGAGAACCGGCGGGTGTTGGCCCCGATCTGCTGATCCAACTGGCGCAGCAGGATTGGCCAGTGCAACTGGTGGTTTGTGCTGATGCCGAGCTGATGCAGCAACGCGCCAAACAACTCAAGTTGCCATTAACACTCAACCACTATCAGCCGGAGTTACCACCCGAGCCACAACGGAGCGGTACTTTGACGTTGTTGCCGATCGCGCTCACGGCACAAGTGGTGCCTGGCAAGCTCAATGTTGCCAACAGCAGCTATGTGGTAGAGACGTTAGCTCGTGCTTGTGATGGCTGCTTACAAGGTGAATTTGATGCGTTGCTGACCGGGCCGGTGCATAAAGCGGTGATCAACGATGCGGGTATTGCCTTTAGTGGTCACACTGAGTTTTTTGCTGAACGCAGCCACTGTCAACGTGTGGTAATGATGTTAGCTTGTGCCGAGCTACGTGTGGCATTAGCGACCACTCACTTACCGCTGGCGGCTGTCGCGGGTGCTATTAGCCAACAGAGTTTGTGTGAAGTGATCACCATTCTCGATCATGACCTGAAAACCAAATTTGGTATTCCACAGCCGAAAATTTACGTTTGTGGTTTGAACCCTCATGCTGGAGAGGGCGGGCATTTAGGGCGTGAAGAACTGGATGTGATTATTCCTGCGTTGGAACAACTGCGTAGCAGCGGTGTTCAATTGGTTGGCCCACTGCCCGCAGATACACTGTTTCAGCCGAAATATCTGCAACACGCAGATGCCGTGCTGGCGATGTATCATGATCAGGGCTTGCCGGTACTTAAATATCAAGGGTTTGGTCGGGCGGTGAACATCACGCTAGGCTTGCCATTTATTCGCACCTCGGTTGATCACGGCACGGCGTTGGAACTGGCGGGCAGCGGCACTGCTGACGCGGGTAGTTTCAAGACGGCTTTAGATCTCGCCATAAAAATGACCAGCAATTGCCATGAATAACAGAGTCCATCAGGGGCATCTTGCCCGTAAACGTTTTGGCCAGAATTTTTTGACAGACCGCTTTATTATCGACAGCATTGTGTCAGCCATTCATCCACAACCCGGTGAAGCGATGGTCGAAATCGGCCCAGGTTTAGGGGCGTTAACGCTGCCGGTTGCCGAGCGGATTGATCATCTTACGGTGATTGAACTTGATCGTGATCTGGCGGCACGTTTGGCCGAACATCCACAATTAAAACAGAAATTGACTATCCATCAGCAGGATGCCATGACAGTCAACTTTTCTGAGCTGGCAACCGATCAACCACTGCGTGTGTTTGGCAATTTGCCTTACAACATTTCCACCCCATTGATGTTTCATCTGTTTGACTACAGTTCAGCGATCCGTGACATGCATTTTATGTTGCAAAAAGAGGTGGTGAATCGCTTGGTCGCTGGGCCGAACAGCAAGGCCTATGGGCGCCTTAGCGTGATGGCACAATATTACTGTAATGTGATCCCTGTGCTGGAAGTTCCTCCTACGGCATTTAGTCCGGCTCCTAAAGTTGATTCTGCGGTGGTGCGTTTGGTGCCTCATGCGGTGTTGCCACATCCGGTGAAAGATCTTTCGATGCTTAGCCGCATCACCACTCAAGCATTTAACCAGCGGCGCAAAACCATTCGTAACAGCTTGGGCGATCTGTTTTCAGTACAACAACTGTTGGAGTTAGGTATTGAGGCAACGCTTAGGGCGGAAAATATATCCGTCGAGCAGTATTGTCGATTGGCCAATTGTTTGTCAGAACAGCAGTGATCGATAGCCCAATAAATCCGCGATAACAGGTAATGCAAATAAAGGAGTCTTGATCATGATTGATTCGCCTCGTGTATGCATTCAGGTACAGAGCGTCTATGTGGAATCACAATCGATGCCAGACGAGCAGCGTTACGTTTTTGCCTATACCGTCACCATTCGTAATCTTGGGCGCTTCCAGGTGCAACTGCTCGGTCGTTTCTGGTTAATCACCAACGGCAATGGGCGTCAGACTGAGGTACAGGGTGAGGGGGTGATTGGTGAACAGCCGATTATCCATGCCGGTAGCGAATTTCAGTATACCAGCGGCACGATCTTGGAAACCCCGCTCGGTACCATGCAAGGACATTACGAAATGGTCGATCATCACGGGCAGCCATTTCGTAGCACAATTCCAGTATTCCGGTTGGCGATCCCAACGTTGATTCATTGATATGTCTACCTATCTTATTGGTGATGTTCACGGTTGTAATCGTGAATTGCGCGCACTACTGGCGCAAGTTAATTTTGATCCGCAGCGTGATCAGCTATGGCTAACCGGCGATCTGGTCTCGCGTGGCTTAGACTCGCTGGCGGTGTTGCGTTATGTACACTCGCTTGGCTCAGCAGTGCGTATGGTGCTAGGCAACCATGAACTGCATCTGCTAGCGATCTATGCGGGTATTAGCCGTGACAAACCAAAATATCGTATCAGTTCACTGTTAGCGGCAGAAGATTGTGATCTATTAATCAACTGGTTGCGCCGTCAGCCAATGTTGCAGGTCGATCCGCAGCGCGGACTGATCATGAGCCATGCCGGTATTACCCCACAGTGGGATTTGGCAACAGCAAAACAGTGTGCACGAGAAATTGAAGCCGTACTTAGCAGCGACAGTTATCCACTGTTTCTCAATTCGATGTATGGCGATATGCCGAACCACTGGAGTCAGGAACTGAGTGGCTTGGCACGGTTACGCTTTAGCACCAACGCATTAACACGAATGCGTTATGTGTTCCCCAACGGCCAATTGGATATGATCTGTAAAGATCCGCCAGCCAGTGCACCGGCACCGTTAAAGCCGTGGTTTGATTTACCGCGCCAGATACCTGACGATTACACCCTGATTTTTGGCCACTGGGCCTCATTGGCAGGTAAAGGGACACCGAACGGGGTGATAGGCTTGGACACGGGCTGCTGTTGGGGAGGGACACTGAGTATGTTACGTTGGGAAGATCGGCAATTCTTCAGCCAGCCCTTGTTGAGTGAGTTGTAGCAACAGCACGGGTGATACCACAATAAGCGAGGTGGTGGTTAACAGGGTTGGATGAAAAGGCTTGCTGGATAATGCATGTTCTCAGTTAGGCCGCTCAATCTGCGCTCGAAGGGAGATGTTTGCCTATCTATGCCTGGTGTGGTGGCATAGATAGGCAACGCAGTTAATTTAGCAGTTCGACACTCATCGAGGTGGTGAAGGACGTAAAATCACTGACACGTACAGAATTATCCGGCAGTATCGCTTCAACCTCAATCTGTGCATTCAGTGTTGTTCCGCTGGCTACCTGATTGTTCAGTGTAACGGCAAAGCGATCATTTGGCCGTATTGCCAAGTTATTGGCAGGTGAGCCAGTGGGTATATTATCGGCACCCAGCATAGCGAACTGGATATTTTTGCCATCCAGTTGTCCCTGCAGGATTTCAACTTTTACGTATCCCTTCTCATAACGTAAAAAATCATTTTGCGCTTTTTCACCATGTAACTGTAAACGCATCGGCTGCTCAGAAGGGCAAACAATACTCAAGGTCAGCTTACGTTTACCAAATGAGCGTGAGTTATCGCTGGTTAGCGGTAACTCACTACGATAGTTTTTACCATAGTCGACAACCGGCATATTGACAGAGATATTACACTCTGTCTGTTCGGTAACTTCAGCGCTGGCATAACCGGAGAGGGCCAAACCAGCAGCAACCAGTGTCAGTCGCCATAGATGAAGCAAAGCATGGAGATCGAACAGTTGCATACGATATCCTCCCGTTAACGACATACTGCTGTCGCGATTTCATAAAGTCCGCTCACGTCAGTTTTTTCTGGCAATGAGAGGGTAAAAGAGCAAATAGTACTGCCATCAGCTTGTACCGACATCTGGCGAATATTGCTGACGTCGTTGATAAATACACTGCTGTTAGCAGCAACTACAGTGACGAAGTTGTCTTGGTCATCAAAAACAGCGGCGCCATAAGGCAGCGGATTGCCCTGCTCATCGGTGACATCAATTAATACTCGCCGTGTCGTCACTAAATCAAAATTGATATGACTCACGGCACCACGAGCAGGTTCCACTTGTTGCCAGCCATTGATAATGTCCTTGTTTTTCGCCAAGGTGCGGGTGTCCATCTGTACTACAGAGCGTTTATAACCACTCAGTACCGGTAATAGGGCATAACCCAAATAGTTAGTCCAAGTGGGGCCTGCTGGAGTATCAATACGCACTCCTTTCTCTTGACCTACTTTAGCAATACCAAAGGTATCACCAATACGGTGTGGTGAGAAATTCAAGCCACCGCTGTGCAGTACCGCAGAGCCACTGGCAGTCAGTGACCAACTAGTAAAGTTGTTCGAATCCCGACTCAAACTGGCATTCAGACGACTAATAGGGGTGAGCGTGTTAACCGTGCCACTGGTAGAAGTATAGCGGCTACGGAAATTACGATCGCTAGAAAGGCTCCAGCCCCAATCTTTATTTCCACGATTATGATAGCTGAACCCTGCCCGAGTGCCAGATTTGTCATTATTTAGCGTACTGCTGATATTGCCGTGTGAAAGCGGAATATTGGCGCGCAGATAAGTCCGATTTTCTGCACTACTGGTTGCGGTAGCTGCGCTGTGTTCAACACTGGCCAGTAGGGTGAAATGGGCAAACTTTCTATTCCAACTACCACGCAAGTAATCATGATGTTCACCACCACGTTGGGCGCTACGCCCCCAGGAGAGCGACAGGGTGCCGATGGTCTCTTGTGTCCAGTTAACGCCACCACCTATCTGGTAACGATCAGCCCGGTTGGCATAAAGATCGGTGGGTTGCAGTGCATCACTCAGTTCGCGGTAACCGCCACTTTGCAGTGAACCATTGGCATAAACAGAGAACTGTTTACTGAGTTGATTATTCAGTGAGACGCTGCCCTGTATTCCGCTGTTATCGTGATGACTGTCTGCCGCGAATGTGGTTTGCATCGAAAATTGGGTGCCGGCAAATAGTCGGGTATCGAGGCCGATGGCCGCAGCACGATAGAGAACGGAGCCGAGCACACCGGCGTTAAGTGTGGTTGTCGGTGTCAGGTTCCACCCCTTGGCGATAGTGCCAACTACCGGGTTTTCATTGCTGTTTTCTTGGTTCAGGCGCCCCGCACCGAATGACAGGCCAGGTGCTAATGCTCGTCCACTGGCCAGTAAACCAGGAAGCAGAGCAGAGGCTGGTACGGTGAACTGCTGCTTATCCCCTCGGTTACTGGTCACCGTCACCTCGAGGTTGGAGTGAGTGTTAACCAGTTTAAACCCCTGCAGGCGGAATGGGCCAGTCGGCACGGTGGTGCGATAGAGCAGTGTGCCGGCTTGCCGCACGTCTACCACGGACTGACTGTTGGCAACCCCTTGAACCACAGCACCACCACGAGGACGAGGTTGCAGGGCAGACTCAGGGAAGAACTGGAAACCGATCACCTGGCCAGTACCAAACATAGAGTTGGATAGACTGATCTGACCAATTTGTAGCACTTTCTTGATGCTGGTAAATGAGCGTTGGGCGTAGACTGCGTGGTGGCGAACATTATTTTCATCATTCAAACGTGAAAAAGTTTGGCGGCTACGTACTACCCAGTCGTTTAAGTTAAAACCGGCTTCGCTACTGATCTGCATCATGCTAACACCACTGCCGGCTGAGTCCATATATTGCGCATTATAGTTGAACATGGCGGCAAAGCCGCCGTGCTGCCAATTATCCTGCTGTTCTGACTCCTCCGCCGCTATCGCCTGTTGTGGCACCACCAGTTCGATGCGCTCTTCGCCGGGCAGTAGTGTCAGTTCAGTCTGTGGCCAAGTTTGGCTTAAATCGAAGCAGGTAAGTGGATCGCTATTTTTTGTACTGGGTGGTAGTACCATGCCAGCCAGTTTCAGGAAGGCTCTGTCGGTACATAAATTACCTTCACTGTCGAAGCGGACTTTGCCCCTTCCACGCGATAGACCATTCACCAGCAGCTCAACGATGTTCTCTCCTGGTAAAAAGCGCGGTGCTTGTCGGAAGAAGTCTGCTAACTCGGGGGCAACACCTCGCGCTTGCAGTATTGTTGAATCAAAATCGACTTCTGCGACATCGATAACAGCCTCCACGGCTAAAGCGAGCGGTGACAGTGTCAGTCCAGTTAACAGAGCGAACGGTAGCGCACTGATGGCGCTAATACGATTTGTTGACGGCACTTGAATTCCCTATCAATTAATCAGGTTAGCATCATAGCTTGCTGTGCTGTGGCCCCAAGTAGTAACCGGATTGAGGCGGATCCTCTGTGCGGACTTCCATTTTTTGCTGTTGTTCACTGGACGCAGTGTCAAAGTCTGCCCAGGTAGCACATAGGTGGCAGGCAGTATCCACTCACTGTTATCGGGCAGTGTCTGTAGTGACTGATTAATTCGTACCACATAAGCGGAAGGATTATTGACAGTAATGGTGTCAGCGTGCCGTTGCCAGACCAGATGTCTCCATGGTTTATCCTCTCGCGCTAATCCGGCTGGGCGGATAATCACCGGTAAATTTTGCCGGATCGTGACTTGCAACTTATTCGTTTTATCTTTTTGCTGTGGTGGAATACCTTCAAAAATCACTCGCTTTAACCGCTCTGTTTTTAGCGCGGTTTTACTGGTGATGATAAAACGTACCCGCTGTGCCTTACCCGGTTCTAGGCGTGCGACAGGTGGTGTTACTGTTAGCAGTATTTCATTGTCTTCTTTGATGTTTTGAATTTTTGTTAATAACAGCACCGGAAAATTATCTGAATTTTGAAGCGTAATGGCGCCTTCACCATACTCTTCCTCCACGATCACCACGGAAGTTTCAGGTATCACACCGGTGCTATGGCCAATGGCGGGTATCAGCAATAGCATCATCGCCAGGGATTTAAAGATATTATTGTTTATCATTATGTTTATCTTATTTTTTATAAATCGAGGTGCAAGCAATTAATGGGGATAGCAAACGACATCAGTGATGACGGCATCAACAGTCAGCACCGCCATTCAGTGCGTTCATCCAACACGTTCATCCAAAAAACCTTCAACACAGCTCGGTACTGAGGTGGCCCCGTTATCAAACAGCCTGCTAGGGCAACAACGGCACCGAGTGTAATTGATTAAACGCGATCTCTGTTATGGATAGAACAGCTCAAGCGTAGTGCTGCCAGAGAAAGAAATCTCTTTATCTACGGTGAGATCTGAAGTTTTGTTGATAAAAGCGGCAACCTCAATCAGCGCCGTCAGTTTACTGAATGCTTGAGGAGTGCTGCCACTGCCCCAGGTGATGTAGGTAGTCGTAGGCTGGAATAGTTCACCTGTAGTTTCAGTTTGCCATGTAGTTTCCTGATACTCTGTCGATTTTAGCATCCCTACTGCACTGTTATCGGCCATAGATCTGGTTAAACGTAGCCCAAAGCCGCCAATCTTTTGCTCGCCGTGTAAGCCTAACCCCGCCGTGTAACTTGTTGAACCTTGACCAAACAGATCGACACCTTCAACGACGGTATAACCCGTTTTGCTTACGCCCTGTGCTGCGCCGCCGATGTTACCCTCATTGGTGTTATTCACCGCTTTGATTGCCACTGCGGTTGGCGCTGGGCAGTTGATGGTGAACAGAAACTGCGGTACTTCATCCAGCACAACGTATTGGTCGCTCTTTAATGAATCTGCTGAGATTTTACCAAAGTCGGCTGTTGTTTTATCTACGGTAGGTACACAGGCTGCGGGTGTGATGCTGCCTTTAACGGTGAGCTCGATCCCAGCTGAAAAAGCAGGCAGAGAGGTAGTAGCAATGACTGCCAATGCGAAAGCGGATTTTTTAACTTGTCGTAACATAACGTACATATCCTTATTTGTGTTGAATGGATTGGAGATTAACTGTCTAAGCAGGGGGGGAATCAGGATTGGTGCTGGGGGATACTTTTTCCTGCAGCTCTTTTTTCACTTTTCTGTTTGCTCTATTGTTGCTCTTCCGCCGCATTGGCAGTAAGCGTGATCAAATATTGAGGCTATTGACAGATCAAACAGTATGAAAATGGTAGTAACCAATCCTTTCTTCAAAATGCTCCATGACTTCTTCGTTCCAACTGACAACCGGTGTTGGAACACTCACCCGCTACAGTCAATGTTGCTATAGTTTCGGATGTGATAATCTATGTCAAATATTGTTTTTATGTTTCTTTTAATTTTGGTTTATTAGTTTGTATATTTGTTTTTTTAAGTGTTTTAACTCTGACTGGGTTGCTTTAAAAGATAAAAAAACTAGTTAAAATAGCTTATTAATGATTCAATTCAAGTCGCTAGTGCGGGCGGTGTAGCGTGAGTAGCATCGAAGCAGAGATGAGCGTGGATTAGATCGCTGTATCAGTGCAGTTGCTGGCGTGTTGCAGTGTTAGCCATTGAATAATAAAAGCGGCAATGGTAGCCGGTTGGTTGATATCTAGCCACGGATGAGAACCAGTCACAGGGTGATCACTGGCAATTGCGATAACGTGCTGATCGAGCATACCGCTGAGTGGCTGCGTAATGGCTGCACGATGTAGCACAATCTTGCTGATCGCTTCGTTTTTGAAACCCTCAACCAGGATCAGATCGATGTTGCTATGGTCAAAACGGCTGGCAAGATAGTGCAGATTGACCGGTTGTTCGGCATGGGTTTCAGTCATTAATGCCCAACGTTGATCACAAGCAACCAAAGTTTGTGCTGCGCCAGCTTGACGCAATTGATAGCTGTCCTTGCCAGGGGTGTCTATATCCATATCGTGGTGGCTGTGCTTAATCACCCCGACATTGATCTGATGTTGCTTTAACAGTGGAATAAGCTGCTTAAGCAGCGTGGTTTTCCCTGTGCCGCTATAAGCGGAAATCGCCAGCAGAGCGGGTGCTGAGCGTGTTAGCGTCGTATGTTTTTTTCCTGCCACCATTGTTGGCACTCCTGTAGGGTATTCAGGTTACGAAAGACATCGGTGTCAGCGTTAAAAACCACCGCCTGGGCAGCAATCGTTGCCATAAACAGCATCAGTTTACGTTCTCCTGCCGCGAGGTAATCAGCCAGTTTGCCCGCCAGACTGGTGTGCAACAGTGCAAAGGTTGGGTGGGCACGTTGCCGATCAGCAGCGTAGGCAGCTAAGGCATTGCCTTTTTGCTGCCAGAGCTGTGTTACCAGATCTGACGGGAAATCGGGCACATCGCAAGGCACACAACTGATCCACTCGTTTTGTGACGCTTTCATGGTTGCCAGCATCCCCGCCAACGGCCCACAGTAGTCAGTGGTGAGATCAGGTATTATCGGCCAGCCACTGTGCCGATAACTTTCCAGGTTGCGGTTGGCATTAATGAGGATTCGGCTGACTTGTGGCTTCAGACGTGCCAGCACATGTTGGTAGAGTGGCTGGTTGCCGACCATAAGCAGTCCTTTATCGATGCCACCCATGCGGCGAGCCGTGCCACCCGCCAGGATCACACCCGTGATTTCTGTTCGCATCTTCCGGCTCCACTGTTGTTCAGCGTTTGATTGTAACGCTAATGTCGGGCAAAGATTAGCATTGACTTTTGATTGTTGCATCGTACTGTTAGCGGGCAAACATCGTCTTCACTGAATGAGAGCTGTGTTATGAAAACCCATCGTGTAAATGAGTTAATTGAACTGCTGCATCCAGCCTGGCAACAGGATCCTGATCTCAGCTTGGTGCAATTTTTACAGAAGCTGGCTGTGGAAGCAGGTTTTCAGGGTGCGCTGACGGATCTGAGTGACGATATTCTGATCTACCATTTAAAAATGCGTGGCAGTGCCGCTACTGATCAGATCCCTGGGTTACAGAAAGATTATGAAGTTGATTTCAAAACCGCACTGCTGCGTGCGCGTGGTGTGATAAAAGAGTGAGCCAGCTTGTTGTTTTTCGATGCAGATGATTCGGTGGCGGGAGGCTAATGACGTGGATTGCAGTGATGACTGCAATCAGGTCCAGGTAGGCGCTTTTTGTCCACTGAGCATCGGTGTGATCGCTCATCAGGTCTTGTTGTGAGTAAATAATGATGAATTTAGCTGCATTTAATTTTGCCAGCCTCTCTCCTGATTTGATCATGGATGCACTGGAAACGGTTGGAGTGCGTGTTGACTCTGGACTAACGGCGCTCAACAGCTATGAAAACCGTGTTTATCAATTCAATGATGAGCAACGGCAGCGTTATGTGGTGAAGTTCTATCGGCCACAACGCTGGAGTAGAGAACAGATTATTGAAGAGCACCAATTTACCATTGCGTTGTCTAACCGCCATCTGCCAGTGATCTCTCCGCTGTTATTGCAGGGCAATAGCCTGCATAGCTATGGCGATTGGCAGTTTGCCCTGTTTGCCAGTGTCGGTGGTCGACAATATGAGGTAGACAACCTGCAGCAATTGGAGCAGATGGGAACAGTGCTGGGGCGGTTGCATCAATTGGGCGCGGAACAGCCATTTATCGTGCGGCCAACTATCGGTATTGAAGAGTATCTGACAGCACCACAGCAGGTACTCACCGCGTGTGAACTGGTACCGAAAGCCGAGCGTGACGCTTTTTTACTGGCAACCGAGCAATTGATTGCGGCAATTAGCAGGCGCTGGCGACTTGATTGGCGACCAATCCGTTTGCATGGTGATTGCCATCCAGGCAATATTCTCTGGCGTGACGGGCCGTTATTTGTCGATTTTGACGATGCGCGTAATGGGCCAGCAGTTCAGGATTTATGGATGTTGTTGCATGGTGAGCAACATGAACAGCGGATGCAACTCGACATTCTGCTGGAAGGATATAGTGAATTTGCCAGCTTCGACCCTGCCGAGTTGGCGCTGATTGAACCGCTACGGGCGATGCGAATGGTGCATTATCTGGCATGGGTGGCGCGTCGTTGGCAAGATCCAGCGTTTCCCCGTAGTTTCCCCTGGATGGTTGAATCTGATTTTTGGCTGTCGCAAACGGCGGCATTTACCGAGTCGGTGCTACGTCTGCAAGAACCACCTTTGCAACTGACACCAATGTATTGACGCATTAACATTTATTTATAGAGAGTTTTAAGCGATGAAGAAGATCTGGTTAGCATTGATCGGCATGGTAATGGCAGCGAGTGTTTCAGCGGCTCCATTTACCGATGGCAAACACTACACCACCTTGAACAAACCAGTGACTGGCGAACCGCAGGTGCTGGAATTTTTCTCTTTCTACTGCCCACACTGCTATCAGTTTGAGCAGGTGTATCATGTTTCTGATGCGGTAAAAAAAGCACTGCCAGCAGAGACTAAGATGAAGAAATATCATGTACAGTTTTTGGGGCCGTTAGGTAAGCAGTTAACCGAAGCCTGGGCGGTGGCAATGGCTTTAGGTGTGGAAGACAAAATTACTGCACCGATGTTTGAAGCGATTCAAAAGACCCGTTCAGTCAACAATGTCAATGATATCCGTAATCTGTTTATTAATGCCGGTGTTTCTGCACAAGATTATGATGCTGCATTGAACAGCTTCGTGGTTAAATCGCTGGTGGTGAAACAGGAGAAAGCGGCACAAGATTTACAACTGCGTGGTGTACCTGCGGTATTTGTTAATGGCAAATACATGGTGAAAAATGACGGTCTCGATACCAGTTCAATCGATGGTTATGTAGCACAGTTTGCTCAATTAGTGAAATTTTTAGCCGAGAAGAAGTAGGCGTTAAAAATGTGCGTTGTGCTTAGCTGTATTATTGTTGGCTGGCACAACGTGATCTAACCTATTGAAATTTATTGTAAGATTTTAAATAAAATTTGCCACAGCGATTGCCCCTGTTGAACGCAATCATCTCGATTCTGTTAACCCTGATGCGTGTTATCGCTAACACAGTTCCAGTTGTACCTTGTGCTGCTGAATAATTTTCATCACGTTGGCTGGTGGCTGTTGATCGGTAAACAGATAATCAATCAGATCCATCTTGCCAAGATTGACCATTGCATTACGCCCAAATTTTGAGTGATCGGCGACTAGCATGACGCAGCGTGAGTTTTCAATAATCGCCCGTTTGGTACGCGCTTCATGGTAATCAAACTCCAGCAATGAACCATCGAGATCGATGCCACTAATACCGAGTATCCCGTAATCGAGACGGAACTGAGAGATAAAGTCAAGAGTGGCTTCACCCATAATGCCACCGTCACGTGTGCGTACCTCACCTCCGGCCAAGATAAGACGAAAGTCTTCTTTAGCACTCAATAACGTGGCGACATTGAGGTTGTTGGTCACAATCCGCAGATTCTTATGTTGCATGAGTGCATAGGCAACGGCCTCTGGTGTGGTACCGATATCAATAAACAGCGTTGCACCCTCAGGAATATGACTGGCGACCTGTTGAGCAATACGCTGCTTCTGTTCTGAATACATCATCTTGCGGTCATGGTAAGCGGTATTCACCGAGCTAGAAGGTGGCGCAGCACCGCCATGATGGCGCTGTATTCTGTTCTGTTGTGCCAACTCATTAAGATCACGCCGGATAGTTTGCGGACTGACGGCAAAGTGTTCCACTAGAGTTTCCGTACTGACGTAGCCCTGCGACTGTACCAGTTCAACAATGGCATCATGACGTTGTGTCTGCTTCATGTGATCCTCTCATACCAACAGCGATCAGTTGCTGCGTTGGCGTGTATCCCAGAATGCCATTAACAAACCGAGCAGTAAGCCGGCAGAGTGTGCGGCATTCGCTAGTCGGAGGCCGAAAAGGTCAAAGTAACCCGCAACCAGCCAGAGCAGGGAAAACGCCATGATGCCACGTGGTAGAGATAGCCCCAACATAGGGCGACGCTCACCGGTTAACCAGACATAGCCGATCAGCGCGTAAACGACACCCGAGAGGCCACCAAACAGGATGCCACTGAACAGTGACTGCACCCAGCCGCTGAAAAAGGCAGATACAACGGCCAACACGAACAGTTTTGCGCTACCCAACTGCTTTTCCAGCGGCCCGCCCAGGTACCACCACCAGACCAGATTAAAACTGATATGGAGCAGCGAAAAGTGGAGTAATGCATGGCTGACCCAACGCCACGCTTGCAGATATTGTCCGTTGTGTTGTGGCCAGGCTAACCAGCGCATCACACTGTAGTCACCCACGAGCTGCATCAACATGTAGACCAGTACCGCGAGGATCATCACCAGCAGCGTTAATGGCCCAGCTTTACTGCGGATCACCTGTAGGTAGGAGAAGCGTTCATAATCGAGTTTGGCCGTGGTGTTACCACTCTGCCAACTGGCTGCCCGATACTGATGCTGCTGGGGATTTTGCAGAAAGCTATTCAGTTCATTCAAAACCTGATCCAAATGCGTTTCATCCTCTAACCAGATTTCAGTCGCGTCATCATTTGTTTTGACGGTAAGCAGCACGCCTTGTGTTGCCATGTAATCAACAAAGGTTTGTGCCAACGGATAGCTGGCGATAGCGATCACACGAACCATAAATATTCCATTTAGCCAGAGCAGAGTAAGAGCAGGATTATAACGTTGGAACCGGCGGTGAAGGCAAATTATCTGCATCGACCACGAGAAAATTTGCCAAATGCCGGATTGTTTTTGAGATCAATCGGCAGTAGTAACTTGTTGTGGAAAACGATCGATCCAGTGACTGAAACCGCCATCAATGCTGTAAACCTGCTCAATCCCTTGCTGCAATAGATACTGTGCGACGCCTTTGCTGCTATTGCCGTGGTAACACATCACCATGACCGGCCGTTCAAAGCCATTTAGTTGCATAAATTCAGCCAGGTTCTCACCGTTAAGGTGCTGTGCTCCGGGGACATGACCTGCGATAAAACTTTGTCGATCACGAATGTCTACCAGAGTGGTTTCACCCGCTTGTAATAGTTCTTCGGCCTGTTCAACGTTGATGTTGATAAAGGATTTCATAAAGTTTGCTCTATATTTGGTGGTTCAGTGGTGGCGCTATAACGCTACCGTGAGATACCTACGTGACACGATTTCACAATCACCATCAGTTTTGGGGTTAACTAACGCATTGTTAAAACTAACTTAACGTTATCACGGCGTGGGTTGAGGTTAACTTTTTAATAGTTTAAATTTATCAATGGCAAACAACCAATCAGTTTTTACAATCATTTTTATTGATCAAAGTCAATTTTACCGTTAGGGGCGCTGGAAAAGAAAGCAAAAAATAGCCGGTTGGTTTGGTTGTAACAGTAACTTTAGCAACGATTTGGTGATCCGCACTGCGCTGTCGTTTACGCTTGTCCGACATTTTCAAGCTTTACCGTGCTCTTTTTACCGTTATTGCAGTTTTCGAACATCATGCCGAGGTTATGCCGTGGTTGGTGTTTAACGAGGAGTCTCGGCTATTTTTTTGTTATACAACAATAAGCAGCACAGAGAGAGGTGGCACAAAAATGACCAGTGCCGAAGTGTAGGTGAACAGCTAACTTCAGTTGCGCGGATGATCAGAGCAGTGGGTGAGCTGAGCACGCACTGCTTTGATTTCTGCAACCTGCACAGTTCAAGGCGATCGCCGGAATGTGCAGGCATGAGTGCTGAAGATTAGGCTTCGATCGCCATCTTCAGTTTTTTCATCGCATTTTTTTCCAACTGACGTACACGCTCAGCAGAAACACCATAGTGATCAGCCAACTCTTGCAGTGTTGACTTGTTATCGTCGTCTAACCAGCGTGAGCGGATAATATGTTGGCTACGCTCATCGAGTGCTTCCAAAGCGGAAGCCAGTTTGTCCGCAGCACTGCTTTCCCAGTTATCCTCTTCGATCCCTTCGGCGAAGTCAGAACGTTTGTCCTGTAGGTAGAGCATCGGTGCAACGCTATGATCGCCATGCGGCTCATCTTCCGGTGTTGGATCAAAAGCCATATCCTGTGCGGCCATACGTGACTCCATTTCACGTACATCTTTGGCGGTGACGCCCAGTTCACGCGCGACCAATTCGACTTCATCTTGATTGAACCAGCCAAGACGTTGTTTGGTTTTGCGCAAATTGAAGAACAGTTTACGCTGTGCTTTGGTGGTTGCCACTTTCACAATGCGCCAGTTACGCAGTACATATTCATGGATCTCTGCTTTGATCCAATGCACGGCAAATGACACCAAGCGCACGCCCACTTCTGGATTGAAGCGGCGCACCGCTTTCATCAGGCCGATATTGCCTTCCTGGATCAGATCAGCTTGTGGCAGACCGTAGCCCGAATAGTTGCGAGCAATATGGGCAACGAAACGTAGATGGGACAAGATCAATAGCTTGGCAGCTTCCAGATCGCCGTGATAATGCAGCCGTCCAGCCAACTCCCGCTCCTCCTCTGCAGTTAGCATCGGGTAGGAGTTGGCCGCCCGCAGATAGGCTTCCAAGCTGCCTTGTGGAAATAAGGCTAAAGTTTGCATTTCTCTGGTCATTGAAACCCTCTTCTGATAACACCGGCGATACTGTGGTGGGTATTGTCACCGGCACTTTATAATCAACCCAGTGTAATTGCCCCAGCACCCAGATCTTGACCTTGGATTGTGCTGAAAGTTCACTGTTTTTTTATCTTCCCTAACCCACTGAAAATAAAATCAGTGGTGACTTTTTTACTTGCTCCCCGCCTGCGATGGCAACGGGGAACCATCGAACAGAACGATGGCGAACAGAGATAACACATCAGTACATTGTCAGTGGCATGTGGCTGATTGTTACTGCAACGACACAACGCAACAATGGCGTAGACTATACCGTTATTGACTGAGCCAGCAAGTGGTTAAGTCAGTTATTGTACAGAAAATCGACGCAAATGTTGTACTGTCGCCAACCAGGCAGCTGTCCAACCAATCACCGTGGAGATTAAGAATAGCAGCAATGCCTCATCCCATGTTAGACCATGCAGCACAAACGAGGAGCCGAACACGCTGGCGACATGGCTAACAACGTGTTCCATCTGCAAAACCAGCAAAGCCGAAAGCAACAATGACAGTAGGGCGCCAAGCGCTCCAAGCAGTGCACCACCTTTCAGAAACGGGCGCAAAATGAAGCCGTCAGTGGCACCAATCAGCTTCATCACTTTAATGGTGTCTCGGCGACCAAAGATAGTGAGCCGAACGCTGTTGCCAATCACTAGGAATACTGCCAAGACCATCAACAGACCGATAATCGCGGCAACTTGACCAACCAGCCCAGTTAACGCACTTAGGCGCGCAAACCAGCTATCATCTAGGCGCACCTCATTAACGCCTCGCAGCTCGGCGAGTTGGTGACGCAAGGTGTTGAGTCTATCTAACTGCTGAAAATGTGCGGTAGGGGTAATAATCGCTACCGCAGGCAGTGGATTCTCATCCAGTAGGTCGAGGGCGTTACCAAACCCTGACCAACGGCGAAACTCCTCTTGCGCCTGTTTGCGTGATAATGCGTTTATCCGCTCAACACCGGTGTGTGCTGCTAAACTGGCAAACAGTTGTGTGGTGGCGTCATCGCTGAGTGTTTTATCGAGGTAGACAGTCAGTTGTGGCAACGGATACCACTTGGCAGCGACCGAATTGACGTTCTTCCAGATAATGTAGCAACTGCTTGGCAGGGTCAGTGAGATGGCAATTACCATCAGGGTCAGCAGGGTAGCCAATGGCTGGCGTAACACATCGCTCAAGGCATCCTTCCAAGCGAAGCGCCACTGTTGATAACTGCTAATACGCAATGATTTATTGCGACCTTTTTCTTTACTCACCATGCTGCCCTCCCGTCAACATGCGCCCATGTTTAAGAGTGAACTGGCGGTAGTGCTGGCGGCGGGCAATCAGCCCGGTATCATGAGTGGCCATTAATACCGTGACACCCACCCGGTTGAACTCTTCGAACAGACGTAGAATGCCTTCTGATAATGCATCGTCCAAGTTACCGGTTGGTTCATCGGCCAACAATACCGTTGGCTTGTTCACTACTGCACGGGCAATACCGACTCGCTGTTGCTCTCCCCCTGATAACTGGATGGGAAAACTTTTTGCTTTATCCAGCAATCCCACTTTATCAAGTGCTGCTGAGACACGACGGCGAATATCTTCCATGCTGCTTCTGGCGATGATTAGCGGCATGGCAACATTGTCAAACACAGTGCGATCAAATAACAGGTGGTGATCTTGAAAAATCATCCCGATCTGGCGACGCAGAAATGGAATTTCACGGTTGGTTAACCGGCTAATATCATGACCATTAAACCAAATATGACCTGCACTTGGGCGCTCAAGGCCACAAATCAACTTCAACAGGGTACTTTTCCCTGCACCAGAGTGTCCGGTCAGAAAGGCCATCTCAGCTGGATGCAGATGGAAATCGATGCCTTGTAGTGCTTGCCGCCCTCCTAAATAGGCTTTACTGACATGTTCAAAGCGAATCATTGGTCTCAATCCTCGCGGGCAAAAAGTGCCTCAATAAAATCGTCAGCGTTAAACGGGCGCAAATCATCAATCCCTTCACCAACACCGATATAGCGGATCGGAATACCAAACTCATTGGCCAGCGCGAAGATCACCCCGCCTTTAGCTGTGCCATCAAGTTTAGTCAGTGTGATACCGGTTAAGCCAACCGCTTCATGGAACAGTTTCACCTGACTGACGCCATTTTGGCCAGTACCCGCATCGATGGTCAGCATGATCTCATGCGGTGCTTGTGGATCCAGTTTTTTCATCACACGCACAATTTTCTTCAGCTCTTCCATCAAGTGAGCTTTGTTTTGCAACCGTCCTGCGGTATCGGCAATCAGCACATCGATATTACGTGCCTTTGCTGCCTGGAGTGCATCGAAGATCACTGAAGCGGAGTCTGCACCAGTATGCTGCGCAATCACCGCAATCTGATTACGCTCGCCCCAAGTCTGCAACTGTTCCACTGCGGCGGCACGAAAGGTGTCGCCTGCCGCCAGCATGACGGACTTGCCCTGATGCTGGAATTGACGTGCCAGTTTGCCGATGGTGGTGGTTTTACCCACGCCATTCACTCCGACCATCAAGATCACAAATGGCTGCTTGCCCTCGATCTGCAACGGCTGATCAACATTAGCCAAGATCGTAGCCATCTCCTGTTTTAGTTTACTGTACAGTGCATCAGCATCTTTGAGCTGTTTACGGCTAACATGTTGTGTGAGTGAAGTGATAATTTTACTGGTTGTTTCGACACCAACATCGGCGATCAGCAACTGTTCTTCCAACTGCTCAAACAGCTCATCATCGATTTTTTTGTCACGAAACAGGCCGACAAAACCGGAACCAAGGTTTTGCTTGGTTTTTAGCAGGCTGCGTTTTAAGCGGGAAAATAACCCCTCTTTGGCTGGTAATGTTGGCTGTGCCAGGGGTAGCCTTTCTGGCTCTGGCTCTGGCTCTGGCTCTGGCTCTGGCTCTGGCTCTGGCTCTGGCTCTGGCTCTGGCTCTGGCTCTGGCTCTGGCTCTGTGACGTCAACCGACGGCACGGGTTGATCAGGTTCTGATTCTGGCGCTGACTCAGTTACAGGCGCCTCATCTGCTACCGGTTCAGCGACTGTTTCACTTGGCGGCTCTGGCTCCTTCTGTTCAAAACTAAACCAGGAGAAAAACCCACGTTTTTTATCTTTTGCCATGTTATGACCTTGATCCGTAGTAATGGCTTGCAAATGTGACCATGACGCCTACAGCGATAGACGGTGAATATCCTCATGCTGGAATGGCTTAGCCAAAGCAGGAGGTAGGATAAGTGCAGCATCTTATCATAAATTAGCCGGAAAATTGTGTCGGATCGCCACGCGGTGCAGGAGGGCAGTTTTACAAAGCAGTATAGAAAAATCAATTTGTCTACATGTGTATGCCAGCCTAGTGCGCTCATCGATGGGATGGGTGTTGTGCGAACCACGAACAGTGACTTAGGTTTTCTGTGATATCAATTGCAACTCGATATTTTCCAGTTCATTTTGATCTGATAACACTCTACGCTACGGATTGAAGGCGCGTTAAGATGAGTTGTGCTTTGTTACGAGGCTCAAGTTTTTATGTGTGGTTTACTTATAAGGTGAAACTAGATGGATCTTAACCAGTTAAAAACTTTTGTCACCGTGGCTGAAACTGCTAGTTTGACGCGTGCTGCTAATCTGCTATTCCTCAGTCAACCTGCCGTCAGTGCACATATAAAGTCGCTTGAAAGTGAGTTTAAGGCGCGCTTGTTTAATCGCACTCCCGAGGGCGGGATTCCACTTTTAAATTGATTAATTTTAAACCAAGAATGGCGTTACTACGTAAAAAAAACATCAATTTATTCCTGAAATTTCATCAGATTTTATGTACAGACGCCTAAAGTATAAATATTAATCAAAGTAGAATCCCGCCCTGTCGCACTCCCAGAGGGATGGAACTGACCAATGCAGGTGCTGCTATGCGTGATGAGGCATCGATTGCTTTGGCAGCCGTGAACAGGGTTGTACAAAAAGCCAGGTTGTTAAATGAGGTAGGTGCATGTGTGCTCGGGACTATTTCAGTTCTGGTGATCTTAAACTTACCCGGTGTATTAGCCGAGCTGCGACAACGTCACCACAATGTTAATTTGACCATCCGGCAGAATATCTCTGGGCATATCATCGATGCGGTGATCAATGGCGAGATGGATGCAGGGTTTGTGATTGGTGATGTCAGTAATAAACAGTTGGAGGTGATGCCTATTGCACCAGTCGTGCTCTGCATTGTTGGCCCTTGGGCATGGCGCAATAACATTCAGTCCGCAGACTGGAGTGACATTACAAAGTTCCCTTGGATATCGACACGAGATAAATGTTCTTTTTCAGCTATTGCTCAGCAATTTTTTGCACGCAACAATGTAACTCCCGTTCCTTCAATGATGGCTGATCAAGAACGAACGCTGACAGAATTGCTATGCTTGGAAATGGGGCTAACATTAATGCGAGAAGATCTCGCATTATCTGCACAAGATAGCCAGCAGGTATATATTTGGCCTAAAGAGAAAACAGTCAGCCAACTTTGCTTTATTTGGGCTAAAAATAGAGAGGTTTCACCGGTCGTAATGGCATTAATTGAATCGGTAAAAACTCTCTGGGATGTTCATAATTAAGTTCACTTGACGGTCATGGCACCAGGGCGGGATTCCACTTTGCATATAATTTAACCAAACATCAATTCGCTACGAAAATCAGCAGACCAGGCGGCCCGTCTACGCTTTGAGGCGATACTGTCTTTCAGTCCGGTATGTTGTTTGATAAC
>NZ_SBEF01000028.1 GCF_004011885.1 Serratia microhaemolytica | reverse complement strand
GCAACCCGACAGACCGTGGAAAACAGGGGAGCAAGCGTAGTCTGCTGACCGATGCCAACGGATTGCCGCTCTCCTGCGTGATTGCGTCGGCAAATATTCATGACATCAACCTGGTGAAGCAAACGCTCGATGCGCTTGAAACGGGGAAACCCGGTGCTCGATTGCACTTATGTTTGGATAACGGCTATAAAGCGAACTGGTTGGAAAGCGAGTTAAAAGCACGCCGTTATATTCCGCATATTCAAGGCAGAAAAGCGGAGTCAGACGCGCTGAAAAAAGAGCCTGGTATGAAAGCCCGCCGCTGGGTGGTTGAACGGACACATAGCTGGCTTAATCGATATCGTCGTTTATTGGTTCGCTGGGAGAAAAAGGCTGAAAATTACGAGGCCATGTTGCATTTTGCCTGCGGACTTATTGTGTGGAATAAACTCCTATTGAGATAGGCTCTAAGCCTTGTGGCTCAATAGCGATACTGAAATTTTTGGCATGCCCATCCGTGGCCGCTATCAGCCAGAAAATAATCTTAGCCATAAAGAACAATGCCTTGTCCCGTTCAGCCTGGTCTGAATGACTCAGTATGGCCATAATATCGGCAATACCCGGCCCACCATCAGACTGGTATTTTCGTAGTGGAGAAATCCCCAGAGCCTGACACATATCCTCTTGTGGCAAGCGAACGATCCATTGCCGATCGCCCGACCACCTCCTATCAAAACGCTCAACAATCAATGTCTTATGATCTTCAAGCTGCGCAATCTGCGTTTTTGCCACGGGGATCCCAAACTCCTCAAGGATCCAAGAACATAGCCATTCATTTTCAATCGACCTACTCATATTCGCTTTCATATTACCAACCAGCCCGAGTGGTAACTTGAAAATATGCGTCGTTGGGGTGCTAGCTTCTGGCAAACACCATTGCTCTTGATGCCACAGTAAAGCCGTTTTTTCTTGTGCTCCGGCAATTGATAGGCGCAAATCGTCAGTATCATACTGCCGACCAGGTAACAAAGCTGCCGTGGTATTACGCAATCTTGTGGCGATCTCTGCATCAGAAAGCGGACGATAGTTTATCGAGAATAAATCTGTCGGTTCTTCATCAACATTCAGTAACTGTATCGCACCAACACAGTCTCTTCCCAACTCAACCAACAAATCAAAAGGCTCAAGGCTTGCTGCCTGGTAACGCATGGCTAGGGGTAGTGACCGGGTAGTTGTGATAACCGCCAACTTTACGGGTATCATTTAGTGATTGATATCAACCACGGGTCACAGTTTCCCCGCAGTAGTCAGCGCGGCATGTATTGTTTTGAATGGTAACAGTAAAGACAGACGGGCATCCAACAGCGGAACCGCACCATAGCTAGCATACCATTCGGCAACACGTTCATTCTTGGCATCAATCAGCAATGCCACCCCACCTGCCTGAGCAGCCACCAACAAGCAACGACGCCCAGCTACGAGCAATAACTGACCACCGAGTCCTTGACTCTGCACTGAAAGATCTACCGCCAGACGACCAAGCCGAAATACTGGAACATCATGTCGAGCCAGGTTGCGTTTAATTACCTCCGGTACTCGTTCATAGGCAATCGAGGCGGGACTTAGACTGTAATAACCCAAGATTTTTTCACTGTGCTCACTAATCGCGACATAGGTTTTTGCGCCACCTTTTTCATGACTCTGCCGAGCGTGTCGATATAGAAATTGATTTAATACCTCATCTCCACAATCGAAAGCACCACGATCATGATGTTTACCAATGGGTTCTTCGTGCCAGATTAGTTGTTTCATGATTGCTTCGGAATGGCAAATGCCGCAGCCATTAATTTATCATTAGGGGCTGGCGGATTATCCAACAGTTCCAAAACACGCAGACTGTCTCTTTCGGTCAGCGCCAGTCGCTCATTCTCGTCGATAATCTGCCGTGCTACTGACATCACATTGCGCAGCACAAACTCAGTCAAGTTGGTGTGCTGTAAAGCAGCTGCACGCATTAACAGCAACTTGTCATCTGAGGCTATACGTAGAGACATACGGTCATTAGTTTCTACAGGGGTTTGAGGCATGATTAAGTTCTCCTAATTGTACGTACTAAAATTGTACATCAAAGCTTACCCGCCAGCAAAATGTACACAATGAAAGCGTACATTAATAATATCAGATACGACCGTTTTTGGCTCGGCCGTCGGCATTTTTCAAGCCATGCAAAAGAACGTTCAACGACCCAGCGTTGGGGTATGACTTTGAAGGTATGAAGTTCGCTACGCTTGGCAATGTGTATCTACCGCAATGTGCCGCTTGATGCCCCTTGAACTCATACGGCACCACATGCGCCTGGCATCTAGACAATCTGCCCACTATTAAAAATAGATATATTAAACAATAAGATATGTGTGTAAGTCGAAGGCTGTAGACATAAAAAAAGCCACCCGAAGGTAGCTTGATTTAATACTGTTGGTGCCGAAGGCCGGACTCGAACCGGCACACCCGAAGGCGGTTGATTTTGAATCAACTGCGTCTACCGATTTCGCCACTTCGGCACTGAAGCAGTATGCGGAAAACGTGGGCATTATACCTTTCCACATCGCTCATGCAAGTGCAATTCACCACTCCAGGCATCAAATGTTGAAAAAAACAGCATTGATAGCGGTTACTGACCGAGACCCAGCAGCCCCCATTTTCACTCAGCTTGTTTAGTCATGTTTATTGCTCTGGGTAATATGCGTTGTTGAGTTATTAATTACGTTAATCTTGGAGGTATTGCAAAATTCATACCCACTACCACCGAATTTCCAGTTTGAACTGGAAAAAAACGGTCTACACAGCTTGGGGGCTAACAGTTAGGGTAATCCGAGTAAAAAGTTGTGGTTCTTATCTTTTAGTTTAGGCTACCGTAGATGCAATACCTTCAACAGTGGCACGAACAGTTTTAAAGGATGAGGAGAGTGATGCATTGACGATTTACAGATGAATATCTGTTCCAGAGGTGACTGAAAAGTGAGTGAAGGAATTGCAGTGGTAAATAAAATAATACAAGCAGATGTCAGCGCTGCTAGCGCGGTAACCACGCAACTACTGGCTGATATCACCGCAATGTTGGCAGAAAAAAGCATTTATACCAATGCAGTACAGCAACAGATGCTAGAGTCGCATGTGCGTGCGATGGTGCTGCGTTCAATGACCGGGGAGCCATTACCGGAAGTGGATAAATCGCTTTTTGAAGAGATTTCCGACGAGTCTATGCGGTTAGCGAAGCAGGTGGTAAATAAATTCAACACCCTGCCAATAGAAGAGGCTTATTTACTCTCTGTACACTTTGAAGTGGCCAGAGATAATAATCAACCATAGTTCACAAGTAACCATAGTCAATAATCGTGGTTAATCACAGATTAATGTCGATTGTTAACAAACTATAGTGTTAATCAGGAGGAAGTATCATGGGGAAAATTACCGTTGTGATCGGTGATCGTCTGGGGAAAGGTCAGAAAGTTGGACAAGGTATTGAAAAATCAGGCGCTAAGGCGATTGTTATTCCCGGCGTGGCTGCAGACATGAAACTGGGTGATGTGATGAAAGCCGAGAATGCACAGTTAGGGATCTCTTTCTGTGGCAGTGGCGGTGCAGGCGCAATTACGGCGCAGAATAAGCATGGCTATAAAGCTAAATACGGTATGCGTTCTATTGAAGAGGGCGTTACTGCAATTAATGAAGGCTACAATGTGCTCGGTTTTGGTTTTATGGATAAAGAGGAGCTGGGGCAAAAACTGGTTGAGGCTTACCTGAAAAAACAGGGTGACGCATAATGAAACAGCACTACACCACATCAGTTAAAGTAGAAGGTAAAGGTGATAGTAAAGCCAAAGCCTTTGCTGTGGCTTTAGCGGGTGTTCAGGGTGCGGTGTTAAAGTCAACCAATAATATTCTGCTACGTATTGAACCACAGGATGTACGCGTATTAAAAGCAGAAGAAAAAACTATTAAAGAGCGTTTTTTGTTTTTCTTTCTTCCGAGAGAAAGAAAAAGCTATAGCGTTTCTTTGGAAATAACGGTGAACGTAACGATCATCAATACCGAAAAGGTCGTTTTCGACACCAAATAAAAAGCGTTAGCACAAAAGGACCGCGTGATGTTTTTAATCATTTTGTTTAAGTCGATCATTATCGGGGGATTGGTCGGGGTCGGTGTTGGTGCCGGTGCCGCTCGAATGTTCCATGCGCCAACAACTCAGGGGATGGGGGCATTTCGTACCCTCGGTGAACTGAATTCCTGCGAAGGTGATCCTGCCTCTCACTTCTCTTTTGGTCTTGGTTTCTTCTTTAATGCTTGGGCTTCTTCCGTGGCGGCAGGTGCCTTCACTCAAGATGTTGATCACCGCATTATTCCCAACTGGGGGGCTGCTGCATTGATGGTTAAAAACCGCAATGTGGCAGAAACACTGCACAACCCGAAAAAAATGGCGATTGCCTGCGGCATTATTGGCATGTTGGTGGTCAGTTTCCTGAATACTACCGCCTCTGCGGTGCCAGAAGCACTGCAAGTCACCGCCATCAAGGTGTTGGTGCCAGCAGCTAACTTACTGGTCAACATAGTGATGCCGGTTATCTTCTGGTTAGCAGCGATTGAGGCCGGTAAACGCTCAGGCTTCTGGGGCACCATCTTTGGTGGTTTGGCGCAGTTGATTATGGGCAATGCGGTGCCGGGGTTAGTGCTCGGGATCCTGATTGGTAAAGGTGTGGAAGAAAGCGGTTGGAATAAAGTAACCAAAATCATGATGGCGGTGATTGTATTGCTGTTCGTGCTCAGCGCCTTCTTCCGTGGTTTTGATCTCAAAATGATCCAATCGTTCAGCCTAGCTATTCCAGACTGGTTGAACGCGGTACACAACTCGCTGAGCGGTAAATAAGGAGCCGAGTGATGGAAACGCAAACTCAAAAAGGTTTTTGGTACGCCGACTGGTCGTTCCCGATTTTTGTTGGTCTACTCTCTGCGGGGGTGTTCGCAGGAACCCATATGTACTACATGCACGGTATCGGTGCATTTAATGAAGTGGCTTTTGTCGCCATGCTACGTACCGGTATCGACACCGGTGTCTATGGTGCTGTTGCCGCTTTTGGTGCCAGCTTCCTGTTTGCGCGTATTATCGAAGGCTCGCTGGTTGGGATCCTCGATATCGGCGGTGCGATCCAGACTGGCGTCGGATTGGGTGTTCCGGCACTGCTGCTCGGCGCCGGTATTATGTTTCCGCTGCAAAATTTTGCCGCCTCGATCGTAACCGGGCTGTTGATTGGGCTGTTGATTGGTTATGTGATCATTCTGGCGCGCAAGTTCACCATTAATCAAAGCAACTCCACCTATGGTGCTGATGTCATGATGGGCGCAGGTAACTCTTCGGGGCGTTTTCTTGGCCCACTGATTATCCTCTCGGCCATCGCAGCTTCCATTCCAATTGGCATTGGTTCTTTATTTGGTGCGCTGCTGTTCTACATCTGGGGTAAACCCATTACCGGTGGTGCCATTCTTGGGGCGATGATTTTAGGGGCGATTTTCCCAGTCGCCATCTCTTAAATTAGCGCGTACCCACCCCGCATGTTGCCGGGGTGGGTGCAGGAGTCGCAACTATGTATGACCTGATCATCCGGCGTGCCCGGCTAGTGGATGATACTCTGGCCGATGTCGCGGTCAATAAAGGGAAAATTGCTGCCATTGGGCAACTGCCAACAGAAGCAACCGCCTTGCGCTCACTGGATCTGGCAGGTAACTACCGTCTGAGTGCGGGCTGGATCGACAGCCATGTACACTGTTACCCCGCTTCACCGATCTATCATGACGCCCCCGACCGTGTTGGTGTTGAGTCTGGTGTCACCACGGTCGTGGATGCAGGCAGTACCGGCACTGACGATATTGATCACTTTTACGCGTTAACCCGCACGGTAAAAACCCAGGTGCTTGCCTTTCTCAATATTTCGCGTATTGGCCTGCTACGACAAAATGAGCTGGCAGATATCAACGATATCAACCCACAGCAGATCAGCAGAACGCTTCAGGATAAAAAAGACTTTGTCATCGGTCTGAAGGCGCGGCTCAGTAGCAGCGTGGTTGGTGACAATGGCATTAAGCCGTTGCAGTTAGCCAAACAGATCCAGCGCGAACATCAGCAACTGCCGCTGATGGTACACATTGGCAATAATCCGCCAGACTTAGACCAAATTGCCGAATTGCTGACTCAAGGTGACATCATTACCCACTGCTATAACGGCAAACCTAATCGCATTCTTACCCCTTCTGGGCAGCTACGTGCCTCGGTCGAACGGGCACTAAAACGCGGTGTATTGCTGGATGTTGGTCACGGCAGTGCCAGTTTCAGTTTTGCCGTGGCGCGCCAGGCAATTGCGCTAGGTGTGCTGCCACATACCATCAGCTCGGATATCTATTGCCGCAACCGTATCGAAGGGCCGGTTTACAGCCTGGCTGCGGTCATGTCGAAATTTTTTACTATCGGACTTTCATTGCCACAAGTGATCGCCTGTGTGACAGAAAATGCGGCCTCAGCACTGCGTCTACCGTACAAAGGCCAGCTTAAGGTCGGCTTCGATGCAGATCTGACAATTTTTGATCTCCGTAGCACACCGAAACTGTTTACTGATGCGGAAGACGAGTCAGTAACCGGTGAGCAGTGGTTAGTGCCACTGGCAGCGGTGGTGGCGGGAGAGGTTCTGTTAACCAACGAGGGAAAAGCCATCCATGACTTCAATCCATGAAAAATATAATTTAAAACAAGTTATTAATACCTCTGGGCGTATGACCATTCTCGGTGTGTCGACGCCCAGTCAGTCGGTGATTGATGCAGTCAATGTTGGTCTGAATCACTATTTTGAAATCAAGCAACTGGTTAATAACAGTGGTGCTTATATTGCCAACCTGTTGAATGTTGAAGCCGCAGTGGTGGTCTCCTGCGCTTCAGCCGGCATTGCACAGGCTGTTGCAGCGGTGATCGTGAAAGATAACGCCAACCTACTGCTGAATCTGCACTCAGCGCCAGTCAATGAACCGCGCGAAATTGTCTTGCCGCGTGGTCACAACGTCAATTTTGGTGCTCCGGTTGACACCATGATTGCACTGGGGGGCGGTAAAGTGGTCGAGGCTGGCTACGCCAACGAATGCTCAGCCGCACAATTGGCTGCTGCCATTACGCCGCAGACAGCGGCAATTCTCTATGTTAAATCTCATCACTGCGTGCAGAAAAGTATGCTGTCAGTAGCGCAAGCGGCTGAAGTAGCACGCCAACACCAGTTGCCATTGATTGTCGATGCCGCAGCAGAAGAAGATCTACAGTGTTACTACCAGAGCGGTGCTGATCTGGTGATCTACAGCGGTGCAAAAGCGATTGAAGGGCCAACCAGTGGCCTGGTTATTGGTAAAAAACAATATATTGAATGGGTTAAGCAGCAGTCGAATGGTATTGGTCGGGCGATGAAGGTGGGCAAAGAGGGCATTCTTGGCCTGACACAGGCGATAGAAAATTACCTGACACAACCCAAGATCAGCGGTGCGCAAATGGTTGAGCGCATGGATCCATTTATCGAAGCGCTGAATAAACTCGCAGGTATTAGTGCCAGAACCGTCTGGGATAGCGCTGGACGTGATATCGCCCGTGCCGAAATCACGTTTAATGAGGCGTTATTGGGCATCTCTACCAGTGAGATTGTTGAGCGCTTGAAAAATGGCGAGATTGCCATCTATTTCCGTGGTTATAAGGCCAACGAAGGCAAAATCGAGGTTGATGTGCGTAGTGTTGATCAACAACAACTGATGACTGTTTTTCACTGTATTAAAAATCTGTTTGCGGAGTAACCGGCATGAAGTTGACCCCCAATTACTATCAAGATCGCGTCTGTTTGAATGTATTAGCCGGCTCAAAACAGAATGCACAGCAAGTGTATGAAGCAGCACAAGGCCATGTACTGGTTGGTGTACTATCGAAAAATTATCCTGATGTGGAGAGCGCCATCAGCGATATGCGCAGTTATGCCGCATTGATTGACAATGCACTCTCGATTGGATTAGGCGCAGGTGATCCGAAACAGTCGATGATGGTCAGCCTGATCGCACAGCAGGTACAGCCACAGCATGTTAATCAGGTGTTTACCGGTGTTGCTACCAGTCGCGCGCTGCTGGGGCAGAGTGAGACTGTAGTCAACGGGCTGGTCTCGCCCACCGGCCGTGTTGGCTGGGTGAAAATATCTACCGGGCCACTCAGCGCACAAGCGCCAGACGGTATTGTACCGGTGGAAACTGCGATTGCGTTGCTGAAAGACATGGGGGGAAGCTCGATTAAATACTTCCCAATGGGCGGCTTAAAGCACAAAGACGAGTACCAGTACGTCGCGCAAGCTTGTGCTGAATATGATTTTATGCTGGAGCCGACCGGTGGTATCGATCTGGACAATTTCGAGCCGCTGCTTGAAATTGCACTGCGTGCTGGCGTTAAACAGGTGATCCCACATATTTACAGCTCAATCATTGACCCAGAGAGTGGTCACACACGCCCGGAAGATGTTAAAACGCTGCTGGAGATCACTAAAAAACTTCTCGGATAACAGCGCGATCTACGTTAGCTTAAACGTAGATCGCACCTTGAGCCGCTAACGCCCAGGTGTTGTCTTTGATGACTTGCAGTTAATGGCAACCGTTAGCGGTTGCTCAAAGTGTACTGTTAGCTTAGCAGCCTAACCCGACCAGCATGTTGGTGCCGCCAATCTGCCTGGTAAGATGAAAAAACGCAATATGCTGATCATGAAAAGATTTTTTGCGGCATGTGTTCGCTAAAATTTCGAACGCCGTGTTCTGGTCAAATTTTCTGGCACAGCCTGACGGTAACATGCTCAGCGAAAATAGCGGATGGGTAAGGTGTTAATCTACAGCGTGATAGCAGGAAGAGTAACCGGAACAGTATCAGGGGAAAACTCAGAGGCTACAACCTGCGTTGAGGCCATGTATCACTGATCTGCACATTAGCCCTGCTATTCACGCTATGCCGCTTCTGCTAACAGTGGAGTCACTTGTGGCTCACCTGCTGTGATTAGGTGAGTGCATTTATAACGGAACGCATATGGTCAAATTCCCCTATCCCCGCTTGGCATCGCTGTTTGATGCTCTACAGTCTGAAACATTACCCCAGGAAGAGTTGGCGAAACGTTTCGCCGTTTCCACCCGCACAGTACGCACCGATGTCACCGCACTGAATGAGATACTGGAAAACTACGGTGCCTGTTTTATCCACCAGCGCGGGGTCGGCTACCGCTTGCAGATCAATGATGCTGAATTGTTCAGCGCACTACAGCAGCAGGAGAGCAAAAGGCGAACCACACCGCGTAGCGCACAGGAACGGGTACATCATCTGTTAGTGCGTTTTTTGACCTCAGCCTTCTCAATTAAGCTGGAAGATATTGCTGATGAATGGTTTGTAAGCCGTGGTACGTTGCAAAACGATATGGCTGAGGTGAGAGAACACTTGGCAGGTTATCAATTATCGATTGAATCCAAGCCACGTTATGGCATGAAACTGTTTGGTTCAGAGATGGCGATCCGCTCCTGTTTAACTGATCTGCTATTTCAATGGCACTTGGCTGATGCAGAGCAATCACTGCTCGACAGTGAGATACTGCAACAGCCACAACGGCAAATTTTTAGTCAGCTACTCCACCCGTTGCTGTCACGTTATGACATTCGCGTTACTGACGAGAGTGAACAGTACCTGGTTTTTTACTGCACGGTCGCGCTACGGCGCATCATCGACGGTTACCCGTTACAGGATTTTGATGTAGAAGAAGAAGACGAAGCGGTGCGCCAAGTTTCGCTCCGACTGGCAGACGAGTTACAGCAAGCGGCCAACAAAGAGATTTCAGCTGCGGAAGAGGCATACCTGCGGGTAAGCATTGCCGCACGCCGAGTACAGAGTGTGCAACCGAGCAAGATCAACGCCGATGATGATGAAGCGCTGGTGGATTACATTCTGGCCTACATCAACTCGCACTATAACTATAACCTTCAGTCAGACAAACAGTTACGTGCTGATCTGCTCACCCATATCAAAACGATGATCACCCGGGTTAAATATCAGATCAACATCCCCAACCCACTGCTATCCAACATCAAACAGCACTACCCAATGGCCTACGATGTGACACTGGCGGCTGTGTCGAGTTGGGGCAAACACACCCCCTACACCTTGAGCGAAAATGAGATTGGTTACCTGGTATTGCATATTGGTGCCGGTCTGGAACGCCACTACCATATTGGCTACCAACGCCATCCGCAAGTGATGCTCGTGTGTGATACCGGTAACTCAACAGTGAGAATGATCCAGGCGCAAATCGCGCGTAAGTATCCACAACTGGTGATGACGCGCATTATCTCGCTGCGTGATTATGAATTGTTGCAGCACATTGAGGAGGACTTTGTCATCTCCAATGCGCGCATCGGTGAGAAAAATAAACCGGTGGTGGTGATGTCGCCTTTCCCTACTGAATATCAGCTCGAGCAACTCGGCAAGCTGGTGCTGGTGGATCGTACCAGGCCATACATGCTGGAGAAATTTTTTGATGCTAACCATTTTATGGTGCTGAACGAACCACTGACTCAACAGCAACTGTTTGCTAAGGTCTGTCGCCAATTGGAGCAGGAAGGTTATGTCGATAGTGATTTCTATCATTCGGTGGTTGAGCGAGAGGCCATTGTCTCGACAGTGCTGGGTGAAGGTATCGCGTTGCCTCATTCGCTGGGGCTGTTAGCGAAAAAGACCGTAGTGGTCACACTACTGGCACCACAAGGTATCGCTTGGGGTGAAGGAGAGATGGCTTACGTCATTTTTCTGCTGGCAATCAGCAAGACGGATTATGAAGAAGCAATGGCAATCTACGATCTGTTTGTTACCTTTGTGCGTGAACGTTCAATGCATCGCCTGCTGGGCAGCAACGACTTCGCCAGCTTTAAGGCAATTGCACTGGATTGCTTGAGCCGTATTTAGTCAATTACCCCAAGCCGATAAACGCACGGGTCACTTTGATGCGGGACACGAGAGCCAGCAAAGCTAATTTTTATAAATATTACAATAGGGCAGATTATGGAGCAGTTACACGGTGTCAGCTTAGCGATGCGTGAGAAAGTGCAGCACGTACTGCGCGAAATTGAACAACAGCGGAATGTTCGCGTGTTATATGCCTGTGAATCTGGCAGCCGAGCCTGGGGATTTGCTTCGCCAGATAGCGACTATGATGTACGTTTTCTCTATGTTCACCCACCAGAGTGGTATTTAACTGTTGAATCACAAAGGGATGTGATCGAATTACCGATAGATGATCAACTTGATGTGTCTGGCTGGGAGTTACGCAAAGCACTTGGCCTGTATAAACAAGCCAACCCAACACTGGCCGAGTGGTTACACTCCCCTGTGATCTATCGGGAAATGGACGAAACGGTTTTATGGTTACAGCAGCATCTAGCGCACTGGTTCTCGCCATTACGCGCACGCTGGCACTACTTTTCTATGGCGCGAAAAAATTTCCTTGGCTATTTGCAGAGTGAACAGGTCAGATTAAAGAAATACTTCTACGTGTTGCGTCCATTATTAGCCGTGCGCTGGATCGAAGCTGGAAAAGGCATTCCGCCGATTGAATTTGCAACGCTACTCACTGCCATGGTGCAAGATCGCGCTTTACTAGCAGAAATTGAACAGTTGCTAACATTCAAACAGCAAGCGGGAGAAGCCGAGTATGGTTCACGCCGAGAGTTGATCCACGCCTTCATTACCCAGTCGCTAGCCAGTGAGATGCCCAACAGCGAGTTAACGCATCCATCAGCAACAGATAATACCGAATTGGATGCATTACTCTATCGCGCAGTGATGAAAAAACAGACCAATACTGACGGTTAAAGTTGATGGTTGATCGTGTTTGTTGATAAACACTGCTCATGCGGTTTAATGAACAGTGTTTAACATCAGCAACAGTACCAATTAGTGATCCATAGAAAAGCTGGCCAATGCTGATGGGGGGTAACGTTCACCTTGTATGTGATGACAAACAAGTAGATTATCAAGTTGAAGCAGTTCTATTGCTGTCAGTTGGAGCTGTTTAGCTGCAATATTTTGTTGAAGATAGCTAAGTTGCTTAGTGCCTGGGATAGGATGCACGATGGGAGAACGATGTAACAGCCAAGACAACGCCACTTGAGCAATGCTGGCACCATAACGTTTTGCAATAAAACTGATTTCGCATATTATTTTCCTATTATGCTCAAAAGCAACGGCAGAAAAACGAGGCAAACCACGCCTAAAGTCGTCGATCGCCAGATTTTCAACGTTATCAAAATGTTCACTCAATAACCCTCTACTGATCGGGCTATATGCTACAAAAGCCGCGCCCAGTTGTTCACAGGTTGTTAAAACACCATTCCCTTCCACGGTACGCGTTAGCAAAGAATATTCTGATTGCACAGCACTAATACCGTGCTTACCGTTAGTCAAACGACGTAAGGCAGCATCGGCTCGTCGAATTACATCAGAGTTCGCCTCGGATAAACCAACAGCACCTATTTTCCTTTCTGACAGTAGATGTGCCATGCCCTCCATACTCTGCTCAATATGCTTCCCATTGTTAGCAATTCTATGCAGGTAATAGAGATCAATGTGAGTTCCCAAGCGTTGTACACTGCGTTCACATGCAGAAATGATATATTCAGGAGAATTGTCTATCAAACGGGCGCTGTGGTCGTGTGAGTCTCTTACAATCCCACATTTGCTGGCTAACAGAATTTTATTTCGACGCCCCGGAACACTCAGGAATCGACCCAGTAATGTTTCATTGTGGCCATTACCATACATATCTGCGGTGTCGAAATGTTCGACACCAAGTTCAATAGCTGTCTCCAGTATGTCAAGCGATTTGATGTCATCAGTTGATCCATAGAACTCCGACATGCCCATACAACCGAGGCCAATAGGTGAAATGACACGCCCCGCGATCTGACGAGTAGAAAAATGAGAGTGTTTCATTACCATCTCCGGTTCATTTAGCAACAGCTAAGGCTTGATTGTTGGACTTTGGGTAGAGGCGGCGAAGCGTAAAAAAGCAGAGCAGGCTGATAACCGCATATAAACTGGCCAACGGCACTAGGCTATTTAGTGGAAGCCAACTTGCTAGCACAGTGATCAAGCCGGCACAAACCATCAGGGTACAACCGAGCACTGAGCTTGATAAACCAGCCAGTTGTGGAAAAAGTGAAACGCCACGTGCCATTAGATTTGGGTAAACAACACCAGCACAGAAGGTGAGCAACAGCGAGGGGAGCACCAGTTCAATCACCCCCAACGGGCGCAATAAGGCTATCAACAGCATTGCTGCCCCAACCAGCAAGTTAATGCTGGCGGCAATGCGTACTAGCCGTTCAGGCGGCACACGACCAGCATTGAGGCGGTTTGAGAATACGCCAGCAAAATAGGTGGCGCCGAGCGCTAATGCTATGTTGCCAAAGTAAACCGGACTTTTTCCAAGCACCTCCTGTATCATGAACGGCGCGCAGATATTGAAAGTTAGCAATAAAGCGTAGCATAACCCCATGGTAATAAAGCACAATTGAAATTCACGATTAGCGATGATCTGCTTGGTGTTACCAAGCAGAATGTCACGTTTGAGTGGTACCGCTTGTGGTAAAGACTCACGGTAACCCGCAGCAACCATAACAAATAAAATAGTGCCGTAGCCGGCGAGAAAATAGAGGTTACTTTGCCAGCCAAAGAGATCCTGTAGTTGTGCGCCAATCACAGGAGCAATAATTGGCCCCATCCCCCAAGCAATGACCATATAAGTCAGTGTATTGGATAGCTGCTGTCCCTTGAAATTATCAGTAGCAATCGCTTTCATCACCACCGAGGCAGTTGTAATGCCCAACCCCTGTAGTACACGTGCCACGATAAAAATACTGAGTGAGTCAGTGTTGATTGCCAGCACACTACCCAATAGGTAAATCGCTATACCGATAAGTAACGCTGGTTTACGGCCAATAGCATCAGACAATGGACCATAGAGTAATTGCCCGATTGCAAACGCAATCATATATGCCGAAACACTGAGTTGGATTTGTTTGCTGCCGACAGCAAAAGATTCTGCCATCAAAGGTAACGAAGTAACATAGATATCAATTGCCATTTGCCCGATAGGCGCCAATAACAGAATCAGCCAGATTAAAAACAGTGGTGAATTACTGGGACGTAGTGGAGCTGAATGAGACATTATTTTACTTTCCTTATAAAATGGGCGGGTGGTTGAGTTCCATCTGATAGGTGATGGTGTGGACAAAACGCGATCGCTGCTGTTGGTAATTTACTCAGTTGGTCACTGACACGGCTGAATCTATTGGCGCTCTTTGAGTACCCGTATTTAGTATGATGCAATATAGTACGCTAAATAACTATTCTGCATCATACTAAAATGTGCGGATGCAGCAAGTGATATGTGAAATAAATATTAATCGATTGGTTTTTTTAAAAAATTGGCATAACTTAAGCCAGTTACCGATCGAACGGCTCTGTACCAAAATAGAGCTACTGCCTCGGTGAAGGGATGAGGAGCTCACTAAACAACTATGCAAACTAAATATGATGCCCTAATGGGGCAAGCTATTCGTTACCAAGGTATTGCACCAGAACGGTTGCAATTGATCGTCAGTTTGGCTAGTGCTGTTGGACGTGTTACGCGACAATGTGCGACAACTTTGGCTGATTTTCAGTTACCTGAGGGGCAATTTATCGCTCTTTTGTTGCTGCGCCATTATGGTTCACTGAAACCTTCTGACATCGCAGAAAAAGCTGGGCTGACACGTTCTGGCATTACCAGTGTGCTCGACTCACTGGAGGCGCGTGATTTAATTCAGCGCCACCATCAACGTGATGACCGCAGGTCTTGGCTGATCGACATTACCGAGACGGGCAGTCTATTACTTGACGAACTGCTACCACATCACTTGACAGGATTACTTCAGCTAACGGCCAAGTTTGATGATGAAGATGTTCAGTCGCTGCAACGTCTACTTAGCAAGTTACTGTCTGATTGAATGCTTGATTGCTCTTGTCTGATTGAACAGGGTCAGCTTTCCCGCCCAAATTCACTTTATCACCGCCAGCAGTGACACTGATGGTCACTGTGCATTGCAGTACGAGATACCTGCTTGATGAATGAGATAGTCATGTCGAAGGCATATTTCCATCAACAAGCGTTGAGAAAGCTATAGTTTTTGGCAATCACAAAAGTCTGTTTTATAGCGTATCCATCTAAAAATAAAGTACATAAAAATGGTAACAGCGAAGAATTTGTTTGCGGCGCAAGATGCGAGTAGACTGCACCCCCTGTTTGATTTCGGAGTAATCACCATGAGCGAAACGGCAAGCTGGCAGCCAAGCGCACCGATCGCCAATTTATTAAAGCGAGCAGAGATCCTCGCTGAAATCCGGCGTTTCTTTGCTGATCGCGCTGTGTTAGAAGTGGAAACACCGGCAATGAGCCAAGCGACGGTTACCGATATTCACCTCTCTGCCTTTCAAACCCATTTTGTTGGCCCTGGTGCAGCAGAGGGGCTAACGCTCTATTTGATGACCAGCCCGGAGTACCACATGAAGCGGCTGTTGGCTGCGGGGAGTGGGCCGATTTATCAGTTAGGGCGCAGCTTCCGTAATGAAGAGGCTGGTCGTCACCATAATCCGGAATTTACTATGCTGGAGTGGTACCGGCCACACTACGATATGTACCGCTTAATGAATGAGGTCGATGACCTGTTACAGCAGGTGTTAGGCTGCGACAGTGCAGAAACGCTGTCATATCAACAAGCTTTCTTGCGTCATCTTGATATTGATCCGCTCTCGGCTGAGAAGGCGCAATTGCGTGAAGCGGCGGCCAAGCTCGATCTGAGCAACATTGCCGAAACAGAAGAAGATCGAGATACCTTGTTGCAACTGCTGTTTATGGTCGGTGTTGAGCCTCATATTGGTCGCAACAAACCGGTATTTATCTATCACTTCCCTGCTTCACAGGCCGCGTTGGCTGAGATTAGCACCGAAGATCATCGTGTTGCTGAACGGTTCGAGGTCTACTTTAAAGGGATTGAGCTGGCGAACGGTTTCCGTGAACTGACCGATAGCGACGAGCAGCGCCAACGTTTTGAGCAGGATAACCGCAAACGTGCTGCGCGTGGTTTGCCGGTGCAACCGATAGATCAACATCTGTTGGATGCGTTGCATCAGGGGATGCCGGAGTGTTCAGGGGTTGCCTTGGGGGTCGATCGTCTGGTGATGTTGGCGCTGGAAGCAGAAAGCTTAGCTGAAGTGATCGCTTTCCCGGTTGATCGCGCTTAGCAGTTATTGCGCTCAGCGTTTAGTTGTTACGCGTTGGCTAACCGATGGCGCACCATTGCAGCGCGTATGATCACCTGACACAACAACGCAACGGGAGCCGATTGGCTCCCGTTTTGTATTATAGCTCGCCCGCTTCGCGTTTCGCTCCACGTTCAGGTAACTGAGTTGCCGCGCTGCTGTTCAGGTTGCGTGCCAGTGTTTCACTGCGGATTTGGAACGGAGGATAAGGCAAAATAATGCCATGCTCGCGGTATCCTGCCAGGATTAACTGGTGAATATCGTGGCGGATTGGCAAGCGATGTGCCATCTCTGCGGCGTAAATACGCAGTTCGAATATCTGTATGCCTTGTTGCAAATCCATCAAGTAAACTTCTGGCACGGGATTCTCTAGCACTAATGGGCAGCGTGCGGCCGCATCTGCCAGGATTTTTGTGATCTCCTCACTGCTGGCTTCTGCCGGTGCTGGCACAGTCAACACCACACGGGTGATGTTGTCGGAAAGTGACCAGTTGACAAATTGCTCGGTAATAAATGCCTTGTTTGGCACGATAATCTCTTTGCGATCCCAGTCAGAGATGGTGGTAGCGCGCGTATTGATTTTGGTGATAGTGCCGGTTAGGTTGCGGATGGTCACGGTATCGCCAATCCGGATCGGTTTTTCAAACAGGATGATCAACCCAGAGATAAAGTTGGAGAAGATCTCCTGCATACCAAAACCCAAACCGACACTGAGTGCGGTGATCACCCATTGCAGTTTTGACCATTCGATGCCGATCCAGGAGAAACTGAGGATGGCACCCAATAGCAGTAATAGGTATTTGGTGATGGTGGTGATCGCATAACCCGTGCCCGGTGTTAACACCAGGTGTTGCAACACCCCAAGTTCCAGCAGTGCCGGCAGGTTGCGTACCAACTGCATGGTCACTAACAGGATCAGCACTGCGATCAGTACCGAGCCCATGGTAATTGGCACAGCGACACTCATCCCATTCACCATTGAACTCACTTCCCACAAGCGGATATTTTCTAAAAAGCCAAACGCGGAGTGGATTTCAGACCATAAGACAATCACCGAAACCAGGGCGATCATCGTCAGGATCGAGCGCACCAATTGAAGTGATTGGGCGCTGATGGTATCAAGATCCAACTCGGCTTCATCAACCTCAATCGCCCCTTCAGTGCTGTTTGGTGTCTGATTGGCAGCCTCCCCCTCATTTTTTGCCCGTTGTGCCAAGATATCGGCACGGCGCTGTTTGGCACGTTCAAAGGCAATACGCCGCCGCTGGATCAGCATCCATCGGCGAATAATGTGGTAGACCACCAGCAGCAGGAACCAGATTGACACGGATGTCTCCAGGCGTGTCAGCAGTTTCTGGGCGGTAGATAAGTAGCCAATAGTAGAAGCCAGTGCGGCAATCAGCGGAGCAGAGAACAGCAGCCCCCACATGGCGGCGTTAATGATATTGTCGCCGGAACCGCGCTTGTCTAAATAAAGCGGCACACCCGCACGCTTCAGATTGTGCGTCAGTAGCGCTAGCGCCAGGCAGAGCAGAATAAAACAGAGCCGGCCTAAGGTACTGGAAAACTCGCGTTCATTAAGATTGTCGAAGGTGATCTGCGCCATGATCAGCGGCACCACCAGCCAAACTGACATTTTGTAGTAGCGCATAACGCGCGAAACCTGTCTTTCCTGCCAGCGGAAGTGAGCAATAAATAGCCCCTGTGGATGGGCGAATGCCGCGCTGATCATACATACCCACAACACCGGTAGTGTCGCGGTAACACCGTAACCGATGGCAACCGCGACCGGATAAGGCCAGGCATTTTGCAAGCCAAAGCCGAGCGCAGCCCACAATACCGGTAGCGGTAGTGCCGCCAGGATCGACCAGAACACGGTATTGAGCGTCAGCACAAATTTATCTTGGGTGACTTTACCGACTTTGCTACTGGCTCGCTGCAGAAAAGCTTGATAGTGCTTACGTGAACCAATACTCACTATTACTAGCAGCAGCGCGCCAAACAGCGGTATCAGCGTCTCCTGGCTGGTCAGCATCATCATTGAGGCACCACTCAACTGAGTTAGGGTGTCCAATGACAGCAAGCGCGTCAGATCCTGCCCAACATGTAGCAGATAGGAGAAGGTGATCGGTGCCACATCTGGCACCCAGAACAGGTAGCGATGTGCGGCATTGCGGATATCATTCAGCGCCTCAACCAACTGAGAGTTCGCAACACGCAATTTGGTCAGCTCAAGAATCTGTGCATCGCAACCGGAAAGTAGCGAGTTGAGCAACTCTCGCTGAGTGGCAATTTGTGCTTCCACCAGTTGCTGCTGCGCTTCGGTGAGCGGTGAGCCATCATCTTGCTTGAGTGTCTGGGCGTGCCGGGTCAGGCTATCTAGCTGACGCTCAAACTGTAACCGTTGCACCCGCAATTCCGCCATAGCGCGATCAAGTTGCTGCGGCTTCGGCATATCCGGCAGTGTTGCCACCTGAGCGCGCAGTGTCTCGCCCAGTGCGCTGGAGGTTCCCAGCCATTGCGATTGCTCAATGATGGTACTTAACGCCTGACGTACCTGTAGTGTTTGTGCGGCAACCAAGCGCTGCTGTGAAGCGATCTGATCACGCTGCTTGGCCTGCTGATTTAATGCGGCCGAAAGGTTACGGTTAGTCTGCAACTGTTGGCGCAAGCTGGTCGGCAAATCGCTGGTCTGTTCAGCCAGCAGTTCCGTCCTCTCTAACACCTGCTCTGCTTCGCGCTGTCGCTGTTGCGTCAGTTGGCGCCGCAGTGCCTGTAGCCGCAGATCAGTTTTTTCATGCTGCTTTTTGTACAGCTCAACACGAAGACGCGCCAATTCTTGGCGGTTATTGGCTGAAAGCTGAGCCAGCTCAAGTTCGGTCAGTTCCGCTTTTCTTGCCGCAGTCTCAGCCTGTAGTTGTGTCAGTTTGGCATTCGCCAGTGGTGTTGTCGGGTTACTACCGAGCGCCTGTAACCGGCGCTGTACCTCGGTTAACGCGCGACGCGCTTCACTCTGTTGCTGTGGCAACTGGCTCAACGAATCACTGATCTCACGCGATTGCTCTAACTCCTGTTGCAACAAACGCGCGCGCTCCAACAATTGGCTGCTGGTCTGTACCGCCAGTTGTTCAAGCGCACTGACCGATAAGTCGCTACTGGGCAGAATAATACGCAACTTCTCTTCCGTTATTTGTTGGCGTATCTCTTCAATCAGGTTGGGAAAATCGTTAATCACACGCTGATACTGTTCAGCGTTACGCTGCGACTCTCGCAACTCTCCCAACCAGTTGAGCGCACTTTGCAGCGTCTCAATCACCTCTGCTTGGTTTGGCGTGCTCTTATTAGCCTCAACCTGTTTTAACTCCTGGCGCAACAGCGATTCGCTGGGAACTTGGGCAGCCAATACAGGCTGCACCATAAATATGCTGAATAATATTAAAATAATTAGGCGCACAGCATCAATTTCCCTCTGTCTGTTATGGCGCTATCTCTATCGATGGCGTGTGGAGCACGCTGCCGAAAGCTTGCCCCATTCGGGTCACACTACCACTGCTTAAGGTCGGTACAAAAGCAATCTTACCTGGAGTAAATAAGTTAATCACCGTTGAACCCAGCTTAAAGCAGCCCATCATCTCACCTTTTGCCAGCACAACGGCACCGGGTTGATCGGCGGCTGGGTAACGCCAGCGTTTGATGATCCCCTCTCTGGGTGGGGTGACTGTGCCAGCCCAAACGGTTTCAATACTGCCGACAATAGTCGCCCCAACCAAAATCTGTACCATCGTGCCAACATCAGTATCAAACACACAAATCACCCGCTCATTGCGGGCAAACAGATTAGGTACATGAGCAGCAGTGAGCTGGTTTACCGAAAACAGATCACCAGGCACATAGATCATTTCACGTAACACCGCATCACAAGGCATGTGTACACGGTGATAATCACGCGGCGCCAGATAGGTGGTAGCAAACAGGCCGTGACGAAACTGTTCAGCAAGCTGTTCATTACCTGCCAATAGCGCTTCCAGGCTGTAGTAGTGCCCTTTGGCCTGAAACAGTTGCCCCTCTTCGATGCGACCTAGTTGGCTAATCGCACCATCTGCAGGCAGTGCCAGCAGTTCAGGTTCCGCCACTATCGGCCGCGCACCGTCATGCAATGCACGGGCAAAGAAGTCATTAAATGTGGCATAAGAGCGGATATCCGGGTTCTGTGCCTCCTGCATGTTGACCCGATAGTAACGCACAAAAGCCGAGACCAGCAGTTGTGTTAACCAGCGCACGCGTTTGTTGGCTAGCCAACCAGCGAAACGAGTCAATGCCATTCTCGGTAACCCGTACTGAGTTTTAATTTTGATGCTATCTAGCATGTTACTCTCCAGCAAAAATAGGGTGATCAGCGGGGGAGACTGCTGGCAGTCAGTCTGCACACACGGATTCAATTCTCGGTTTGATTAAAATTCTTACGCACCTTCACCTGCGCCATACTCTCCAGGATGCGGTGATAATTTTCAAAACGTTCTCTGGCAATCTTGCCAGCATCGACCGCTGCACGAATTGCGCAACCAGGATCGGAGGCATGCCGACAGTCACGAAACTTGCAACCACCAAGATAGTCGCGAAACTCAATATAGCCCCAAGTGACCTGCTCTGGCGCTAAATGCCACAAACCGAACTCACGAACGCCAGGTGAATCAATAACATCTCCACCTAGTGGGAAGTGATACAAGCGCGCGGCAGTTGTGGTGTGCTGCCCCAAACCGGAGCCATCAGAAACTGCATTAACTATAATTTTTTGTTGATTATCGGGCAGTAATGCATTCACCAAGCTTGATTTTCCCACACCAGACTGCCCAGCAAAAATGGTGATGCGGCCAACCAACGCCTGAGCCAATGCTGCCATTCCTTCGCTGCTGTGGCTGGAGAGCGCCAACACGCGATAGTTAAGTTGGCGATAAATCGCCATCTGTGTCTCAACTTGCTGGCGCGCCTGCTGGTCAAGCAGATCAATTTTATTCAGCACAATCAAGGGTTCAATTGCGAGAGTTTCACAAGCGACCAGATAGCGATCGATGATATTAAGCGAAAGCTCGGGCAAGATCGCCGAGACAATCACGATCTGATCCACATTGGCGGCAATCGGTTTCATGCCATCGTAGTAATCGGGTCGCGTCAATACCGAACTGCGTTCATGTACCGCCTCAACAATGCCGTTAGCCGTGCTGGCACTGAGACTCGGACGCCAAACAACACGATCGCCGGTCACCAGCGAACGCACAGTGCGGCGGATATTACAGCGATGTAGAGAACCGTCATTGGCCTCCACTTCGGCATGAACACCAAAACGGCTGACCACAACCCCTGGTTGTGACTCACCCAGTTGGCTATCATCCAGTTCTGGCTTGTTCTCTCCGCCTCTCAGGCGGCGCTGATGGTTGGCTTGCACGCGGCGCTGCTGGCCTTTGGACAGTCTGTTTTTACTCACAAGGTCTCACTTGAATTGCAACTGGGTGGTACCAGATAACATTAAGTATAGGTACTATACGCGCTATTTTATATTAAATAACGCTTGTTTGCCGCTTTAGATATTGGCAACCTGCTCACCAGCAGGGATCGGCTCTGCTAGTAACTTTTCTCTGGAACTCCCATGACTGCAAACGAAAACCATCTGATTTGGATCGACCTTGAAATGACTGGGCTCGATCCTGAACATGACCGCATTATCGAGATCGCCACCCTGATCACCGACGCTAATCTGAATATTTTGGCTGAAGGGCCAGTGATCGCGGTGCATCAACCGGCAGAGCAACTGGCATTAATGGATGAATGGAATGTGCGCACGCACACGGGTAGCGGTTTGGTGGAACGTGTAAAAGCCAGCCAGTTTAATGAGCAGGCAGCAGAACAGGCGACACTGGAATTTTTACAAGCTTGGGTACCAGCAGGCAAATCACCGATCTGCGGTAACAGCATCGGCCAAGACCGCCGTTTTTTGTTCCGCTATATGCCAACGTTAGAGCGCTACTTTCATTACCGCTATCTGGATGTCAGCACCCTGAAAGAGTTGGTAAGGCGCTGGAAACCGGAGATTTTGGCCGACTTCAAAAAACGTAATACCCACCAGGCGCTGGATGATATCCGTGAATCGGTGGCGGAACTGCGCTACTACCGTCAGCACTTTATCCAGCCGTAAGCCAGTGCTGGCAGATGGAGTGCTAACGTGCCAAATAGTGAAGTGAACGCATTTGCAGTGATAGTGGGTAAACTATCGGGATACAGCCGGTTGATCTCTAGCTGCTATGATGTGGCGATTAATTCAACGGACTGGTGCTTAAAGCAGCGAACGCAAGCGATTTGCGCTTTTTTTCTTTTTGGGGCTTGCAGAGCAAATGATTTCTCGTATAATGCGCATCCCGTACCGGTGAAAAAATTGTTATTTCGCTAGTGCGCGTTGCGGGAATAGCTCAGTTGGTAGAGCACGACCTTGCCAAGGTCGGGGTCGCGAGTTCGAGTCTCGTTTCCCGCTCCAAATTTGACACTGCTGCTACAGGCGGCAGTGCATAAAAAATACTCCACAAAAAATATAAAGAAAGGCAGTGGCAGTTTCACTTCTCAGCGGGAATAGCTCAGTTGGTAGAGCACGACCTTGCCAAGGTCGGGGTCGCGAGTTCGAGTCTCGTTTCCCGCTCCAAATTTTCTTCCAGTGCGTGCGATTAAGCGCCACAACTGAATCAAATAAAACTTAAACCTGATCAGAGTTCCATCCAGCAGCACTGGAACGTACTCAAAACCAGTATATTTCAGTCCACTGATAAGTCCATCGGACACTTTTCCTGATCAGCAGAGTGCACGAGCCTTTCGCTCATGTCTGTCTGTTTCCTGTTCTCCGTCACCTGTCTAATACCGCGCAGCGCGATATCAATGAACTGCTCAATCATGGCGTGTTGTGCAAAGCCGATGCGGGTGGGCGCAGTACCTGCTATGTGTTGAACGAATTGCTGCAATAAAACAAGATGCCAGGGAATGCCCTCTGGATTGGCAGACATCTGGAATCTGATGAAACGCAGCGGTCCTATCCACCGGGGGGCAATTTCCCGAGCAAGTGGTGTTATTGAGCGTTCATCAAAGCGGGTGGCGGCGGTCTGACGTTCCGCGCTGCTAGGGTGCTCTAATGCTAGGCGTTTATAGTGCCACAACTGCACAGAGGCCGAGAATCCCCCACGATCATCAACGCCCTGTTTAGTGGCAACCGAATTATCAAAATACACGTTTAATTTCAGTAACAGGCGGAATTCTCGATTGCCTTTGGCCAACTCCTGTACCTCTAGCGCAGAGCCGATATTGCCTCCACCGACAAAATACGTACTCATACCAAGGCTCCTAGCATCGATTGACACACTGTTGGTAAATGGTTTCGACCCAGGGTGTGGATCTGTCGGGTGTCCAACTCGGTGAGCCGTTCACGATATCACATGCATTTTACTGCCCCTGCCATCACCTTGATATCCCAGTATCGCAACAGAAAATTGACGACAACGGCAAAAGCATCCCATTAATGGGATTTTGTTAGAACTGCCGCTAAATGATGGCAGGCATAGTGCATGGATTAGCACCTACCTTTTAGTGAGAAATAAATTAACCATATGAAAATAAATAAAAATTAATTAATTCTTTGTTTTTGGCACACTCTGTGCACTGTTGCTGCCAGTAACCTTAAGAGGATGATGATGGATATTTCATTAGCACAGACGGCAACACGGTTTCGTTTTAGAAAATACCTAATTCTACTGATAGTTGCGGTGGCGGTAGTCGCAATGTTACTGCTGGCCTATAACGTTAAGCTTGCGCCTTATAAGATTGCACGCAGCAGTCTTTCAGTCGCTGAAGTCAGATTTGGTGATTTTTCGGTAAAGGTGAGAGGCAATGGTGTACTGTTGCCGCAGGAACTGCACTGGGTAGCAGCCAGTGTTGATGGAAGGATTGAATCAGTCCGTTATAAGGCTGGCGCGCGGGTGAAACGAGGGGATCTACTGGTCAGAATGAGTAATGCGGCAGTAGAACAACAGTATCAGCAGAGTAAGCTTGAATACGATGCTTTACAGGCCGAAACCGCAGCAAAAAATGCCGAGTTAAAGAACAACGTATTAAACCAGCAGGCGATTCTGTTAGAGGCAAAGTCTCGTCTGCTGGCATTGGAAATCAGGTTAAAGGCTCAGGAAGAGTACATGTTAGCGGTGCCACGGCTGGAATATGAGACTACCAGAATTAATATGGAACACTATCGGCATCAGGTCGAGTTTGAACAAACACGACTGGCCACACTTAAGCAACGTGTTGATGCTGAAGCAAAAGCCAATTTGATGCGACTGAATAAGTCAGCCTCACTGCTGGCACTTCATGAACAGGCGATGCAGTCTCTTAACGTGACTTCTCCAATTGATGGCGTGTTGCAGGATATCTCTCTACAGGCTGGTCAGCGGATCACCACTGGCAGCAATATTGCGCGTTTGGCAGCAGAAAAAGATCTTTATGCCGAGTTAAAAATCCCGGAGCTGCATTCGCGAGATTTAGCGCTAGGGCAATCGGTCAGTATTAATACTGGGCGCAGTCAGTTCGACGGGAAAATATCCCGAGTCGATCCGGCAGTAATTAATGGCACGGTAAAAGTGGATGTTGTGTTAACCGGCTCTTTACCTCAGGAAGCCCGTCCAGATCTCAGTATAGAGGGGCTTATTGCGGTTAGTGAAATTGATAATACGTTGTTTGTCGAACGGCCGCCTTATGTCCAAAACAATATTCCTTCCACGCTCTATAAATTGGATGAAAAAGATAAAGTCGCGACCAAAACCAAGGTGAATTTTGGCCAGGGTTCTGCCGACTTTATCCAGATCACGGGGGGGTTACGTGCTGGTGATAAGATCATATTAAGTGATAGTGCTGCATGGCAGGGAAGCGAGCAGATAGTGATCATGGAATAAAAGAATAATCTGTTGAGCATCGATCAATAGTCGTGAATGGAGAGAAAAATAATGGCACCTTTGGTTGCACTGACAAATATTAGCAAGATTTTTTTGACGGACGAAATTGAAACCCACGCTTTAAGCAAGGTCAGTTTTACTATATCGAAAGGAGAGTATGTTGCCATTTCTGGCCCATCTGGATGTGGAAAGTCAACACTTCTCGCTATCTTGGGACTGTTAGAGGTAGTGTCATCAGGCAGTTATACACTTGCAGGACATAATGTTGAAAACCTTTCTAGACAGCAGCGAGCCGAAGTGCGTAATCGCGACATCGGATTTATTTTCCAGTCATTTAACCTGATCAGTGATCTGACAATTGAGGAGAATGTCGCCCTGCCGTTGACGTATCGTAATCAGATCAGCAGAGCGGAAAAGATCCGCCGAGTTAATGATGCACTGAACAAGGTGAATATGTTGCACCGTGCGCGCCATTATCCTTCTCAGCTTTCTGGTGGCCAGCAACAACGCGTTGCTGTGGCACGCGCTATTGTCGGGACACCATCAATTTTACTGGCAGATGAACCTACCGGGAATCTCGATTCACAAAATGCCAAAGCGGTAATGGATATTCTCGATAACTTACATCGTGATGGTGCCACTATTTGCATGGTGACGCATGATCCGCGTTGTGCCGAGCGTGCTCAGCGCAGCATTGTGATTTCAGATGGTCAGATCGTCGGTGATGGCCGGTTGGCAGCGGAATTTAACCTGATTAAGGAAACCTCAGATGTGGTTTGATATCCGTTATGCGTTAAGGTTGTTACTGAAGACACCAGGCTTTTCATTAATCACGGTGTTGATTATGTCATCAGGGCTTGCTCTGACGCTCTATATGGTGTCAGTGATCAATACTATTATGTTTGCAGCTTTACCATATGCGGATAGTAAAAATATGGTGTTGCTCAATACGGTAGTCAATAGAGTGAGCTTGAGTGACTCCGGTATTAATTATCTCGATTACGAGGTGATTAAAGCGCGCAATACGACACTTGATAATGTTGGCTATTTTTTTGGCGAACGAGTTGATATCAGCGATGGTAACAACGCCGTTTCATCGGTAGCGATCCGCGCGACCAGTGAGCTGTTTGCCTATACCGGGGTAGCGCCGCTCACTGGCAGAATATTCAATCAGCGTGATACAGAATTAGGTGCTGAACCGGTAACTATCATCAGCTACAAAATGTGGCAACACTATTTTGCAGGCAGCGCATCGGTACTGAATCTCAGTATGGTGATTAATGGTGTCTCGACCCGTATTATCGGTGTGATGCCGAAAGATTTTGCCTTTCCTTTTTTCCATGATCTTTGGTTACCTTCACAACTTAACCCGGCACAATTTCTGACGCGAACAGATGCCCCAGAAGTTTCGGTGTATGCCCGCCTGAAACCGGGTATTTCCATCCAGCAAGCAAATGACGATCTCAATATGGTGATGAAGACGCTTGCGGTTGATTATCCTGCCACCAACAGGGGATTATCTGCTCAGGTATTAACTTTTCAGGAAAATTTTATTGGTGAGGAAGCGCTGCCCATTTTTTTCATTATGCTGCTCGCGGTAGCATTTGTTCTGCTACTGGCCTGTTGCAATGTGGGGAATCTGTTGCTTGTGCGTACTACGGAGCGTGCAAAAGAGATAGCTATTCGTGTTGCCTTGGGGGCGCCTTCATCCAGGCTGGTGATGCAGATGATGTGGGAAAGCCTGCTGGTTTGTCTGTGCTCGGGTATGGTCGCAATTTTGCTCGCCGGTTGGGGGCTGGAAATCACTAACCGCGTTCTGCCAGGATTGGTACCTAACAACATCCCGTTCTGGTGGCAACTGAGTCTCGCGCCATCGACAATTATGTTGGCACTGCTGTTAGTGCTGCTTACCGCAGCGGTGACGAGCGCGCTACCAGCATGGCGTATCACTCATGGTAATTTTAATCAGGTATTGCGCGATGGAACTCGTGGCGCGAGAAGTCGCCGTGCCGGACGTCTATCTCGGCTGTTAGTAATATTTGAAGTGGGGTTATCCTGTTCCATTTTGTGCACTAGCGTACTGCTAGGTGTGCTTGTTTATCAGGCGACACGTGCAGACTACGGTGTGAGCAGCCAAAATTATTTAGTTGGGCAAATTCATCTGAATGCCGTGCAGTATCCGGATCAGCAGCACCGTATTCTGTTCTATCAGCAATTACAAACCGCACTGAACGCGATTCCAGGAGCACAACGCGCTGCGATGACGACCAGCACTGTCGGGCAATTTACCTTTCCGGTTCAGGTCGATGTTGACCATGTGGCCAACAGTAAGCGTGAGAAGTGGTCTTATCCGTTGGTTAATGATGTGCTGGTAATGCCAGGCAGTTTATCGGCAATGGGGATAACCGCGCTGCAAGGTCGAGAATTTGCCTTTAGTGATGATCGTCAGTCACAAGCTGTAGTCGTCGTCAGCCAGTCATTTGCTGAGCAGTATTGGCCTGGAGAAAAAAATGTCATCGGCAAGCGTCTGCGTGTTCGTAATGCAGATGAACAGCGTTGGTATAGTGTAATCGGCGTTGTGCCGAATGTGATCCATGGCCGACCTTTTAGTGTATTTCGCCACCGCGCGACCATTTACCGTTCACTTCAGCAACAAACCGCAGCCACAGTGAATGTGTTGCTACAATCCAGTGAACCCGCTTTGTTAGCACCTGCATTGGTCAGCGCGGTACGGCGGATCGACAGCCACCTTTCCGTCAGCCAACTGCAAACGCTCGATCAGAAGTTGGCGCGTAACACGGCGGGATTGCAGTTTATCGCCAGCCTTTTCATGCTGTTTGGTCTGGTTGCCATGATCCTTGCCGCGACGGGAATTTACGCTGTAATGCGCAACGTTATCAACCTGCGGATACAGGAAATGGGGGTCCGTATGGCGGTGGGGGCAACGGAAAAGATGTTACTGCGTATGCTGATGCGACAGGGAGGAAAGCAGTTACTTGCTGGTCTGATCTTAGGATTACCGCTGGCGCTGCTGGTAGCGCCCAAACTTAGCGATATTCTTGGTGATGGAACGACAGAATTTATGTTGTTATTTTCGTGGGTTGCATTAACAATCTCTCTGGTCGTCGCCGTTGCTATCTGGCTGCCATCTCGTCGTGTGATGCGCATGTCACCGGCTGATGCCATCAGGTACCAATAAATATCGACCATGCCGCTAAGGCATGGTTGCAGAAAATGGATCTGTTTATGGATGAGAAAAAACGGATTCTGGTCATTGATGATGATGCCGGAATTTTAACTAGCCTTGAACTATTGCTGCGAATGGCGGGATATGAGGTCACCGTCGAAACCCAAGCCAACCAATTGATGCCGCATTTGGCGCGCCAATCGTATGATCTGGTGTTGATGGATATGAACTTCCAGCAAGACACCACATCCGGCAAAGAGGGATTACAGTTACTGACTGAACTGAAAAAATTTGACGACTGTTTACCGGCTGTTGCCATGACCGGTTGGGGCAGTGTCGATATTATCGTCAACGCGATGCGGGCGGGTGCGGCAGATTTTATTCAAAAACCTTGGGATAATGAACGCCTGCTCAGCATCGTTCAACAACAGATTGAACTCAGCCGCGCGCGAAGGCGCGGAAATTGTTTGCGCGAAGAAAATAAACTGCTCAGGCTGGCGCAGCACGATGATGTTGGCAGTGAGTGGGTGGTGCGTTCGCCGTCAATGAAGCAACTTCTGGCGCTGGTTCAGGCTGTCGCCGAAACTGACACCAGCATTCTTATTCTGGGAGAAAACGGCACCGGCAAGAGCTTACTGGCGCGTTACATTCATCAGTTGTCCTCACGCAGGGAAAACAGCCTGGTTGAAGTAAACATGGGATGTATTAATGAGCATCTGTTTGAGAGCGAGATGTTCGGCCATGTTAAGGGCGCATTTACTGATGCGCGTGAAAACCGCATTGGCCGTTTTGAATTGGCCGATAAGGGGACACTGTTCCTTGATGAAATTGCCAATCTTCCTTTATCCCAACAAGTGAAGTTATTGCGTGTGCTCGAAGAGCGTCAATTTGAGCGCGTGGGATCGTCACGGACGCAAAAAACGAATTGCCGGATCATTGCTGCGACCAATGCTGATTTGGACGCGGCGGTGTCGAATGGCGCTTTTCGACAAGATCTGCTGTATCGCCTGAACGTCATCCAGTTGCATTTACCACCGTTACGCGAGCGGCAGGAGGATTTAGTGATCCTTGCCAACCGTTTTCTGGCACGTTACGCGCGAAAATACCACAAACCGATCGCCAGCCTATCAGTATCGGCGATCAACGGACTTCATGGCTACCACTGGCCGGGCAACATTCGTGAGATGAGTCACCTGATTGAGAGGGCGGTGTTGTTATGCGGTACTGATTGCATCGCACTGGAAGATTTATGTCTGCCACGCGATGCGTTGCATCAAACTGCGTGCGTTGCAAAGCCCGACGAGCAGCAAAATACCGAGATGTTGACGTTGGCTGCAATCGAGAGATCGTTGTTGTTAAAACGGCTGCAACAATATCAAGGCAATGCGGTAAAGGCAGCGGGATCGCTTGGGTTAAGCCGCAGTGCTTTTTATCGTAGACTGGATAAGCTAAAAATTCGCCATGAGTAAACTTGTTAGCCGGTTTGAAATCCGGCAACTGATGTTGTGCACACTGTCGCCGATCGCAGGCATACTGGCTTACCTGCTGTTATGGGCGTTCCCAGCGCAATCTCTGTATTTGAAGCTATTAACGCTACTGATGTTGTGTGTAGCCACGCTTTATTGCAGTTATCATTTTTTTCAGCAACTGAATAGCAGAGTGAATGTTATCTGCAATCTGCTTGAAGCGGTCGAACAGCAGGATTTCAGTCTGCGCGGAAGTACCAAAGAAAATGGAATATTTACACGGGTTATCAGTCAGGTAAATGCAATGGTGTCGCAGTTGTCTCGTCATCGTCAGCAGCAGCGCGAAATGGATTTTTTACTGCATAAGGTGTTGTCAAATATTACCATTTCAATTTTTGCACTGAACAGCCAACACCGAGTGATCTGGTGTAACCACGCGGCGGCACAGATGTTGGATTGCCCAGCAGAATCACTGATTGGTGAAGATGCTGGACGCTGGCAACTTGAGCAACTGCTCAGCAGTGCAAATTCCAATCATCCGGTGGAGTTCAGCCATCATGGTCGCCCAGGCCGTTATAAAGTTAATAGTGACCACTATCTTGTCGATGGCGAGAGTCATGTTCTGTTGTTCATCAATGATGTCGATCAGCTATTGCGTGATGAGCAGAAAAAAGTATGGCAAAACCTGCTGCGCGTCATTAGCCATGAAATTAACAACTCGCTTAGTCCTATCTCGTCTATCAGCCAGATGTTGCAGTGCTATTATGGTAGCCATCCTGAACAGGCACCGGCTGGATTTGCCGAGGGTATTGCGTTGATTCACCGGCGGGCAAAAGAGCTGATTGATTTTATCAACAGCTACCAACAACTGAACAAGCTGGCACCGCCGGTGAAAACCGAGACAGACATCGCTGGGTTGATTAAAGAGTTACCACTGCTGTTCATGCAGCGCAGATTTGAATTAAACGGTTTTGACTCGGTTACCGCACGTGTTGATCGCGGGCAGATTTACCAACTGCTGATTAATATTGTGAAAAATGCTGATGAGGCGATGAGCGATAATGCCGAACCTATCTTGATTGATTGGTATACCGAATGTGGTCGACTGGTGATTGCTGTCAAAGACAGCGGGGTGGGATTAACCAATCCAGAAAATTTATTCGTGCCGTTCTACACGGCAAAACCGACAGGAAACGGCATTGGGCTGATACTATGTCGTCAGATTGCAGAGCAGCATGGAGGGTATTTGACACTACAAAATCGACAAGATAGCCAAGGATGCCAGGTCACGATGAGCCTGCAATGTTGATCACAATATCAGCGCTGCTGACAACTGAGACTTGGCGCATAAAATCAAAGAGCAGCTTGGTGGCTGCTCTTGTTACCGTCGGTGAGGTGCAAAGTGAACTGCAGCACGGAAATTAAAGTTGATGCAAACCGAGCACATCGCGCATATCAAACAGTCCTTTTGGCTGCTGAGATACCCAATAGGCCGCTTTGACTGCACCGTTGGCAAAGGTCATGCGGCTAGAGGCTTTATGAGTGATCTCAATGCGTTCACCAATATCAGCAAACATCGCAGTGTGCTCACCCACAATATCGCCGGCCCGAATAGTGGCAAAGCCGATTGTCCCCGGATCACGTTCGCCGGTGTGTCCTACCCGCTGGTAAACCGCACACTCTTTTAGCGGTCGCCCCAGAGCTTCGGCGATCGCTTCGCCCATCGCCAGTGCAGTGCCCGAAGGTGCATCCACTTTGTGGCGGTGGTGCGCTTCGACAATTTCAATGTCGCTGTAGTCACCCATCACTTTTGCCGCCTTTTCCAGCAACTTCAGTACCACATTGACGCCGACACTGAAATTGGCGGCAAAGACGATGCCAATCTCGGTTGCTGCTTTTTGGATTGCTGCTTTACCAGCATCATCAAAACCGGTGGTGCCAATCACCATGCCTTTATGGTGTGTGACGCAACAGGCCAGATGAGCCAATGTCGCTTCAGGGCGGGTAAAGTCGATCAAAATATCGAATTGGTCAACCACCTGCTCCAGTTGATCGGTGACAGGCACACCAAGCAGGCCAACACCGGCTAATTCGCCTGCATCGCTACCAAGCAGGGTCGATGCGGGGCGTTCAAGTGCCGCTCCCAATACCACTCTGGGAGTTTGTTGTATCGCTTGGATTAAATGTTTCCCCATACGACCAGCAGCGCCGGCAATCGCGATACGAATTGGTTGCTCACTCATATTTCACATCCTTATCTGGTTAGTTGTCTCAAGTGGATGAATCAACCTGCTGGATATTGATCCGTAGCTCTTTGGGGACTTCAAACACAATGTTCTCTTCACGACCAGCAATCTCGTGAATTTCATCGCCACCCAGTGTTTTCAGCCGATCGACCACCTCCTGCACCAACACATCTGGCGCGGACGCTCCGGCTGTCACACCGACGCAATTGGCGCCCTGTAGCCACTCGGACTGAATGTCGGCGGCGGTGTCGATCAGATACGCGGGTTTGCCAACACGTTGTGCCAATTCAGCCAACCGGTTGGAGTTGGAAGAATTTTTCGAGCCAACCACCAGCACCACATCGGCACTGGCTGCCAGACTGCGTACTGCTTCTTGACGGTTGGTGGTGGCGTAGCAGATGTCATCTTTGCGTGGCCCGATAATGTTGGGGAAACGCTGGCGAAGGGCATCAATCACCGCTGAGGTATCGTCAACCGATAGGGTGGTTTGTGTCATAAAGCAGAGGTTGGTTTCATCTTTTACTTGCAGTTGCCACACATCTTCCGGTGACTCAACCAGATACATCCCACCTTGTGGGTTGTTGTACTGCCCCATCGTGCCTTCGACTTCTGGGTGACCGGCATGACCAATCAGGATTGCCTCGATGCCTTTGTGGCTGGCACGCGCGACCTCCATATGCACTTTAGTCACCAGTGGACAGGTGGCATCAAACAGCATGGTCAGTGAGCGCGCTTTCGCTTCTGCCCGTATGGCTTGTGACACACCGTGGGCGGAGAAGATCAGAATCGCGCCGTCGGGCACTTCGTCAATCTGTTCAATAAACACGGCACCACGCGCACGCAACCCCTCTACCACGTAGCGGTTGTGTACCACTTCATGGCGCACAAAGATCGGCGCACCATAAATTTCCAATGCCCGTTCGACAATGCTGATAGCACGATCGACACCAGCACAAAAACCGCGTGGGTTAGCTAACAGTATTTGCATCACTCGGCTCCTGTTGCGGGTCAATTTCCAGGACTTCGATATCGAAACTCACCGCCTGACCAGCCAGCGGATGGTTGAAATCGACCGTGATCGACTGTGCAGTCACTTCGCGTACCAAACCAGGCAACTCACTGCCATCGATGGCATTAAATAGCATGATGGTGCCCACTTCCGGCACGCCGGTGCTATGAAAATCCTGATGTGAAAAGAACTGGATCAGATCCGGATTCTGTAGACCAAACGCCGCCTGTGCTGGCAAGGTAAACTGCACTTTATCACCGACCGCTAAGCCGATCAGTTGCTGCTCCAGTTCGGCCGAGAGGCTACCATCACCGAAACGGAATAGCGCCGGTTTACCACTGATCAGGCTCGATTCTGCGGTTGAGCCATCGGCCAGTTTCAGTGTGAAGTGCGCGAGCAGCGCACGATTAGCATTAACCTGAGTTGTCATATCAGCGTCGATCTTTTTCAGTAGAAGGTTTTTTTTTGCCCGGAAGCAGGCTATCTAGCAGTACCAACAGTGCGCCGATACAGATAAAAGTATCGGCTAAATTGAAGGTTGGGTAGTGCCAGCGGCCAATATAGAAATCGATAAAATCGATGACAAAACCGTGCCAGAGCCGGTCAATCAAGTTACCGACGGCACCACCAATAATCAGTGCATAGGCGATGTTGGTCAATCGTTCTTTGGCACAACTGCGGTACATCATTACCAGCAGTATCAACACAATGATCACCGCGATGCTGGCAAAAAACCAGCGCTGCCAGCCACTGTGCCCGGCAAGAAAGCTGAATGCTGCGCCATAGTTACGCGCGTAATAGAGATTGAAAAATGGAAACAGTGGCTGACTTTGCCCCAGTTCGAAGTGGTGTAAGATCCACTGTTTGCTGGCAAAATCGAGCACCAGTGCCAGTAAGGCTAACCATAACCAGCGCAGGCCGGTGGAACGTATTGCATTACTCATCAGGTCATTATTCTCATATGCAGGGGTGGTATATTCTCAATGAGTCAAATTGCCGCCAGGTGATAGCGCTGGAGTGACCAAGCGCATAGCCACCTGGCCGACGGAGGTCTATAATCACTGCCGATACCGTTTTACACCGTATCGGCAGTGATTATGCCAGTGACTACGCGTTAAGCATAATGACGCTGCTCGCCACTACCGGCGACATTAGTCACACAGCGCCCACAGATATCACCATGTTCTGCCACTTGACCAATATCGGTGGCGTAGTGCCAGCAACGTGGGCACTTTTCACCCTCAGCAGCGTGAAACGCAATTTTCAGGCCGGCCAATTCACTGGCTTGCGCTTCGGCAGGGGCATCAGCAAGCGGCGCCACTGTTGCTGCTGAAGTCAGTAGCACAAAGCGCAACTCATCTTGCAGGCTGTTAAGCTGTGCTGCCAGTGCCGGATCAGCATAGAGCGTCACTGCGGCTTCCAGCGAGCCACCAATCCGCTTCTCTGCACGTGCCTGCTCCAGCACTTTGTTCACTTCGCCACGTACTTTCAGCAGTTGTTCCCAGAAAGCATCATCCATGCTTTCACCGTCGGCGAGGCCAAACAGGCCGGTATACCACTCTTCAGTGAACACGTAAGCTGCCTGTTTACCAGGCAGGAAGTTCCAGATTTCATCCGCAGTAAACGACATGATCGGTGCCATCCAGCGTACCAGTGCCTGTGCAATATGGAACAGCGCCGTTTGACAACTGCGGCGCGCCAAGCTGTCACTCTTGGCCGTGTATTGGCGATCTTTGATGATATCGAGATAGAAAGAACCCATCTCAACCGAGCAGAAGTGCATCATGCGTTGCACCACTTGGTGGAAATCGTAGTTAGCATAAGCCTGTTCGATCTCCTGTTGTGCTGCTAATGCGCGCCCAACTGCCCAGCGATCCAGTACCACCATCTCTGCAGCAGCAACACTGTCGGTTGCTGGTTCAAAACCGTTCAGGTTGGCCAGCAGGAAACGTGCGGTGTTACGAATACGGCGATAAGCATCGGCTGCACGTTTGAGGATCTCGTCTGAGACGGCGATTTCACCGCTGTAGTCAGTCGAGGCCACCCACAGGCGTAAAATATCTGCACCCAGTTTATCCATCACCTGTTGTGGGCTAACTGTATTGCCGATCGACTTCGACATCTTGCGGCCTTGGCCATCAACGGTAAAACCGTGAGTGAGCACCTGCTTATAAGGCGCTTTGCCTTTCATCGCGGTTGAGATCATCAACGATGACATAAACCAGCCACGATGCTGGTCAGAGCCTTCGAGATACATATCAGCACGCTGACCGTTAAACTCTTCGCGTACATCAACCACTGAGGCGTGTGTGGAGCCTGAATCGAACCAAACGTCAAGCGTATCAAATACTTTTTCGTATTCTGCTGCCTGCTCGCCCAGCAGTTCTGCGGCATCAAGATCCCACCAGGCTTGAATGCCGTGCTGCTCAACACGCCGTGCAACCTGCTCGATCAATTCGGCAGTGCGCGGATGCAGTTCACCACTCTCTTTGTGGATAAACAGCGACATCGGTACACCCCAGGTGCGCTGACGTGAAATACACCAGTCCGGCCGGTTAGCTACCATCGCTTCTATGCGTGCCTGTCCCCAATCGGGTATCCATTGCACTTGTTCGATCTCTGCCAGCGACTGACTACGCAGCCCCTGCTGATCCATGCTGATAAACCACTGTGGTGTCGCACGGAAAATGATCGGTGTCTTATGGCGCCAGCAGCATGGGTAACTGTGTAGCAGGCGTTCAACGTGCAGTAATGCACCTTTGTCACGCAACAGATCGACAATGATATCGTTGCACTTAAACACAAACTTGCCGTCAAGCAGCGGGTAGGTGCCTGGCAGGTAACAGCCATTGCCACCGACTGGATTGGCAACCTCAAGTTGATATTTTTGCCCGATGACAAAGTCGTCCGGGCCATGGCCCGGTGCGGTATGGACGGCACCAGTACCGGCATCCAGTGTCACGTGATCGCCCAGTACCACCGGCACATCAAAGCCCATAAATGGATGCCGGAAACGCATATGTTCAAGCGCTTGACCAGAACAGCTACCGAGCACTTGCCAGGCGTCAATTTCGGCACGCTTCATCACGCTGCTGACCAGATCGGCAGCGAGGATCAGACACTGCTGATCGACCTGCACCAGTTGGTAGTTAAATTCAGCATTGAGTGCAATTGCTCGGTTGGCTGGCAGTGTCCAAGGGGTCGTGGTCCAGATCACTAACGAGACCGCACCGCTAAACTGGCTAGCACCAAACAGCGCGGCCACTGCTGGCGCATCGCTTGCCTGGAACATCACATCGATCGAGGGTGACGTTTTGTCGTAATACTCCACCTCTGCTTCCGCGAGCGAGGAGCCGCAATCGGTACACCAGTGCACCGGTTTCGCACCTTTGTGCAAGTGACCATTCGCAATGATCTTGCCCAATGCGCGGATGATATTGGCTTCGGTATTGAAGTCCATTGTCAGATAGGGGCGATCCCAGTCACCCAGTACACCGAGACGGATAAAATCTTTTTTCTGACCGGCAATCTGCTCTGCGGCATATTCGCGACACTTCTGACGAAACTCGGCTGCAGTCAGTTTTTCTCCTGGTTTGCCATGCAGTTGTTCTACTTTCAGCTCAATCGGCAAGCCGTGGCAATCCCAGCCGGGTACGTAAGGGGAGTCAAAACCGGCCATTCCCTTTGCTTTGACAATAATGTCTTTGAGGATTTTATTGACCGAGTGACCGATGTGAATGTTGCCATTGGCGTAAGGGGGGCCATCATGCAGGATGAACGATTTCTTGCCTTTTTTGGCCGCACGAATCATCCCATACAGATCCTGTGCATACCAACGCTCAAGCATACCAGGTTCACGCTTGGCAAGATCACCACGCATCGGGAACCCGGTCTCTGGTAAGTTCAGGGTATTCTTGTAGTCACTCATTAGAAGATTCTCGCTTCCGTTTGGTAAAATTAAGCCGGTGTCTGTAGCCCGAAATAAGCGCGTGCAGCCACCACATCATTAGCAATTTGTTGCTTCAGTGCTTCGAGTGAAGCGAAACGTTGTTCATCACGCAATTTCGCGCGCAGCACCACCTCAAGGTGGCGTCCGTACAGCTCAATATTGGCATCCAGCAGATGGACTTCTAGCTGGTGGCGCATTTGCCCACTTACGGTAGGGCGGGTGCCGATATTTGCCACACCGGGTAACGGTTTTGCTGCCAGACCGTAGACATCAACCGTATACACCCCTTTTACCGGCACTACCAGGCGTTTCAGTGGTAGATTGGCGGTGGGAAAACCTAAAGTACGCCCTAAAGCGTCACCGTGTACCACTCGGCCAGAGATACTGTATGCACGACCGAGCAGGGTTTGAGCCAGCGATAGGTTATCATCACGTAGCGCACTGCGGATGGCGGTGCTGCTAACCCGCTGTTGACCCACGCAAAAACTGGGTGTGCGCACAACCTCAAAACCGTGTTGCTCACCAGCATGTCGCAGTAGTGAAAAGTCACCCTGGCGATTGGCCGAGAAGCGAAAATCGTCACCCACCATTAAAAACTGTACACCAAGCTGCTTCACCAGCAATTCATCGATAAACTGGTGAGCACTATAAGCGGCAAAGCGGCGATCAAACCTGACACACAACACGCGATCAACCCCAGCCTGCGCCAGATATTTCAACTTATCACGCAGCCGCGTTAACCGGGCAGGCGCTTTTGCCGCCAGAAACAGCTCCTGTGGTTGTGGTTCAAAGATCATCACTACCGTTGGCAGAGCAAGTCGCTCAGCGACCTGTTTTAGCTGTGCCAACAGCGCGATATGACCGCGATGAATGCCATCAAAATTACCGATGGTCAGCACGCAGCCACGGTGATGCGCTCGAATGTTGTGAATGCCGCGAATTAGCTGCATAGCTGGCTCAAAACAGTGGAAATTTGCCGATTATACCTTGTACAGCGGTTAAGGTTAACCGCCGATTGTGTTCTTTTGAACTGTCAACGACAAAGGTTGTTTGTTAATTGAACGATTGCAGTTGCAACCCGTGCTGTTCACCGCAACGGGTTTCAGCAATCAAACCTTGCAACACGGCTTTTTGTGATTGCGGGTGTGCTGCTGGTGATTTTTGCTATCAGGCACTATATTCCTCTGGTTAGAACTGCTAGAATCCTGCACCATCAAAACACAGCAGGTGCCGCCGCATCACAAACGGCGCTTATTTGCACAAATTCATTGACAAACGAAGGCTAAAACGGCATATTGCTCGGCCTTTGAATTGTCCTCAATAGAATACATTTGGGAGTTGGACCTTGGCTAATATCAAATCAGCTAAGAAACGCGCCGTACAGTCTGAGAAGCGTCGTAAGCATAACGCAAGCCGTCGCTCAATGGTGCGTACCTTCATCAAGAAGGTTTACGCCGCTATCGCAACTGGCGACAAAGAAGCAGCACAAAACGCATTTAACGTTATGCAACCTATTGTGGATCGTCAAGCGAGTAAAGGGCTTATCCACAAAAATAAAGCAGCGCGTCATAAGTCAAATCTGATCAAACAGATCAGCGCAATGCAATAAGCATTTTGTGGTTTGACTGATAAAAAAACCGGTCTTGGCCGGTTTTTTTACATCTCTAGGTTACGCTTAACAGACCAGACAGCCTAACAGAGTGCCGATGCCAAACTATCAGTCGCCAAGGTCGGCTCAACGGTGATAGCATCAACGGTGGTTATAGTGTCCGCGAGGGTGATATGGCAACTGCAACGCTGACCAATGCCGGGCAGATCCTCGATTCTCTTCTCAATAGTGTGCTACTGCTTGATCAGCAGTGGATAGTGCGTTACGCCAATCCCGCAGCACAGCAGCTACTGGCACAAAGCACACGCAAACTGTTTGGCACCCCGCTGCCGGAGCTGTTTGCTCACAGTTCACTGAATATCAGCTTAATGCGTGCAAGTTTGCAGGCGCGGCAAGGTTTTACCGATAACGAAGTCACGCTACTGTTCGATGGGCGCTCACAGCTACTCCATTTAACCGCACAAGAACTCGCCGATGATTTGATCCTGCTTGAGCTATCGGCACTCGATAGTCAGCGTCGTCTCAGTCAAGAGCAGTTGCAGCAGGCACAACAGATCGCAGCACGTGATCTGGTGCGCGGACTGGCGCACGAGATCAAAAACCCACTCGGTGGTTTACGTGGTGCCGCCCAACTGCTGGCCAAAGCACTACCTGATCCGGTATTAACCGAATATACGCAAGTGATTATTGAACAGGCCGATCGGCTGCGTAATTTAGTTGATCGCCTGTTGGGGCCGCAGCAGCCAGGCCGACGGGTGACAGAGAATATCCATCAGGTTGCCGAGCGCGTCTGTCAACTGGTGGTGTTGGAGAAAGCCGATAACATCACGCTGCTGCGCGATTACGATCCCAGTTTGCCGGAACTGCTGCACGACCCGGAGCAGATCGAACAGGTGCTGCTCAACATTACCCGTAACGCATTGCAAGCGCTGGGAGATAACGGCGGAACCTTGACACTGCGCACCCGCACGGCATTTCAGGTTACCCTGCAAGGCAAACGCTGTCGGCTGGCAGCGCGTATCGATATTGAAGATGACGGCCCCGGCGTTGCGGCGGCGTTGCAGGATACCCTGTTCTACCCGATGGTCAGCGGCCGCGTTGGTGGCAGTGGGCTGGGTTTATCGATAGCGCGTGATCTGATTGATCAGCATGGTGGCAAAATTGAGCTAAACAGTTGGCCTGGGCATACTGAATTCTCTATCTATCTGCCGATTTACCCACCGAGGTCTTTATGCAACGAAAATTAGCCTGGATTGTCGATGACGACAGCGCGATCCGCTGGGTGCTTGAACGGGCGTTAAGTGGTGCAGGGGTGCGTTGTGTCTGCTTCGAAAATGGTAACTTGGCGCTACAGGCACTGGCGAACGAAACGCCTGACGTGTTGTTATCTGATATTCGTATGCCGGGGATTGACGGCCTCAGCCTGCTGAAAGAGATAAAACAGCAGCAGCCAACGCTACCGGTGATCATCATGACTGCTCACTCTGATCTTGATGCTGCCGTCGCCGCCTATCAGCAAGGTGCGTTTGATTACCTACCGAAACCATTTGATATTGATGAAGCAGTCGCGCTTGTCGAGCGCGCGATCAGCCATTTTAAAGAGCAGCAACAGCCGGTACGCCCGATGCTCACTCCGGCACCGGTGACCGAAATTATTGGTGAAGCTCCCGCAATGCAGGATGTGTTCCGCATTATTGGTCGCCTATCTCGCTCCTCGATCAGCGTGCTGATTAATGGCGAATCCGGCACGGGCAAAGAGCGGGTTGCTCAAGCACTGCACCGCCATAGCCCACGTGCTAGCGCACCGTTTATTGCACTCAATATGGCGGCTATCGCCAAAGATCTGATTGAATCGGAGTTATTTGGTCATGAAAAAGGTGCCTTCACCGGTGCTAACCAGATCCGGCAGGGGCGCTTTGAGCAGGCGAACGGAGGCACCCTGTTTCTCGATGAGATTGGTGATATGCCACTCGATGTACAGACTCGATTATTGCGCGTACTGGCCGATGGCCAATTCTATCGGGTCGGCGGACATGCACCGGTTAAAGTTGATGTGCGGATTATCGCCGCAACCCATCAAAACCTGGAACTGTGCGTACAGCAGGGTAAATTTCGTGAAGATCTGTTCCATCGTTTGAACGTGATCCGCCTGCATCTACCACCACTGCGTGAACGGCGAGAAGATATCCCACGCTTGGCGCGCCATTTTCTGCAACAAGCGGCTCAGGAGTTGGCGGTAGAAGCGAAAAACCTGCAACCGGAGACAGAAGCGGCGTTGAGCCGATTACCCTGGCCGGGCAATGTTCGCCAACTGGAAAATACTTGTCGCTGGTTAACGGTGATGGCGGCAGGACAAGAAGTGTTGGTGCAGGATCTGCCGAGTGATCTGTTTCTCAGTAGCAGTAACGAAACCGCCGATCGCCACTTACCGACCTGTTGGCAACAGGCATTGAGCGACTGGATCCACAGTGCGCTACGTGCCGGCCAGCAAAACCTGCAACAACAACTGCAACCAGAAATTGAGCGCATTTTACTACGTTGCGCTCTGGAACATAGCGCTGGACATAAACAGCAAGCCGCTCAGTTAGTTGGCTGGGGCAGAAACACCCTGACGCGCAAACTGAAAGAGCTGGATTTGGATTAGCGCCACAGGGATAGACAAAACGTAGAGGCTACCACGCGGGTTCAACGCGGTAGTCCCTCACGTTCGAACTCCCTCAAATCGCCCAGCCACCGGCGTAGAAGATGATCAGCGCCACAGCAATCAACACCGTGCCGAGGTTTAAACGACGCCACTCACCAGAGCAGACGCGGCCAATCACCAGTGAACTAAAGCCGAGCATAATACCGGTAACGATGTTACAGGTCAGCACGATAAACACCGCGCACAGCAGACCAGCCATCGCATCAACAAAATCGCCAAAATCGAGTTTGGTCACATTGCTCAGCATTAACAGCCCGACATACATCAGTGCTGGAGCGGTAGCATAAACGGGCACCAGATAGGAGAGCGGTGACAGGAACAACAGTGCCAGAAACAGCAACCCGACCACTACCGCAGTCAAGCCGGTTTTACCACCCGCCGCTGTACCTGCTGCCGATTCGATATAGACCGCAGCCGGTGAAGCACCCACCAAGCCGGAGAAGATGCTACTGATTGAGTCTGAGGTCAGTGCCCTACCGCCATTAATAATCTGCCCCTGCTTATCGAGCAGGTTAGCTTGACCAGCAACAGCTCGGATAGTGCCGGTAGCATCGAAGACGGCGGTCATGACCAGCGCCAGCACACTCGGTAACACCATCGGTTGCAATGCACCGACGATATCCAAACTGAAAATCAGTGATTGGCCATCTGCACCCGACAGGCTTGGCATGGCAAACAACCCTTGGTACTTCACCGCCGGATCAAAAATCAGGCCGATAACTGAAATAGCAATAATCACCAGCAGAATACCGCCTGGCACACGCAGTTTTTCTAGCCCAAAAATCACCGACAACCCTAACAGCGTCATCACCACTGGAAAGGTGGTAAAGCCGCCCAGCGCCACTGGCAGACCATCTAATGGATTCTTGATCACCAAACCAACACCATTGGCCGCGATCAGTAACAGAAACAGCCCAATACCAATGCCGGTTCCGTGTGCCACCCCCATCGGTAAATTGCGCAAGATCCACGAGCGCACACCGGTGACAGAGATCAGGGTAAACAGCACCCCCATCAAAAACACCGCACCGAGCGCCACAGGAATAGAAATCTGCTGCCCCAATACCAGACTAAAAGCGGTGAAAGCCGTTAATGAAATGGCACAGCCAATCGCCATCGGCAGATTGGCCCACAGCCCAATCAACAACGAGCCAAAGCCTGTCACCAGGCAAGTAGCGACAAATACCGCCGCAGGCGGAAAACCGGCTTTACCCAACATACTGGGCACCACAATCACCGAATAGACCATGGCCAGAAAGGTGGTTAATCCAGCCACGATCTCCTGCCGCAGGTTGCTGCCGCGAGCTGAGAGTTGAAAATAGGCATCAAGCCCACTTTTGGCATGTGTGGCCTGAGATGCTGGGGAGTCTGACATCTTGCTGTCCTCTCTGAATTTGTGAATGATATTTTGTGAGGTTGTGTTTAATCAGTTAATCAGCTATCGGCATAAATGGTGAACTTTATGACTCGCCAAAAAAGAAAAACCCATTCCAACATATGGAGTGGGTTTTTTTATAGTCACGGCAGCTTCCGCCGGGCATCAGAACGGCAACTCACATAAAGTCTGTAAAAAGCCATTCAACCTATTAAAAGTATTGCCTTTTATTTTAACAAAAGCCAACCTTGTTAAGTTAAACCCAAATATTGTCAACGAGTTGCGCGAGAACTATGGCGTGTTTGCCGCTGTGCATAAGGATAGCATCTTGACACTTTCGGCGACAGCACCTAATCAACAAAACACCAACTGGATCTTGGAATACCCAGTTAGCCATGTTTATCTTCTGTGGTTGTGGAGGAGTAGCTTGAGAGATGGCCTCTCGAGAGTAATGTCTTGCTATTTAGTGACAGCTACCACTCGGTGTTTTTCAAGATAGTTGTCACTGTTTGCCTGTTTTTTATGCTGCGTTTTTGTCTCCTGTTTTCCCACCTGGGTTTAATGTTACGGCCTCAATGGGAGAACAGTTCCTGACATCGCCGCTCCAGCGAGCGGGATTCGCTTGTTTGGCGGCTTCCAGTACCTGACGGCGGTGCATTAAAATCATTTTATCCTGGCCTGCATGTCGTTCTGACGGTGTTACAAACTGGATACGGCTATGCTTGTGTTCATCGTTATACCATCGAGTAAAATCATCTACCCACTTCCGGGCATCCGCTAAACTTTTAAATCCGCTGCAAGGCCACTGCGGACGGTATTTCAGTGTTCTAAACAACGACTCCGCATACGCATTATCATTGCTAACACCGGGCCTGTTGTACGAAGGCAACACATTCAGTTCTTCCAGTTTGGCCTTGAGTGTCTGTGACTTCATCGCAGCACCATTATCTGAGTGCAGCACTAATGGCTTAAAAAGGCACTGCTCACGCAGTAAGGTACGTTGCACCAGCAAAGCGGCCAGATGCCCACACTCTTTTTCATGCACTTCATATCCAACGATTTTTCGGCTATACAGGTCTTCGATAAGATACAGATAATAAAACACTCCCTTGACCACTGATGCACAATACGTGATGTCCCACATCCAGACGTCGTTCGCGTCTGTTGCGGTATGACAACGTGAACGTTGGCTCGGCGCCGGTGCACGACTTCTGCCATGATGATGCAACTGCCCACAGGCTTTAAGAATGCGGTAATAACTTGATTCAGAAGCAATATAAATCCCCTTATCCAGCAAACCAGGAACAATCTGTGAGGGAGGAAGTTCCGCATAAGCAGGCGCGTTACAGGTCGCAATGACCGCCTGCCGCTCTTCCTCTGTCAGCTTATTCGCCGGAGCCGGGCGGATAGCATCAGGTCTCCTGTCTGCCCTGACTTCGCCTGAATGATACCAACGCCGGTAGGTTCGCAGACTGATCTCCACTTCGTCACAAGCCTTCTCAAGGCGGCATCCTCCTTTAACAGCCACCTGAATGCATTCGATAATTTTCTGCCTTTCACCGGTAGGGGTTAATCCTCCTCGTCCTCTTCCCCGTAAAAGGCTTTGAGCTTTTTTCTCAGCATCAGCAACGCGGTCATCTCGGCAAGCGCCTTCTCTTTTTCGCGTAGCGCTTTTTTCAGTATCTTATTCTCGAGGCGTTCTGCTTTACTTTGTTTTTGCAAAAGTTGTTGCTGTTCCTGGCGGGTATTAACTCCCTGTAAACAGGCTTGCTTCCAGCGTTTAACCTGCTCAGGATAAAGTCCTTTTGCACGACAATATTGACTTAATTCAGTCTTTGAAAGTGATGCGGTTTCGATGATCACCGCCAATTTTGCTTCTGCTGACCATGCTTCAGAACTGGACGTTTTACCTGGCACTGGTTGCCCCTTAAGTTTTGCCTGATGACGCCAATGATACAAAGTTTGTTCGGAAATAGATTCTGCACGGGCAACTTCTGCCACTGTCTGGTTATAGGGAGGCAATAACCGTTTCAGTACGGCTGCTTTATGCTCCGGTGAATACTTCGCCATTACTTACTCTACTCCACCCCAATGTGGTTATTTTTTGATAGTGACAACTATCCTGCCACAGGGGGAGATACTTTGGCAGAGCGTTTCAAGGAGAAAGATGATGCAGAGAAAATTTTGGTTCGCCTGTCAGAAATTCAGTTGCGTTTCGAGGCACCGGTCAGCGATATTTACAGGAATCTCATCGCCGTAGCACAACGGACGAAACAGCCGGAAATTATCACACATTGTGAGAAAATGCAGAAGTTTTATATAGGCTCGCGTGTTATGAATGAACGATTCCCACTGCGTAAAGATCTATTCTAAGATCCTATCTCAATAGGAATTGCTGTATAATACATCATGACCATTTCTGAGGGTGAGTTATGGCAAATAGCAAGTGGCAGATTAGCGATGAACTGTGGGAAAAGATGGCGCCACTGATCCCGGAGCATAAAACCCAGCATCCGTTGGGAACGCATCGCAAACGTGTCGACAATCGTGCCGCCATGAACGCCATTTTCTTCGTTCTACGCACAGGGTGCCAATGGAATGCGCTTAATGCGACAGGAATATGCTCCTCCAGTTCCGC
>NZ_SBEF01000027.1 GCF_004011885.1 Serratia microhaemolytica | reverse complement strand
TGAAAAATGTTGAATAAATGCATCAAGGTACATGATTGTCTCCCCAAAGAGAGTATAAGATCATGCTCTACAATTTACGTCAATACTGCCATTGCGTTGGTTAAAAAACATTCGTGATCTTGCCCTGATTGATGCCCCTGCTTTTCTGTAATCATTGAAGTTGTGTGTCACAGAAATACTTCAATACTTCTTCCATGTCAAATAATAACAAGCACAGTCACTAAACTAAAACGCATATTTATACAGTGGATTTTAAAGTGATGAGTCATTGGCGCCATGAATAATTATGGATTATTAAATACTAGTAATAATAAATGCAACTTGTCTTCTCCACTTCGACAAATGGATACCCTTTTCTTCTATTTTGCCACAATTCAAGACTGAATATTTAGGTCTTATCGCTAAGGTTGGATACAACTCTGTGGTAATATCATTCACTGATGGTGCATATTTGAGAACACCTTGCTGTACAGCTGAAGAAAAAATAACTTTAGCAAAATGACTCCAACTCACGGACGAATCACCACAATAATGATACACTCCACCAGAAGTATTACTAATCAGCAACTCGATGATTACCTGTGCAATATCACCCGCATAAGTAGGGCAACCAAACTGGTCGGAAACAACATTTACTTGATTATGTTGTCTTGCTAGACTTAGCATGGTTTTTACAAAATTATTACCATACTCACTAAATACCCATGCTGTACGAATAATCAAAGCATCAGGCTGAATTTGCTTCACTGCCACTTCACCATCACGCTTGGTTTTTCCATAAACATTTAAAGGGTTTGTTACTGCCGTTTCAATATACGGAGTGCCTGCCTCACCATCAAAAACATAGTCAGTAGAAATATGAACCAACCGTGCACCAACCTCATTAGCAACTAATGCGAGATTTCTGGGACCAGTCTCATTAATCAATGCAGCAAGCTCTGGTTCTAACTCTGCCCTATCTACCGCAGTATAAGCCGCAGCATTGACAATGACATTAGGCCGGTATGATTTCACAACATTCTTAACCTGAATTAAATCAGTGATATCCAATGTTTTTGCATCAGTAGCTAGAACGTTCCAACCGATAGGAGTACGATCACTAAAACAACGCCCTAGTTGTCCGTTTCCCCCCGTAAGCAACACTTTCATCACAATAGATTCTTCAACAATTTACCTAACTTATCTTTGTCAGATAACTGTGGCTTTTTTATTGGCCATTGAATGTCAACTGTAGGATCGTTCCATATCAAACACTCTTCAGCCATAGGATTATAATAATCAGTACACTTATACTCGAAGTCAGCGATATCAGAAAGCACAACAAAACCATGCGCCAAACCAGGTGGAAGCCAGAGTTGGGTTTTATTCATCTCGGAAAGTACGACACCTTCCCACTGGCCATAGGTTGATGAGCCAGGACGAATATCCACAGCCACATCAAATACCTCACCACGCACCACTCTGACTAATTTTCCTTGTGGATTAATCTTTTGAAAATGTAATCCACGTAAGACTCCATATGAAGAACGAGAGTAGTTATCTTGGACAAATTCAATATCTATACCTAAAATATCCTGATAACGTTTTTTCTCGAAAGTTTCCAGAAAAAATCCCCGAGCATCCTCAAATACTCTTGGCTGAATTATTTTCATACCATTTATTCTAGTGCCTTCACACTTCATCTAATATTCCATAATAATCTGTGACAAATATTCTCCATATTGCGAATTTGCAAGTGAAACCGCTTGCTCAATAATCTGGTCACGACTCAACCATCCTTTTCGATAGGCAATCTCCTCCAAACAAGCAATCTTAAACCCTTGGCGACGTTCAATCGTGTGGATAAACTGAGAAGCCTCGACTAAACTGTCATGGGTTCCTGTATCTAGCCAAGCAAAACCACGTCCAAGTAATTCAACACTGAGTGTACCCAAATCTAAATACATTTGATTTAATGTAGTGATTTCTAACTCACCACGTGAAGATGGTTTAACCTGTCTAGCCATTTCGACTACATTATGGTCGTAGAAATAGAGACCAGTAACAGCCCAATTTGATTTTGGTGATCTAGACTTTTCTTCGAGTGAGATTGCACGTAAGCGCTCATCAAACTCAACCACACCAAAACGTTCTGGATCCATTACCTGATAGCCAAATATCGTAGCACCACAATTACGATCGACCACCGATGTTAATTTTTGCCCAAAACTCTGACCAAAGAAAATATTGTCACCCAACACTAAGGCGCAACATTCACCATTAATAAATTCCTCACCAATTAAAAATGCCTGTGCCAAGCCATCAGGTTTTGGTTGAATGGCATAACTCAGTGATATACCAAAACGCTCACCGTTTCCGAGTAACCGTTGAAACGAAATCAGATCATCCGGAGTAGTAATAATTAATACATCACGGATCCCGGCCAACATTAGCACTGACAGCGGGTAATAGATCATCGGCTTATCATAAATTGGCAATAGCTGTTTTGAAACACCACGAGTTATGGGGTAAAGACGACTACCAGAACCACCCGCAAGGACAATACCTTTCATACTACCTCAATAAAATTAGCAGGTTAACCCAAGACGCTCACCAGCATAAGAGCCATCCTGCACCCTTTGCCACCAGTTCGAATTAGCCAAATACCACTCCACAGTTTTTCTGATACCGCTTTCAAAGGTTTCTTGTGGTTTCCAACCTAGCTGCTGTTCAATTTTACTGGCATCGATGGCGTAACGAACATCATGCCCTGGGCGATCGGCAACAAAAGTGATCAACTGTTCATAGTGTTTAATATTTAGCGGTTTATCAACTACCAATTCATCCAATAATCGACAGATAGTACGTACTACCTCAATATTTTTTCGCTCGTTATGACCACCAATATTATAAGTCTCACCTACTACGCCTTTACACACCACCAAATACAAAGCCCGTGCATGATCCTCAACATATAACCAATCGCGGATTTGCGTTCCACTGCCATATACCGGTAATGATTTGCCCGCTAACGCATTGATGATAGTCAGTGGGATCAATTTTTCTGGAAAATGGTATGGACCGTAGTTGTTAGAGCAGTTAGTAATAATTGTCGGTAGACCATAAGTACGAAACCACGCTTGTACTAAATGGTCACTGGCTGCTTTTGAAGCTGAATAAGGGCTACTTGGTGCGTAAGCGGTTGTTTCAGCGAATAAATCAGTGGTACCACCTAAATCGCCATATACCTCATCAGTAGAGATATGGTGGAAGCGAAACGCTTTTCGTGCTGTTTCAGTTAATGATTGCCAATAATAGCGAGCAGCTTCTAGCAGAGTATATGTACCCACAATATTGGTTTGGATAAATGCTGCTGGACCATCAATCGAACGATCAACGTGACTTTCAGCAGCGAGGTGCATTACCGCATCAGGTTGGAACTGTGCAAAGATACGATCCAATTCCAGACGATCACAAATGTCCACCTGCTCAAACTGATAGCGTTGATTGGTGGCAATTGAATGCAGTGACTCAAGGTTACCGGCATACGTTAGACTGTCGATAATCAAAACCTGATCTGAAGTTTGATTGATAATATAGCGAGCCACCGCCGAACCAATAAAACCGGCACCACCGGTAATAATTATTTTCATGCTATCCTCAAAAGCTAAAACAAACACAGCTTAAAAAACCTAGCAAGCGAGGTTTCTCTACTGTAAGCACTAGCTTTGATAACCTTGTGGATTTTGCCGTTGCCAATTCCAAGTGTCACGCATCATTACGTCAATACCACGTACCGCTTTCCAGCCCAACTCCTGTTTAGCCAGTGTAGTATCAGCCCAACAGGCTGCTAAATCACCCGCACGACGCGGTAAAACTTGGTAAGGTATTGTGATACCTGATGCTTTTTCAAAAGCACGCAGCATTTCAAACACTGAATAGCCGACACCAGTACCAAGATTATAAGCTTTGAAACCATTAACCCTTGGCAGAGATCTCATCGCAGCCAGATGCCCTTCAGCAAGATCCATTACATGGATATAATCACGTACTCCAGTACCATCTTTAGTTGGATAATCATCACCAAAAATTCCTAGTCTAGCCAACTTACCAACCGCAACCTGTGAAATATAGGGCAGCAAATTGTTAGGAATTCCATTCGGATCTTCACCAATTAATCCAGACTCATGGGCGCCAACCGGGTTAAAGTAACGCAATGCAATAATCGAAAAATGTGGCTCTGCCCTTGCTAAATCCTGAAGCACCTGTTCTACCATCAATTTAGATGTGCCATAAGGATTAGTCGTAGCCCCAACTGGGGCGCTTTCGGTATACGGTACCGTAGCATTAGTACCGTACACCGTCGCTGAGGAGCTGAATATCAACCGATAGACTTTAGCCTGTTGCATCTGCTGCAACAGTGTCAGCGTACCAGCAACATTATTTTGATAATACTCCAATGGGTTACTGACTGATTCACCCACTGCCTTTAATCCAGCAAAATGGATCACCGTGCTGATGTGATATTGGGTAAATATCTCGTCCAAACAGGCTGCATTACGGATATCCCCATGATAAAAGGTGACACTTCTACCAGTAAGCTGTTCCACACGACGAAGTGATTCAACAACTGAATTCGATAGATTATCAAGTACAACTACCTGTTCACCCTGTTCCAGCAGGGCTAGAACAGTATGGGAACCGATATAGCCAGCCCCACCAGTAACCAAAACCGTCATGTGACTTCCCAGTAAGAATTTTATCGTTGATAATAAGCTTGATACCAAGCAACAAACTTAGCCACACCCTCAGTGATACCGATCTTTGGCGTGTAATTTATATCTTGATAAAGTTGAGTATTGTCAGAATAAGTATCCGTAACATCACCAGCTTGCATCGGTAAATAATTTTTAATTGCCACCTTACCGATACTGTTTTCTAATGCACTAATGCAGTCCATTAACTTGACTGGTGAGCTATTACCGATGTTATATATTTTATAAGGAGCAGCAGTAATATCGTTATCTTTTTGTGGTACTAAATCAGCCACTCTCACTAGCGCTTCTACCACATCGTCAATATAAGTAAAATCGCGCGACATTACCCCATGGTTATAGATATCAATCGGCTTATCTTTATAGATGGCATCAGTAAATTTGAACAATGCCATATCCGGCCTACCCCAAGGGCCATATACGGTGAAAAAGCGCAATCCGGTAGTCGGAATATCATAAAGATGAGAGTAAGCGTGAGCCATTAACTCATTGGCTTTTTTGGTTGCTGCATAAAATGACACCGGATGATCAACCGAATCGGTGGTCTTGAATGGCAACGATTTATTAGCACCATATACCGAACTAGAGGAAGCATAAATCAGATGCTCCACTTTAGCCTGTCTACACCCTTGCAGAATATTAAAGTAGCCAACTAGATTAGCACTGACATATGCCTCTGGGTTATCGATTGAATACCGCACCCCTGCCTGAGCAGCCAAATGAATTACGCGCGTAAACTGTTCACTGGCAAACAACGCAGCCAATGCTACATCATCAGCAATATCTAACTTTCTAAAATCAAACTGTTCAAATGCAAGCAGATTAGTTAATCGGCATTTTTTTAGCTCAACGTCATAGTAATCATTAAGGTTGTCGACACCAACAACCGAGTGACCTTGCGCCAATAATCTAGCTGCAACATGGTAACCAATAAAACCTGCTGCGCCAGTAACAAGATACTTCATTAAATTTGTCAACCTATTTTTATTAGCCTGCTGTTACTTAAGGGTTGATGATGTATCAGTCATTCGCTGTTTTAACCATTGACTAAAAACTGCCCCTTCGGCTGGATGACGCAAACTGTATTCTACAAATGCCTTCATATAACCCAATTTATCTCCACAATCATGCGAATAGCCACTCATATGGAACGCTTCTACACGTTTTTTTTCCATTAACAACGCAATCGCATCGGTCAGTTGAATTTCATCACCTGCACCAAGAGGGGTTTTTTCCAATAGTGGCCAAATATCAGCCGAAAAAACATAACGCCCAACAATTGCTAAATTAGAAGGAGCCTGCTCTGGCGACGGTTTCTCAACTACCGCTGTCATTGCCACACTAGAACCGGCTTCCAACTCTGCGCCAGCACAGTCAACAATGCCATACTTTGCTACTTCCTGCACTGGCACTGGCTCAACCATGACTTGACTAAATCCAGTTTTTTCAAAGCGCTGTAACATTTTAGTTAAATTATCACGCCTTGCGTCAGCGGCTGACTCATCAAGTAACACATCCGGCAGCACTACTGCAAATGGCTCATCACCGACTAATGATTTAGCACAGAGTACCGCATGTCCCAACCCTTTTGCATTGCCTTGACGTACATGCATGATGGTGACGTCTTTAGGGCAGATATCTTGCACTTCCGCCAGTAATTGCCGCTTGACTCGCTTTTCAAGCAAAGCTTCCAGTTCAAAAGAGGTATCAAAATGATTTTCAATAGCATTTTTTGATGAGTGCGTGACCAGTACAATATCCCTAATACCTGCGGCAACACACTCATTAACGATATACTGGATCAGTGGCTTATCGACTATCGGCAACATCTCCTTCGGGATCGCTTTGGTTGCTGGCAACATTCGCGTTCCCAAGCCCGCAACAGGAATCACGGCTTTTAACCTTTTGTGCATAATTTTTTTCCATCAGCTATCGAGATCGTTCGAGCAGTTACTTTTGTAATTGTACAAACACACCGTAATCAGTATTGACTATCACGCCGTTTAACACTCTTTTTATATAAACTTAACTAATGGCGAATTAGATCAAAAAATCATGCAGTGTCAATTAACAATTGCTTGACACGCTACCGCCCTTGGCTTACAGCTACCAATGTACTGACCACTAGATTTCACCTCGCCAAGGCGATTAACTTGCTATTTTTCCTGGGTTTTCACCTAACATATTCCAGAACTACAATTTAGTACCTTTTGTGTGCTAGCGCTATCCACTCAGGCTGAACACAAATAAAGCCACCTGAGAGCAGTTGTTAGGATGCACATCACGTGTTCTATCTGATTTAAGCATTTTGGGGCTAAATAACCCTTATGCAGTTGCCGCGCGAGATAACGATACTCTAGCTCAGCCAAAACAGAGGCAATAATTAGCGCCGCATCTTAATCTAAACAGCGCTGATTTACAAACAACTAATCACCTTGATAATGCTCATTACAGTTAACAGCAAGTTAGTGCCAAACTGGCTTCGCTAAGGCTTATTAATCGGCCGCTTCAAACTGGATGAGTCATCAAAAACACGATTTTTTTCTGCTATTTTATTTAGCATCTGTCTGACTCGATCTTGGAGTTTTTTACGTAGTGTTGATTCTATCTGCAATTGATAACTTAACTGTTGCCAAGGGCCATAAATACGCAGTGGAATTGCAGTCTGTATGAGTTGATCAACTAGCTCGCCATTACCACGCCAGCCCTCAACCACCCTGATATTGAGTGACATATCACACGTTCTTTCACTAACATCAATCAATCCATTGCCACTCACCTGCAACAAGGGTGAACTTGCTTGCTTCAGGTTGAAGGTGATCTTGCCATTGTTTACATTGAGTTGACTACTCATCTGCTCAATTTCAGTATAACGCTGATAACTATCCCGACCGCGCACACGGTTGTCATAACGAGCCACACCCTGTTGGATCAACTGTTGGAGATTAATGTTCTGCAATCTCGCTTTTTCCATCTCAAATTGCAGTTCGCCCTGCCAATCGCTATCGGTAGAAAAACCTCGTTCACCGCTCAATTGACCAGACATACTGAAAGCACCAGTGAGTGGTGAAGAGAGCTCAAACATGTTGAGCACCTCAGCTAACTCTAACTTCTGTAATTGCGGAGAGATAGCCAGCAACAGTTTTTTCCCTCGCACATCGATGACAGCAGGCAATGCAAAACTACCGTTGCCTACACTGCCGGAGAATTTGTTTAGCGTTACCAGCCCCCGCTTATTCTCTGCACTCAACCACAATTGAGTGATTTTCCTCCCCCGAAAAGTCAAATGATCAATTTTCACACCAAGCTGTGCATTGAAATAGCGCAATACCTGCAGATTATAGAGTGGATCTTCTGCCTGATTAGCAATAACTGGCGCAGCAGTGACCGTCACGGGTACATCAGTCGATGATGACAGCGCGCGACTGTGACCAACCAACTGATCTAAATCCAGCTCTGCGGCACTGAGTGCTAATAAATAGCTTGGAACATCGGCAAAATGCAGAGTACCTTCCCCAATAATTCGATTATTATTTGCGCTAAGCTGTAATTTATCGAAATCGAGCTGGGCGGGCGCCACTTGATAAACTGCCTCAACACTCCCCTCTCCCATGATCCCATGAGCAGGAATACCGGCACCTTCCAGTTGATAACTAAACTGTGTGATCTTGGCTGTAATTTTCTGTGGTAGGTGCTGCAATCCAAGCGCCATGACAAGCGAAAATGTCAAATCACGTTGATCACGATTGATACGACTAGAAAGCACTAATTGCGCCTGCTGTTGCTGCTGCTTGTCCAAGGTTAAATTAATGTCACGCAGATTAATTTGCTCATTATCTGCACGCTGCCAAATCAACAAGCTATCAACTAGCTGTAAACGGGCAATATCGAACTGCCACTGTGTGCCGTCATCATCGATTACTGGGCCCCCTTCTGGTGCGATCGGTACACCCTGCTTGCGTTGTGGTTTACTCGCTGGTGTGATGCGAATCACCGCATCCTTCAGCATCACCTGTCTTATATCAAGCTGATGAGAAAGCAGAGGCCATAACTTGATATCTAAACGCAAGTTCTCGGCGCTCACCAGCGCCTCTTCTGCCCCTGGAGCTGTCAAAGTCATACGACCGGCGATAATGCTTAATTGTGGCCAGACATGCCAACGTAAATCACCGTCTAGCGTTAACTGATAGCCACTACGCTGCTCAACTCTATCAATAAGATAGGCACGAAAATCATTTGGATTGACCAACAGTACTAATGCCGCCATTCCTGCCACCAGAACAGAGAGCAAAATTGCCAGGGTTGTCAATACTCTTTTCATGCCTCTCTCTTAGCCGTGCATTTGACTGATATTTGTCATCTGTGCGCGATTGCTTGTTAATAAACACCAACTTCATAAAACCACAGCAGCTAATCCTTATCAATACGACTTGCTACAGCGCCTTGCTGATCTCTATACTTTGCATCTTGTCGAGAGTTATAAGGGCGTGCAGCCGGTCCTGAAAGTGGTTCAAAGCTCAAGGCACCAATTTGCATACCCGGTCGTAAAGCCAACGGAAGTTTGCCTGAATTATAGAACTCAAGGACAATCTTCCCCTGCCAGCCCGGATCGATCCGGTGAGCCGTGACATGCACCATTAATCCCAAACGAGCCAGGGAAGAGCGACCATCCAACCAACCGACCAGATCATCAGGCAACGTGACTGACTCTAGTGTCACTGCCAGCGCCAACTCACCGGGATGTAAAAAAAAGGCTTCACCTGCGGTTAGCACAATTTCATCACTCATTACTCGGTCCAGCGCCGCACTGACTTCATCTTTCGGCCCACTTAGATCAATAAAAGGTGCGGTATGACCGCGAAACACACGAAAGCGATCGCCCAAACAGACATCCACTGTCGCACCATTGATACGCGCTGTGGGTGGACGTGGTGAAATCACCAGTTTGCCACTATCCAAGTAACGTTCAATATCACGGTCACACAATCTCATGCTGCTATCCCCACTGCGCAGACAACTGTCATTCTGTCTGCGTCATCTAAATTACTTTATGAGAAAAAATAACCTATTGAAAAAATTGACTAATTTTAGCCTTTAAGATATCAATCGCGACGTGGTTTTTCCCACCTCGTGGCACAATAATATCGGCATATTGTCGAGATGGCTCAATAAACTGTAAAAACATTGGCCGTACTGTCTGCTGATACTGCTCCATCACCGAATCCATTGAGCGCCCCCGCTCATGTACATCACGCTTCATTCGACGCATCAGACAAATATCAAGTGGGGTGTCGACAAAGATCGAGAAGTTCATCTCCTGACGCAAACGGATATCTGTCAGCAGCAAAATCCCTTCCAGAATGATCACCTTCTTCGGAGCAAAGTAGAGCGTCTCTTTTTTACGTGTATGTTCAGTGTAACTGTAGAGCGGTAGATCAATCGCTTGACCAGCTTTCAACATCTGCATATGTTGCAGCAACAATTCATGGTCGATCGCATTAGGGTGGTCATAGTTAGTTTTGACCCGCTCTTCCATCGTCAAGTGGGCCTGATCTTTGTAATAACTGTCCTCAGGTATCACACCAATCTGTTGGTCACCAACCTGCTCACAAAATTCGCGATACAACGTACTCGCGATAAGGCTTTTTCCCGAAGCAGAAGCACCTGTGATACCGATGATCACGCAGGAATGTAACTTTTCAGTCATAAATCAAGGCCTGATGTTATATGAGACAAACGAGTCATACTCGGACTACATCAGCTTACAATCAACAGAAAACTGATACTCAACGAGTACAAAGTGACTCAATTATAGGGTTTCGACACCGTAGGTGCTAGCTAATCTACAGCGCACGAAATGCTATCTCTGTAGGGATCACTTCTCCTTGCCAATACATTTGTGCCGCAACTCGGCCTGCTAACTGGCGGAATAGATCGGTAAATTCGCTCTCTGGTCGGCTGACTACAGTCGGTTGGCCACGATCGAGATCTTCACGCAGCGAAATATGCAGCGGCAACTTGGCAAGCAGTTGGCTGTGATACTTCGCTACCAGCTTGTCAGCGCCACCACTGCCAAAAATCGGCTCATGGTGACCACACTGGCTACAAACATGCCCACTCATATTTTCAATGATGCCCAATACTGGTACCTGTACCTTTTCAAACATCATGATGCCCTTTGCTGCATCCAGCAATGCAATATCTTGCGGTGTGGTCACTACCACTGCAGCAGTCACAGGAATGTTTTGCGATAAGGTTAGTTGAATATCACCGGTTCCTGGTGGCATATCGAGCACTAAATAGTCAACATCTGGCCACTCTGTATCACGTAACAGTTGCAACAGCGCCTTACTGGCCATCGGGCCGCGCCACACCATAGCGTTACCCTCAGCTACCAGGTAACCAATTGAATTACTCGCCAGCCCATGTGCCATAACTGGTGTCATATGCTGACCATCAGGAGAATTTGGCCGCTGCTGTTCGGTACCAAGCATCGTAGGCAGTGACGGCCCATAAATATCCGCGTCCAATATGCCGACCTTCGCCCCCTCAGCAGCCAAGGCTAACGCAAGATTCACTGCTGTGCATGATTTACCAACGCCACCTTTGCCAGAACTGACGGCAATGATATTGCGCACACCTTTAACTGCGGGCTGGTCATTAGCGCGCTTTAAGGTAGCAATATCATGCTTTAACTTCCATTCAACAGCAATCGTCCCGGTCATCTGCTGTAACTGACCGCTGAGTTGTTGTCGCATAACATCAAAACCGCTCTGCCAAGCAAACGGTAGCAACAGTTCAATATGGAGCACATTATCCAGCACTACACAGTGATGCAGCGCCTTCAGCGCAGTGAGATTATTTTTTAATGTTGGGTGTTCAAAGTTTGCCAAGACGCCATTCACTAGCGCGTGTAAAACTTCAGGGCTGTTCTGTATCGGGGATTTCATGCTCATCCCAACTCCTTGAATTTATATAAATGTGTCAACTTATCAAACCAGATCCGCTATTCTCTCATCCTTGCCCCCTGCAACGCAAAGCCCAGAGAGAAAGCACCCTAGCAGCCAACGGCACAATCGGGTAACATCAGGGCACTCTTTTATTCATCACAGAAAGCAAGTTATCACTATGGCTCAAGTCGCAAAAAAATTGTTGGTGACGTGTGCACTACCTTATGCAAATGGTTCTATTCATCTTGGTCACATGCTCGAGCACATCCAGGCAGATATCTGGGTGCGTTACCAGCGAATGCGCGGCCATCAAGTCTATTTCATCTGTGCTGATGACGCCCACGGCACACCCATTATGCTGAAAGCACAGCAACTGGGCATCCAGCCAGAACAGATGATTGCGCAGATGCAACTTGAACACCAGCAGGATTTTGCTGGGTTTGCTATTAGTTACGATAATTATCACTCCACACATTCAGAAGAGAACCGTGAACTAGCCACCCTGATTTATCGCCGCCTGAAAGAAAATGGACATATAAAACAGCGCACTATCTCCCAACTTTACGATCCAGAAAAGGGAATGTTTCTGCCTGACCGCTTTGTTAAGGGTACTTGCCCCAAATGTCAGGCGGCTGACCAGTATGGTGATAACTGTGAAGTGTGCAGTGCAACCTACAGCCCCACCGAACTGATTAACCCTAAATCTGTCGTTTCTGGTGCAACACCCATCCTGCGCGACTCGGAACATTTCTTTTTCGATCTCCCCGCATTCAGTGAAATGTTACAGAGCTGGACCCGCTCAGGGGCTCTACAAGAGCAAGTGGCAAACAAGATGCAGGAGTGGTTCGACGCCGGTCTGCAACAGTGGGACATCTCACGTGATGCCCCCTATTTTGGTTTTGAAATCCCCGATGCACCAGGCAAATACTTTTACGTCTGGTTAGATGCCCCTATCGGATACATGGGCTCATTCAAAAATCTCTGCAATCAGCGTGGTGATATCGATTTTGACCAATTCTGGCAAAAAGATAGCTCTGCTGAGCTGTATCACTTTATCGGTAAAGATATCGTCTATTTCCATAGCCTGTTTTGGCCTGCCATGCTAGAAGGCAGTGGTTTTCGTAAACCGACCAATCTGTTCGTCCACGGTTATGTCACCGTCAATGGGGCGAAGATGTCAAAGTCGCGAGGTACCTTCATCAAAGCCAGTACCTATCTGCAACATTTGGATGCCGACTGTCTGCGCTACTACTATGCAGCCAAACTGTCAGCACGTATCGATGATATTGACTTAAATCTAGAGGATTTTGTTCAGCGCGTGAATGCCGATATCGTTAACAAGGTAGTCAACCTCGCATCACGCAATGCTGGTTTTATTACTAAACGCTTCGCCGGACAGTTAGCCAATCACTTAGCGGCACCTGAGCTCTACCAAACCTTCATTGCTGCCGCCGACAATATCGCCCAAGCTTACCAAAGTCGCGAAACTGGGCGTGCTATTCGTGAAATCATGGCATTGGCCGATTTAGCCAACCGTTATGTTGATGAACAGGCACCTTGGGTGATCGCCAAACAGCCAGAGCGAGAGGCTGAACTACAGGCAATCTGTTCAATGGGGATCAACCTGTTCCGTCTGTTGATGATCTATCTCAAACCGGTACTACCGGCGCTGACAACACGCGCCGAGGCGTTCCTGAATGATGAACTGCACTGGCATAATATTGAGCAGCCACTGTTAGCTCACACCATCACGCCATTTAAGGCTTTATTTAACCGCATTGAGCTGGAAAAAGTTCAACAGATGATCAGTGCATCGAAAGAAGAGAGCAGCGCCAAACCCGCAATAACCGGGCCGCTGGCCGATGCGCCACTGCAAGCACCGATCAACTTTGATGATTTCGCTAAAATTGATCTGCGTGTAGCCCGCATTACTGGTGCTGAATTGGTGGAAGGATCAGATAAGCTGTTAAAATTGCAGCTTGACCTCGGTGGCGAATCACGTCAGGTATTCTCTGGCATCCGCGCTGCCTACCCAGATCCGACTTTACTGGTCGGCAGGTTGACGATCATGGTCGCGAATCTGGCCGCGCGTAAAATGCGCTTTGGACTATCCGAGGGAATGGTAATGGCAGCCGGCCCTGGTGGAGATCAAATTTACCTGCTCAGCCCAGACAGTGGTGCCGAACCCGGAATGCAAGTTAAGTAACCATGATGGTGTCCCGGTGGCTATCGTCATGTCACCGGGACACCACTGATTACTGCGCTCATGAGGTAAAAATGTCATCAATTAACATCTCTCTTACTTAGTCGGCATGGCAATTAACCCGGTTTACAGCATCGCCCAAACTCTAACCGAAACACACAGCTAATCTTCCAGCATAGTTGTAGATGCAATACCTGCGTGGATGGTTGAAATGGTCAGTTGAAACAGATAATAGACGGACACGCCAGTGAAACCCTTTTTGAGATATATCAGAGCATTTGCTCTTATCTACCTGAGCCTGTGGTTGGGTAACAGTGTAGCCTCGCTACTCCCGATCGCTATTCCTGGTAGCATCATCGGCATGTTGATCCTGTTTGCTCTGCTTAGTTGGCAACTGGTACCCGTTGCATGGATCAAACCGGGTTGCCAGTTATTCATTCGATACATGGTACTGTTGTTTGTACCCATCGGCGTTGGCATCATGCAATATTACCCACAGATCATCGCTGACCTGTTGCCATTACTGCTCTCCTGTCTGCTCAGTACCCTACTGGTATTTGTGGTCGTTGGCTATTCAAGCAGCTATCTGCAACGTTCCAGAACTGACAACAACAAACCGGACAATATGGAACAACAGCGATGAATCATCCAATCTGGTGGTCGTTGCCACTGACAATGGCAGTTTTCTTCGCTGCACGTAAACTGTCGCAGTTACTACGGATGCCACTACTCAACCCACTATTGTTGGCGGTAGCACTGATTATCCCGTTGTTACTGCTCACCGGCATCAGTTACCAAGACTATTTTCAAGGTAGTCAGCTACTCAGTGATTTACTGCAACCGGCCATCGTTGCGCTAGCATTCCCGCTCTATGAGCAACTACCGCAGATCCGTGCCCGCTGGCGCTCAATGTTGCTAGTCTGCCTAATTGGTTGCATTGTCGCGATGTTAAGTGGGGTGGCAATCGCTGTCCTATTGGGCGCACAACCAGAAATTGTCGCCTCGATCTTACCTAAATCTGTCACCACACCGATTGCTATGGCGGTGGCTGAATCGATAGGTGGCATCCCAGCCATCAGCGCCGCCTGTGTTATTTTTGCTGGAGTATTCGGTGCAGTATTTGGTCACGCCTGGCTTAACCTGTTACGGATACAGAGCAAACCAGCCCGTGGGTTAGCAATGGGAGCAGCCTCACATGCTCTGGGTACTGCACGCTGTGCCGAAGTCGATTACCAAGAAGGGGCTTTCAGCTCACTGGCACTGGTGATTTGCGGCATCATCACCTCACTCACTGCACCGGTGCTATTCCCATTATTGTTGAGCCTATTTAGTTAACCGATGGAATTTAAATTCAATTTTCATCGCAGACAGTTGCAAAAGCGGTTGCTTGCGTTTATCTGGCAGGTGCAGTAGCATCAAAATTCTTGTTAGCAATGGAGCTGATGAAACATCAATATGCCAAATCGATTAATTATTAATCTCTGCCTAGTAACCTCGCTCCTGCTTCTGGCTGTATTACTGCTCGACCGCTGGGTTAGCTGGAAAACAGCACCCTATATTTACGATAACTTACCTCAACTTCCTGCACGCCAAGTTGGCGTAGTACTCGGCACTGCGAAATACTATCGTAATGGTGTCATCAACCACTACTACCACTATCGCATCCAAGGTGCACTTAATGCCTATAACAGTGACAGAGTAAAATACCTACTGCTCAGTGGTGATAATCGGCAGCAAAACTACAACGAGCCCATCACCATGCGACGAGATTTGCTCACAGCAGGCGTTCCTCCCGCCAATATCGTACTTGACTATGCAGGTTTCCGCACTTTGGACTCGATTGTTCGCACACAGAAAGTTTTTGATACCAACGACTTCACCATTATCACTCAACGATTCCATTGCGAGCGCGCTCTGTTTATCGCGTTACATCTCGGCATTCGGGCACAATGCTATGCCGTTCCTTCACCTAAAAACATGATGACCATACGCGCTCGCGAAATTTTCGCCCGACTAGGTGCTATCGTTGATCTTTACTTACTTAAGCGCGAACCACGTTTTCTTGGCCCCCTGCTACCGATATCTTCAATGCATAACGTCCCCGCTGATGCACAAGACTACCCAGCAGTATCGTTAAAGCAGCTGTTGGAATTGAATCAACCTGTCGTGACTGAACAATAGTCAGATAGACTGGCTTATTTGCTAACCGGTCACCCTATGGTGCGGTGGTAGATTTCGTTACCGCTGAAATGGCAGAACAGAACTACCTAGCTGGTTGTACAAAATTTTCCGACAGTGCTGTTGTTAACTTCGCCCATAACCACTCGATTGGCCCTTGTTTGAAATGGCGTAGCCACAAATAAGAAAAAGAAAAATTAACCAGCCATACCAACAACACCACCAGCAGCAATTCTAACCGGTTGAACTGTTGATAAAATCCCAAGCGATAAAACAGCGTAGTACAAAGTAACGATTGCAGCAGATAGTTACTAAGCGCCATGCGACCTATCAGACTCAGAAAGTAGCTAATCCGCCAAGCAGAAATTTTTGGCCAACAACCATACAGCAGTGCCAGATAACCCATCGCCTGCAATGGCGAGGCCAATTCTCTAGGGATCTGTAACAGTAGGCTACTCCAGCGAAAATCCCAATTAAGCTGCCACTGTGACACCGTGCCCAGTAGTTGGATCAGAAATGAAATTGGCAGCAGCCCGATCGCTTGGCGTAAATAGGTACTGGCTGGATAGCGAGCAGTTAACCAACCGCTGCGTAACAAACCCGCACCGAATAGCATTAATCCAGCCAGTTGCCAACCATACTGTGCAGCCAAGACAAATAAACCAGACACAAAAATCTCCCAGCGCTGTTGCCAAGCTACCCAACCGCCTTGTAACTTCCATCTTGCTTCATACGCTAACTGTTCAGCCGTTGGCAGCCAAAAGTTGCTTACTTCGTGCTGAGGTAACAGTGCAAGCAACAGTAACAGTGCCACGCCGAACAGATAGAGCAACAATCCACTTCTCAGCAGCGTACTGGCACTCTCTGCATCGCGCACCACACGCCAGCACAGTAAACCCAACAAACCATAAACAAATAAAATATCACCATCCCAAATAAAAATGGCGTGTAACCAGCCAAAAACCATCAGCCACAACAACCGGAAAGTGATCCAACGCTGGCCTCGTGGCTGCAATAACTGTAGTCCTGCACCAAATAGCAGAGCAAACATAGCCAGAAACTTGGCCTGTACAAACAGCTCGAGTAGCGCCCAGACGCTACTATCCAGTAGCGTCGGCGTACCTTGAAAAGCCGGATTAAGGTAGGCTGACCTCGGCAAACCGAATGCACTGATATTCAGCAATAAAATAGCAAGAACCGCAATGCCCCGTGCACAATCCAATACGGCAATACGCGACGAGATTGGCAAGCAGTGATGATTCATTGAATACCACTGAGCCGAACCGATAGCCATATTACCTGGGTCGATAACAATAAGCTGGGATTAGCCATAATGACGTACAGCACGCAGAAATTCTTGGCGCGTATTCTGACTCGATTTAAACAACCCACCGAGTGCGGTGGTGGTTGTCGCACTGGTTGCATCGCGTACACCACGGGCTTTGACACAGTAGTGAACCGCATCAATGGAGACCGCCACATTGTTCGTTCCCAACAACGTTTGCAGCGCTACCAGGATCTGTTGCGTCAAACGCTCCTGTACTTGCGGACGCTGCGCGAAAAACTGCACAATACGGTTGATTTTTGATAAGCCAATCACTGTCTGTTTAGGGATATAGGCAACCGTAGCCTTACCATCGATGGTGACAAAGTGGTGCTCACAAGTACTGGTAAAGGTGATATCACGCACAGTAACCATCTCATCTACCTTCATTTTATTCTCAATGACGGTGATTTTGGGAAAGTTAGCATAATCAAGCCCCGAGAAGATCTCATCAACATACATTTTAGCGATACGATGTGGCGTCTCTGCCAGGCTATCATCAGAGAGATCAAGGTCAAGTAACAGCATGATCTGTTGCATATGCTGCGCAATACGCTGTTTACGCTGTTCCCGATCCAGTACCTCCCCGCGCAGAGGGGTTTCCAAACCGCGTGCCTGCAGTGCGGCATGTACCTGTACTGCCTCATTAGTTAACATGTTATCTCCCATCTTTTGTGACCAAAACCAGTGTCAGACAGCACACACCCCAACGCAATTACCGTTGCAACTTTGCATCCAGTGCGTCGCGTAGACTATCACCCAACAGATTAAATGCCAAAACGGTGAGGAAAATCGCCAAACTCGGGAAAATGGCAATATGAGGCGCGATTACCATATCTGCTCGCGCCTCATTCAGCATCGCCCCCCACTCTGGGGTCGGTGGCTGAGCCCCCAAGCCAAGAAAAGAGAGGCTGGCTGCGGTGATAATCGAGGTACCAATCCGCATGGTGAAATAGACTACAATCGATGATAGCGTTCCTGGCAAAATATGCCGCCAAATAATCAGCCCATCACTCGCACCAATGCTACGGGCAGATTCAATATAAGTTAACTGTTTCAATACTAACGTATTAGCGCGCACCAAGCGGGCAAATGCCGGTATGCTAAAGATTGCTACCGCGATAATCACATTCGCCATGCCGTTTCCCATCACCGCGACAATTGCTATTGCCAGCAAAATGCCTGGAAAAGCGAACAACACATCGCTGATGCGCATAACAATACGATCCCACCATCCCTGGTAATAACCGGCTAACAACCCCAGTAGGGTACCAATCGCCCCACCAACCAGAACCGAGCCGACACCTGCGGTCAACGAGATACGCGCCCCAAACAGGATGCGGCTAAAAATATCCCGTCCCAAGGCATCAACGCCCAACCAGTGTTCAAGCGAAGGTCCCTCATTGAGTCGGTCGTAGTTAAAGTAGTTCTCTGCATCATAAGGGGATAAATAGGGTGCAAACAGCGCTGCCATCACCAGCAATAGAATGAACGCCGCTGACAACATCGCAATCGGCTGCTGCCGGAATCGTCGCCAAAACTCACGCCAAGGTGTTGCCACCCGATGTTGATTCAGCACAGGCATTGCTTTAAGTGCAGCGACTCGCCGCCAATACTTCAACATACCGCCTACCTATTGATAGCGAATGGTTGGGTTGATTGCTGCATAGAGCATATCCACCAAGAGATTGATTAAGATAAATTCCAGCGAAAACAACAGCACTTCTGCCTGGATCACCGGATAATCACGCATTTCAACAGAATCGACCAGTAACCGACCCAGCCCAGGCCAATTGAACACCTTCTCAACCACAATCGAGCCACCAAGCAAAAAACCAAACTGTAGCCCCATCATAGTCACTAGTGGGATCAACGCATTGCGCAATCCATGCTTCACTATCACCCAAAATTCAGCCACACCTTTTGCCCGTGCCGTGCGCATATACTCTTCCTGCATCACGTCGACAAATGACGACCGCGTAAAACGTGCCATCACCGCTGCCACTGCTGCCCCCAATGTCAACGAAGGCAAAATGTAGTGCTGCCAGCTATCCGCGCCCACTGTTGGCAGCCAGCCAAGGTTGACCGAGAAGATCTGCATCAACAACATGCCTAAGGCAAATGAAGGAAATGAGAGCCCAGAGATCGCCAGTGTCATGCCAAGACGATCTGGCCAACGGTTACGCCACACTGCTGAGATTAAACCCACTGTCATACCAAACAGCATCGCCCAAGCCATGCTGCTCACTGTCAGCCACAGCGTCGGCAGAAAACGGGTGGCGATCTCCTCACTAACCGGTCGCTTAGAGACCAGCGAAACACCAAAATCGCCATGTAGCATATTGATAAAAAACTGGAAAAACTGCTGTAGCAGCGGCTTGTCCAAGCCCAAATCCTGACGTACCAGTTGCACTACTGTCTCGTCAGCATCCGCACCGGCTAATAAGCGAGCCGGATCACCCGGCAACAAGTGAACAAAAAGAAACACTAACACCGCAACAATCAGCAATGTTGGCACCAGCCCTAACAACCGTTTGAGAAAATAGTTCAACATTACTGACAACGTCCCCGCATACTGACTTCCTCACCCTACAACAGCATCACCAATCAATAACACTTCCGGCAATTTTTACATCTAACCGAGAGATCAGCTGGTTACTGTAAATCAGCCTGTTCAAAACTGAATGAAGTGTCTGGCATCACATAAAAACCACTCAACCGTTTACTATTTGCCGATAACAGTCTCTCAGTGACCAGAAAAATCCACGGTGCATCAGCCCAGATGCGATCTTGTGCCTGTTGGTATAGTGCCTGTTTTTGAGCACGGTCATGAGTCGCCAATGCGGCACTCAAATTGCTGTCAACCACAGGGTTACTGTAGAACGCGGTATTGAACTGCTTGGGTGGTGCCGCCTGAGTGGCAAACAGCGGTGCAAGTGCCCAATCAGCCTCACCGGTTGATGCCGCCCACCCGGTATAGAACAGCCGAACACCTGTCTCTTCAACACCTACGCTCTCCACCTTGGCAGCACGCTGGCCTGCATCCATAGCCTGCACAGCGACTTTAATGCCCACTTGAGCCAATTGCTGTTGGGTAAACTGCAATACTTTCTGTGCCGTACTGTGATTATGAGAAGACCAGAGCGTAGTCGTGAAGCCGTTGGGATACCCCGCCTCTTTCAATAATGCACGCGCTTTAGCAGGATCGTACGGCCAGGGCTGATAACGGGCAGAGAAATCAATCGCTGCCGGCAGTGGCCCTTGTGCTGGGACCGCATAACCAGAAAAAGCGACTTTGATCAACGCCTCTTTGTTAATTGCATAGTTCAGTGCCTGACGCACCTTCAGATTATCGAACGGTTTCTGTGTGACATTGATACTGATATAACGGTGCAAAATTGATGGTGCAGCCACCAAGTGCAACTGGCTATTTTTCTCCAGTAACTTAGCCTGCTCATATGGGATTGGAAAAGCGAAATGCGCCTCTCCAGTTTGCAACATCGCCGAACGGGTATTGTTATCGACTACCGGTCGCCAAGTAATACTGTCAAGTTTCGGTAACCCTGGCTGCCAATACCCCTCAAAGCGCTTAACCTTGACATACTCAGTCTGATTCCAATCAACAAACTGGTAAGGCCCAGTGCCAACCGGATGGAAGCCAATCTGTTTACCGTATTGTTGCAGTGCTGCAGGTGAGATCATCACCGCAGCCGGGTGGGCGAGACTATAGATAAATGCCGAGAATGGTGCTTTTAACACAATACGAACCGTGTTCGGTTCCAGCACCTCGGTACGTTCGATCATTTTAAACAAGTTATAGCGTTTGAGATGGTTATCAGCATCACTGGCACGATCCAGATTGGCTTTCACCGCCTGGGCATCAAATACCGTTCCATCATGAAACTTCACACCAGGACGCAACTTGATGGTATAGCGCAATCCATCGCTGCTGGTTTGGTAACTCTCAGCAAGCACATTGACCACTTTCAGATCACGGTCGAATCCAAACAACCCTTGATAAAAGGACTTGGCGATGGTTTGTGACAGCGTGTCGTTAGCATTGTAAGGATCGAGAGTGGTAAAGTTTGACGCAACCGCAACAACAATGTCTTTTGCCGCCCAACTTGGGCTAACTGCCGCCAGCAACAGCAGTGTCGCTAATCGGCTCTGTTTTAATCTCTGCTTGGTGATCATCACGCTTCTCTCCTGAAGTTAAACTAAAAGGCGCCGCCAACAAGGTGACGTGCAACAAAATGGCCTTCACCGACCTGTACTAGTGGAGCACTAACTGGTTCATCACCTAGTGCTCGTACCGGACTTGGGATCTCATCGGTCAATAACAGTTGTGGTGGCTTACGCCGATCAGGATCCGCAACCGGTACTGCTGACATCAACTTACGCGTATAAGGGTGTTGCGGCTGTTCGAACACCGCACGCCGAGGGCCGATTTCGACAATCTGCCCAAGATACATCACCGCAACCCGATGGCAAATCCGCTCGACAATTGCCATATCGTGGGAAATAAACAGCAGTGCCATGCCAAATTCACGTTGCAGATCAAGCAGCAGATTAACGATTTGTGCCTGTATCGCCACATCGAGCGCTGAAACAGCCTCATCGGCAATGATCACTTTAGGGTTCAGTGCCAATGCCCGCGCAATGCAGATCCGCTGACGCTGTCCACCGGAAAACTGGTGAGGATAACGCCGCGCGTCTGCAGGCGTTAACCCGACACGCTCTAACAGCCAGGCCACACGTTGCTCCGCCTGTGCCCGATCCAGCACACGGTGAACAAGCAGCGGCTCCATAATGGAAAAACCGACCGTTAGCCGTGGATCAAGCGAAGCATAGGGATCTTGGAAAATAAACTGAATATCGCGTCGCAACTGCTGTAACTCAGTAACCGTTAACTGGTTGATCTTTCTTCCTGCCAGAGTAATGCTCCCTTGCTGACTCGCCACCAGACGCAACAGTGAGCGCCCAGTAGTTGACTTACCACAGCCCGACTCGCCGACCAAACCTAACGTCTCGCCAGAATAGAGGTCAAAGCTGATGTTCTCCACTGCGTGAACTCGGTGTGTCACGCGGTTCAACAGCCCACTGCGTATCTCAAAGCGCGTGACCAAATTTTCCACCCGTAATACTGGCTGTCGACCTACCTCTACCGTATCTTGTGGTCGTGAAGGCTCTGCATCATCGGCCAGTGGGAATTTTTCTGGCAGCGCTTTGCCGCTCATTGCGCCCAATTGTGGCACCGCTGCCAACAATGCTTTGGTATAAACATGTTGTGGCTGACTAAAAAGTGTATGCACCTCACCCTGTTCGACCGCGACACCCTGCTGCATCACCAAGACACGATCGGCCACCTCGGCAACCACCCCCATGTCGTGAGTGATAAAAATCACCGCCATCTGCATTTCCTGCTGCAATAGGCGGATCAACTGTAAAATTTGCGCCTGGATGGTGACATCAAGTGCGGTGGTTGGTTCATCAGCAATCAACAAAGCCGGTTTGCACGACAGTGCCATAGCAATCATTACCCGCTGACGCATTCCGCCAGAAAGCTGATGTGGATAACGGCCTAACACACTTTTAGCATCGGGAATACGCACCAGATCAAGCATTCGTAACGCTTCACTGAGTGCCGAACGACGATCCATTGCCTGGTGCAGGCGTAGGGATTCAGCAATCTGCTCCCCAACGGTAAACACCGGATTGAGCGAGGTCATTGGCTCCTGGAAGATCATTGCAATATCAGCACCGCGTAATGCGCGCACTGTTTTTGTTCGAGCCGTAGCCAGATCCACCACTTGACCATTACGCTGGCGAAACAGCATCTCACCGTGAGTGATCTTCCCACCGCCCTGTTCGACCAAACGCATCAACGCGAGCGAAGTGACCGATTTGCCACTGCCGGAAGCCCCGACAATCGCTAGTGTCTCACCTCGATCAACCGTAAAAGAGAGCTGATGCACAGCGTCAATCACGCTATTTTCACGCTGAAACTGCACGTTAAGCCCAGAAACGGCCAACACACGCTGTGCTGGTAGCAATAATTCTGCTGAGTGTGGCAAGACACTGTCTGACATATTCTCTCCTGAACCCCGCCCGTTATCGCACTGAATAACATCTCAACATGCTGAAACCTTCTGCACACTCATTGTGTTCACAATCTGATTTAGAAGAGCGGTTACTTTTATCTGCTCTGCCACTATCTGGACAGCAATTATCTGATCTGTTGAGACTATATTTAGCCTGTAACACGGTGTAAAGCATAAAGTATCCAAGAAAGCATTAAAGGTATCTTGTTTATAACATTTTGTGCAGTTTCGATCTTTAATCGTATAACAATCACCGGCAGACACTATCGTCAATTCACTGTCAGCCCTCTGGAGCAAACTGCACTCTGGATTCTCTAAGCTGTGCTTATCTGCCATAATAACGCCAATTTGTTGCACTGTTTAACGGACACTGATGATGAGGGCTTGTTTTATGGATCATAGCGATAGTTCTGGGCTTATCACACTTGAGCAGGCGCTAGAAAAAATGATGGCGCAAATTACACCGCTGCAACAGAGTGAAACTGTTGCGCTAGCATGTGCGAGTGGGCGCATTACCGCATTACCGGTCATCTCACCACTCAATGTTCCCCCTTTTGCTAACTCTGCGATGGATGGCTACGCCGTGCGTGTCGCAGAATTGGCAGACAACAAACCTCTGCCAATTGCGGGTAAAGCTTTTGCCGGATCCCCCTTTGACGGTGAATGGCCAGCCAATAGCTGCATCCGTATCATGACCGGCGCGCCTATTCCAGCTGGGGCGGATGCCGTTATCATGCAGGAGCTTGCCGAAGTTACCGCATCAGGTATCCGTTTTACCCGCCCAGCAGTTGTCGGAGAAAATATTCGCCTAGCTGGTGAAGATATCCAGCTAGGCAGCAGTGTACTGGCTGCTGGCGTCAAACTCGGCCCGGCTGAACTACCGCTGTTAGCCTCACTCGGTATTGCTGAAGTGCAAGTGCTACAGCCACTCACCGTGGCACTGTTCTCAACCGGTGATGAACTGCAATCAATCGGGCAGCCATTACAACCCGGACAGATTTATGACACAAACCGCTTTAATGTGCGCTTAATGCTGCAACAACTGGGCTGCCGTATTATCGATCTGGGGATTATTCCTGACGATCCCGCCACACTGCGTGCAGCATTTCTCCGTGCCGACAATGAAGCTGATGTAGTGATCAGCAGCGGTGGTGTCTCAGTCGGGGAAGCGGATTATACCAAACAGATGTTAGATGAACTGGGTCAAGTCAGTTTCTGGAAACTGGCGATCAAACCAGGCAAACCGTTTGCTTTTGGTAAACTGCAACATGCCTGGTTCTGTGGACTACCGGGAAACCCAGTCTCGGCAACGCTCACCTTCTACCAGTTAGTTCAACCGCTATTGGCAAAGCTAGCCGGCCATAGCCATTGGCAACCCCCGATGCGTCTTACTGCACGCAGTTTGACCGCACTGAAGAAAACACCAGGCCGCCTCGATTTCCAGCGCGGCATCTTCCGCCACAATGCGGCGGGCGAGTTAGAAGTGACTTCTACAGGCCACCAAGGTTCACACATATTTAGCTCCTACAGCCAAGGAAACTGCTTTATCGTGCTTGAGCGTGAGCGAGGTGCGGTTGCCGCTGGCGAAACGGTCACTATTGAGCCGTTCAATAACCTGCTGAGGAGCTAACCATGTTGCCAGCGTTGAGCGATGCAGAAGCACTACGTTACAACCGCCAAATTGTGCTGCGTGGTTTCGACTTTGAAAAACAGGAGCGGCTCAAGGCAGCACGGCTACTGATTGTCGGGCTGGGAGGATTAGGCTGTGCAGCGGCTCCCTATTTAGCCGCTGCTGGCGTAGGACATCTGACATTGGTCGATTTTGATACCGTTACGCTCTCTAACTTACAGCGGCAAATATTGCATCATGATGTTGATATCGGTAGCGATAAAGTGATCTCAGCGCGCGCTGCACTCCACGCGATCAATCCCCATATTGTAATCGACACCATTGCAAAACAACTCTCCGAATCTGAGATGAGGGAGCAAATTGCTGCTTGCAATGTGGTACTCGATTGCACCGATAATGTTGAAACACGTAACTTACTCAACCGTCTCTGCTACCAGTTACGCAAACCGCTGGTTTCTGGTGCAGCCATCCGCATGGAGGGGCAATTGAGTGTCTTTACCTATCAGCAGGATGAGCCTTGCTACCGTTGCCTTAGCCGCCTGTTTGGCGACAATGTACTGAGCTGTGTTGAGGCCGGCGTTATGGCACCACTGGTGGGAGTGATCGGCAACCTACAAGCCATTGAAGCAATCAAACTAGTTACCGATTATGGTCAACCGCTACTGAGTAAATTATTGATATTTGATGCCATGAATATGCAGTTTCGTACCATCAAATTGCCGAAAAACCGTGGATGTGAAGTCTGTTGCGAAAGCGCTAGCTCAGCGTTGTAACCTATCGACCGCTTCTGCTATTCGCAGAATGCATCTGCCACTTTACTGAGTGATAAAACCGACTAACAAACAGGGCATACCTGAATGCCCTGTTTGCTGTCAACCGCTATGGTTGTACAAACCGTTCTATTAGACAATGCCCTTATTAAACAATGCCCTTGCTACGCAGGTAATCCTCATAACTGCCAGTAAAGTCGATTATTTTACTTGGTGTCATTTCGAGAACACGCGTTGCCAGTGAACTGACAAACTGGCGATCATGTGAAACAAAAATCAACGTGCCCTCATACAGTTCCAAAGCCATATTCAGTGATTCAATCGATTCCATATCCATATGGTTGGTCGGCTCATCCATAATCAGAATATTCGGCCGTTGCATCATCAGTTTACCAAACAGCATCCGCCCCTTTTCACCACCCGATAACACCTTGACACGCTTCTTGATATCATCCTGACTAAACAGCAGCCGTCCGAGTACACTACGTACAGCCTGTTCATCATCTCTCTCCTGCTTCCACTGACTCATCCATTCAAATACCGTCAGCGTATCATCGAACTCATATTCATGATCTTGGGCATAGTAGCCAATATTGGCATTCTCCGACCACTTTACGCTGCCTGAGTCGGCGTTAAGTTCACCGATCAATGTCTTCAATAACGTGGACTTACCGATACCATTGGTACCTAAAATGGCGACTTTTTCGCCCACCTCAAGCATCAGGTTGAGTTGACGGAACAACAGATGTCCATCGAAACCTTTGCTGAGTGCTTCAACTTCCAGCGCATTACGGAACAGTTTTTTATTCTGCTCAAAACGGATAAACGGATTCTGTCGACTCGATGCTTTAACTTCTTCCAACTGGATTTTTTCAATCTGGCGTGCGCGAGAGGTCGCTTGTTTAGATTTCGAAGCATTAGCACTGAAGCGGCTGACAAATGACTGTAGCTCACTAATTTGTGCTTTTTTCTTGGCATTATCCGCTAGCAGACGCTCACGCGCCTGGGTCGCCGCAGTCATATACTCATCGTAATTGCCTGGATAGATACGCAATTCGCCGTAGTCTAAATCAGCCATGTGGGTACAGACCATATTCAGAAAGTGACGATCATGCGAGATGATAATCATGGTGCTGTTACGTTCGTTGAGTACCTGTTCCAACCAGCGGATGGTATCAATATCCAAGTTATTGGTTGGCTCATCAAGCAACAGAATATCTGGCTCCGAGAACAGCGCTTGTGCCAACAGCACCCGTAACTTAAAACCGGGCGCGATCTCGCTCATCAAGCCGTAATGTTGCTCAACCGGGATCCCTACGCCGATCAACAATTCACCCGCACGTGCTTCAGCGCTGTAACCCTCCATTTCACCATAAGCGACTTCAAGATCAGCGACTCGGTAACCATCCTCCTCGCTCATTTCGGGCAATGCATACAGTCGATCTCGCTGCTCTTTTACCTGCCACAACTGATGATGCCCCATAATCACGGTGTCTAATACGCTAAACTGTTCAAAAGCGAATTGATCCTGGCGTAGTTTCCCCAACCGTTCATTCGGATCAAGGCTGACATTACCGGCACTCGGCACTAAGTCACCACCCAGAATTTTCATGAGTGTTGACTTACCGCAACCGTTAGCACCAATCAATCCATAACGATTACCGCTACCAAATTTAACCGAGATATTTTCAAACAGTGGCTTACTGCCAAACTGCATTGTTACATTATTTGTTGATAACAAAGGATTTACTCTTTCAGTGATGTTATTTTCTGCGGCATTATGCCATAACCCCACCACCGGATCGCCACCTAGTGTGAGACTCTTTGCAAGTTGATCATCGCGCCTTGCTACGAACATCTCTTCGTCACCTTGGTGTGGTACATTGCTCATCAGCCCAACATCACTAACCGTTCTCCCCGATCACAAGCTTTTTTGTCACTACGCTATCCTCCGCTAAGCCACAACACCTCATTTACGCCCATTGTCTGTAGGGTGTACTGCCTGCACACTGTCTATGTTCAAACGACTCACATCCCCACGACTGAAACAGAATCTAACCGATTACAAATCTCAGCAGAAAAAGCGATACATTTTAAGCAATACCCAAGAAAACCAATTGAATAATACTGAGTTTAGCAAAAACAAAAAAATAATAGTCTAAAAGCTATTTTTTCCTAACATATTGCACTATGAAAATAGTGCTCAACATCATCCATTATAATTAGATAGTTAGCGCGATAAGGATAACAAAGCCACTACAGGCACTGCGAGCATGCTAAATAGCAGCATACAGAAATGAACACATATCTACAAAAACGCTTACATAACAACCCTAACCTGCTGCTTTTAAATTAAATTTATTTATTTTGATCCTGGGCGAGGTTATATCAACACCGTTTGAACGATTTTATTATCAGTTTATATGGTCAGAAATATTGCTGAAATGGACTCTAGAGATTATCATTCATATAGCGACTAGCGCACTGGCTGTTTTATTGTCCTTATGTGTAGTTTATTCGTGTTCTTTTTTACGTGATGGCATATCTTTGCACAGGCGCAAGCGCTATGCAGAGGATGCTTTTTGTAAACCATGTATCTTTTGTAGGCTATATTTTAACCATGACAAGCACCATTGATTATCTTATGACATTTCGTAAGTGTTCCAACTTGGACAGTTTAGAAAAACTCTATGAAAAGCTGCAATATTCACTGACTGATGATCATGAAATCAGCAATATGTATCGTGCAGCAGACCATCGACGTGCAGAGTTAGTTTCTGGCAAACTGTTTGATCTCGGTAAAGTTCCTAAGTCGCTTTGGGCACAGGTTTTTTAATTCCCGCATTCAATGACATATAAATTTACATCAATCTGTTTTTAATCATATTTTTAACAAAAATGACCATAGCTAGTTTTGTTTGCTCGTAACTCACTTTTGTTTGTTACCTTTACTTGCTTCTCATTCTGTCTGATGACTATCAGGTTATCGCCAGCAGCAGAAATGTTTTATTTTATGACAACATAGAGAGCATGTTAATTTTACACCAGTAACACGCATTTCTTGTATGCTCTTATATTGCCCCAGCGCTGTTGGCAGTGTTGATGATAATGCTGCCACAGTGCAAGAGAAACAAAAGACCCATAAATATCAATAATATAAAAACAAGCTATTTGCTTTATAATGCGTTCATTAACTAACAAAAAAGCCCGATAAACCACACTAACAATACTTTTTCTATCGCCAGACACTTTGCCGACTTCAGCAGCAGCTTACTGTATTGTAAAGAGATTGCCTGGCTATCAATAACAGCCTCGGCTAGCATTATGCTGTCTGCTTCACCACACCTTCTTTATTGGCGCTCGGTTCAAGAACAGCACCCGTAATGTAAGCAATAATCTTTAACTTGTTACTGGATCTTCTCTATCATCGAATGGTCTTTTTGTGACTTGCCAATATATTTTCTCTTGGTAAAACAGATAAAAACATCAGCGGTGATTTTCATTTATCAGTCATGTGTTATATTTTCGATTAAATTCGGATTTAAAATAGCTTCACCTGCCATCAATCAAAAATTAAAGCCATTTATCTCTTCTCATATATGCCACCAGCGTACCGTGATCTCACTACGCAATCGCTTAATCTCCCAATGGCTCGCAAAGAAAAATAGACTTAACTGCCCCATTAGTGAAGTATCATACCAAGTTATTTTATTTTGACGATATAAACTGACAACTCTATCTGCTGGTAATCGCCAACGGTTATAGCGTGCAACAGAAGCCACCGCAGCTTTAGGTGCTACAGCTCTTAAAAAAGGCGCTGAAGATGAGGTTCGGCTGCCATGATGGGGAACCTGCAACACCGTTGTCGGCAGTAGTTTTCGCTGTTTTAACAATGCTCTTTCGGTTTCTGCTTCAATATCACCGGTGAGTAACAGACTAAAGTTGCCATCATTAATCCGTAACACACAAGAATGTGCATTACCGGCCTCAGCGACCAACTTGGGCGGCCATAAAATATCAAAATCTAATCCCTGCCAAACCCAATGTTGCCCTTGGATACAGGGTTGATGGCCTGAATTACTCAGTGGACTGTGTATCTGAGCCAGTGGAAATGCCCGTGATAATAGTTGCAGTCCCCCGATGTGATCTTGATGACTATGGCTAATGAAGATATGTTGCAATGAAATTTGTCGCCAATGTAAAAATGGCAAAATAAAGCGCTCTGCTGCACTGCCATTTTGCCAGCGATCGCCGGTGTCATAGATAACGCCTTTACCATCGCGCTCAATAAGCACTGCCAAGCCATGACCGACATCCAGCATATCTACCCGCCAGCGATACTCGACCGGCGGTTCGCGCCAGAACCAGCAACAGAGTAACAACGTGAAACAACCGATCGGATGTGAATACCACCAGCGTAAACGCAAACAAAGTACCAACAACCAGCCAACAAGACTCCACAACCAAGCTACTCGACCTAGCGGTAACCACCCCTGCTGTAGCCAATCCAGTGGCCATAATGCCAAGCTAATACTAACATCAGCCAACTGCCAACCGAACCCACTGAGCCACGGTACAAAACTGAGTAGCAGTGAGGATAAAATCAATGGTACTGTCAATAACGAAACAATCGGCACTGCCCACAGATTCGCTAACAGTGAACTCCAACTCACACCGTGAAAGAGAGTAAACTGTAGCGGCAACAACAACAACGTCATCCCTAACTGCATGTGTAGCCAACCTAACGGTGCCCAAATCCACGATGCACGCAAACGGCGCGGTAGTGGAGCCCACTCAAACCAGAAAATCAGTGCCGCCACAGCCAATACCGAAAGCCAAAAACTGTCAGAAAGCAGTGACATCGGTTCAAACAGTAACAATAAACAGACACACCACAGCCAAATCTGCCAAGCAGAACAACAGAGACCTTTTAACCGCAACAACAGCCAGAGCGACAATGAAATCATCGCTCGCATCGCTGGTAGCTGTTCACCTGCTAACCAGACGTAACACAATGCGACGCACCAACCCATTAACAATGGCATTCGATAACCAATATAGTGTGCTGGGAGAAAAAACTGTACCGCGCGAGCCAACCACCAGGCAAAAGCTGCAGCCAGTGCAATGTGCAAGCCTGAGATCGCAACCAGGTGCGCGATCCCGGTTTTTACTAGCTGCTCGCGAAGCGATTTGTCAATCAATCCCCGTTCACCAAACGCCAGTGCCAACAACAGGGGTCGCTGTGCTAATTTCTCGATTTGAGCATCAATATGGCGAATAAACTGCTGACGTAAATCACAACTGGTATCCAGTAGTTCAGCAGAACGAATACTGCCACGCAATGGCTGTCGATTAGCCATCGCCCAACGCTCGCTATCAAATCCTCCTTCATTTAGGCTACTGTGCAGGCGACGGAAGTTGACTTTCATTCGCCAGCGCTGGCCAGCACACACTTCCACCACCGGTGCCACCGCACTGAAACTGAATGCCGGCATTAGCCAACGCTGATCCACCTGCTCAATACGAAATTTCACCAGTGTCTGCTGTTGTGCCACAAATCTGACGCTTTCTACCGAAGCAATAACCTGTTTATCGCCCCCTTCCACCAAGCTAGCAATTTGGTGCATTAACCACTGGGCACTGCCAGTGGCAAAAATAAATCCGAACAGTAGCGCTGCCAATAGTTGGCTGAGCTGGCAACCATAGCGAGACCCTCGCCAACACAATACGACCAGCAATAGTCCACCAAGTAACCATAACGACAGTGTCGGTAATCGAGGTAACCAAAGCAGTGGTAACATTCCCAACAACCAGGCGAGCGCTAGACTGTCGATTGAGATCCTGATTTTCGTTCTCCTGCCGCGCGATCCATTTTCAACCGATGTTAAAGTACAGGTACAACATCACCAGCAGTAAATTTGTTCATCGCAAAGCAGTGTGCAATCTGACTGGGCTAAACAACTTATGTTGCAATCACGCTGTGATAAGCAACGCAAAGCCAGTTAACTATCTTAAGCAACTGCGACTGTGCCAGGCAGCCAGCATGTGTTTAAGCAAGCACATAACAGATGCTTTAAGCTGTGTTAAACCACTCTCATCCACGGTGTTCTGACGCATGGTATTTGCTGGTTATGTTGAGTGACTACAAGAAAGCAATCGTTTTCGTATATACTGCCGCTCGATTATTTCCACTCTTCCACTTCGATCCATTTCAGGTACCAGACTATGTTAACTATCGGCACAGCCCTACGCCCATCCGCCACCCGTATCATGCTGCTCGGCTCCGGCGAGTTAGGTAAAGAAGTTGCCATTGAATGCCAGCGTTTGGGGCTAGAGGTCATTGCAGTAGATCGTTATGCCGATGCGCCAGCGATGCATGTTGCCCATCGCAGTTATGTGATCAATATGCTGGATGGTGATGCGTTGCAGCAGTTAGTGAAACAAGAGCAACCCGATTATATTGTGCCGGAAATTGAAGCGATCGCCACCGATATGCTAGTTACGCTAGAGCAACAGGGGCAACGTGTTGTGCCTTGTGCCAAAGCAACAAAGTTAACGATGGATCGCGAAGGTATCCGCCGTCTTGCCGCTGAAACTTTGCAACTGCCCACGTCACGCTACCGTTTCGCTACCAGTGAAGAGAGTTTTCAACAGGCTGTGGCAGAAATAGGTTACCCCTGTATTGTCAAACCGGTGATGAGCTCGTCCGGTAAAGGTCAGAGCTTTATTCGCACACCACAACAATTAAAGGATGCCTGGCTGTATGCTCAGCAGGGGGGACGTGCAGGGGGAGGCAAGGTGATTGTTGAAGGCGTAGTGGCATTCGATTTCGAGATCACGCTACTGACTATCCATGCCATCGATGGCGTACACTTCTGTGCGCCGATTGGCCACCGTCAGGAGGACGGGGATTACCGTGAGTCCTGGCAGCCGCAGCAAATGTCTGCACTGGCGCTACAACGTGCACAATCGATCGCTGAAAAAGTAGTGACGGCATTAGGTGGTTATGGGCTGTTTGGCGTCGAACTGTTCATCTGTGGTGACGAAGTGATTTTCAGTGAAGTCTCACCTCGTCCGCATGACACTGGGCTAGTGACGCTTATCTCACAAGATCTCTCTGAATTTGCTCTGCACGTCCGTGCCTTTCTTGGTTTACCGATTAACACAATTCGTCAGTTCGGCCCTGCGGCCTCAGCGGTGATCTTGCCCGAACTACACAGCAACGATCTGCGTTTCACTGGCCTGGAAAACGCACTGACTGCACAGACACAAGTGCGGTTATTTGCCAAACCAGATATTGATGGCAAACGCCGACTTGGGGTAGCGCTCGCCTATGCCACACAGATTGAACATGCGATCGCCAGCGCTAAACAGGCCGCGCTGGCCGTTGATGTGTTAGCCTGATCGTCAGACAATACGGCAGAGATGCTGATCTGCTACTTTGCCGTTACCTATCGTTAATCACCACCGCCGCCAGCATCTCCGCCATCACTATCATTGCTGTAATCATCACTCGCTGGCAGATTTAACGATTCAATACGGCGTTTTTTTCGCAGCTCTTCTGCTACATGGGCAATCGCTTCGGCACTGCTCCATCCCTGCTGCATCAGTTGCTGGATCTGTTCCACCGCTTCCTGTTGCTGCTGATGGGTTAATGATGGCATCCTGGAAAACATAAATGACTCGTTAATTAAATGGGGTCGCCCAGTATAACCGTTGTCGTCATAAACGGTAGTACCGCTCAACTGTTTTCCCTCATCCAGCCTAAGCGGGTTATAATCAACGACAATTATTTATCTTCAGTATCGTTAGATATCAATCAGGTTAATCAAAATCCATGAGTGCTAAACCCAAGCTAAAATCTCTGCCTTATGATCGCCACACACTGCTCACACTGTTTGCTCCATTAGCACAACAACCTTGGGCGATGCTGTTACACTCCGGATTTGCTGAACATACACACAATCGCTTTGATATTCTGGTTGCTGATCCACGAGTGACTTTAACGACCACCGCTGGTTGTACCGAGATCCGACAACAGCAAAAATGCCATCTCTCAACTGCCGATGCCTTCCTTTTGTTGCAACAGCAACTTGATGCGATTGGACTACAGGCAAGCCCAGAGCCTGATTTGCCATTTCAAGGTGGTGCGCTGGGACTGTTTGGCTATGATCTGGCACGCCAAGTCGAATCACTGCCTAACTTGGCACAAGCGGATGTCACACTGCCTGAAATGGCGATCGGCATTTATGACTGGGCATTGATTGCCGATCATCAGCAACAGAAACTGACGCTGCTCAGCCACGGTGATCTTGAGCAGCGTTGGCGATGGCTGACACAGCAACAACCACAGCCAAGCACACCATTTCGTTTAACCAGCGATTGGCAGGCCAACATGACTCGCGCAGAGTATGGAGAAAAATTTCGTCAAATCCAACGTTACTTACGTGCTGGTGACTGCTACCAAATTAATCTTGCTCAACGTTTTTCCTGCCGTTACCAAGGCGATGAGTGGCAGGCATTTTGCCAACTCAGCCAAGCTAATCGCGCCCCTTTTTCTGCTTTTCTGCGTCTGCCTGAACATTCAGTATTAAGCTTCTCACCTGAACGCTTTCTCCACTTGGCCGAACAACGGATCCAGACTCGACCGATCAAAGGCACCCTGCCACGCTTAGCCGATCCACAACAAGATGCGCTACAAGCAGAGAAGTTGATCAGCTCAGTAAAGAATCGCGCCGAGAATTTAATGATCGTCGATCTACTCCGTAATGACATTGGTCGCGTCGCAGAACCCGGCAGTGTCCGAGTGCCGGAACTGTTTGTCGTCGAGCCTTTCGCAGCGGTACATCACTTGGTCAGCACCGTCAGCGCGCTATTACCTGCCAACCGCAGTGCATGTGAACTGTTACGCGCCTGTTTCCCTGGCGGCTCTATTACTGGAGCACCCAAAGTACGCGCAATGGAGATTATTGAACAGCTAGAACCACAACGTCGCAGTGCTTACTGTGGCAGTATCGGTTATCTGAGCTTTTGCGGTACCATGGACAGCAGCATCACTATCCGCACCCTATTTACTGATCAGCACACACTCTACTGCGCCGCTGGCGGAGGGATTGTCGCCGACAGCGAGGAGCAGGCCGAATATCAGGAGACTTTTGATAAGGTCGGTCGTATCTTGGCACAACTCCAGGAGTTAACCCATTGATCAACCAGCAACCGTCAATATCCTCATTAGCCACATTTATTCACCGCTTTCAGTTGTTACAACCGCTGGAAGCGACGCCTGCAGTACAGACTCATCACGCAGCGGTGCTGATCCCAATTATCTGCCGCCCTACACCGACGCTATTGCTTACCCGCCGCGCTGATTTTCTACGCCAGCATGCTGGACAGGTCGCCTTTCCCGGTGGAAAAGCGGATCCACAGGATGGTTCGCCAATTATCACCGCATTGCGTGAAGCAGCAGAAGAAGTAGCCATTCCATCTGAACAGGTACGTATACTTGGGCAATTGCCGTCTATCACTAGCCATAGCGGTATTCACGTCATACCGATAGTCGGTTTATTACCGAGCAATATTCAACCGATCGCTAATCAACAGGAAGTGGCGACAATATTTGAAATTCCGCTACAGCAAGCACTGATGCTATCGCGTTATCATCGGTTAGATATCCCGGCAGGCAATCAGCAACGACGTATCTACTTTTTCTGGCAACAACAACAGTTAATTTGGGGACTCACTGCTGCCATCATCTATCGATTAGCACAACAACTTAAGATCTCGTGCAACCGATGTAGCGCCTCTCAATTGCCATCAGCCAGCACGCTTTTGTTTAGCGGCGGTGATGATTTTTCATTTGGTTACCCTAATAACAATATGGTATTGTTGCGCCGTCATTTGGGGAGTAGCCGGTTTCTTGCCTGTTCGTAAGCAAGAAACGCCCGTATCAACATACTCGTTTATCTACTGAACGTGGTGCGGGCGGCCGATAGCTTGGCGAGACCATAGGCACGTAATCTCATCGCATGGTTGGGGGTGGGTTGCGTGTATATGGAAACTACCCAACCGAGGCTATTCACTAAATGAACCTTTCTGCTACTGTTATCCTGGCTTTTGGCATGTCCATGGACGCCTTCGCTGCCTCAATTGGTAAAGGTGCCGCATTACATCAACCTCGCTTGCGTGAAGCACTGCGTACCGGTGTTATTTTTGGTGTTATTGAAGCGATCACACCGCTGATTGGTTGGAGCGCTGGATTACTGGCCAGCCAATATATTATGGATTGGGATCACTGGATCGCTTTTACCTTACTGTTTATCCTCGGTGCACGCATGATTAGCGAAGGACTGAAAAATAAACCGGAAGCAGAAGAAGAACAGAAAATCCGTCGTCACGGTTTCTGGCTGCTGGTGACCACTGCGATTGCCACCAGTCTTGATGCCATGGCGGTCGGTGTCGGTTTAGCATTCCTTCAAGTCAATATTATGCATACTGCAATGGCGATCGGTCTGGCAACGATGATAATGACCACCTTGGGCATTATGTTAGGGCGCTATATTGGCCCACTGCTTGGCAAACGCGCTGAACTGTTAGGTGGCGTGGTGTTGATCGGCATCGGGATAAATATTTTATTCGACCATCTAGGGCTGTTAGCTTAAATCCGTTCTCCACAGAGAATGGCTGACCTGATTTAACAATCAAGCCAAATCTAAGAATGCAAGCAACACCGCTATGATAAAATCATAGCGGTAAAACTCCCGCATACTGAGTTAACTGAGCTATGCGATTGCTCTTAATACTACAGAATGGAGACTGTTATGCCCGACCACTCTTCACTGCTTGCTCGCATCCCTGGAATTATCCATGGCTTTGGCGATAAAAGTGCGCTGTTACCACCGCTATTGGCACCTTATTCCGATACTTCGCCTGAAAAAAAACAGGTGCATGGCACCCGGATTGTTGAAGTGCGTCAGCCCATGCAACAGTGTGGTGAAGCTGATGGCTTCTTTACCCGCACCCCTGGTATTTTAATTAGTGTATTAACTGCTGACTGCCTGCCCGTGATGTTCAGTCGCCTAGATGGTCAGGCGGTCGGTGTGGTTCATGCTGGCTGGCGTGGTTTACTGGCTGGGATTCTGGAGCAAATGGCCGAACAGATCTGCCAACAGGATCAGACTGAAAACTGGATCGCTGCTATTGGCCCAGCGGCGCGCGCCTGTTGCTACCAGGTTACAGAAGCGCTGATCGCAGATTTTACCCAGGCACTACCTTTCCCTGCTACGGTAATTAGCCCCAGCTACCGTCAGCTCGATTTGGCCGCGATTGCTGAACACAAACTGCGTGCATTAGGTTTCCATGCGGTTGATCGTGCTGGTGGTTGCACCATTTGTAGCCTGGATCCAGACCCTAACGCGTTAGACAAGTTTAACTACACCAGCTATCGCCGCACCAGCCAACGCCGTGAGCAGGACCCCACTTATCCCACTATCACTGGGCGTCATCAACATTCAGGTATTATCATTAGCGGATAGCTTGGCACAGGGAACAACCTAAAGAGATGAATAGTTATGGTCAATAAATATTATGATGCCACTAAAGCGCACCATACCCGATTTGGCTTCCGTGATCCGGAAGCCGTCGCGCACCAACTTCAGGATCTGCAACGCTGGCGCGCAGAGCGCAAAAAATTGGCATTGCCGCCACCGCCGCAAAATGGCTATGCACAATTCATTCAGGACTGGTGGCAACCTGTTGATTTAAGTGGAAATCAAGATGCAATCTGGTGGCTCGGTCATGCTTCGCTGCTGCTCCGCCTTGCCGGTAAATATATTCTGATCGATCCCGTACTGTCACCGCGCGCCTCTCCGGTCAACTTTTATGGCCCGATACGTAAAACACCACCACCGATCAAGGTAAAACAACTGCCGCCTATCGACCTGGTGTTAATCTCGCACAATCACTATGATCACCTTGATCGGGACACCATTCGTGAACTGACCCACCAGCAGCGTGAAGTGATATTTATCGTGCCCCTGGGATTAAAACGCTGGTTCCGTGGCTATCCAGCCAAACGTGTGATCGAACTTGACTGGTGGCAAAGCTACCAGATCGATGCAATGACGATCCATGCTACCACGGCCAAACACTGGTCGATGCGTACCCCGTGGGATCGCAATCAATCACTCTGGTGTGGTTGGGTGATCCACCATCCTGCGCTGCGTTTCTATTTCACTGGTGATAGCAGTTACAGCGAACGTTTAGCCGAGGTAGGTTCACGCCTTGGGCCTTTTGATTTCGCAGCTCTGCCGATCGGTGCCTATGCCCCAAGATGGTTTATGCGTGAACAACATATGGATCCTCAACAAGCGGTGCGATTGTATCAGCAATTAAATCAACCCAAAGTGATCCCTATTCATTGGGGAGTGTTTGAATTGGCTGACGAAGCGCTGGACGAGCCGCCACAAGAATTGGCACGCGCGTTAAATGATGCGGGCTTGTTGCAACATCAATTTCAACCGATCAAAATCGGCTCTCATGTCAATATTTAACAAGCACACTTTATGCCATTTTAACTGCTGATGTTAAATTGTCATCTATTGCTTTTCTGGGCGCAGCATATGCCTTTGAATACAAGCCGGAACAAATACCTTGCTCTCCGGCTTTATTCGATAAAAATGGCTGATTACAGTGTGAGGAATATTTTCAGCCTTATTATCCATAATGGCAGCATTAATTTTTTAACTATTTATCATAATAACCAACTCAATTTACAGCATTTTCCTTATTGCATATTTATGCAAAACCCATCACTGAAAACGCTATGTTAACCTGCCGACATTTAGCCTATCACAACCAGCTTTTCCTCTAATGACGTAGCTTGTAGCTGATAAAGCCGGTTAACCGTTCACTTTTCCATCATTCAGTAGTATGCAACATGCCGTTCAAACCGATCTGAGCGTCGATATTTTTTTTGTCGTATCACCGGATAGCATCAATTATTTATTGTCAAACCAACCCGGTTAACCAGGAAAACTTTGTTGCAAATTGAAACAGCATCCCATAGTAGATACTCACATTGCCAAGCAGAAAACAACGCTGAGTTCAACCTATTTGAGACTATTTGCACTATTTTTTTGCCAGACAATTCCAAATATGTGCGACACCTCTATCACTGATTAAAAATGGCTTGCGATAATTTACAGAGTATGTGATAACGCACTTGGGTAAAACGAGGTACAGTTCTGTATATGTGTGGCATTTTCAGTAAAGAAGTTCAGAGTAAAGACGTTAACGTTGTATACCGCTTCTCTGCCGATCCTTATCTTAGTGCCTCAATCAGTAACGACTCTAGTTTGTCTGTGTGACGCCTACGGGCGGTTTAAACAATCCAAAGGAAATACTCAAGATGGCGAAGATCAAAGGTCAAGTTAAGTGGTTCAACGAGTCTAAAGGTTTCGGTTTCATCACCCCGGCTGACGGTAGCAAAGATGTGTTTGTACACTTCTCTGCCATTCAGGGTAATGGTTTCAAAACCCTCGCCGAAGGCCAGAACGTTGAATTCGAAATCCAAGATGGCCAAAAAGGCCCATCAGCAGTTAATGTTACAGCTATCTAATTAGTATTAGCTGTAACAAAAAGCCCGCCTCTGTGTGGGCTTTTTCGTTTCTACCGTGCTCCCCGTTTGCGGCGCTGTCAATATTTTCACCCTGCCGTATCGTTCACGATCAAAAGACAACAGCCAATCGGCAACCGAGAACGGCTGTGGTTCTGCTTGATACCGCTCTCGGTGATTGTCATTGATACCAGCGCTTAATCAGAAATAGAGCCGTACCACTGGTTGGTTATCGGTACCAAAAACTCCATCAGTTTTCCAGCCAGCAAAGGTGCGTTGTGCCAATTGTGCAACACCTTGGTAAAAAGGGTGATATGCGCCTTGTGCTAGCAACTGGAAGTAACGCGCCGCCCACGGCAACAGATGATCACTGAATAACTGCGTGACTAACTGCTGTTGCTGCTGTTCGGCTAGCCAAGCGGCCAGCATCAACAAAGTTCCAATGTGATCTTCCGGTTCACCTGTTGCCTGCTGTATCTGCAGGTGATGTTGGCGTAGCCACTGGCGCAATCGGAGTGTTGAGTCACCAAACAGCACACTCTCACGATCCAGATAGACCGATCCCCAAGGCGGAGCGACCAGTGCATCGGGGCCGATAAACAGCCGCTGATACGCCGCCGCTAACGGTTCTGCCTGATAGACCAACCCGCTAGCAATCAGCGTGCTGGTTGCTGGCATCACCGGATAGGGCCACTGGCTGACCCAGTGTGGATCAGCCAGCGAAACCAACAGCGGCTGGATGGCTTCACTCTCAGGTGCATGGGCGAGTAACATTCCCAGTACACGTCCCGGTAACGCAATGTTATCCACTCGCATAATTTAGTATTCCCAATCGCCCAATGAAAAGCGCATTTGTACCCAGGTTGCCCGCTATCCCTACTGTATTGAGCGAGATAGTCGATTGGTATCGCTATTTCCAGCAGGGGTAAGCAGCAACCAGTTAACTGCCGACACTGACACCGACCGTCATGTGCAAGCCATAAAACAGCGCACGTCCTAGCAATTCACCGGCAAAGAGCAGTATCAGCCCCAGCAACAGCCCCAATACGCTGACATTACCGTAGTGAAGCTGTGGGAAAATCCAGCAACTGAGCCCCAGCACCAGCAGCACCAGCCGCCACACCATCAGTTGTCCATAGGCCGGGATCAACGCCGATGCCTGTTGCACAGAGCTACTGATCATCGCCAATTCGCTCGTTTGCAACAAAGCAACAGCGAGGCTGAGTAACACAGCAAAAACACTCACTAGAATAAGCTGGTTACGAGCTCCAACCTCCAATCCCGCTGCACGCAGCAGTAATGCCCCCAACAGTGGGCCACCAATCAACATCGATAACAAGAAATTGATCGTGGTATAGCCACTGTGCCAAGTCGGCACGGTTTCAACTTGGTAAACACGCGTCATCGCATAGACAAATAGCAGCCCCAGTAGCATGGTCACCACCAGCCACACCCGCCCCAGTGCCTGTGGCATTTTTTTTACCATCGCTAACAGCCAGTAAAGCCCACCGACAATAGAGAACAACAGCCCAGCCGCAACTTCATTACTCAGTGCAGATTCCCCAATACGATTTAAGGAGTTAAACGCTCTTAATGGTGTTCCTAAGTGCATCAGAGAAGCAGCAAATGCAGCTCCGATCAGCAGCCATAAAAACAACATACTGCCATGTACTGCTCTCGCCTCGCGCTCAGTCAATTTACCGCTGATCAATGCCAGCCCGATCACGATCATGCCACCCACAACAAACTGCCCCGTCACCGTGAACAGCATCAACGGCCACTCATGCCATCCTGCACCCATGTTAAACCTCCTTCGGATTGGCCAAATGGCCAGTTCTGTCGCCGCTAGGGCGGCTATTGGCATTGGGTTTGATCACAATGCTCGGCTGAGTAAAGCGTGCTGCAGGCAGCGGTGCCACTGCCGCCAGCGTGCCATGTTTGATACGTAGCTCGTCGATCGGGCCAAAATCAAGTGCACGCAGTGGACAGGATTCAACACAGATCGGTTTTTTACCCTCTGCAACTCGGCTATAGCAACCGTCGCACTTGGTCATATGACGCTTCACCGAATCATACTGTGGTGCACCATACGGGCAAGCCAAGTGACAGTTACGGCAACCGATGCAAACCTCTTCGTTCACCACCACGAAGCCATCCTCCCGTTTGTGCATTGCCCCGGTTGGACAGACTTTGCTACAGGCCGGATCAGCACAGTGGTTACAGGCAATCGACAGGTAGTAGGCAAAGACGTTCTGATGCCAGACATCCCCTTCCTGCTGCCACTCACCACCGGCATACTCATAAATACGTCGGAAACTGACCTCCGGGGTGAGGTTTTTGTAATCTTTACAAGCAAGCTCACAGGTTTTACAACCGGTACAACGCGCTGAATTAATGTAAAAACCATACTGTTTTGTCATTAGCGGTTCCCTTTGGCCTTAGTGACTTCAACCAAATTGCTGTGTTGAGGATTCCCTTTCGCCAATGGTGAAGGGCGTTGGGTCGTGAGGACGTTCATGCTGCCCCCATGATCAATTTTGTTTTCATCAGGGGCGTACCAAGCCCCTTCGCCAACAGCAATCACGCCTGGCATAATGCGCGGCGTGACTTTGGCGCTAATACGCACTTCGCCGCGATCATTAAAAATACGCACCAGATCACCATGATTGATTTGACGTTTCTGGGCATCAACTGGATTAATCCATACCTCCTGCGGACAGGCAGCTTTCAGCACATCAACGTTGCCATAGGTGGAGTGAACACGCGATTTATAGTGAAACCCGGTCATCTGTAATGGATATTTATTGCATTGCAGATCATCATAACTTTCAAACCCATCAGCATAAATTGGAAGTGGATCAATGATATCTTGCTCATCCAGTTGCCAGCTTTGCGCAATCTCTGCCAACCGTGACGAGTAGATCTCAATTTTCCCTGACGGGGTCTTCAGCGGATTTTTTACCGGATCAGCACGAAAAGCCTGATAGGCGATAAAGTGTCCACGCGGATCCATTTTCTTGAAAATCCCTTGCTGCTGAAACTGCTCATAGGAGGGTAAATCCGGTAATTTTTCTCTTGATTTGTCATAAAGATGACGCAACCACTGCTGCTGTGTTCTCCCTTCGGTAAAGCGCTGTTCCACCCCCAGACGACAGGCAATTTCACGACACATCTCATACACTGTTTTGCACTCAAAGCGTGGTTCAATCACTTGGCTGGCAAAAATGGCATAGCCAAGATTACTGGCGTAGCCATCTAGGCAGAAATCCATCTGCTCAGCGGCGGTGCAATCCGGCAACAGCAGATCAGCGTACTTTGCCGATGAAGTCATATGATTATCAATCACCACGATCATTTCGCATTTGCCCTCATCCTGCAAAATAGTGTGCGTTCTATTAATATCAGAATGTTGGTTGATCAATGCATTACCGGCATAATTCCAGATGAACTTAATCGGCACGTCCAACTTCTCCTTGCCGCGTACACCGTCTGCGATTGCGGTCATCTCCGCACCTCGCTCAATCGCATCGGTCCATAAAAAGACCGAGATACTGCTCTTCACTGGATTTTCCAGTGTTGGCATTCGTTCAAATGGCAGTGCGTAGTTGCTCTCTCGTGAGCCGGTATTGCCACCCGCAATGCCAACATTGCCGGTTAAAATCGCTAACATAGCGATCGCGCGTGCCGTTAACTCACCATTGGCATGGCGTTGCGGCCCCCACCCTTGGCAGATATAGGCTGGCTTAATGCTGCCAATTTCACGGGCCAACTTAATAATCCGCGCTGCCGGAATACCGGTGATCTCCGCTGCCCACTGCGGTGTTTTTTCAATACCATCACGCCCCAGACCAAGGATGTAGGCTTTGTAATGCCCATTTGCCGGTGCGTCCGCAGGTAGCGTTTTTTCATCGTAGCCGATGCAGTATTTGTCCAGAAATGGCTGGTCAACCAAGTTCTCACTGATCAGCACATGTGCCAACCCAGCCACCAATGCAGCGTCAGTTCCAGGGCGGATCGGTATCCACTCATCCTCTCGACCGGCGGCGGTATCGGTGTAGCGCGGGTCGATCACAATCATTTTTGCTTGCGAGCGCTCACGCGCCTTTTCCAGTTGGTAGACAATGCCGCCGCCACTCATGCGTGTTTCTGCCGGATTGTTACCAAACATCACCACCAGCCGGCTGTTTTCGATGTCGGAGATGCTGTTACCGTCACTGCCGCCGTAGGTATAAGGCATGGCACAACTGATTTGTGCGGTGCTGTAGGTACCATAATGGTTGAGATATCCCCCTACGCAATTCATCAACCGCGCAATCGGCGAATTAGCCGGAGGCCAAGAGCGTGCAACCGTTCCACCCAACGTACCGGTGCCATAATTCAAGTAGATGGCTTCATTACCATACTGCTTGATAATTCGCTGTAAATTCATCGCGATCAGATCAAATGCTTCCTGCCAACTGATACGTTTAAATTTACCCTCTCCCCGTTTGCCTACCCGTAGCATCGGGTATTTCAAGCGATCAGGATGATAGATACGGCGGCGCATTGAGCGCCCTCGCAGGCAGGCTCGGACCTGATGCCGGTCACCATACCGATCAATACCGGTATTATCCGTTTCAACGTATTTAATTTCGCCATCAACCACATGCATACGTAATGGGCAACGGCTGCCACAGTTCACGGTACAGGCACTCCAAACTACCTTTTCGTTCTGCTGCCGTTCTGGCATAGCTGTGGTGGGTATTTTGGCATCTGATTGACGGCTAAACGGTAGCGCTACACCACCGACAGCCAAGGCCAATCCCCCTATTGCGCTAGTTTTCACTAAGGCTCTTCTGGAACACGCCAGGTCAGAGAGTGATTTTTTTTCAGATTCGCTCATATGTTTTCGCTCTGATTCATTAAGCCAATGGCACCACCGCAGTTAGAACCCATCTCACACCTTTTCAATCTCAATCAAGTTGGTATGTTGCGGATTTCCTTTTGCTAATGGTGAAGGACGATGGGTGGTTAAGGTATTCATGCAGGCACCATGATCGATACGATCACCACTCATATTGGCCTGGTGCCAAGCACCCTGTCCCATCGCCACCACACCTGGCATAATCCGTGGCGTCACCTTAGCGGCAACCCTGACTTCACCGCGCTGATTAAATACTCTGACCAAATCACCACTGAGAATACCGCGCTGTTGTGCATCGACCGGATTGATCCACACCTCTTGCTGGCAAGACCTCTCTAGCAGATCAATGTTGCCGTAGCTGGAGTGTGTTCTTGATTTATAATGAAAACCGAACATCTGTAACGGATATCGACTACGTAGTGGATCATCCCAACCTTCAAAGGTTGAGGCATAGATCGGTAACGGGCTGATTGTTTCATCAGCAGCCAGTTGCCAACTACTGGCTATCTGCGCCAATCTGCTGGAGTAGATCTCAATTTTACCCGACGGTGTTTTTAGTGGGTTTGCCTCTGGATCTTCACGGAATTTTTTATAGGCGACAAAATGTTGTTGCGGATCTTTGCGTTTATAGATACCGATGGCGCGCAGTGCTTCGTAACTGGGAAGATCAGCATCCCGTGCGCGCATTTTGGCATACAGGTATTGCAGCCACTGCTCTTGGGTGCGCCCTTCGGTGAATTTTTGATAGACATCCTCTCCTAGCCTGCGTGCAACCTCGCTCAATATTTCATAAATCGGCTTGCGTTCAAATTTGGCTGAGGTGGCTGGCTGACTAAAGATCAAGTAACCCATATTGCCAGCAAAATCGTTCGGAATAATGTCCTGCTGTTCCACCGTCATTAAATCGGGTAACAAGATGTCGGCATACTTCGCCGATGAGGTCATAAAGTTTTCCACTACCACAATCATTTCGCATAACGCATCATCCTGCAAAATTTCATGGGTTTTATTGATATCGGAGTGCTGGTTAATAAGGGTGTTACCCGCGTAGTTCCAGAGAAATTTAATCGGTACCGGTAACTGTTCCACACCGCGAACACCGTCACGGGTCGCCGTCATTTCAGCTCCGCGTGCAATGGCATCCGTCCAACTAAAGCAAGAAATCTGTGCGGTGACCGGATTCTTTAATACTGGCATTCGTTCGATGGTGATTGTGTAGGTCGATTCACGCGCGCCACTGTTGCCACCATGAATGCCAACATTGCCGGTCAGGATCGGTAACATGGCAATCGCACGCGACGTTAATTCACCGTTCGCGTGGCGCTGTGGCCCCCAGCCCTGAGCAATATAAACCGGTTTGGTGCTGCCAATCTCACGTGCCAGTTTAATGATCTGATCAGCAGGAATACCGGTGATCTTGGCAGCCCATGCTGGCGTTTTTTCAATGCCATCTTCACCATTGCCGAGAATATAGGCTTTATAGTGGCCGTTAGCAGGGGCACCCGCAGGTAGCGTCTTTTCGTCGTAGCCCACGCAATATTTATCTAGAAAGGGTTGGTCGACTAAATTCTCGCTGATTAATACATGCGCTAAGCCAGCGACTAACGCAGCATCTGTACCCGGCCGGATCGGCAGCCACTGATCTTCTCGTCCGGCAGCGGTATCGCTATAACGTGGGTCGATCACCACGAGGCGTGCATTTGAGCGTTCACGTGCCTGTTCCAGGAAATAGGTGATGCCTCCGCCACTCATGCGTGTTTCCGCTGGATTATTGCCAAATAACACCACCAGTTTGCTGTTTTCAATATCAGAGGTGCTATTGCCATCGTTGCTGCCGTAGGTGTATGGCATCGCACAGGAGATCTGTGCGGTGCTGTATGAGCCATAGAAACTTAAAAAGCCGCCATAGCAGTTCATCAATCTTGCAACCAATGAAGCAAACGGTGATGAGCGGGTGATATTGCCGCCAACAATGCCAGTGGCGTAGTTGATATAAACCGCCTCATTACCATATTTTTCAACAATGCGCTTTAGGTTGTTCGCAATCTCATCGTAGGCTTCCTGCCAACTGATGCGCTTAAATTTGCCCTCACCCCGTTTGCCAACCCGTTTCATCGGGTAGTTCAATCGCTCTGGGTGGTTGATACGACGGCGAATCGAACGACCTCGTAAACAGGCTCTCACCTGATGATCACCATAAGCATCTACACCGGTGTTATCTGTCTCAACCCAATAAACTTCATCATCACGCACATGTAGCCGCAATGCACATCGACTACCACAATTGACTGAGCAGGCCCCCCATACCACCTTATCCGTTGTGGTGCTATTGCCTGTCTCCGTTCCCCCCAATGGTGCTCGTGGTGTCGCCTGGCTGAAGGGTAGCACCAGCCCACTGGCTGCCAATGCCAATCCAGTTGCGGTGGTTGATTTGACTAACGTACGACGACTGATACCTATCGATGATGATGCAGTTGATTTCTTGTCGGACATAGGTTCACTCCAGGTTTTTCCCTCAGCGAGGGAAACTTCATTCCTTGGGTTGAAGGTATTGATACCTCAATGAGTTGAAGCTAACTAGGCATGGGGGAAGGTAAATACAAAACACGTATGTTGATAGCCGTTTTCACTACGCTTTGCGCATACTCGCGATATTTCAGGTTGCATTGCTGTTTCCAATGTAAACATCCGGCGATCTCACCTTGCGAGTTTATATTAAGTGGTTAAGGTGAGCGGCAGATTAGGTGGATGAGGAGAAGGTGTTACCGGGCAGGGGCAGCAGTTGGTCCAGTTGACTATTTTTCCA
>NZ_SBEF01000026.1 GCF_004011885.1 Serratia microhaemolytica | reverse complement strand
ATTAACTGTATGAATTTACTTCTACGAGTCACTCTTCAAGACTTCATTTATTTCGCCGCTTGCGCAGCGTGATAACGGCCTTGTGAGTGCCCACACAGATTGTCTGATAAATTGTTAAAGAGCGTTGGTTGCCGAGCTTGTTTGCCACAGCAACGCGGGAGGCAGATACTACCGTTTCCGCGTCAGGAGTCAAGCTTTTTCTTCAGTAAAGTTTGACCTTCTTACCACTAGCCTGTTGAACGATTTGAGCACAGGAACCTAACTACAAATCAAAACAGTATCTGTTACTCTCAGGCAGTGGGGGCGCATTATAGGGAATTAGATATCGGAAGCAACCACTTTTTCAGATTTTTTATTCGTTATTCTTCCTGGGTATCCAACCAAGCTGATTTTTTAGTCGTAAACAGCATTGGCTACCACCAACACTATCATCCCGCAGTTGCTGTTCAGACCTCTGTTGCAGTAAGTTAACTCTTCCCTTTTTCTAATGTTAAGGCGCTATATATGTCGCAAGCACTACGCCGTTATCAGCACTATTTCCCCAAACTGGGTTGCCGCGTTATGGTTGATCCTTCAAGTGTGGTGATCGGCAATACCGAGTTAGCCGATGATGTCAGTATTTGGCCACTGGTGGTGATCCGTGGCGACGTGAATGCAATCAAAATTGCTGCACGCAGCAACATTCAGGATGGCAGTATCTTACATGTCACTCATCAATCTGATGATAATCCAGATGGTTATCCACTATTAATTGGTGAGGATGTTACCGTCGGCCACAAGGCCGTGTTGCACGGCTGTCGTATCGGTAACCGTGTGCTAGTTGGGATGGGTTCCATCCTGCTTGATGGTGCAGTAGTAGGCGATGATGTGATCATTGGTGCTGGCAGCTTAGTGCCTCCAGGCAAACAGTTGCACAGTGGCTATCTCTACTTCGGCAATCCAGTGCGTCAGATTCGCCCGCTCACGGCATCTGAATTGGCGGGGCTTCTCTACTCTGCCAATAACTATCTACGCTGGAAAGATGAATACCTACAACAGCAAACTGATTTATAACAATCTGCTGATTTATCATCCATCAAGTTGAGCGTGCGGTTGGCGATTGGGTGTACTACTTCATTTCATTACGCAATTGCTGCAATACTGGCTCTATTGCTGGCATTGCACTGTGCCATAACATGAATGCATGCGCAGCCTGCCCGACCAGCATACCCAAACCATCAGCATACTGCTGTGCGCCCTGTTTTCGCACCCAACTCAGAAAAGGGGTTAACCCTGCTTGATAAAACATGTCATAACAGCGCGTAGACGGCTCGACAATGCTGGCTGGCAACAAAGGATGTTCACCGCTAATTCCAGCAGCAGTTGCATTGATAATCAGATCAAAATGTTGTTGTTCAAGTTGCTCTAATGGCAATGCGCTGAGTTCACCCAGGTGTTGTAGTGTTGCTGCTAAATTTTCTGCGCGGCTAATGGTGCGATTAGTCAGCACCACTTCACAGCCAAACGAAAGCAGCGGCATAATGGCTCCTCGAGCTGCTCCGCCTGCGCCAACCAGCAATATCCGGTCGTGATGTCGAATTAGCCCCTGACGCTCAAGATCTGATAACAAGCCAACTCCATCCGTGTTATCTCCCAGTAATTGACCATCAGGCAACCGCTTTAAGGTATTCACTGCACCAGCCACCGCAGCACGGTCACTGAGTTGATCCACCAGTTGATAAGCCTGTTCCTTAAACGGTACCGTGACATTTGCACCTCGCCCACCCGTGCTAAAAAAGTGGCGCACTGTGGCTTCAAATTGGGTTAATGGCACACACTCTGCACCGTAATTGTGCTCAATCCCTGTCTGCTGCGCAAATAACGCATGGATGCGCGGTGACTTACTGTGGGCTATCGGGTTACCCAGTACAACAAACTGATTCATGGCCTATACCTACCCTTGGCGGATCTGTTTACCTGTCAATGCATCTCGAATTTCAGAAGGGTTTTGGCGCCCCCCTACTTCGCCGTTCAATACCGGGAAATTCTCACCGAACTGTTGTGTTATCTCAGCGACACTTCGACACGGGGCTGCACCGCTTAAATTTGCGCTGGTTGAGACTAGCGGCTTAGCAAACTGGCGACAAAGCTGTTGCACCAGTGGATGTGCGCTCACACGTACCGCCAGCGAATCAAACTGCCCGGTTAAAAAACGCGGAGTTTGGCTTTTCGCTGGTATTACCCAAGTCACTGGGCCAGGCCAACTGGCAAAAATCGCTGCACGCTGTTGTGCATTAAGCTGGCTGTCATCAATGTAAGGTAACAATTGCTGATAATCTGCGGCAATCAGGATCAATCCCTTCTGCCATTGGCGCTGTTTTAACGCTAATAATTTAGCCACTGCCGTTTCACTGTCAGGATCACAGCCCAAGCCGAACACTGCCTCAGTCGGGTAAGCAATAACCTGCCCATCTTTTAGTAATTCAACGAGTGCTGCCAATTCAGTCATCGATTCCGCCATTATCAGTGTGACACTTTTTTGATGTTATTGGTTTTTATTGTCGCTATTGCCAATACTGCTTACTCAACCAGCACCGGCTTGCGGCATATCTTGCTGGCACAACAGAGCTTGGTGCCTTTGGAACTACGCTGTTCCGTCAACAGCGGGTAATGGCAATAAGCACACTCACCCGTGACAGGTTTAGTATTGAGGCTAAATTGGCACTCTGGATAACGATTACAGGCATAAAACAGTTTACCATAGCGTGACTTACGCTGTAGCAACTGCCCTTGGGTACACTGAGGGCAGTTGATCGCTGTTTCATCTGGTTTATCAATTACCTCCGTATGATCGCACGCTGGATAATGACGACAACTGATGAACATCCCGTAACGCCCTTGACGCAGCACCTGAACAGCTTGGCATTTCGGGCAACTCAGCTCAGGTAGCTCTTTGATAATGTGCCCATCTATCTGTGCCTTTAATGGTCGATGATATTGACATTCAGGATACGCCGAACAGCCAAGAAAAGCGCCGTAGCGACCGCTACGGATCACCAGTTCAGCGCCGCACTCTGGGCAGGACTCATGCCGTTTGATGGCGAAAATTGCCGGCTTTGTCATTGTTTTTTCTTGTCCTTCTTAATGGCTGATGGGGTGTTGCTGGCCACTCTAACGCGCACATATCCCCCAGGCACCGCAACCACTCTGCCAGCCAACTCAAGCTCAAGTAACCGCACCATTACCTCTGCGACAGGCTGCCCCGCTCGTTCGGCAATCACATCAACCGGTAGTACCTCATCGCCTACGTTAGCCAATAGATCATCAAATGGCAATTCGACCTGCTCCACAACACCGGTTAACACTGGCTCTTCAGGCAACCGCAACCAATGCAAGCCTTCATCAAGCTGTTGTACTATCTCAGCGGGTGCCGTCACCAAGTTAGCACCCTGCTGAATTAACCAATTGGTACCAGCGCTCATAGCGTTGCCTAGCGCACCAGGCAACGCGAATACCTCTCTGCCCTGTTCCAATGCACAGCGCGCGGTAATCAGCGAACCACTGCGCAGTGAAGCCTCAATCACTACCACTCCAGCACTTAAACCACTAATGATACGGTTACGACGTGGAAAGTGATCCGCCAGCGGCAAATCAGTGACCAGATGTTCAGATATCAGTGCACCACCTCGTTCAACAATTTGCCGCGCCAATTCGCTATGGCGGCGTGGGTAGATATTATTTAACCCACAGCCCAGCACAGCCAAGGTGATCCCTCCGGCTGCCAGCGCTGCGCGGTGACAGATACCATCAATTCCAATCGCTAGTCCACTGGTAATCGCAAAGCCACTCTGTACCAGCCCCTGAGCAAAATGTGTTGCCCAATACTCTCCATAGTGACTAAATTGACGGCTACCGACCATGGCAACTTGAGGTAATGATAAGGCATCACTCGCGCCTTCCACCAGCAGCAATAACGGAGGCTGGTCAATCGACTGTAATGCTTCAGGGAAGCTGTCATCACCGTAACGCAGTAGTTGGTGCCCCGGTTGTTCCAACCAGTCAAGTGTGGCAGTAAGGTATCGGCGATCGCAGTGCTGAAACTGGTTACACTGTTTTTCATTCAAACCGACGGCGCGCAATAACCGGAACGGATCACCCGCTGCCCGCACCAGTTCAGTAATGATCCGGCTGGCACGCACCGCCCCAATACCGGTCACTGCGTGCATACGTAAACTGATCTCTTCTGCCTGCATGGTGCATATCCCGCCAGCGATTGGGTTCATCAATTGTTAGGCTATCAGCAACTATCAGCACAAGTCTGTGCACTCGGCTATTGCTGCAATTATGTTGCAATGCTGTCAATCAGTCGCGGAAATGTCTAGAATGGTCGCCAATTTCATTTCATCACTCAAATGCAGATCTAAACCTATATGTCAGTGTTGCAAGTATTACATTTTCCCGATGATCGGTTACGCAAAATCGCTACGCCGGTCAAAGAAATCAATGAAGAGATAAAACGTATTGTGGCCGATATGTTCGATACCATGGCGGCAGAGGAAGGTATCGGTCTGGCGGCTACACAAGTCGATATTCATCAACGCATTATTGTGATTGATGTCTCTGAAAACCGCGATCAGCCATTGGTGCTAATTAATCCGGAATTTCTGGAAAAAAGTGGAGAAACCGGTATCGAAGAGGGATGCCTGTCTGTGCCAGAACACCGCGCACTGGTACCGCGTGCCGAGAAAGTGAAAATCGCAGCTATCGATATTAATGGACAACCGTTTGAACTTGAAGCAGATGGTCTGTTAGCCATCTGTATTCAACACGAGATGGATCATCTGATGGGGAAACTGTTTGTCGATTATCTTTCACCACTGAAACGCCAGCGTATCCGGCAAAAGCTGGAAAAGATGGCCAAACTGAATGCTCGTGGCTAACTGGATAGGAACACAACGTGTCTGACTCTTTGCGGATTATCTTTGCCGGTACACCAGACTTTGCCGCTCGCCACTTGCAGGCACTGCTGGACTCCCCTCATCAGGTTGTTGGTGTCTTTACCCAACCTGATCGCCCTGCGGGTCGTGGCAACAAGTTGACACCAAGTGCGGTGAAAGTTCTGGCTGAGCAGCATCAGTTGGCTATTTTTCAGCCTAAATCGCTACGTGCTGCCGAAGCTCAGCAGCAAATTGCTGAGCTGAATGCAGATGTGATGGTGGTGGTCGCTTATGGGCTGATCCTGCCTGCTGCCGTGTTGTCTATTCCGCGTCTTGGTTGCTTGAATGTACACGGTTCACTGCTGCCACGCTGGCGCGGTGCTGCACCGATACAGCGCGCACTGTGGGCTGGTGATCAGCAGACCGGTATTACCATTATGCAGATGGATGCTGGCCTCGATACCGGTGATATGCTTTATAAACTGCACTGTCCGATCGCAGCAGAAGATACTAGCGCTACACTGTATGAAAAATTGGCACTGATCGGGCCTGAGGGATTACTCGCTACACTGCAACAACTGAACGCTGGGCATTGTGTGCCAGAAGTGCAGGATGAACAGTTAGCCAACTATGCTGAAAAATTGAGCAAAGAAGAGGCGCGCTTAGACTGGGAGCTGTCAGCCAATCAACTGGAGCGCTGTATTCGAGCCTTTAACCCTTGGCCAGTTAGCTATTTCATGCTGGAAGATCAGCCAGTCAAAGTCTGGCAAGCCAACGTGCTCGCGGTGGTAAGCAACGCTACGCCGGGGACAGTGATCGGTGCCGATAAGCACGGCATTCAAATCGCTACGGGTGACGGTGTGCTAAACCTGACGCAACTACAACCCGCTGGCAAGAAAGTGATGTCGGCTCAAGATCTGCTCAACTCACGTCGCGAGTGGTTTACCTTGGGTCGTCGCCTGTAACTAAACATCCGCATCCGAGCTTGAAGCGGTGTGATTGTGCTGTTCCACCACTTTGGGTCTTAGCACCTTGAGTATTAGCATCTTTAGCCTATGAAAAACCGTTACAACCTTCGCAGTTTAGCAGCACAAGCTATCAGTCAGGTTCTCGAACAAGGTCAGTCACTGAGCACTGTGTTACCGGGTGTTCAAGTGCACTTGGTTGAGCGAGATCGCGCACTGTTACAAGAGCTCTGTTTTGGTACCTTACGTGTGTTGCCACAGTTGGAATGGTTACTACAACAACTGATGGAGAAACCACTGGTCGGTAAACAGCGCACACTGCACCACCTGTTAATGGTTGGGCTATATCAACTGTTGTACACCCGTATTCCAGCACATGCTGCATTGGCCGAGACGGTGGAAGGTGCCAGCGCATTAAAACGTACCCAGTTTAAAGGGCTGATTAATGGTGTGTTGCGCCAGTTCCAGCGCCAACAGCAGGCATTGGTTGACAAGGCGCGCCAACACCCAAGCAGCCATTTACACCCCAGTTGGCTGTTAAAGCGCATTCAGCACGCTTACCCGACAGCATGGCAACAGATTGTTGCTGCTAATAATCAAAAGCCACCAATGTGGTTGCGGGTCAATCAACAACATCACCAACGTGCAGATTATCTGCAATTACTGCAACAGGCTGGGATCAGTGCAGTCGCTGATGAAGAACATCCCGCAGCTATCCGGCTACTCACCCCCTGTGCAGTGAGTTTGCTGCCTGGCTTTGCTGAAGGCTGGATCACTGTTCAGGATGTTGCGGCGCAAGCAGCCGTCGAGCTACTGGCTCCGCAACCAGGAGAGCAGATCCTCGATCTCTGCGCGGCACCAGGCGGAAAAACCACCCACATTCTTGAGCTAGCACCAACTGCACAAGTCATGGCTGTTGATGTGGATCAGCAACGTTTAGATCGTGTGGCTGAGAATCTACAGCGTTTGGGGCAAAGTGCACAACTACACTGTGGTGATGGCAGAACGCCACAAGACTGGTGTGCCGGGAAACAGTTTGATCGCATTCTGTTGGATGCCCCCTGCTCCGCCACTGGCGTGATCCGTCGTCATCCTGATATCAAATGGCTACGCCGTGATAGCGACATTGCCGAATTGGTACAACTGCAACAGCAGATCCTAAACGCGATCTGGCGGTATTTAAAACCTGGTGGCGTACTGCTCTATGCTACCTGTTCAATCCTGCCAGAAGAAAATAGCGAACAAATTGCCACATTTTTATCACAGCACCCAGATGCCCAACTCGCTGAGCTGGCTGGCCGTTCGCAACTGGATGCTAGTGCGCAGTTGGGGCGGCAAAATCTTCCGCATCCTGAGCGGGGTGATGGTTTCTTCTATGCAAAGCTGATTAAAATGTCATTCGGTTAGCCAGTTGGCAACTGACGCATCAAATAGAGATCCCAATGAAAATAATCATTCTGGGTGCGGGCCAAGTAGGCGGCACCCTGGCAGAAAACCTGGTAGGCGAAAATAACGACATCACCGTAGTTGATACTAATGCGGTGCGTTTGCGTCAGTTGCAGGACAAATTTGATCTGCGTGTGGTACAAGGGCATGGTTCACACCCGCGAGTGCTGCGTGCTGCGGGTGCCGAAGATGCCGATATGCTGGTTGCCGTCACCAACTCTGATGAAACCAACATGATTGCCTGCCAGATTGCCTACTCGCTGTTTAATACGCCAAACCGCATCGCCCGTATTCGTGCAGCCGACTATATCCGGGAAGGAGAAAACCTGTTTCACCCCGAGGCGGTGCCTATCGATCACCTGATTACCCCAGAACAGTTGGTGATCGAGTACATTTACAAATTGATCGAATATCCAGGCGCGCTACAAGTGGTCAACTTTGCTGAAGGCAAGGTAAGTATTGCTGCGGTTAAAGCCTATTACGGTGGCCCATTGGTCGGCAATGCGCTCTCTTCAATGCGTGAGCACATGCCACATATCGAGACACGTGTCGCTGCTATCTTCCGCCACGATCGCCCGATTCGCCCCCAAGCCTCAACGGTGATTGAAGCCGGCGACGAAGTGTTTTTTGTCGCTGCCTCACAGCATATCCGCGCGGTAATGAGCGAATTGCAGCGCCTGGAAAAACCCTATAAACGCATTATGTTAGTCGGTGGTGGCAACATTGGGGCAGGGCTGGCACAGCGGTTAGAAAAGTCATACAACGTGAAACTGATCGAGCGAAATCCGCAACGGGCAGCAGACCTTGCTGAACAGTTACACGACACTATGGTGTTTTGTGGAGATGCCTCCGATCAGGAGTTGCTGACGGCAGAACATGTTGAACAGATCGACGTGTTCATCGCCATCACCAATGACGATGAAGCCAATATCATGTCCGCGATGCTCGCCAAACGGATGGGAGCAAAAAAAGTGATGGTGTTGATCCAGCGCCACGCTTATGTCGATCTGGTACAAGGTAGCGTGATCGATATCGCTATCTCCCCGCAACAAGCCACCGTTTCTGCACTATTGGGACATGTACGCAAAGCAGATATTGTCAGCGTCTCGTCATTACGCCGGGGTGTTGCCGAAGCCATCGAAGCGATCGCCCACGGTGACGAACAGACTTCGAAAGTGGTCGGACGCAAAGTTGATGAGGTAAAACTACCGCCAGGCACCACCATCGGTGCAATTGTGCGTGGTGACGAAGTGATCATTGCCAATAGCAACATCAGGATCGAACAGGATGATCACATCATCATGTTCATTACTGATAAGAAATTTGTCCCGGAAGTTGAACGCCTATTCCAACCAAGCCCATTCTTCTTGTAATACACAACAGTAGCAGCCGGGCTACCGTAACAAACGGCTCCCGGTCTGTTATTGCTGACCAACCGCAAAGCCTAACGATCTGTTGATTGGCAGCATAAGGGCCATTAGTTAGCCAAATGGCAAATCCAATAGCCCTTATGGCTTAGGCACTATAATCACTTAGGCACTATGCCTGCCCGCTCTTCTCCTCTGGCGCAGCAAGCGCTGGCTGCTGTTCCAATTGTTGCTGTTCCAGCCGTGCCAAACGTTGCTCAAGTAACGCGAGTTTTTCACGGGTGCGTAGCAACACCTGAGTCTGGACATCAAACTCTTCGCGGTTTACCAGTTCTAACCGGGTCAACTGCGCCTGAAGCACTTGGCGAATTTTCTTTTCAACATCTTCACCAAATTCACGTACCCCCTTTGGCATCGATTCATGGATCTGACGAGCAATTTGTTCAATTTTTTTCGGGTCGATCACAATGTTCCCCTCTCTATCTGTTGTAAACGCAATCTGGTGATTATCAGTCAATAGACCGAGTAATTCAAAAAAGTGTTACCAATGAAACGCAAGCTACACTACAACAACAGGTTAACGCCGTTGATCAATAACAAGTGCAACTGGTTATTTTATCGCCCTCAGCAGCAGCAAAGCGATTTTTTTATCCCCTTTTAAGCATCTGCGTTTGACGCTGCACAGGATTTAGCTTACAAGGAGTACCAAGCTAAGCGTTGAACTTTCTCCGTCCTCTTCCACTACTCTAAAAGGGGGCGACACAAACAACGCAGGTAACAAGGTATGATTTCTCTCCTGCAGCGTGGGTGGCAATTTATTCGGTTGCCAAACTAGCAAGAGTGTTGAGATAATTTTTCGTCTGATCTCACACTATCGCTCATGAGGTTTCAGTTTAGGTTCCGTTGCTAATTTGACTGACGGGGCAGGTTATCATTAACGAATTGTCTTGGTAATACCGAAAAACATGGCAGAGAAACGCAATATCTTTCTAGTTGGGCCAATGGGGGCAGGAAAAAGTACCATTGGGCGTCAACTAGCTCAGCAACTCAATATGGAGTTTTTCGATTCCGATCATGAAATTGAGCGACGTACAGGCGCAGATATAGGTTGGGTATTCGACGTGGAAGGTGAAGAGGGCTTCCGCGAACGCGAAGAAAAAATCATCAACGAGCTCACTGAAAAACAAGGAATTATACTGGCAACTGGCGGTGGTGCAGTAAAGTCGCGTGAAACACGTAACCGCCTTTCAGCACGCGGTGTGGTAGTCTACCTAGAAACCACCATTGAGAAACAGTTGGCTCGTACTCAGCGTGATAAGAAGCGTCCACTGCTGCAGGTTGATGCTCCACCGCGTGACGTGTTGGAAACATTGGCGAAAGAGCGTAATCCACTGTACGAAGAGATCGCCGACGTCACCATCCGTACTGATGAACAGAGTGCCAAAGTTGTCGCCAACCAGATCATCAACATGTTGGAAGGCCACTAGTGGCTGGCTTTAGCCGTATGGTGTAGCGTCCTACACCGATCCCGCATTCACGGGTTCAAATCATACCGAGAACTGATTACACATGGAGAAAGTCACTGTAACACTTGGGGAGCGTAGCTACCCAATTACCATTGCGCCCGGGCTGTTCAATGATGCGGCTTCGTTTCTTCCGCTGGTAGCATCTGAACAGGTGATGATCGTCACCAACCAGACCGTCGCGCCGCTCTATCTAGAAACGGTCAAACGGGTGCTGGAACAGGCTGGCATAGTGGTAGATCAGGTTGTGCTGCCGGATGGTGAACAGTACAAATCACTGGCGGTACTTGAGCAAGTGTTCTCCGCACTGCTGGCAAAACCCCATAGCCGTGATACCACGCTGCTGGCACTGGGTGGTGGCGTGATTGGCGATCTCACGGGTTTCGCCGCAGCCTGCTACCAACGCGGCGTACGTTTCATTCAGGTTCCAACCACTCTGCTTTCTCAAGTTGACTCTTCAGTGGGTGGCAAAACTGCCGTTAACCACCCGCTGGGGAAAAATATGATCGGTGCCTTTTACCAGCCGGCCAGCGTAGTGATTGATCTCAACTGTCTGCACACGCTGCCAGCGAAAGAGCTGGCCTCAGGCCTGGCGGAAGTGATCAAGTATGGCATTATCTTGGATGCTGACTTCTTCGTTTGGCTGGAGAACAACATTGAGTTGCTGGTCAAACTGGATATGGAAGCGCTCGGATATTGTATCCGTCGCTGTTGTGAATTAAAGGCGCAGGTTGTCGCCGCTGATGAGCGCGAAAATGGACTAAGGGCACTGCTCAATCTTGGCCATACTTATGGTCATGCGATTGAAGCAGAAATGGGCTATGGTGTCTGGCTGCATGGTGAAGCTGTCGCCGCAGGGATGGTCATGGCTGCACAGACCGCATACCGTCTCGGGTTATTGACTCAGGCAGATGTTGAGCGAATAAAAAGTTTGTTACTGCGTGCCGGGTTGCCCGTTCATGGCCCTGAGCAGATGGCACCTAGTCGCTATCTGCCGCATATGATGCGTGATAAAAAAGTGCTAGCAGGTCAGTTGCGTTTGGTTTTACCAACGGCAATTGGTCAAGCTGAAGTACGTAAAGGCGTGGCTGATACCTTAGTATTGGCTGCAATTACTGACTGTCTACCCACTTGATGCTGTACCTGAATCACCGAACCTCTCTGCGTGTTAGCATCAACAGGCAGATGGAATAAACAGCCTCAGCACAAGTGCGATGACTATTCTATTATATTGTTTTTAATTTGCTTTTCGTCGGTTAATGGAAAACGGCATGTTGTTGTTCAGAAATCGTTTAGTGGTAGCCAATTGGTGCTGCCCGTTTGCACCGGTGTGGTATCAAAAGCGGAACATTGCCGCGACAGGTGTCGATTACCCGCACTGCCCAAATGCAGTGCGAGCAGTAAAAGTAGGCGTGATGCGCTAAGTTGTTGGCCATTAAACATGAACACCATGATCGATAACATTAACTGACGATTGCTTTAGCTAGAAGGTTCCAGATGGAAGAGTTTAATGCGAAAGATGATCTCAAACCTGATGTCAATGATCGTCCCTCCACTCGCGCCAGCCGCTCTGCGGCTAAACCGCGTTTTACCGTTTCCCGCCAGCCGATGATGATCGTGATTGGTGTCTTGGTGTTATTACTGGTGATTGTCAGCATCCACTCAGCGCTAAAACGCTCTGGACAGCAGCAAGTAGCTCAGCCGATTAACCTGCCAACTTCATCAACCGTAGCAAACAGCCGCCTTTCCGCCACTGTCGATCAAACCGTTGGACAAACTGCACAACAGCCACAACGTTCCACACCAACCCCCTCGGTCAGTAGTGAACGATCTTCATTGGCTGCCTCGTCAACAAGCACTGCCATCACCTCTGCGCAAGGTGTACCATCAACAGTGGAAAATGGAGCTAGCAGCCAAACCCGAGCACCTGTAACAACCAGCACTGCCAGCAATCCGGCCAATGTGAAGAGAAATAATGTTATTAGCATCAATGGTCAGGGATACCTCACCCTACCGAGCAGCTATTACACGCTACAATTGAGTTCAGCTTCTCAACCGGACACCCTGACTAACTTTGGCAAACAGCATAATCTGCAACAGTTTATGGTGTACAGAACGCTACGTGAAGGTAAGCCTTGGTATATATTGGTCAGTGGTAGCTATCCCTCGTCCGAGGCCGCCAAAAACGCGATTGCTACTCTTCCAGCACAAGTGCGAGCAAAAAAACCGTGGATCCGCCCTGTATCTCAGGTTCAGCAGGATCTTAAAAACAACTACTAATTTTGTGCGCTGGTGTGCTGCAACATAGAGTACAATCCGCCGCTCTCAATGGTATAACTAGCTAATTGACGGCATGAAAAAAAACCGATCTTTTCTCAAATGGGCTGGTGGCAAATATCCGCTAGTGGATGATATTCGCCGCCATCTGCCAGAGGGAGACTACTTGCTAGAACCTTTTGTCGGCGCAGGCTCAGTGTTTCTGAACACGGAGTATGAACACTATATTCTTGCTGATATTAATTCTGACTTGATCAATCTGTATAACATCGTCAAACAACGCACTAACAGTTTTGTACGTGATGTTCGGATCCTGTTCACGCAGGAGTTCAACACGCCGGAACAGTTTTACCTGCTGCGCGACGAGTTTAACGATTGCAATAACAACTATCGGCGTGCGCAGCTGTTTTTATACCTTAACCGACACTGTTACAACGGGCTATGTCGCTATAACTCACGTGGCGAGTTTAACGTACCGTTTGGGCGCTATCAGCGACCCTACTTTCCAGAAGATGAGTTGTACTACTTTGCCGAAAGATCGCACCGTGCCACTTTTATCTGTGAACACTATCGCAAAACTATGCTCCAGGTAACCACTGGAGCAGTTATCTATTGTGATCCGCCCTATGCGCCGCTCTCTGCAACGGCAAATTTTACTGCCTATCACACCAGTAACTTTAACTTGGATGATCAGCAGGCATTGGCTGAACTGGCTCTTCAACTGGCCACACAACAGCAGGTGCCGGTATTAATCTCCAATCACGATACCGAATTGACACGCGGATGGTATCAACATGCTGAACTGTATGCTGTGCAGGCAACACGCACGATCAGCAGTAATATCTCTGCACGCAGTAAAGTGGGTGAACTTCTTGCCTTATATAGATAAGTTACTCAGTCTAAATCCTAATGCTTGGAGAAGCAGATGAAACAGTTTTTGATCGCCCCATCGATCCTTTCGGCTGATTTTGCCCGCTTGGGTGAAGATACCGCCAACGTGTTGGCTGCTGGGGCTGATGTGGTTCATTTTGATGTCATGGATAACCACTACGTACCCAATTTAACCATCGGCCCGATGGTTTGTCAGGCTCTGCGCAACTACGGCATTAACGCGCCGATCGATGTTCACTTGATGGTAAAACCGGTCGATCGGATCATTCCCGATTTTGCCAGCGCAGGAGCCAGCTACATCTCATTTCATCCTGAAGCGTCAGAACATGTCGATCGTACCCTGCAACTGATTAAACAGCATGGCTGTAAAGCAGGGTTGGTTTTTAACCCGGCAACGCCATTGAGCTATCTCGACTACGTGCTGGACAAAGTTGATCTGATCCTGCTGATGTCAGTCAACCCTGGTTTTGGTGGTCAATCATTCATTCCTGCCACTCTCGATAAACTACGCCAGGCACGCCAGTTGATCGACCAGAGTGGTTATGACATTCGTCTGGAAGTGGATGGTGGGGTAAAAGTCGATAATATTGCTGAGATCGCCGCTGCCGGTGCAGATATGTTTGTTGCTGGTTCCGCCATTTTTGGTCAACCCGATTACCGCCAAGTGATCGAACAAATGCGCAGTCAACTGCTGCAGGTGCAGCATGGCTGATTTGCGTGCTATCCGTGCATTGGCGTTTGATCTTGATGGTACGCTGGTCGACAGTGTGCCAGGATTAGCAGCGGCCATCGATTTGGCCTTGCGTGAAAGCGGCCTGGCTGCTGCGGGTAAAACGCAGGTCGCCTGTTGGATCGGCAACGGTGCTGATCTGCTGGTACAGCGTGCGCTAGAGTGGGCTGGCGGCGATATCAGTGCGGCCAACTGCCTGCTGGTTCGCCAACGGTTTGATCACTTTTACCGCGAAACGGTGCAGGGCGGTAGCAACCTGTTTCCTGGCGTCAAAGAGAGCCTGACTGAACTGGCCCAACGCGGATATCCGCTCGCACTGGTGACCAATAAGCCGACGCCATTTATCGCGCCGCTGCTGGCCTCGCTCGGTATCGATAACCTATTCTCGCCGATTATTGGTGGCGATGATGTGGTTGAGAAGAAACCCCATCCTGCACCGCTCTATCTGGTCTGTGGTAAACTCGGCTTACACACCAATCAGTTGCTGTTTGTTGGTGACTCTCGTAATGATATTCTGGCAGCGCAAGCGGCAGGCTGCCCCAGTGTCGGATTGACTTATGGCTACAACTACGGCGAATCGATAGCGCTAAGCCATCCTGACTACGTATTAACCAACTTTGCCGATTTATTGTCCCTTGTTGACCCTTCATGTTGCGACGATCAGGAAATTTAATCATGAATAAACCCATCGTATTTAGTGGTGCTCAGCCCTCTGGAGAACTGACCATAGGCAACTACATGGGAGCATTGCGTCAATGGGTGCAGATGCAAGACGACTACGACTGCATCTACTGCATCGTTGATTTGCATGCGATCACCGTGCGCCAAGATGCCCAGCAGTTGCGTAAAGCGACGCTGGATACCCTGGCACTCTATCTGGCCTGCGGTATTGATCCAGAAAAAAGCACCATTTTTGTCCAATCACAGGTTCCGGAACACTGTCAACTAAGCTGGCTGCTCAACTGTTACACCTACTTTGGTGAACTGAGCCGCATGACGCAGTTCAAAGATAAATCCTCGCGCTATGCCGAAAATATCAACGCAGGCCTGTTCAGCTACCCGGTACTGATGGCGGCCGATATTTTGCTCTACCAAACCCAGCAAGTGCCTGTCGGCGAAGATCAGAAACAGCATCTGGAACTTAGCCGTGATATCGCTCAACGCTTCAATGCGTTATATGGTGAGATATTCAGGGTACCAGAGCCGTTCATTCCCAAAGCGGGCGCACGGGTAATGTCATTGCAAGACCCGACTAAAAAGATGTCCAAATCAGATGACAACCGTAATAACGTTATTGGTCTGCTGGAAGATCCCAAATCAGTTCATCAGAAGATCAAACGTGCGGTGACTGACTCAGAAGATCCACCAGTGATCCGCTATGATGTCAGCAACAAGCCCGGAGTATCAAACTTACTGGACATCCTTTCCGGCGTGAGTGGTAAAAGCATCAGCCAACTCGAGAGCGAATTTTCTGGCCAGATGTATGGGCATCTGAAAGGGGCTGTGGCAGAAGCGGTTGCCGACATGCTGAGCTCCCTGCAACAGCGTTATCAACAAGTGCGCAGCGATGAAGCGTTGCTGCAACAGGTGATGCAGGACGGTGCCAACAAAGCGCGTGCTCGTGCCCAGCAAACACTGGCGAAAGTCTACGATGCGGTAGGTTTTGTCATGTCGCGCTGAGGATTGCATGGCGGTTATCCGCCTCGGCACAGCACCGCTTTCACTGCTGTGCCGCTTTCGACACTGATTTTGTGTGATACAATCGCCAATATAGGCTGAATTCCTGTCGTAATCTGCTACTTTATTTGAGTTAGCTAGCATAATATTTTATTTTTAATCGCAATTAGTGTATTGATCGCCAATCAGTCACTGCAATAGGCAGGTAGCCTTGGCGCGGTAAACTCCACCTGACCTGCTGATTAGCCGACACTGCCGAATGAGTTGATATGAAGCGTCCTCCTAATTTTCATGCTGCGTTACTGCATCCGCGTTACTGGCCAACCTGGTTTGGTCTGGCTGCTCTGTTCCTGTTAGTACAACTGCCTTATCCACTGCTGCACAAATTGGGCACTTGGCTCGGGCGCTTCTCAATGCGCTTTTTAGCGCACCGGGTTGAGATCACGCGTCGTAACCTTGAGCTCTGTTTTCCTGAGATGGATCGACAACAGCGTGAACGTCTGGTGACGGATAACTTCGCTGCGCTAGGGATGGGATTAATCGAAACCGGTATCGCTTGGTTCTGGTCAGATCGACGGGTAAAACGCTGGTTTACTGTTTCTGGGCTGGATAACCTGCAAGCCGCACAGCAGGGAGGGCGCGGAGTGCTAGTGATTGGTGTCCATTTTATGTCGCTGGAGCTAGGCGGCCGTGCGATGGGGTTATGTCAACCGATGATGGCGATGTACCGACCGCACAACAACAAGGCAATGGAGTGGGCACAAACTAAAGGGCGTATGCGCTCCAACAAAGCGATGCTTGATCGTAAAGAGCTACGTGCAATGGTGCAGGCACTAAAGGGGGGGGAAGCAGTCTGGTTTGCCCCTGATCAAGATTATGGCCCACGAGGCAGCGTGTTTGCACCACTGTTTGCCGTAGAGCAAGCTGCAACCACCAACGGCACCTTTGTATTAGCACGTATGGCACAACCTGCTCTGTTGCCAGTAGTGCTTATTCGTCGTCAGCAAGGTGATGGGTATGATCTGCTGATCGGTGCGGCACTCGAGGACTATCCGCTGGATAATGAATTGGCTGCTGCGGCGTACATGAACAAAGTTATCGAACGTGAGATCATGCGTGCCCCAGAACAGTACATGTGGCTGCATCGCCGTTTTAAGACGCGCCCACCCGGCGCACCATCACTCTATTAAAACGGCACAGCGATCAGCAAAGTGGTCTACAGTTGTGGGGGTTGTTCAACCTGTCATACAGCACATGCACTAACATTCCCTGGTTATTACGCAGCAACACCGTTCAACAACCACAGAGGTTGACAGTGCGTCAGTATTGACAAGCAAAGCTAGCGATAACCAATTGAAATGGAGAGGGTATGCAGCGGAAAAAACGACACAACATCGCTCCTGGGCTAATGAACTTATTGGCTTATCAACGTAGTTGGTTCAAGCCGGATCTGCGTGCCGGCTTGTCTGTTGCCGCCGTTGCACTACCTATCGCGATTGCTTATGCCGAGTTGGCTGGTGTAAGTGCGATTGTCGGACTCTACTCCTGTATTTTACCGATGCTGGCCTACGCCATCTTTGGCTCATCACGCCAGTTGATTGTTGGGCCGGATGCCGCCACTTGTGCAGTGATTGCGGCCGTGGTGACACCACTTGCCGCTGGTAATAGCGAGTTGCACTGGCAACTTACTATTGTTATGACACTAATGATGGGAACCTGGTGCCTGATTGCCAGCCATTTTAATCTCGGTGCTATTGCTGATCTGCTTTCACGCCCGATCTTAAACGGTTTGCTAAATGGCGTAGCCTTAACCATTATTGTTAATCAAATCAGCAAAGTATTTGGTTTCACTTCACCTTCAGATGAGTTAATTGAACGTATTTATTCGCTTCCAATCAGCTTGCTCAATAGCCACTGGCCTACACTACTGCTGTCACTGTTTACCTTACTGATCCTGTTCGGGCTGCGTTATCTGCGCCCTGAGTGGCCAGCACCACTATTTGCACTGGTGATCACCACTGGGTTAACTTGGTCAGCCGGTCTAACGCGTTTTGGCATTGAAACTGTTTCTGCTTATACCGGCAGTGGATTACCGCTGGTTGCCTGGCCCGCATTTAAACCTGGATTACTGCGTGATCTGGTACTCCCTGCCCTTAACCTCGCAGTAGTCAGCTTCGTCAGCATGATGCTGACAGCACGCAGCTTTGCAGCAAGAAATGGCTATGAGGTCGACGCCAATCGTGAATTTCGCGCACTGGGGATCATCAATATCGTCTCGGCTCTGTCACAAGGTTTCGCGATCAGTGGAGCCAGCTCACGCACCGCAATCAACGATGCCAACGGGGGTAAAAGTCAACTGGTATCAGTGATTGCCGCACTCACCATCGCCTCGGTGCTGTTTCTGTTCAGCCAACCGCTGCAATTTATCCCAGTTGCAGTATTGGGTGTGGTGCTGATTTACGCCTCTTGGTCACTGCTCGACCTGCGTGGCATATTCCGACTACGCAAGCGTAACCGTTCAGCTTTTAATCTGGCCCTGTTTACCTTCTTAAGCGTGGTATTGATCGGCATTATCCCCGGTATTGGCTTGGCGGTGTTGCTAGCGCTGTTGCAGTTTTTGCAGACAGTGTTCCGCCCAACTGAACAACTGTTGGGGGTAAACGACGAAGGGATGATCCATTCAATGGGTAATAACAACGGCATTAAAGCAGTCGAAGGGGTGCTAATGTACCGTTTTAACTCACCACTGACCTATTTCAACGTGGTCTACTTCAAACGCCGGATCACCAATCTGGTTGACAGTCTGCCAGCAACGCCACGTTGGGTCGTAATTGACGCAGTTGCCAGTTTTACCCACCCGGATATCAGCGTACTCGCCAGCATTGATGAGTTGCAACGTGATTTAAAGATGCGAAATATCAGGCTAGTGTTGGCTGGGCGCCGCAGTGAACTGACGCGCTGGTTCCAGAGCGACAACGACAGCAATCGTGATTTGATTATCGTGCCGGATCTTTACCTAGCGTTACGGCTGATCCAGAGTAACGAGCAGAAAACACAGGCAGAACAGATCACAGATCCGCCAGCAGTCCCCTGATGGTGCAGCAGAATATTGAACGCCACCATCCAGACAAAAAACCGAATCAATGCGTTTTTTCGGGCCAAAGCTCAATGTGTGTCTGCTGTAGCTTTACCTTGCCAAAGGCTGAACACGTGTATTGCGTTGAACCAACATCTCAGGCTTGCCAGTACAGTTTTCGGGACTTATTGCTAGTTGCATCAGGCCGTTAAAGCGTGATTTCAACAGTTGTCACTTTTTGTGATAGACTGCTGCTGTTTTCTGCCCGCTTTTGGTTGAGGTGTTTTTCTGAATACATCGGTACAGCTTTCACTGCCACTCTATCTTCCCGATGATGAGACGTTCGCCAATTTCTATCCAGGAGAGAACGCCTCACTGCTCGCTGCTCTACAAACTGCGATTGAGCAGCCACAGGCCAGCTATCTCTATTTCTGGTCACGGGAAGGGGGAGGACGCAGCCATCTACTTCATGCTGCTTGTGCCGCGCTTTCGCAACGCAACCAAGCGGTCGGTTATGTGCCGCTCGATAAGCGTGCCTATTTCGTGCCTGACGTGTTAGAGGGAATGGAGCAGCTCGCGCTGGTCTGCATTGATAATATTGAGTGCATTGCTGGTGACCATGAGTGGGAAGTGGCGATGTTCAACCTCTACAACCGCATTCTTGAGCACAACCACACTTCACTGCTGATTACTGGTGATCGTCCACCACGCCAGTTGGCACTGACACTGCCCGATCTGGCTTCCCGTCTCGACTGGGGACAGATTTATAAACTACATCCGCTCTCTGATGACGATAAACTACAGGCAATGCAGTTGCGCGCCAAATTGCGTGGTTTTGAGCTACCGGAAGATGTCGGCACCTTCCTGTTTCGTCGGCTCGATCGTGAAATGCGTTCGCTATTTCATGCCCTTGATCAGCTTGATCGTGCCTCTATTACCGCACAACGCAAGCTGACCATACCGTTTGTGAAAGAGATCCTCGATCTATAGCGACACCGTTTCACTCAAGCTGGCAACCATCACCGCTTTAATGGTATGCAAACGATTTTCCGCCTGAGTAAAGACCACGCTGTGTTCTGATTCAAACACTTCATCTGTCACTTCCATGCCACCATGCAAACCATACAGATCCGCCATCTGTTTACCGAGCGTGGTATTGTCATCATGGAAGGCTGGCAAACAGTGTAAAAACTTCACGTTTGGATTCCCGGTTAACTGCAACATCGCCATATTGACCTGATAAGGACGCAGTAGATCGATACGCTGCTGCCAAGTCTCCTTCGCCTCGCCCATCGAAACCCAAACATCGGTATAGATAAAATCAACGCCCAACACCCCTTCCGCAATCTGCTCAGTGAGCGTAATTTTGCCACCCTGCTGTTTGGCAATAGCCTGACACTGTGCGACTAACTGCTCTTCTGGCCAACACGCCTTCGGCGCCACCAAGCGCAGATCCAAGCCAACCAATGCAGCCGCTTCCAATAAACTGTTGCCCATGTTATTTCGTGCATCACCAACATAGGCCAATTTGATGGTATTGATTGCTTGATCAGGCAGATACTCTCGCAATGTTAGCAGATCAGCCAATAGCTGCGTCGGATGAAACTCATTGGTCAGGCCATTCCAAACCGGCACACCCGCGTGTGCGGCCAATATCTCTACCTGCTGTTGGCCAAAACCGCGATATTGGATTGCGTCATACATTCGCCCAAGAACCCGTGCGGTATCTTTCATTGACTCTTTATGCCCAATCTGACTGCCACTCGGCCCAAGATAGGTAACATGTGCGCCTTGATCGAAGGCTGCCACCTCAAACGCACAACGGGTGCGTGTCGAATCTTTCTCAAAGATCAGCGCAATATTTTTCCCCACCAGATACTGCTTCTCCTGGCGCTGCTTTTTGGCCTGCTTTAAATCTGCAGCCAACTGTAACAATGCATTGATCTCACTTGGGGTAAAATCCATCAAACGTAAAAGGTGGCGATTGTAGAATGGGTTCATCAGATACTTCTCTCTTAAGCTGGATTGAATATCGATTCAAATTATATGTATTAATATTCATTTTCAACCCCAGCAAAAAATCTTTTCTGTTTAGCATAGCCGCGCCGTCGCCGCTATGTGAAAATGAGTGCACTTAGGCTAATTTTACGGAGAACAGAGAAATGGCAAGCCGCGAACTGTTGGAAGAACAACGTGAAGAGACACGCCGGATTATTGAAGAGTTACTCGAAGATGGTAGTGACCCGGATGCGCTTTATACCATTGAACACCACTTATCCGCCAAAGAGTTTGATGTACTGGAACAACTTGCTGTCGAAGCGTTTAAACTCGGCTACGAGGTCAGTGATGCTGAAGAACTAGAAGTGGATGACGACACGGGAGAGCATTCGCTGTTAACCTGCTGCGATGTAATTGGTCAAGTCGCACTGGATGCTGAACTTATCGATCAACAGGTCGAGCAGATCATGGCACTGGCTGATAAGTACCAAGTGAACTACGACGGTTGGGGCACTTATTATCAAGATCCGGATGGTGACGATGAATATGATGACGACGAAGATGAGCCTGGGTTTATTGATCACGATGATGATGGCAAGCGCCACTAATCGTTTAGCCTCCTGATGCTCGTTATATAAAATTCGTCATGTAACTAGCCGGTTAATTTGAATAATCTGTTGTAAGCTAAACATTGTTGTGAATTACACACCATGACAGATTGAAGCCAAGGGGTAAATCCCATCCCCTTGCTGCCTCAGTGTTGGTCTTAACGCCAAGGATGGTTTGCTCACTCACTGCCTGCTTGCCATTGACTACCGCTAACTGTGACAACCTATTTTTGGATGGAAACCGCCAATGCCACGCCCGATTAACGATAGCGCAAATCCGCTCAACGCCACGCAACTACTGACTCTACCTGCACGTTTCGGCACTCCTCTCTGGGTATTCGATGCTGAGATGATCCGCCAGCGCATCCGCCAGCTACGCCAGTTTGATGTGATCCGCTTCGCCCAAAAAGCCTGTTCCAATATCCATATTCTGCGTCTGATGCGTGAACAAGGTGTGAAAGTGGATTCAGTGTCACTGGGCGAGATTGAACGTGCCTTAAAAGCAGGCTTTCAAACCGATGGCGATGACATCGTCTTTACTGCCGATGTGCTCGATCACGCCACACTAGCGCGTGTCGCTGAATTGAAAATTCCGGTGAATACCGGTTCGATCGATATGCTGGAGCAACTTGGTCAGGTGTCTCGTGGTCACCCAGTCTGGTTACGCATCAACCCTGGCTTTGGCCACGGCCACAGCCAGAAAACCAACACCGGCGGTGAAAACAGCAAACATGGTATCTGGCACAGCGAACTGCAACAAGCGATGGAGAAAATTGCTCAGTACCAGTTAAAGCTGGTCGGTGTGCATATGCATATTGGTTCTGGGGTTGATTATCAGCATCTGGCGCGCGTCTGCGACGCTATGGTGCAGCAGGTGATCGCACTCGGGCATGATATCAGTGCCATTTCTGCCGGTGGTGGCCTCTCTATTCCTTATCAACAGGGAGAAGAGGCGATTGATACCGAACACTATTATGGCTTGTGGCACCGCGCCCGGCAGCAGATCGCCGCACATTTGGGCCATCCGGTAAAACTAGAGATTGAACCAGGACGTTTTCTGGTCGCTGAATCGGGTGTGCTGCTGAGCCAAGTACGTGCCGTTAAACAAATGGGCAGCCGCCACTTTGTGCTGGTAGATGCTGGCTTTAACGATTTAATGCGTCCAGCAATGTATGGTAGCTATCACCATATGTCTCTGTTAGCCGCCAACGGTGATGACTGTAGTACGCGTCCTCAGAAGGAGAGTGTCGTAGCCGGGCCATTGTGTGAATCGGGCGATGTTTTCACCCAACAGGCGGGCGGTGGCGTCGAAACCCGCTTGTTACCCGAAGCCGCTGTTGGGGATTATCTGCTGTTTCATGATACTGGTGCTTATGGTTCTTCAATGTCATCTAACTACAACAGCAGGCCTCTGTTACCTGAAGTGCTGATCGATGCCGGTGAAGCACGGCTGATCCGCCGTCGACAAACCATTGATGAACTGCTTGATCTGGAGTTGAATCCCCAACCGGCTCGCAGTCAATAGCATTCAATAACTCCAGCCAGCAACTCTCCACCCGCTCACTAAGTCATGCTGAAGGCGTGGTGGTTGCTTGCTTGGCGACACTCAACACTGCGCTAAATATTGAGCCTGGCTGTTGCAACAAGCGCTGACAATCAGGCTTTGACTATTACGCGTTAATCCTTACAATGACGCCGACTCAACGGGGTGCGGGAAACAGCCTGAGTTTACTGTCTGCTAGAACAACCGACAGTACTCACTTTTCCTGCTGAGAGGACACCCGTCGAACCTGATCCGGTCAATACCGGCGGAGGGATTTGAGTATGGCGCACAAAGAGATCCTTGCGCGCCCTCAGATACCTTTGCCCCTTATTTCTCAGGAGTGCAAAGTGTTGAACAAATATCTGCTAAGTCTGTTATTACTCACTACATTTCCAGTACTAGCAAAACCACAACTCACTATTTACACCTACGATTCATTTGCTGCCAGTTGGGGGCCAGGTCCCAAAGTGAAGGCAGCATTTGAAGCGAACTGTGACTGCACAGTGAAATTTGTCGCACTGGAAGATGGTGTCTCACTACTTAACCGTCTGCGACTAGAAGGCCAAAAGAGCAGTGCTGATATCGTGTTGGGGCTGGATAATAACCTGCTACAAGCAGCACGTAAGACGGGATTGTTTGCCGAGAGCCGAGTTGATACCCGTCAATTGACACTGCCGGGTGGCTGGCAAGATAGTACCTTCATTCCTTATGATTACGGCTACTTTGCCTTTATCTACAATAAAAATCGACTGACAGATCCCCCTCGCAGCCTACAAGAGTTGATCAACAGCGATCGCAACTGGACGATTATCTATCAAGATCCACGCACCAGCACCGTTGGCCTGGGTCTGCTACTCTGGATGCAAAAGCTGTACGGCGATCAAGCCGGTGAACAATGGAAAAAACTGGCGAAAAAAACCATCACGGTACCCAAAGGCTGGAGCGAAGCTTATGGACTATTTTTAAAAGGTGAGAGTGACATGGTGCTCAGCTACACCACCTCGCCAGCCTATCACCAGATCGAAGAGGGTGATAACAGCTACGCGGCCGCCAATTTTAGTGAAGGTCACTACCTACAGATCGAAATTGCTGGCAAGTTAAAAAACAGCAAACACCCAGAGCTGGCCGAACAATTTATGCAGTTTATGATTTCCCCAGCATTTCAGGATCATATTGCGCATGGTAACTGGATGTACCCGGTGCTTGAGAACGCACTACCTGCTGAATTTAAACAAATTGCCATACCAAAAGTGGCACTACAGTTCAGCGCAAAGGACGTAGCCCAGAAACGCAGTGATTGGACACGTGCATGGCAAAACGCTGTCAGTCACTAATTCCAGTTTGGTTATGGCCGGGATTGATCGCTGCCGGCCTACTGCTATCGATTGCGCTGATGACATTCGGCGTGCTCTGGCTGCACGCCCCCCAGCAGCACGATGATAGCCTCTGGCAGGATAGTTACCTCTGGTACGTGGTACGCTTTACCTTTCTGCAGGCAACACTCTCGGTTTTAGTCTCCGTCGTTCCGGCTATCGGGCTGGCTGGCGCACTCTATCGGCGACGTTTCCCTGGTCGCCAGTTACTATTGCGCCTCTGCTCAATGACACTGATCCTACCCGTGCTGGTCGCGCTGTTTGGTATTTTAACCGTTTATGGCAAGCAGGGCTGGTTAGCCACACTGTTTGACTGGCTCGGTTTCAGCTACACCTTTTCACCCTACGGCTTGGACGGTATTCTGCTGGCACACGCCTTCTTCAACCTGCCACTGGCCAGCCGACTGCTACTGCAAGCATTAGAGACTATTCCGGCTGAACAGCGAAAACTGGCAGCACAACTCGGCATGAGCCGCTATCAGCAGTTTCGCTGGGTTGAATGGCCGGCATTACGTCGCCAACTTCCCTCCTGCATCAGCTTGATCTTCATGCTCTGCTTTGCCAGCTTTGCTACCGTGTTAGTGCTTGGAGGGGGGCCACAAGCAACCACCATTGAACTGGCGATTTATCAAGCACTCAGTTATGAGTACAACCTCGAACAAGCGGCACTATTAGCCCTACTCCAGCTCATTTGCTGCCTGGGGTTAATGATCTTGAGTCAGCGCTTTAACCATCAATTGCCCAGCGGATCGAGCAATGAGCAGCACTGGCAGGATCCAGCCGATAACCTATGGCAACGCATTTGCGATAGCGCATTGATTGTTGCTGCAATGCTGCTGGTACTGCCGCCGCTGTTTGCGGTGCTGCTTGATGGCACCAATCAGGCAATGCTCAGTGTGCTACAGCAGCCGGCACTTTGGCAGGCGCTCAGTACTTCGCTACATATTGCTTTGCTGGCTGGCACGTTATGCGTGATGTTAACCATGATGCTACTCTGGAGTAGCCGTGAACTAAAACTACGCCAACACGTAAACTGGGGCTATTCACTTGAGTTAACTGGCATGATCATCTTAGCAATGCCGGGCATTGTGCTGGCAACCGGCTGCTTTTTATTGCTGAACAACACCATCGGTATACCACAGTCACCCTATCTACCGGTTGTTTTGATTAATGCACTGATGGCAATACCCTATGCATTGAAAATATTGGATAACCCAATGCGCGATTTGGCTGAACGACACAATCGATTATGCCAGTCATTGGGCATCACTGGTTGGCGGCGCTTATGGTGGGTAGAGTTAGCAGCACTAAAACAGCCACTGTCACAAGCATTTGCTTTTGCCTGCCTACTATCACTAGGAGATTTTGGTGTCGTTGCGCTGTTTGGCAGCGAACAATTCTTGACTCTGCCGTTCTACCTTTACCAACAAATCGCCGCCTATCGCAGCAATGATGGTGCGGTAACCGCACTGTTAATGCTGTTATTGTGCTTCCTGCTATTTACATTAATTGAACGTTTACCAAACCGCCATGCTGACGCTTGAAAACCTGACTTACCTTTATCAACACCAGCCAATGCGTTTTCATCTGCGTATCGAACCAGGGGAGCAGGTCGCAATACTTGGCCCCAGTGGTGCGGGTAAAAGCACACTGCTCAATCTGATTGCCGGTTTTTTACCCGTTGCCAGTGGCCAACTCTGGCTTAATAACATTAACCACACCGAAACAGCGCCGGCAAAACGTCCTGTTTCTATGTTATTTCAGGAAAATAACCTGTTTTCTCACCTCACAGTACGGCAGAATATCGGCTTGGGGCTAGATCCTGGTTTACGCCTTAATAGCGCACAGCAGCAGCAATTAATGCAGATTGCCTGTCAGGTTGGTCTGGATGAACACCTGCAACGTTTACCCACGCAACTTTCCGGTGGTCAGCGACAACGAGTAGCATTAGCCCGCTGCCTGCTACGTCAGCAGCCGATCTTGCTACTGGATGAGCCATTTTCGGCGCTCGATCCAGCACTACGGCGTGAAATGCTGCAACTGGTGCGCACGGTATGTCATCAACGGCAACTGACTTTATTGATGGTTTCACACAGCCTTGAAGATGCCGCGCGCATCGCACCTCGCACGCTGCTGGTGGTCAATGGTCGCATCTATTACGATGGCTCAACTGAGGCACTGTTAGAAGGCAGCACTCCCGAAGCCCAGGTATTGGGGGTGCTAGCTGAACTGTGATGAATGTCACGTTTTTAATTTTGTATGCATAAACCTGTTGTGCGAATTTCTCAGCTATGCTTTTATGACACACACTGTTTTATTCACTATGACAAGGTTCCCTGTGTTTGCATCTGCACTGACTTCATCTCTACTTATTAGCACACCGCCCGCTACTGTGGTCGTGGTGCGTGTGGTGGTGGTCGTCGGCAGTGCGCCGTAGGGTCTGAGTCAACGCATCGATTCCCAAACCCCGCCGGCGCAAACCGGGCGGGGTTTTCTGCTTTGATCCTGCCCTAAATGCAAACCGGCCTTGAGAAAAGGATAGGTAAATGGCAATTTCGGGTACCCCTCAAAAAGGGCAACGTTTTACTGGCGCACAGTTGGTTGTTCATCTGCTCGAGCGTCAAGGCATTACTACTATTGCAGGCATTCCCGGTGGCGCAGCGCTGCCACTGTATGATGCACTAAGTCAAAGTCAGATCATCCACCATATTCTGGCACGCCACGAGCAAGGTGCCGGTTTTATCGCACAAGGTATGGCGCGCGCCAGTGGCAAAGCAGCAGTCTGTATCGCCTCCAGTGGGCCTGGTGCAACCAACTTGGTTACCGCGATTGCCGATGCCAAACTCGACTCTATCCCACTGGTCTGCATTACCGGGCAAGTGGCCTCCTCACTGATCGGTACGGATGCCTTTCAGGAAGTAGATACTTACGGTATCTCTATCCCCATCACCAAATATAACCACCTGGTTCGCGATATCCGTGAACTGCCACAAGTGATTTGCGATGCATTCCGTATTGCTGAATCTGGTCGTCCCGGCCCGGTGTGGATAGATATTCCTAAAGATATTCAAACGGCTGAAATTGAATGGGATCAGTTGCCACCTATGGCACAGCCCGATGCCGCTCCTGCCTTTGACAGCAACCTCGTGGCACAGGCCGCCACACTGATTAACCAGGCCAAACGTCCGATCCTCTACCTCGGCGGTGGCATCATCAGTTCGCAAGCAGCACAATCTGCCTTAACAATGGCAGAACAAGCCAACCTGCCTACCACCATGACACTGATGGCGCTGGGTGCTATGCCAGTAGAACATCGGTTGTCATTGGGTATGCTAGGAATGCATGCTGCACGCAGTACCAACTTTATTCTGCAGGAAGCAGATTTGCTGATCGTCCTGGGAGCACGCTTTGATGATCGCGCCATTGGCAAAACAGAACAGTTCTGCCCCAATGCCAAAATCATCCATGTTGATATTGATCGTGCTGAACTGGGCAAAATCAAACAGCCAGATATTGCCATTCACAGCGATGTTGAGCGGGTAATGCAGCAACTGTTACCATTGATTGAAGCACAACCACGCACCGAATGGCTGGAAGTTGTGGCTCAATTACAGCAGCAGTTCCCAGTCTGTATGCCCAACCTGGATGACCCTTTAAGCCACTACGGCCTAGTGAAGGCAGTCGCACGTTGTGTTGATGATAGTGCCATTATCACCACCGACGTTGGTCAACATCAAATGTGGGTAGCACAAGCCTACCCATTGAGCCGACCACGCCAATGGTTAACCTCTGGTGGATTGGGGACCATGGGATTTGGCCTACCGGCTGCAATTGGCGCGGCGCTGGCAGAGCCGCAGCGCAAAGTGATCTGCTTCTCAGGCGATGGCAGCCTAATGATGAATATTCAGGAAATGGCCACTGCGGCAGAACATAATTTGGATGTCAAAATCGTGGTGATGAACAACCAGGCATTGGGGCTCGTTCACCAGCAGCAAACATTGTTCTATCAACAGCATATTTTTGCTGCTGCCTATCCAAGACAGACAGATTTCCTGAAAATTGCTGCCGGATTCGGCCTGGATATCTGCGATCTCAATGCTGCCAGCGATCCACAAGCGGCGTTACAACAGGCGATCAATCGCCCTGGCCCTTGCCTGATCCATGTGCTGATCGACATCAACGAAAAAGTCTACCCGATGGTGCCGCCTGGTGCCGCCAACATCGACATGATTGGAGAATAAGTCATGACATCAGAGACAACAAATCGACAAGTTATCCTCGAACTGGCGGTACGTAACCACCCTGGCGTGATGACACATGTCTGTGGCCTGTTTGCTCGCCGTGCGTTTAACGTTGAAGGTATTTTGTGTATGCCACTGAAGCGTGATAGCAGCCAAAGCCGGATCTGGCTACTGGTTGCTAATGATCAGCGCTTGGTACAGATGATCAGCCAAGTGGAAAAACTGGAGGATGTACTGACGGTGAAACGCCACAATGGCGATGTGAAAATCTTTGAGCAGCTAGGTTCGCTGTTCGAATGACAGCAGCGTATCCGCTTACAAAATAGCCACCAATACCCTTCGAGCAACAGACATGCTCAATAAAACCCGCGTGGAGATGGTTTATTCTACGCGGGTAATAGTAGCGGCGTTAGCATAATGAGAGAGCATTTTCCAATGTTGACTTGCTATGCAACTAAAATTCCTTCCCCTAATCGAAGCGGGAAGGAATGAACAGAGTGATCCATCACCACTCATCAGCATCGAGCTATTTCATCCTAACTCAGGTCAGGCTCAAATAGTTTGATTAGAAACGGTAACCAACACCGATGTTAAAGCTGTTGATTGCGTATGATTTGAAACCATCTTTCAGTCTAGAGCCTTCATAGCCAATATCAACCGCAACATTTGGCATCGGGTTAATCTGCACGCCAACACCATACATAACTGTGGTGTTATTAAAATCACCTTTCGTAGTATCAGTTAATTCATTAACACCATTATTTTGAATATAGAAACTTGTGTCATAAGAAACTTTACTGTTACTGAATCCAACCAGGCTGTAAATACTTACATATTCATTAAACCGGTAGGCAGGACCAGCAGCCAGAGAGAGATATTTAGTCTTCAAATTAGCCTCTCCGAGCAGTTTCTCATAAAGTGCCTCCGCTTCCGTTCTCTGAATTGAGCTACCACTCATATAACTGAAACTGCCTACGATACTGATTGGCGAATCCCACTCATAACGGTACTTTAGATTTGCACCGCTGATATCATGAAGCTTCTCTATTTTACCGGAAGCATACCCTAGAGAGACGGTATGCTGCTCGGCGTGTGCAGTTGCAGCCAAACCCAGTGTTGCAGAGACCACCAGCGCGGCCAATAATTTTTTCATTGCTTACTCCTTGTTTACTTTTTTGGTTATTTAATCACTGATTTTTATTCAGCCCTGATTACACCATCGCTGACTGGCGCAGCCGCAGGCTACCCAGGCATTAGTGGATATATCAGAGCTGTTATGAGGTAACATGGGTGCGACTCATAGCCAATGTTTAGCCAAAGCAAAAACATTGAGCTTAGGTTAGTTAGCTAATGCGACTACACCCATTTTGATTGGTGTCGCTGAACATGCTGAGCAACTTGAGAGTGTCATCGGCCAATTTTAGGAAAATAATTAGCAAGCCGATCACGATATAGCGCAGACAATACCGCCATCCCCAGTAACAGAAAGCAAAAGTAACACCAAAAAAAACACTAAATACCTGTTTATTATTTAATTAAAAAAGTGTATTCAGATATTATATCTGGTAATCAAAGTTTTCAATGGCTGGCGGTGATTTTTTTACATTTTTTTCTTAAACAACCGCATTGATAAATATCAGCAAAACCGGCAGGTGCTGCCAGCACAACAGTGGATAACACTATCAGCCAAGTGCTGCACTATGCTATGTGGTGAGCTTCAGTTCGCTACGCTGCTGACAGTCTGTTGCTGATAGCAATAGCCCTGCTCTGTTGGTACAAACAGCAAGCGGTGGGTGATACATTGTGGCGCATCTTCTACGTGGTGGGAGACAAAGAGGAGTTGACTGTTTCCCTGAGCCATCAGTAGATCAATCACTCGTAACACTAACTGGCGGTTTAAACCATCCAACCCCTGGAGTGGCTCATCCAGGATCAGCAGTGCTGGGTGCTTCACCAGCGCTCGGGCAATTAACGCCAACCTTTGTTGCCCCCAAGAGAGGCTATGCAATGCGGCATCACCCGGCAACTGTAATAGCTGCAACCACTGGTTGGTAAGCTGCTGCTGGCGATCTGATATTGCCTGATAAATGCCAATCGAATCGAAAAAACCGGAGAGGATCACACTACGGACATTGGTTGCGATGCGGTAGTCTAAATGTAAGCTGCTACTCACGTAGCCAATATGGCGTTTGATTTGCCAAATAGTTTCGCCGCTACCACGACGCCGACCAAACAGTGTCAGATCATTACTGTAACCTTGTGGGTGATCACCGGTAATTAAACTCAATAACGTCGATTTGCCAGCACCATTTGGCCCGATGATTTGCCAGTGCTCACCGTGATTCACTTGCCAGTTCAGTCGGTTGATGATCGGTCGTTCACCATAACTGACCACTCCGTCACGCAAACGGATTAATGGCTGTTGTGCCTGTAACTGGGGTTGTGCCGTGACGACATCCGCCGCTGGCAGTTTCAGCTCACGCTGTTGTTCATAGTGGGCGAGTTGTGCAATCAATGCCTGCTGCATCACCCACTGTCGCTCCCCTTGGCTGACCAGTACACCATCTGCCAACACACCGATCTGTGTCACAAAATTGGGGATCTGATCAAAGCGATTGAGGATCAGGAGCAGTGTGCATCCTTGCTGAACTTGTGTGGCCAATAGGCCAGTTAGTTGGCTGCGTGAATCGCTATCCAGTCCGTCAAACGGTTCATCCAAAATCAATAAATCAGGTTGTGACATCAGCGCCTGGCAGAGCAGTGCCTTACGTGTCTCGCCAGTAGAGAGATACTTAAAACGCCGATTGAGCAGTGCACTGATGCCAAATTGGGCCGCCAGTTGCGCACAGCGCGCTTGATCCTGCCACTGCTGTTGGATGATCTCCGCCGTAGTACGGCCGATGTCCTCTTCATCCGCACTGAGCAGATCGGTGTTGTTACGCTGCCACTCCTCACTGACCAGTTGTTGCAACTGCTCCAGTGAGAGGGTGACAATCCGCTGAAAATCGCTAACTCGCTGTCCGGTTAGCAACGGCAACTCTCCTGACAGTGCTCGTGCTAGCGCTGATTTCCCACTGCCATTGGCACCAACAAACGCCCAACTTTCACCACTGCGGATTGTCAGTTGTGGCAGTGAAAGTTGGCGTGTATCGCTTAAACGAAATTGCCCCTGTGAAATTTGCAGTGATGTCATTGTCGCTCCATTCGCTAATCAATCAATGTTGCTCGGTTTTACCCGGGTACCGGGTGATGCCAACAGTTTTGCCAAGGTGAAAATTATTATCTGTTAATCATAGCGATAATTTTCCGATGTTAGCCACTACCAGCAGCAAGGTTGCAACCATCGAGGGTTTACAGTACATTTTCAGCGCGGTTCAGCCTGAGTGCTGATGCTAATCGCTGCCGATGATGCCGGTAGACATTAATCAATATTATTGTTTTTAATTCCAGTCAATGAGGTCAACATGTTAGAACTATTGAGCAGTCTGTTATTTGCCGTGGTGATGGTGCCGGTTGTGATGGCAGTGATCCTCGGTTCAATCTACCTATTAGGTAGCCTGTTTAACCTGTTTTCCCATATCGGACATAAACCGCATCATCACTGATCCTCTGCTGTTATTAACCGCTCGCTTGGGTGTTTAGCACCTGTATTAGTCTGATCTGCGGTCATTAGGGCATCGTTGCTCATTAAGGTGCGCTTGCAGTTTGAAGGCAATAGATCAAATCGTCTCGGCACTGCAGGTTACCGCAGGCACATCGCTCCAATCATATGCCCACACAGCGCTTTTCCAGCAAAAATTTTGCTTCAGCCTATTTGGGTTAAGCTTGCTTTGATTAACCGCATGACAACCAGCAGCGGTGCGTTATATCATTTTTTAATAATGCATTCATCCCACTTACTGACGGAGCCGACGGTGAAAAAAAGAGGGTATCACGGGATTTTTGGCGTGTTGTTGATCAGCCTGTTACTGGCACCTGCCGCTGCCAGTGAGAAAATCACCCTGTTTGCGGCTTCGTCGTTAACCAACGCACTACAGCAGATCGCGGAGCAGTATCAGCAGGCGCACGATGTGCGTATCGTTAGCTCCTTCGCCTCGTCCTCTACCTTAGCGCGTCAGATTGAACAGGGCGCTCCGGCTGATATTTTTATCTCAGCGGATCAGTTATGGATGGATTATCTGTGGCAAAAAAAACAACTGCTGCCAGAGACCCGCTATACCTTGTTGGGTAATGCGCTGGTGTTGATCAGTAGTCAATCGGTACAATTTGCGCCGATTGAGATCAATAATCACACCGACTGGATCAAATTGCTGGCGGGTGGGCGTTTAGCATTGGGCGATCCAGCACATGTGCCGATCGGTTTGTACGCCAAACAGGCACTGGAGAATTTAGGCAGTTGGGCAACCGTTGCTCCGCATTTGGCGCGCGCCAATAATGTGCGCAGCGCTCTAGCGCTGGTTGAACGCCAGGAAGCACCGTTAGGTATTGTTTATCGTTCCGATGCCGTTGCGAGCAATAAGGTGCAGGTAGTTGCTACCTTTCCCGCGTCAAGTCATGCTGCAGTTGAGTACCCGATGGCCATCATTCAAGGGCAACAACGTCAAGCTGTCGACGCTTTTTATCACTATCTGAAAGGCCCTCAGGCCGCAGCAATCTTCCAACATTTTGGTTTCAGTCGTAGCGATGATGTTAACTGATTATGAGTGGCAGGCGCTTGCGCTGAGCCTGAAGGTGGCCAGTGTGGCAGTAATCTGTAGTTTGCCGTTGGGTATCTTGCTGGCTTGGGTACTGGTACGCACGCACTTTCCCGGTAAATCTTTGCTTGATAGTCTGATCCACCTGCCGCTAGTGCTTCCACCAGTGGTGATCGGTTATCTGCTGTTAATTGCAATGGGGCGACGCGGTTTTATCGGTGAGTGGCTCTATCACTGGTTTGGTTTCAGCTTTAGTTTCAGTTGGCGCGGCGCGGCGCTGGCTTCTGCGGTAGTGGCCTTTCCACTGATGGTACGGGCTATCCGCTTAGCGCTGGAAGCGGTCGATATTCGCTTCGAGCAGGCAGCTCGCACTCTGGGTGCTGGCCCGTGGAAAGTGTTTTTCACCATTACCTTGCCTCTGTCGCTACCTGGTGTGATTGTCGGTATTGTGCTGGCGTTTGCCCGTTCGTTGGGTGAGTTTGGTGCCACTATCACTTTCGTTTCCAATATTCCGGGCGAGACCCGAACCCTGCCACTGGCGATGTATACCCTGATCGAGACGCCTGGAGCAGAGGCCGCAGCAGCACGTTTATGTGTTATTGCCGTGCTGTTGTCACTGCTGGCTCTATTGGCTTCCGAGTGGTTGGCTCGCTGGGGGCGCAAGCGAATAGGCTTATAGATGTTACAGCTTGATTTTTCACAACAGCTCGGGGAGCTTAACCTGAAGGTGCAAGCCACTCTACCCGCACAGGGGATCACCGCAATATTTGGCCTTTCTGGTGCTGGCAAGACCTCGCTGATCAATGCGATTGCCGGTTTAACACCGATACAGCAGGGAAAGATCGTGCTTAACGGCCGCCCTCTGGTTGATAGCGCTCAGCGGATCGCGCTACCGCCCGAGCAACGGCGGGTTGGTTATGTGTTTCAGGATGCGCGGCTATTTCCCCACTATCGCGTGCGCGGCAATCTGCAATATGGCATGGCCGCTAACATGCAGAGCCAGTTTGAGACCATTGTCGAGCTGTTGGGGATTGCGCCACTGCTTGAGCGCCAGCCATTAACGCTGTCTGGTGGTGAGAAACAGCGAGTGGCGATTGGCCGTGCGCTGCTCAGTGCCCCTGAGTTACTGTTGTTGGATGAGCCACTGGCTTCACTGGATCTGCCTCGTAAGCGTGAACTGCTACCCTATCTGGAACGGTTGGCTCGGGATGTGCAGATCCCGATGCTCTATGTCAGCCACAGTTTAGATGAGATTGTTCGTCTGGCTACTCACCTACTGGTGCTTGATCAGGGTAGCGTGCTGGCTTGTGGTGAGCTAGCAACAGTTTGGAATAGCAGTGCGTTGCTGCCTTGGTTGCAGCAGCAGGAACGTAGCGCTATCTTGTCGCTCGCTGTTGCTGCACATCATCCGTATTACGCAATGACTGCGTTGCAATTGGGTGAACAACATTTGTGGCTGCCAACAATTGATGCCCCGATCGGCAGTAAGCTACACATTCGCATCAATGCTACCGATGTTTCGCTACTGCTGGAACCGCCACGCAAGAGCAGTATTCGCAATACGCTGGCAGCAGAAGTGGTTGAGTGTATTGCAGTTGATGATCAGGTTGACGTGAAGCTGATGATCGCGGAGCACATGCTCTGGGCGCGTATCAGTCGGTGGGCACGTGACGAATTAGCGATCCAGCCCGGTCAATCGCTCTATGCTCAACTAAAAAGTGTTTCGCTAAACCGTGATGGTCGGTGATGGTGACAAATGATGCCGCGCGGTAGTGTGATAAGCATACTGATATGACAAGCAGGCTGATATAACCAGCACAACGGTGCCACAGCAACCCGTGCTTTTTGCGTTTAAGTTAATCGTTATCTTTCACTGAGCCTAGCACCACTGTTTGAGCGGGTAACCGCACGCGCTCAATGTTAACTTCCCAGTAATTTTTCCACTTCTGCGCTGCTAATCTGCAATATCTCGGCAATCTCTACGCTACTGTGTTGGTTTTGCTGTAAGAAATGGATTGCTGCCAACAAGATCTGTTCAGAGCGCTCGCGTTGTTCCCGCTCGGTTCGCGTCTCTTCTCTGGCGATTTTCACCTCTTCTTTGGCGCTTCTTATTGAGGTCTCTTTCTCTTTCAGTTGCCGTTTGAGCTGGAGCGCAGCCAGTTTGGCGATGCTCTCAGCCTCTTTCGCCGTGCGTACGCGCTCCTTGGCGATCGCCTGTTCCTGTTTGCGGATCTGCTCGATGATCTGATAGGTCGGCACGTATTTCAGGCTCGCCTCCAACTCCGTCATCAAACCGGCACGGCGGAAACTGAGATACTCTTTAGTCGAGATCACCAGGTGATCATCCAAGCTAATATTCAGTATTCTACCTACTTGGATCAGGCGGTCGGTAATATCTTTATCACACGCAGAAGGGGTTACATTGCCGGAAGGGTGGTTGTGTATTGCAACTACACGCGGGGCATTCTTCATCACTGCAATGCGGTAGACATTCATCGGCTCGATCACTGTGGCACTGACGCTACCGAGGCTGACCAGTTCGATATAGAGGATATAGCCAGCCAGATTCATACCAATAATCCAGAAGTGCTCCTTTTCACGGTCAATTTTGTTGTCACGTAACAGGATGCGCTGCATGATGTCATAGACATCATCAGGGTTGGTAAGCTGTTTTTTGTCTTTATCAGTTAGCTTGATTTCCATAACATGCTCAACCGCCAATTGTGAACAGGGCGTACACTATAACATGATTAAGTTCTACTGATGAGTAGTTATTGTCATGAATAAACAATAGAAGTATCGAACCATTGTCGCGCTCACCGTTGTCTGCTTCGCCTGTTCTGTCGGCGATTGACAGCACTGATTAAGCCGTGTGCTGCCATGCCAATGCCTGCTATTGTACCAATTCGCGCACGATACTGGTGGCAAAGCTTCCGGCAGGTAGCCAAAAACGCAGCGCCAGTGTCGCGTCATTGTGCCAGTGCCACTGTAACTGACGCGGTTTGAGTAATATTGCTCGCCGAGCCGTTTCAAGCCGCTCACGCTGTAACAGTGCCAGTAGTTGTGGCTGTTGTTGTAAACTGCTCTGTTCAAACGCTAACGCGTCTGCTTCGCTGCCAAGTGCGCCATCACCAGCGAGCGGTGCCGTGATCATCAACTCACCAGCATCCACGCGTGTTTGCAACAACGGCAACTCGTCGGCTTTGGCAACAAACCAACTGTTACGCCCCGCCAATTGTAGCGCATCACCTGCCAATACAACGTTCTGCTGCTGGTTTGCCAACCTCTGGCTGGCTGTCAGGTTGAATAATGCACTACGGCTGGCCGACAGGTAGAAACTGCGTTTGTCACGCTGTGTCACGCGGATCTCATTATTCGCCCAGCGCAGAGCCATCTGTAAATTATTCTCGTCGTGACCAAATCGCTGGCTGCCGAAATAGTTAGGCACGCCATGCTGAGCAATCATCTGTAACCGCTGTTCCACTTCAGCTCCATCATCAATCTGGCGTAGCATCAGCACAAAGTGGTTGCCTTTCAATGCACCAATGCGCAATTTACGCAAATGGCGTTCAGCTTGCAGTAACTCGCACCCTGCCAACTGGAACTGACTGAAATCTGGGGTCACTTTTCCTGGTAGATGTAAGCAAAACCACTGTTCGCTAATTGCATGACGATCTTTCAGCCCAGCATAGCTGACCGCTCGTGCAGCAATGCCAGCAAACTTTGCCAACGCTTCCGCAACAAACTGGGTGTTACAACCGGTTTTACGCACCCTAACCAGTAGATGTTCACCCTCACCATCTGGCGAGAAACCCAGATCTTCTATCACCACAAAGTCCTCTGGTGAGCTTTTCAACTGCCCACACGCTGAGGGCTTACCATGTAACCAATGGAGGTTTGCCATACTCATCAGATCACCTCTGCTGTAACAGTGCCACCGCTTCACAAGCGATGCCTTCACCACGGCCCGTAAAACCCAACTGTTCAGTCGTGGTGGCTTTAACATTGACCTGATCAATATGGCACTGCAAATCTTCCGCAATAAATACGCGCATTTGTGCGATGTGCGGTGCCATTTTCGGTGCTTGAGCGATGAGGGTAATATCGACGTTACCTATTTGGTAGCCTTTCTGTGCGATCCGACGCCAGGCCTCTCGCAGTAATTGGCGGCTATCCGCCCCTTTGAATGCAGGATCGCTATCGGGAAACAATTTGCCAATGTCACCCAAGGCCGCTGCGCCCAGTAGCGCATCAGTAAGTGCGTGCAGGGCAACATCGCCATCGGAGTGCGCCAGTAACCCATGTACAAACGGAATGCGCACACCCGCGATCACCAACGGCCCTTCACCACCAAATTTATGCACATCAAAACCGTGCCCGATACGTATCATCGATGCCCCTTTAGCGAGTTAACTGGGTTAAATAGAATGTCGCCAATGCCAGGTCTTCCGGCTGGGTGACTTTAATATTGTCGCTACGCCCCGCCACCAGCAGCGGCTGGTAGCCACAGTGTTCTAGCGCCGATGCCTCATCAGTCACATTGATGCCGTCAGCCAATGCCTGCTGCAAGCAGGTCAACAGCAATTGACGCGGGAAGAGCTGTGGCGTCAGTGCGTGCCATAGCGCTTGCCTATCCACGGTATGGTCGATGCGATGTTGTCCCGCGACCGCGCGTTTCATGGTGTCTCTTACTGGCGCAGCCAAGATCCCGCCCACTTGGCTCTGCGCGGTGATCGCCAGTAAACGTGCTAAATCGTCGGCATGTAGGCAGGGCCGAGCCGCATCATGTACCAACACCCACTCTGTATCGGTAACGAGTTGTAAGCCAGCCAGTACCGAGTCGACTCGTTGCGGGCCACCTTGAGTGACTCGCACTCGCGGATGTTTCGCAATTGGCAGTTGTTGAAAATGTTGGTCTTCCGAGTGTAGTGCCACAATCACTTGGCTAATTCGTGGATGACGCAACAGCGCATGAATGGCATGTTCCAGAATGGTCTGTTGACCAATGGTGAGATACTGCTTTGGGCAGTCCGCCTGCATCCGGCTACCAATACCTGCGGCAGGTAGAATGGCAACCACTGGCGAGAGGTGTTCGCTAATATGATTCATGGGTTTGATTGTCTATGACGTTGTGTCGGTGCGGTAGTACTACGCTGTGATGGTTCATTGACCAGACGGTAGAACGTTTCGCCCGGTTTTATCATGCCGAGCTGGTGGCGTGCGCGCTCTTCTATTGCTTCTCGTCCAGCACTTAGATCATCAATTTCAGCAAACAGTTGGTCATTACGGGCTTTTAGTTCGGCGTTGATCTGCTGCTGCTCCAACACACTGTCACGTACCCGCACATAATCGCTGATGCCATTTTTTCCCAGCCAAAGCGAGTACTGCAACCAACCAAGTAGCACCAGCAATAGCAGCGTAAGTTTTTTCATCTCCGCCTCCTAACAAGCTGGGCAATCATCCCACAACTTTACCTTTGACTCCATAGCAAGCGCTCTCGCTCTGGCTTAGTCCTGTTTTAACACTTTGCGACCATAAGAGAGCAGTGCACTGGTGACTTTGCCCATCATGCGACTTTCTGGCGCAAAACGGTGCCAAAATAGCATCCTTCGCTGGTATAGACCTGGTGTGAGGTCGATCAGCTCACCTGAGGCAAGCTCTTGCTCAATTTGCAAATGTGGGATCATGCAGCAGGTGCTGCCTTGGCGCGCCAACTGCACAAAGGCTTCGGAGGAGTTCACGATATGGCAGGGGACGCTGCCTGGTGACAGATCAAAATTTTGTTGCAGAAAAGCTTGGTGCATGTCATCAAGGTGATCAAATGCCACTGCGGGCGCTTTCAATAACGCGGAGCGGGTGACGCCATTCGGAAAATAACGCTGTGCAAAAGCATTGGAGGCAACAAACAGATAATCCAGCGCCCCCAAACGATCTACTTGGCAGCTCGGTAACGGTTGTGGCTGTATACTCACCGCACCAACCACTTCACCTCGGCGTAGCCGCTCTTGGGTGCGGGTTTCATCTTCTACCTGTACATTAAAGCGCAACGGTGTGTCAGTGAGCACCGGTTTCAGGGCGGGTAATAACCAGGTTGCTAGGCTATCTGCATTCACTGCTAACGAGAGCTGTAACGGCTTTTCGACGCCATTGTCACTGCCCAACCACTCTTCTTCAAGAAATTCAACCTGACGCAATAGCGCTAGCAGCTTTTGCCCCTGTTCGGTCGGGCGGGGAGGAATGGTACGCACCAGTAACGGTTGGCCAAACAGATTTTCCAGTTGTTTGATGCGTTGTGACACAGCAGATTGAGTAATGCATAACTTTTGCGCTGCACGTTCAAAACCACGTTCATGGATCACCGCATCCAACGCTTGTAGCATCCTGTAATCTGGGCGTTTCATTATCGCGACATTCCTCAAGATAAAGTGACTTGCGCACTATGCCACACTTTTGAGTTTTTTTGCGGAAGAATTTAAATTGGGCGCTTTACGCCGTAGGGGCAAGCCATTCAGGATGAGATAACCTGTAAACCTGTATGAGGCAGCACAACCTATGCGGGGTTGTACCACCCTAGCGCAATCACACCGCTAACCTGAGTGGCTGCGACGATCTGTATGATTACCTTGAAATACAAGTACGATTAATGTCATCAGTGTTGTGAATTGACGGTGCGAATATGCAGTAGAATACCGTCAACTGCCGTAATTTCCACCTCAGTGCCGGCAGGTACATCATCAGCAATTTTTACCGGCCAACTGCCATCGGCGATGGTGATACGCCCGATACCATTCTGGGTTGGCTCCGTTAACACCACTCTCCGCCCCACAAGCTGCTGATAACGCTGATTCAGCAGCGGCTGAGTACTCGGCTTTTTTTCTTGCCTTTTGCGCAACCAATACCAGAGACAGTAGGCACTCAGCAAGGTCAGCAGGGCAAAAATAATCCCCTGCCATACCAGTGTGATTGGAAATAACCAGACAATCACGCCGACCAAAATGGCCGACATGCCACTCCAAAGTGAATAACCGCCAGCGCCGAGCAATTCAAATATCAGTAATAATCCACCCAGGGAAAACCAAAACCAGTGTGGTTCTACTGCAATGTAATCAAGCATGACTATCACCCCTCGTCATTGGCAGTATCCGATTAGCCACGACTTTTTTGCGTTTCAGAAATTAACTGGGATATGCCACCAATCGCGCCCATAATGTTGGTGCTATCCAGTGGCATCATGATCACTTTGCTATTATTTGCCGCACCAATGCTCTGCAACGCTTCAGTATATTTCTGTGCCACAAAGTAGTTTATCGCCTGAATATTGCCGGCTGCGATTGCATCAGAAACCATTTTGGTCGCTTGTGCTTCTGCCTGAGCCGCCCTTTCACGCGCTTCTGCCTGCAAGAATGCAGATTGACGTTCCCCTTCCGCTTTCAGGATCTGGGACTGCTTTTCACCCTCAGCACGTAAAATCGCCGCCTGACGTACCCCCTCAGCTTCGAGAATGTCGGCTCGCTTGGTTCGCTCCGCTTTCATTTGTGCGTTCATTGAAGCAATCAGTTCCTCTGGTGGACGAATATCACGGATCTCAATACGTGTGATTTTCACTCCCCAAGGATTGGTTGCTTCATCAACGATATGCAGCAACCGGCTGTTGATGCTATCGCGTTGTGACAGCATCTCATCAAGCTCCATTGAACCCAACACAGTACGGAAATTGGTCATGACTAAATTGGTAATTGCATACTCAAGATCATTGACTTCGTATGCGGCACGCGCAGAGTCAATCACTTGAATAAAACAGACCGCATCAATCGCTACATTAGCGTTATCACGAGAAATAACCTCTTGCGATGGAACATCTAACACTCGCTCCATCATGTTAATTTTTCTACCAATACTATCGATGAATGGCACAATCAAATTCAATCCCGGCATCAATGTTTTGGTATAACGACCGAAACGCTCTACAGTCCATTGATAACCTTGTGGCACCGTTTTTACTGCACGGGTCACCACCACCAGTGCAACAACGATCAACACAACCACAGTCATTGAAATTCCTTGAATAACGTCCAACATAAACCACCCCTATTATTAGTGAAGTATTATTACCTGCCACACTGATCGCTTGAGAACAGCACAACCCGTGACTAACCAAAACTTGCAGCGATTAAGCGCAACCGATTTCCTGTTACTGGATGATTGTAGCTGATTTCCTTTCATTCACAAATAGTCACATTCGTTGAATTATCAGGTTTTTTATCCATAAAAAAGACATAACATAAACTTTACTTTGGTAATTTTGCCATTTTGCATGGAATTAATATCGTATGAATGACCGCGCCGCGTCCTTTTTCTCAACGCACTGCTTGACGGCTATCGGCTTTCGGGCTTAACGTCAACGGCTGGCAACGCTGAGGTGATGAGGGTAACGCTATCAGCAACACTCGCCGAATCGACAAGAAAATTGAATGTGGAAAATGAAGCATAGAGTGCTGCTGCAGTTGTTCGCTCTATCTTCACCGTTTGATAAGGGTGGTGTCTTTGATGTCCAATTCGCTTTTATCTAGCGAAAACAGTGAGCTTGACTGGCAAAATGAGCGTCCATTTAGTCAAACCGATTATGAAATCCTGAAATCGTATGAGGCAGTGGTTGATGGCCTCGCGATGCTGATTGGTGAACACTGTGAAATCGTGTTACATGCGCTAGAAGACCTGAAATGCTCTGCGGTCCGTATCGCCAATGGGCAGCATACCGGGCGCAAAGTCGGCTCACCGATTACCGATCTGGCACTGCGTATGCTGCACGATATGACCGGTAATGAGAGTAGCGTTTCCAAGACTTACTTTACTAAAGCCAAAAGTGGTGTACTGATGAAATCAGTGACCATCGCCATTCGCAATCGTGAGCAACGCGTGATTGGGCTGTTGTGTATCAACATGAACTTGGATGTTCCGTTTTCGCAGATCGTGCAAACCTTTATACCACCAGAACCACAGGAAGTGGCTTCATCAGTCAACTTTGCATCATCGGTAGATGACTTGGTTTCACAGACGCTAGAGTTCACCATCGAAGAGGTGAGTACTGATCGCAACGTGTCAAACAACGCGAAAAATCGGCAAATTGTGCTTAATCTGTATGAGAAAGGCATCTTTGATATTAAAGATGCCATCAATCAGGTGGCTGAACGACTGAATATTTCTAAGCATACGGTCTACCTCTATATTCGCCAGTTCAAAAATGGTGAGCCAATAGGTTTTGATCGCTGATGTCTCGTTATTCGCTATTAGTGACCGGGCCGGCCTACGGCACCCAACAAGCCAGCAGTGCTTGGCAGTTTGCTCAGGCGCTACTGGCTGCTGGCCACCAGATTGAGCATGTCTTCTTCTACCGTGAAGGCGTTTCAAATGCTAATCAGTTAACCGCACCAGCCAGTGACGAGTTCGATCTGGTGCGTGCTTGGTTGACGCTGGCACAACAACACAATGTACAGTTGAGCGTCTGTGTCGCGGCAGCACTACGCCGTGGCGTGGTCGATCAGCAGCAGGCAAGCGAGCTGAAGCTGTTGAGTGCCAACTTGCAGCCTGGGTTTACCCTGAGCGGTCTGGGAGCACTGGCAGAAGCTGCGCTCAGTTGTGATCGTCTGGTGCAGTTTTAAATCCACGAACAGTGAAAGGCACAGGCTGCTGACTGAAACAATATTGACTCAAATAAGATGAAACGAATCGCCTTTATTTTCACCCAGCCGCCACACGGTAACAGCAGTGGGCGCGAGGGATTGGACGCACTACTGGCCACCGCCGCGCTAAGTGAAGAAGTTGGGGTTTTTTTTGTTGCTGACGGTGTACTGCAACTGTTACCCGCCCAGCAACCGGATAAAATCTTGGCTCGCAACTACATTGCCACCTTTGGTGTACTGCCACTGTATGATGTTGAGCACTGCTATCTGTGCGAAACCGCACTACAGCAACGTGGGTTACAGCAGTTTACCGATTGGATTTTACCGGTTGAGATACTCTCTGCTGCTGCACTGCGCCAAAAAGTAGCCAGTTACGATGTTGTTATGACATTTTAGGATGTTCCAATGCTCTATACTGTTAGCCGTTCACCAACCTGTTGTGACCTGCCAGCCTTGCTCCGACTAACCGCACCCGGCGATGATCTGCTGTTGTGGCAGGATGGCGTTGTCGCCGGACTTGACGGCAGTGCCAGTTTGGCACTGTTACTGAACGCACCTGTCACGCTTTACGCATTAAGTGACGATCTTGATGCCCGAGGCCTGAGTGCCCACCTTGATTGCCATATCATCCGCATTAGTTATCAGCAACTGGTTGAATTAACCCAAAAGCATCCGGCACAAGTTGCATGGTAACTCACGCAGCACTGTATATTTCTTGACACTTATGGCTGTCAGCAATAAAATTCTGCGTCCTTGTATTTTGCCGATAGTGCATACAGGGCGATTGATCACATGTTTACGATGCAAAAACGAAGCAAACCCAGGAGCTTTTTGAATGGCAACAATTAACCAGCTGGTGCGCAAACCACGCTCTGTGAAGGCTGCTAAAAGCAACGTTCCAGCGCTGGAAGCCTGCCCGCAAAAGCGTGGGGTATGTACCCGTGTGTACACTACCACTCCTAAAAAACCTAACTCTGCAATGCGCAAAGTATGCCGTGTGCGTTTGACTAACGGTTTTGAAGTCACCTCCTATATCGGTGGTGAAGGTCACAACCTGCAAGAGCACTCGGTGATCCTGATCCGTGGCGGTCGTGTTAAAGATCTGCCAGGTGTGCGTTACCACACCATCCGTGGTGCACTTGACTGCTCTGGTGTTAAAGACCGTAAGCAGGCTCGTTCTAAGTATGGCGTGAAGAAGCCAAAGGCTTAATGGTTCTCCGTTAAGTAAGGCCAAACATTTTCGCTTTAATGTCAAAATAAACTCATCGAGTTTTGGACAATCCTGAAATTTTCAACGGAGTATTTCCATGCCACGTCGTCGCGTTATTGGTCAGCGTAAAATCCTGCCAGATCCTAAGTTCGGATCTGAGCTGCTGGCTAAATTTGTTAATATCCTGATGGTTGACGGTAAAAAATCTACCGCCGAAGCCATCGTCTATACCGCGCTGGAGACCCTGGCTCAGCGTTCTGGTAAAAATCATCTGGAAGCTTTTGAAGTAGCACTGGACAACGTTCGTCCGACGGTGGAAGTGAAGTCTCGCCGTGTTGGTGGTTCTACTTATCAGGTTCCGGTTGAAGTTCGTCCGGTCCGTCGTAATGCGTTGGCAATGCGCTGGATCGTTGATGCTGCTCGTAAACGTGGTGATAAATCAATGGCTCTGCGCTTGGCGAACGAACTGTCTGATGCAGCAGAGAACAAAGGTTCTGCTGTCAAGAAGCGTGAAGACGTTCACCGTATGGCAGAAGCCAACAAGGCGTTCGCACACTACCGCTGGTAATCACTGCTTGTGGTTATGCAGACGGAAAGTTATGCAAACTGAAAGTTACATCAACTGAAAGTGATGCAGACCAGGCGGCAACAATAAACTCCCGCCTGGTTTCAGCGAACTTGAACGCCTAAGGCAATAGAGGAATCAAATGGCTCGTACAACCCCTATTGAGCGCTACCGCAATATCGGTATTAGTGCTCACATCGACGCCGGTAAGACCACCACTACCGAACGTATCCTGTTTTACACCGGTGTAAACCATAAAATCGGTGAAGTGCATGATGGCGCTGCCACCATGGACTGGATGGAACAGGAGCAGGAGCGTGGTATTACCATCACTTCAGCAGCAACAACTGCTTTCTGGTCCGGTATGGGCAAGCAGTTTGAACCGCACCGTATCAACATTATCGACACCCCAGGGCACGTTGACTTTACCATTGAGGTAGAACGTTCAATGCGTGTGCTTGATGGTGCGGTGATGGTTTACTGTGCCGTTGGTGGTGTTCAGCCACAGTCTGAAACCGTATGGCGTCAGGCAAACAAATACAAAGTGCCACGTATTGCGTTCGTTAACAAAATGGACCGTATGGGTGCTAACTTCCTGAAAGTTGTTGAGCAGATCAAAAGCCGCTTAGCAGCTAACCCAGTTCCATTGCAGTTGGCAATCGGTGCTGAAGAGAAATTCACCGGTGTTATTGACCTGGTGAAGATGAAAGCAATCAACTGGAACGATGCTGACCAGGGCGTTACCTTCGAGTACGAAGATATCCCGGAAGACATGCTTGAGTTGGCAGAAGAGTGGCGCCAAAACCTGGTTGAAGCAGCAGCTGAAGCTTCAGAAGAGCTGATGGACAAATACCTGGGTGGTGAGACTCTGACTGAAGAAGAGATCAAAACCTCGCTGCGTCAGCGCGTACTGAATAACGAAATCATCCTAGTAACCTGTGGTTCTGCGTTTAAAAACAAAGGCGTTCAGGCAATGCTTGATGCGGTAGTTGAGTATCTGCCAGCACCGACAGATGTTGCAGCAATCAATGGTATTCTGGATGACGGTAAAGATACTCCAGCGGTTCGTCGTGCAGACGACAAAGAGCCGTTCTCTGCGCTGGCATTTAAAATCGCTACCGACCCATTCGTGGGTAACTTAACCTTCTTCCGTGTCTATTCCGGTGTGGTTAACTCAGGCGATACCGTACTGAACTCAGTGAAAGCGCAACGCGAGCGTCTTGGTCGTATTGTGCAGATGCACGCTAACAAGCGTGATGAAATTAAAGAAGTTCGTGCCGGTGACATCGCTGCAGCTATCGGTCTGAAAGATGTTACTACCGGTGATACGCTGTGTGATCCTGCACATGTGATCATTCTTGAGCGCATGGAATTCCCTGAGCCAGTAATCTCGGTTGCAGTAGAACCAAAAACCAAGGCTGACCAAGAAAAAATGGGCTTGGCACTCGGTCGTTTGGCGAAGGAAGACCCATCATTCCGCGTATGGACTGACGAAGAATCAGGTCAAACCATCATCGCAGGTATGGGTGAACTGCACCTCGACATCCTGGTTGACCGTATGCGTCGTGAATTTAACGTTGAAGCGAACGTCGGTAAGCCGCAGGTTGCCTACCGTGAAACCATTCGCGAAACGATCAAAGACGTTGAAGGTAAACACGCTAAGCAGTCTGGTGGTCGCGGTCAGTACGGTCACGTTGTGATCGACATGATGCCACTGGAACCAGGTGGTGTCGGCTACGAATTTGTTAACGATATCGTCGGTGGTACAATTCCGAAAGAGTTCATCCCGGCGGTTGACAAAGGGATGCAAGAACAGCTCAAATCTGGTCCTTTGGCTGGTTACCCGGTTGTTGATATTAAGATCCGTCTACATTACGGTTCTTATCATGATGTTGACTCTTCTGAACTGGCATTTAAACTGGCCGCTTCGATTGCGTTTAAAGAAGCGTTCAAGAAAGCAAAACCAGTTCTGCTTGAGCCAATCATGAAAGTTGAGATTGAAACCCCAGAAGACTACATGGGGGATGTAATTGGTGACCTGAACCGTCGTCGCGGTATGATTGAAGGTATGGATGATACCGCTACCGGTAAAACCGTTCGTGCTCAGGTTCCGCTGTCTGAAATGTTTGGTTATGCAACTGACCTGCGTTCTCAGACCCAGGGCCGTGCTTCATACTCCATGGAGTTCCTGAAGTATGCTGAAGCGCCGAACAACGTCGCTCAGGCCGTTATTGAAGCCCGTGGTAAGTAATACGGGTTTAACACATTGATCCAATGCTCTCCTACAGAGGGAGAGCATAAGAGTAAGGAATATAGCCGTGTCTAAAGAAAAATTTGAACGTACAAAACCGCACGTTAACGTTGGTACTATCGGCCACGTTGACCACGGTAAAACTACCCTGACTGCAGCAATTACTACCGTGCTGGCAAAACACTTCGGCGGTTCTGCGCGTGCTTTCG
>NZ_SBEF01000025.1 GCF_004011885.1 Serratia microhaemolytica | reverse complement strand
CGGCACGCTGTGCGCTTAGCGCAGCAAATTGCTGTTCACGCTGCTGTTGTTCGCCCTGTAGCCGTTGCAACCCTTGCATCCGGCCCACTATTGAGGCGCCGAGCCGCGCCCCCAGCGGCTCTCCGTTTGGTGTTGTCGACATCGTTGTCGTCTCCTGTGGTTACTGTTCCGTGGCTGTGAATGTTGCAGGTGGTTCACCCCTTGGCACTGTTCTCCCCTTTATAATTTGCTCTGTGGGGGTAGGGTTGCTTCAACCAATATAGTGCGGAATAAAACGCGAGGTATCTTTAGTGATCAATGTACTATCTTCACGGATCCCCATGCCACACGCCTCATCATCTACCACCCAGCTACCAATTAGGGTGTAGCTGTCACCAAAGCGTGGCAGTGGCTTAAAGGCTTGATAGATGACCGGTTCATCGCCATAGGCTCCTGGTACCTGTTCGAGAACATTCTGTTGGCCATCAAGGATGCTCACGTTACAGCCCTCTCTTGAAAAGAGCGGTTTACGAACGACTTGTTCGTTGCTGGCTATCAGTGGCGGTTCACCATCAAACCAAGCCGGTAATAAATTGGGATGCCCCGGAAAGAAACGCCACAGCAGAGGTAGCAGCCCTTTGTTGCTCAGTACGCTTTTCCACAACGGTTCAATCCACTGCTCACGCCGTTTGCGCAGTAGCGGGCCGTTATCATCACGCATCATCCACTCTAACGGGTAGAGTTTAAACGCACGATGGATCACGTTGTCTGCGAGGTCAGTGAGGACGCCACCTACGCCTAGTCCCAGTTGTTCAATATGGATAAAGCGTGTTTCCAGTCCCGCTTGTTGGGCGCAGTCTTCTAGGTAGAGTACGGTGCCACGATCTTCATCACTGCCCTGGCAACAGCAGAAGTAGAGCGGATCACGGCTGTATAGTTCAGCAAAGCGCGTTATTAGGCACTCTTGGATAGCATTATATTGGTCGGCATTGCGCGGAATAATGCCGCTGTTGCGTGCATCTTCCAGCCATAGCCATTGAAAGTAGGCTGATTCATACAGTGAGGTTGGTGTGTCAGCGTTATATTCCAGTAGTTTAACTGGTGCATCACCACACCAGACGAAATCCATTCGGCCATACAGTGAGGGGTCACCTTGCTGCCAACTATCAGCAATCGCTTGCCAATAGAGTTCGGGAATGGCGAGTTGCTCCATAATTTGTTGATCTCGAACAGCACGGTCAACCACCTCTAGGCACATTTGGTGCAGTTCTGCAGTCGGTTTTTCAATCAGTTCCTCGATCTGACGTAGGCTAAAGCGATAAGCTCGGCTCTCATCCCAGTAGATCTCGTTGTCGATAATATGAAAGTTAAAGCCGTGCTCTTGGGCGACACGTTCAAGATTGGGGCGTACTGGCACAGCATGTCGCAACATGGTTCAGCCTCCCCACGATCCGCGTACACTCGATGAGCGACCATAGCCACCACGGGCAACTGTAGGTGCTTTTTCAGTACGTGCACTGGCTTGCTGAGAACGGCCGGTAACACTCTCTACTCGGCTGGCGGTTCTTTCAGTACGTGAAGCTCTCGTGGTTTCATAGTCGCCGTGCGGAGTTTGCCATACTGGACGTGAGTAGGTTGTAACACCGCTGCTGTAGGTGTAATGGCTATCCCGGTCTCTACTGGTGGCTTTGGCAAGTAGGAAACCTGCCATGACCGGCATCCAGCTCTGCGATGTACTGTTGAATTGGCAGTTAGCGAACTGTTTGTAGCACTGTTCCCAGTTCATTGACTGGGGCAGTTGCTGCTGAAAGTTTTTCATTGCTTCGGTTTTAGCCGTGTTGCAGACATCGAAGCTATTGTTGTCGTTAACGCAATCTTCTAGTGATTGATAGAAGACTTCTCCACTTTTGTTGTTATTGCAACCTTTTAGGGCCAGAAACAGTGCTCCACCCATCAGCGCTAGGGTCAGGTATTTCCCCGCATAGCGTCGTTGCGTCGGCTCCGGGGTGTTGTTCATGCTTTGCGGGGATGTGGTAAAGCGCTTGGCGCGATTGCGTGGTCGGGCTTTGTTGTGCTGTTTTACCATGTCATGCAGCCTGCGTTGAAAATGCCCCCACCCAATGCGGCTGCTCCCATAAACAGACCTGCAGCAATATTACGGTTAACGATTTTTTCACTCAGTGAGGGCATGTAGAGGCGTACACAGCCGTAAATTAACAGTTGTACTACCAGTGCAATACCACCCCAAGCAAAATAGTCAGGAATGCTGACCGAGTTAATTGCCGCACTGGATAACGGGATCACGTAGCCGAGTAGGGTGCCACTAAATGCCAGTGCCGCTGCAACATTGTTATCCTGGATTAATCGCCACTCATTATGCGGGGTGACTTTGGAGTAAATGATCAGAAATAGCACGACCATTGTCACACCGATAAAGAAATAGGCGCCAAAAGCAAGTAATGAATTAAAGATATGCATTGTCTTTTTTCTCTAAGGTTAAGCGATGACGTTGATTGAACCTAATGGGATATCAACCCCCAGTGCGCGTGAAAAGAGCCATTCCGGTTCGTCGCGTTGATTGAATGTCTCTTCTCCATTTAATAAAAGATATTCGTAGGTTTCATCAACAATCCGACGTTGATAACCCATGGTGAAATTGTGAACTTCCCATTGTTCATTATCCTGATTGATCACTGTTTCTAGCATGTAGATCGGTTCAATCGAACCTGCTTCGTCACGATTAAACATGCGTTGCCAACGCTGTTGTTGCCAGCGGAGTGTCTCTGTGCCGATCGATGATGGGGCGATGGTGGCAAGCCAGTTTTTTTCCTGGCTAATCGCTGAGCTATCTTGATAGATGAACAGTTTGATATCTTCAATATCATTGATCTCTGAGCCACCGGTGGTATTAATCTGCAGGAATTCATCGCCAGTAGTGTAATAACGAAAAATGCGGCTACCGTTGCCAAGATCGATTTCACCAACTGCGGCAATAATGAATTGTTCACCTGGTAACTTCAGTAATAACTGTTCGTTGAGTAGACGAAACTCCAACGTATCCAGTGTGAATCCTGCACTCAAATGTAGGCCTAGTGGTCCACGTGGGTTGGTTGAGTTTATCGCGCTGGAGGATGTTTTCGAGCGGTCAGAAATTTCACCAACTATCTGGCGCAAAAATCCGAAAATCTGTTTCATAGCGCTACCTTTATTTCATGCCAAGCGATTTCTTCAGGCAGAATGCGGCTATTGCCGATCAGATGCAGCCACATGCCACCATGCACTTCGGTGTTGATCACTGGGTTCAATTCCATACCTCGACCATTTTTATGGTGACTAATGCCTACCACCGTAGCGTCGTGGTATAGCTTCATGTAGCGCATCAGCGCGCCATACTGCAAACTGCTGATATTCTGCGGCAGTTGTAAGGCATAACCGGTATCACCCAGCGTTGGGTTGATGATTGAGGCGACGGATTGCGAAGAACCAGGATCTTGAATTGAGCGTGATAATTGCTCTGCCGAGAGGTTGCGCACAACTTCGATATGTGGGCAGTGTACTTCCAGTAGGCTGGCATAACGCTCATCTTCCAGATAGGCGACAATATGGCAGTTGGCCGGAGTGTGTTTGGCTAACGAAAGTGCGGCAGTAAATGTTTGCTCGTCAGTACGGGCGAAAATAATGATGCTCTGGCAACTGGATAATGCCATACGGCGATGTTCAGCCGGATCGTTAACATTACTGATGCGTAGAAAATCAACCCAGTTGTTGCCGGGTAGCGGGTGTTGCATCTCCTGCCATTCACACAATAACACCCGTTCAAATGCGCGCTGAGTGTCGTACAGTAGCAGTGAGATCATTTTTTCTGTTTGTAGTCCACGCCAACCGAACACCAGCATGTGGTTGTGTAAATGGCTATAATTTCCCATACCTGTCATACCTTTAGCTAACATTCCCTGTACTAGGGCAATCACTTTTCCCATCAGGGCACCAAATAGGCCAACACTGACTGGGATTTGCCAAAAGGCGGTAAATAACCGCCCTATGGCAGTTTGTGGGCTGAGATCACCAAATCCGACCGTCGAGCCAATCACCGAACAGTAGTAAACAAAGTCGCTGATGCGACCGACTAACTGGCTTTCACCTGCTGCACTGAGCACGAGGTAGCAGAACAGATATTGCCCAACAAACAGGCTGGCTAAAGCAGGCCAAGTTAGCCGTGTCAGGTGACGCTGACAGGCTTTGACTACCCAGATAAATAACATCGCTATTTACTTTGTTGACGCTGTAACCTGGCTAACACGTCTTGTGCTGAGCTTTTGTTCGGTCCACCAATACCCGCTTGTGCCAGTTTGTCATCCAATCCAGAGACTTCTGTTTTTTCCAGTTCAATCGCGGCATTCAACCTTGCCTGACGCTCGACCTGGCGTTGCTGAATACGTTTGAGCGATTCTGCAGCAGTTGACACATTAGACGCTGCGCCTACGGTTGAAACGGTGACGGCTTGTTGTGCGCGCTGCATTGCTTCGGTGGCTTTTACTACTTCAAGTTGTTGTTCAAACTGCTCAATACGTTGCGTGGTTGAGGTCACTGCTTTTTCAATGGCATCGCGTGATGTTTCTAGGTTGGCAAGCACTGCTTCTTCGGCAGCAATATTATTTTCCAGCCGGGCAATGCCTTCTGCGACTTCATTGAGCAAGGCCGCATCAACATTTTTACTGATTGCTTCCAGTGCGCGTGCTTCAAGGCTGGATTTGCGTTCATTAAGATCTTTCAATTTATTACGGCTCAGTTGCACTCGGGCTAACAGATCAACGCGTGATTTTGCCGCATTGTTGAGTTCGTTTTTGGCGTCGCGAATGTGTTGCTCTAGCAATTGTACCCCGCGTGTTTCTTCGATTGTTTCATCGATCTGGGCGACCCATGATTTGCTCAGCGTAAATAGATTTTTTAAAATTCCCATCAGAATCGCTCCTTATTGTGCTTGCATATATTCTTGCGTGATTTCGGCAATATCCAACGCGTTCTCTACCAGGGTTGTCAGTTCCAGCACGATATCTTCCAAGCTGGAGCCGAGAGACAGCGCACCAAACGCGATGTAATACTCTTGCTGTTGTAGGCGACAGATCCCGACAGAGGAGAGTGGTAGTAGTTTTTGGTTGCGCAGTAGAAACAGGTTAAATGTTGCCTGATCCTGAATGCTGTCCAGTGGGCAAATAAATGTTTCGAGGATAATTTGGCGCGAGGTGAGTAGTACATTAATTTTTAGGTCACCATGATCGTGCATGGTAATGACAAATGATGATTCGTTATTCTCAATACTGATGTTTAAATCGGCACTGTTGCGTAGTGCGCTGGCGAGTGCTGATGGAGTCCACTGCATACATGCTTTCCTTGTTCATTATTGAAAAAATATAACACACGTTAAGTTGTTTCCGGATGTTATCAACTTAAGCTATAGGATTCAATATACAGCTGTAATATCAATTTTTTTCTTGGGATAGCAGACGCTATTCCGCCAATTTGACGCACCGGTGGCGTGGCGTTTTTTACCCAGCTTGAGTGGTGATTGGTGATTTTATCGACATCGGTTGAGCTATGCCATCAAGCAGATCAAGGCGCGGATAAATAATGCTGGTAATGTACTAGTTTGGTGATATTCTCGCTCACTGTCCGCCGATGTTGACGGTGGAGCAATCAACCTCAGATGAGAACGGTTTGCTCAGTGACTCTGCGGACGATGACAGAACAATCTGTGTAGTCATGGAGAGACAATGGCGGTTAATTGCAGTGAATTGATGGCTGCCAGTACCTTGATGCAAGCGTACTCTCTGCACAGTAAGTAAAAAATTCACTATTCTGAAGGCCAGCTAAGCGAGGAGATTTCACTGATGGCTGATCCACATTCTCAACACCCGGCAAAAAACCCCTCTCTGCTCGGTGGTGCGATGATTATTGGTGGCACTATTTTTGGTGCTGGTATGTTTTCCCTGCCCGTGGTGATGGCGGGTGTCTGGTTTTACTGGGCACTTGCAGCACTGATTTTCACCTGGTTCTGTATGCTGCATTCTGGCCTGATGTTGCTGGAGGCTAATCTCAATTACCGTATTGGTGCCAGTTTTTCCACGATTACCAAAGATTTGCTCGGTAACGGTTGGAATATACTGAACGGTATTACGGTTGCCTTTGTGCTTTATATCCTAACTTACGCCTATATTTCTGGTAGCGGAGCGGTGATCCACCACACTTTGGGCAAAATGGGCGTCGATTTCTCGCCAGGTCTTGGTGGTACGCTGTTTGCCTTGATGGTGGCGTTTATTGTCTGGTTGAGCACCAAAGCTGTCAGCCGGATGACCACCATTGTGCTCGGTGCTAAGGTTCTCACTTTTTTTATGACGTTTGGTGGTTTGTTGGGTCATGTGGAGCCGGTAAAACTCTTCAATCTTAATGAGAGCAATCCGAGCTATCTGCCCTACTTACTGATGGCATTGCCGTTTTGTCTAACGTCGTTTGGTTATCACGGCAATGTGCCTAGTTTGATGAAGTACTATGGTAAAGATCCTAAGCGGATCCGTAGCTGTTTGCTGTTGGGTACCTTGATGGCATTGGTGCTTTATATCATCTGGTTAGTGAGCACAATGGGCAATATTGCACGTCCAGATTTTATCCCTATCGCAGAACAGGGCGGTAATATTGATGTGCTGGTTGCAGCATTAGGCTCGGTTCTGAACAGTGCATCACTTGACTTGATGTTGACCATTTTCTCCAATTTTGCAGTTGCCAGTTCATTTTTGGGTGTCACACTGGGGTTGTTCGATTATCTTGCGGATCTCTTGAACATCGATGATAGCCCTGTTGGTCGTTTCAAAACAGCGTTGATCACCTTCCTGCCACCGATGATTGGCGGTCTGCTCTACCCGAATGGTTTTATTCATGCTATCGGTTTTGCGGGTTTGGCCGCTACCGTTTGGGCGGTGATTGTTCCGGCATTGCTGGCTCATGCTTCACGTAAGCGTTTTGGTAGCCCACACTATCGGGTTTGGGGTGGAACGCCACTGATTGTGGTGGTGGTGTTATTTGGCTTGGTTAATGCGGCAGCACATATTTTGGCTAAGCTAAATGTATTACCGGTATATCAATGAGTTTTTTGTGCTGTTATGCCGTGTGTTGAGCGGTATTAGGTTGTTCAGCAGGCGCGGATGAAAAAAACCGGTGAGCAGGTTACTCACCGGTTTTGTGTTGCAAAGTACACTATTGGCGGAATAGAGCTTCGAGATTTAGCCCTTGCATCTGCATAATTTCACGCAGGCGGCGTAACCCTTCAACCTGGATCTGACGCACGCGTTCACGCGTCAGACCGATTTCACGGCCGACATCCTCCAATGTTGCTGCTTCGTAACCCAATAGACCAAAACGACGAGCTAACACTTCGCGCTGTTTGACATTTAATTCGAACAACCATTTGACGATGCTATGTTTCATATCATCGTGTTGCGTAGTGTCTTCGGGACCATTGTCTTTCTCGTCAGCCAAAATATCCAACAGCGCTTTCTCGGAGTCACCGCTTAATGGAGTATCGACCGAAGAGATACGTTCATTCAGGCGTAGCATACGACTTACGTCATCAACCGGTTTGTCCAGTTGTTCCGCAATCTCTTCTGCACTGGGTTCATGATCCAGCTTATGAGAGAGTTCGCGTGCTGTGCGTAAATACACATTCAGTTCTTTAACAATATGAATTGGTAAGCGGATTGTGCGGGTTTGATTCATGATCGCCCGTTCAATCGTTTGACGTATCCACCAAGTTGCATAAGTGGAAAAACGGAAACCGCGCTCGGGATCAAACTTTTCCACGGCGCGAATTAAGCCAAGATTACCCTCCTCAATAAGATCCAATAGCGCCAGACCTCTGTTACCATAACGTCGGGCAATTTTTACCACTAACCTCAGGTTACTCTCTATCATTCGGCGGCGAGATGGCAAATCGCCACGCAGTGCTCGCCGGGCAAAATAGACCTCTTCCTCTGCGGTGAGCAGAGGGGAGTAACCGATTTCGCCTAGATAGAGTTGTGTTGCATCCAATACGCGTTGACTAACACCTTGAGGCAAGAGATCTTCTTCTGCCAAATCATTCTCACTATCCTCTTCTGTGATCAGCACATGCTCGTCGAATGACTCGGCCTCCGTAACGTTTTCAGCGAAATCTGCATCATCATGTAACTCGTTAACTCTCAGCGCATTTTGGCTCATAAAACGGCTCCTACCCGTGATATCGCGAGCAGAATACAACGCATTCCACCCAATCTATCGCTGCGGAAGGTAACGCAGCGGATTTACGGATTTTCCCTTGTAACGAATTTCAAAGTGCAAGCGTGTTGAACTGGTTCCGGTGTTTCCCATTGTTGCTATTTTCTGTCCTGCTTTCACATCCTGTTGTTCCCGAACCAGCATGGTCTCATTGTGGGCGTAGGCGCTTAGGTAATCATCATTGTGTTTGATAATTATTAAGTTACCGTAACCCCGTAAAGCATTGCCGGCGTAGACGACCCGACCATCAGCGGTCGCAAAAATAGCCTGTCCACGGGAACCTGCAATATCGATACCCTTATTCCCTCCTTCAGATAAGGAAAAATTATCGATTACTTTGCCATTAGTTGGCCATTTCCAGCCTTTTACCGGCGCATTGTTGCTTGCCGCTGGTTGACTATTGGCAGTTTTACTGACTGATGGCACCGCCTTCGGCGCGGTAATGGGGGCCGCAGCTGAACCTGCTACAACAGGAGTTGAAGCTTGGAGTGGCTTGCCTCGAGCGCCATCATGATACGTGTTAGCTGATCGATTATCAACCGTTGAACCTTGCATCTGGCTAGCGGATGGTGGCCGAGGTAGGCCGTCGCTAGCGGTGATTACACTGCCCTGTTTCGCCTGGCTGCCTGCAGTGTAATCATTAGACAACTTAATTGTTTGTCCTACCTGTAGCTGATAGGGTGGCGAGATATTATTGCGCTGCGCCAGTTCGCGGAAGTCGTTACCGCTGATCCAGGCGATATAAAACAGTGTGTCACCATGTTGCACCCGATAGCTTTCGCCGTTGTAGCTTCCCTTCGGAATGGCATCATAACTACGATTATAGACGATGCGATCCTGCTGTTCCTTTGTCAAATGCTGACCAACGCTGCTGATCGGTGCTGGAGTGGGCTCCGGTTGTGAACAGCCAACCAGAGAGAGGATCAACACCGTATATAGTGTAGCTCGGCGTAAAATAATCATTGGGCTTACCGTGCGCATATTTCCCCCATGACAGTTATTGGTATAAATAATGTTCTTGGCATCGTTGTGCCTCTTGTTCTCACTGGTTTTAGGCTAAATCGCCTTTTACTAACGGTACAAATCTGACCGCTTCAATGGTATCAACGATAAAATCGTTGTCTCGGCGCTGAATACGCTGTAGTTGTTGTGCTTCTTCGCCCACGGGCGCGACTAGAATGCCGTTGTCATCTAATTGCTGTAGTAGCGCCGGTGGAATGGATGGTGGTGCCGCAGTAACGATGATGGCATCAAACGGCCCTCGTGACGGCCAACCGAGCCAGCCATCGCCATGACGGGTTGAAATGTTATGTAGATCAAGCAGCTTAAGTCGACGCTTGGCTTGCCACTGTAACGCCTTGATTCTCTCGACTGAGCAAACATGGTGTACCAGATGAGCCAAGATCGCTGTCTGGTAGCCTGAGCCAGTACCAATCTCTAACACACGTGAGTCGGGTTGTAACTGCAATAGTTCGGTCATTTTTGCCACAACATAAGGCTGTGAGATGGTCTGCCCTAAACCAATCGGTAGGGCAGTATTTTCATAGGCTTTGTGTGCTAATGCCTCATCGACGAAGCGTTCACGCGGTACGCTTGCAATCGCTTTTAACAGCCGTTGATCCTTAATCCCCTGCTGGCGTAGTTGAGCCAGTAAGGTTTGTACCCGTTTGTTTACCATCTGCTGCTAACCTCGGTGCGGGTTAGCCATGCATTAAGTTCATCACGTGCGCGATAGGCTGTCATGTCTACCTGTAGCGGCGTGATCGAGACGTAACCTTGCTCAATAGCGGCGAAGTCGGTGTCAGGGCCTGCATCCGACTTTTCTCCCAGCGGTCCGATCCAGTATAGCGTGCGACCGCGAGGATCTTGTTGGCGGATCACTTGATCAGCAGGATGACGGCTACCACAGCGTGTTACACGTATCCCTTTAATCTGGTTCAGTGGTAGATCCGGCACGTTGATATTGAGAATTTTATCGATACGTAACGGTTCAACCAGCAGTGTGCGCAGTAGGTGGCTGGTGATGGTGGCGGCGGTCTGATAATGCTCAGTGCCATGTAGTGATACGGCAAGCGCCGGTAGGCCGAGGTGACGCCCTTCCATTGCTGCGGCAACAGTACCCGAATAGATCACATCATCGCCCAGATTTGCCCCTGCATTGATGCCTGATACCACGATATCGGGGCCGGGCTGCATCAGCATATTGACGCCAAGGTAGACACAATCAGTCGGTGTTCCGCGTGGCACAACGATGTCGCCATTAGGGAGTGTTTGCGCACGCAGTGGTGATTCGAGCGTCATTGCATTTGACGATCCGCTACGGTCACGATCAGGTGCCACTACCTGTACGGAGGCAAATTGGCGTAGTGCCTGTGCCAATACCTGAATGCCTGGGGCACTGACACCATCATCATTGCTTAATAGTATCTTCATGTTAAATTTAACAACATTGCTGTTGGCAGTCAGCAGGCGCTTTAACTGCTACTGCTGCCGTTAAATACTGAGCGCGAAAACCCAGATGCTCTATTACGCACTGGGTGATGAAACATGGCTCCCCAAGGAGCCTTTGCTGATTAATTCTATCGTGCTTATTGCTGCTCTGCTGCTTGTAGTTGCTCGGCAGAGAGTGCCAGCGCTTGATTCTGGTTTATTACCACACCACGCGCCAAAACCGTGTTGGCAATTTCCTGCGCTTCTTCCAGTGAGTGCATGTGGTAAGTGCCACACTGGAATTGGTTCAGTTCTGGAATTTGACGCTGATCTTTTACCGTTAATACATCCTGCATGGCTGCTAGCCAAGCATCAGCGACGCGTTGCTCTGCCGGCGCACCAATCAGGCTCATGTAAAAACCGGTACGGCATCCCATAGGGGAAATATCTATTATTTCAACACCATTGCCATTTAGATGATCACGCATAAAGCCAGCAAACAGGTGCTCTAATGTGTGAATGCCGCGTTCAGACAATAGTTCAAGATTAGGGCGACAAAAACGTAGGTCGAATACCGTGATGGTGTCACCCTTAGGGGTGTGCATGGTTTTGGCTACACGGACAGCAGGGGCTGCCATACGGGTATGGTCTACGGTAAAACTATCCAACAGTGGCATACCATTTCCTCTTTGATGGCTAATATCCAAATTATGCTTACCCCATTTTATCGCTAGCCTGTTTGACCATTAAGGGTAAGGGGAGACTGTTTTTTAATCGACAGTCGATTCTATTATTGCATGGAATGCAGCGTGTTGACGACTTGACGAGTGGCGGCACTCTGCTTTAATTGCCAATCTTCAATCACCGTCGCTGCTAACGATCGCGCAGTTCGGCAGTGCCGTTCTCGGTTGAGATTTTTCGGCAATGCCGTAGTTTGCTACTGGCGACGTTGTGCTAAAAACTGCTCAAAACTTAAGGTATCATTGGCCTCAATATCGCGTTGGCGTTGCCAAGAGGCTTGCTGCTGTTGTTCAAACTGCGCAGTTGACAGGATTTCCAGCGGGTGGTTAATCAACATCGCCCGATACTGCTCAGCCAGTGCTAGCCCTACGCAGCCCAATCCATCGTTCTTCATGGCGTTAAGCAAACGGGCTGAGAATGTCAGTTCAGGATCGTCAAATGCAGCCACCAGTTGTTGGCATACCTGCTGATATTGGGTATTGCCGGCACTGCTGTCGAGTACTTCTGCTACCCGTTTTAGATCGTCAAACAGCGCGTGACCAACTTTATCTAACGGTTCACGCAGATCATCGCAACCTAGACCGATTGTCTGCCCCGGTTTACGTCCCTCTAGAATGACACGGTTCCAGTTTTTGCGTGCACAAAGCAATTCGGCACTGCTCATCTCTGGCGCATCCGCCAGAGTACACCAGATTAAAAACAGATCGAGGAAGCGTACCTGTGTCGCATCAACGCCAACCGGTGAGAATGGGTTGATATCTAACGAGCGCACTTCAATGTATTCAACACCACCCCGCAGTAGCGCGTCGGAGGGGCTTTCACCTTGCTCTGTCACGCGTTTCGGGCGGATTGGGGCATAGAATTCATTCTCGATCTGCAACACATTGGTGTTGAGTTGCAGGTAGTGATCACCCTGTTTTACACCGATGTTGGCATACTCTTCTGACGGCGTGGCTATTGCACGTTTTAACCCTTGCACGTAACCATGCAGATCATTAAAGGTGATGCCGAGGTTGCTCTGTGACTTGTTGGTATAACCGAGATCACTTAACCGCAGTGAGGTGGCGTAGGGTAAATAGTACATACCCTGTGCAGTCTGTTCAAATGGCAGTACGGTTTCACGCCCCTTGAGGAATGAAGAACAGACCGATGGCGAAGCGCCAAACAGGTAAGGGATCACCCAGCCGAAACGGTAGTAATTACGGATCAGGCGGAAATAACCCGCCGAAATTTTTTCTTTGCCACTGTCAGCATCAGTGATCCCTTCTCTTGCCTGCCAGAAGGCCAGCGGCAATGAGAAATTGTAGTGGACACCTGAAATGGTTTGCATCAGGGCGCCATAGCGGTTTTTTAGCCCTTCACGATACAGTGTTTTCATGCGACCAATGTTTGAGTTGCCAAACTGCGCCAGTTCAATCTGCTGTTCTGCCTGGATGAAGCAGGGCATACTGAGTGGCCACATGCGTTCCTCACCAATATTGCGTGATACATGGCGATGGATATCAAGTAAAAATGTCAGCAGATGATCTACGTCATCATCCACTGGTGTAATAAATTCAAGCAGTGCCTCGGCAAAGTCGGTGGTGATCCACGGGTGTGTGAGTGCAGAACCCAGAATCTTAGGGTGTCCGGTAGTAGCCAGCTTACCTTCTGGGGTCACACGTAGCGTTTCACGTTCAATACCACGCCTAATCCCTTTTACTACATCGGGATTGGCTTCCAACCAAGCGAGTGCTTGTGAGACATTCGGGATCAAATTGACCTCCGCAGGAAAAAACATCATGAATTAACAAACCAGCGCTGAGTCCAACAGGATAGCCGCCGTGTTGCCAGTAATCAAAGAGAGCAGGGCAGATCACCACTCAAAGGCTGAGTGTGACAGGTTGTCTCTTGTACTTTTTGGTTAGCGCTAACTACTGATGCCTTGCAAGGTGATCAGTGTTAGTACGATGTAACGTAATGCTTTTCCAACCAACAGGAAAAGCCCTACCAGCGCCAGCGGCATACGTAGCCAGCCTGCCAGCACACATAATAAATCGCCCACTACGGGTAACCAACTAAGCAGTAATACCAGTGGACCAAAACGCTTTGACCAGTTTAAGGCGGTAGTTAACCCAGGTTGTGGTTTTAACGTGGGTAGTAGGCGTCCAATAACCACATTGGTCAAGCCACCCAGTGTATTGCCCAGTGTTGCCGTCAATACCAGCGTGGCCGGTGTCGCACTACCGTTGATCAACAGTATCGCTAACAGAATTTCTGAACTTCCCGGCAACAGTGTTGCGCTAAGAAAGCTGCTGCTAAATAGCGCAGCGATAGCTTGAATGCTATTCACTTTTGACTGTCATGCACTTTTAATGACGACTCTTTTTAACAGCACATAGTTTCAGATAGTAGCTATTTTTAGCCGCTATTCACAGTGTGCGTACATCGACGACGGCCATATTGGCTTGCAGAGCTGCTTGAATACCAAAATCGGCATCTTCAAACACCACACAATGTTCGGGAGCAACAGCAATCAGTTGTGCGCAGCGCAGGAAGGTTTCCGGTGCTGGTTTGTGTTGTTGTACATCGTCAGCAGCAACAATAGCATCAAAATAGTGCAGTAAGCCTAAATGGCTGAGCAGCATATGCGCGATGCTTCGCTCACTGCCGGTACCTACTGCCATTGGACGACGCTGATAATAAGATTTCACGACATCAACCAATGGCAATGGGCGCACACGATCCAGTAGCATTCCTTCCACTAGACGTTTTTTTTCTGCTGCTAGGCGATGGGGATCGAGATCGGCTTGATGGGCATTGATGATTTCTTGCGCGATACGCCAGGTAGGTGCGCCATTTAAGCGCGTCATTAGTTGGGCGTCAAAAGTCATTCCGTAAGAGGTCAGTATTTCACACCACGCATCGCGATGTGTTGCTTCTGTCTCCAGTAGCGTGCCGTCCATGTCGAAAATCAAACCTTGATAGCTATCGTATTTCATCTTTGTATAACTCGTAAATAAAACAGCCACTCTAACGCAAACTAGCCAGGTTGTCGCTGACGCTGCGTGACAGAAAGTGCTGTGTGATGATGTTACGGCAGGCAAGAAAGAGAAAAGCTCGCCTAGGCGAGCTTTTCTGTATTGGCGCATCCAGAAGGATTCGAACCTCCGACCGCTCGGTTCGTAGCCGAGTACTCTATCCAGCTGAGCTATGGATGCATGTTTTTTCTACTTACTGACATCTGACTGTGTTAGGCACTGTGACAGGCCTAATGCAACATTTACAGCTAACGATGTACTGCTATTAATCCGTCATCAGCAATCAAACTAACAGACAACGAATTGTAATATGGCGCATCCAGAAGGATTCGAACCTCCGACCGCTCGGTTCGTAGCCGAGTACTCTATCCAGCTGAGCTATGGATGCAAATGGCGGTGAGGCGGGGATTCGAACCCCGGATGCAGCTTTTGACCGCATACTCCCTTAGCAGGGGAGCGCCTTCAGCCTCTCGGCCACCTCACCTAATTACGCTGTTACTGCGTAGCTTTTAGTGGCTGCAACCAACTCTAACTAAGCTTGAGTTGACTGAGTGACTGTAAGCTCATCAGCACTGCGTGGCGCACATAATACTTTGCTCGACCTATAAGTCAAACAATTTTTCTCGCCTAATGTGCATTTGCACAAATCACAAGCAGCAGGTGGAGTTACGCCGCGCCATTGCGTATTGTGTGCTGCTGCGTATTGTCTGCTGCGGTTTCCGTGCGCTTATTGAGATCAACCGAACTGTGACAATCACGCCAGCAGGGATGACTACTCTAAACAGCACAGGGGGACAATCCCCCCTGCGCTGTGACTGTCACTGTTTACCCATGCAGCAATCGCCGAACAGTCAGCATAGGGTTAAATCAAAAATTCGCCGATAGCTTAGCAATAACCATAGCTCATCAAGCGCTGGTAACGACGTGCCAGTAGCTCTTCGCGGCTCAGGGTATCCAGTTCAGCCAAGTCGGCGAGCAGTTGCGCTTTCAGTGAGGCCGCCATCGTGATTACATCGCGGTGAGCTGAGCCGAGTGGTTCGGGGATCACCGAGTCGATCAGTTGCAACTCTTTCAGCCGTGCCGCCGTAATGCCCATTGCCTCAGCCGCGATCGGGGCTTTGTCGGCACTTTTCCATAGGATCGAGGCACAACCTTCCGGTGAGATCACTGAGTAGGTGCTGTATTGCAGCATGTTAACTTTGTCACCAACGCCAATTGCTAACGCACCACCTGAGCCACCTTCACCAATTACAGTACAGATCACTGGGATATTGAGACGTGACATTTCACGTAGATTGCGCGCGATTGCTTCTGATTGCCCGCGCTCTTCTGCGCCGACACCCGGATAGGCGCCAGGGGTATCGATGAAGGTGATCAGTGGCATATTGAAGCGAGCGGCCATTTCCATTAAGCGTAGCGCCTTGCGGTAACCTTCTGGCGCCGGCATACCGAAGTTACGACGGATTTTCTCTTTAGTTTCACGTCCTTTCTGGTGACCAATGATCATCACCGGCCGACCATCGAGGCGTGCAATACCGCCAACGATCGCTTTGTCGTCGGCGTAGGCGCGATCACCCGCCAACTCTTCAAAGTCGGTGAAGACATGCTCAATATAATCAAGGGTGTAGGGGCGGCGAGGATGGCGTGCTAGTTGGGCAATTTGCCAGGCTCCGAGATCAGAAAAAATCTTCTTAGTCAGTTCAACGCTCTTTTGACGCAGGCGCTGTACTTCCTCATCAAGATTAATATCCAGTTTTTCGTCTTGACGACTGACGGCAGTCAGCGAGTCAATTTTCGCTTCCAGTTCCGCAATCGGCTGTTCAAAGTCAAGAAAATTCAGGCTCATAGGATTCCTGTTTTAGTCAAATTCTAGTTCTACCTGCTCATTACCGATTAAGGTGCGCAAGTCGATCAGTAAGCGGTCGGTTGGCGTGACACGCCAACTTGCACCAAAACGCAATTTGGCCTGTGCATCTTCGCGCTGATAGTAAAGATGCACTGGAATTGTCCCCGCGCGATGCGGTTCTAGGCACTGGCGCAGACGGTTTAAAAGCTGTTCATCAATTTGCCTGTCCGTTAGCGAGATAGCAAGCCCACGGGCATATTTTTCCCGTGCCTCGCTGATATCCATCAGCTCACGGACGTTCATTTTAAGCCCGCCATTGAAATCGTCAAAGCTGACTTGTCCAGTGGCGATAAGAATACGGTCTTTTTCCAGCAAGTGCTGATATTTTTCCAGTGCATCAGTAAAAAGCATGATATCCAGCCGTCCAGAACGGTCATCCAGGCTGCAGATACCAATCCGGTTACCACGTTTGGTGACCATCACTTTGGATGAGATCACCAAGCCAACTGCGGTAGTGACTTTGCCGCGATCTGTCGGCTGCATATCCTTTAAGCGTAGACCACCAGTGTAGCGTTCCACTTCTTTCAGATATTGAGTGATTGGGTGCCCAGTGAGGTAGAGGCCGAGTGTTTCACGTTCGCCATCCAGCACCACTTGTTCGGGCCAGGGGAGTACATTGGCATAAGATTGTTCTACCTGCTCCGGTGCTTCAGCCAGTACGCCAAACATATCAGCCTGGCCGATCGCTTCTGCTTTGGCATGTTGATCCGCCGCTTTTAACGCATCGTTCAGCGCACTCATCAGCGCAGCACGATGTGGCCCCAACCGATCAAAAGCACCCGACATGATCAGTTTTTCCAAGACACGACGATTGAGTTTTTTGACATCAGAACGGGCACAGAGATCAAACAGATCTTTAAAGTAGCGCTGCTCGGCGCTGTTGCGCGCTTCGATGATCGCTTCAATTGGCCCTTCACCGACACCTTTGATGGCACCAATACCATAAACGATTTCGCCGTCGTCATTAACATGAAAATGGTAGAGCCCACTGTTAATATCGGGCGGCAGAATTTTCAGCCCCATGCGCCAGCATTCGTCAACCAGCCCTACCACTTTATCGGTGTTATCCATATCGGCGGTCATCACGGCGGCCATAAATTCGGCTGGGTAGTGTGCTTTTAGCCACAGTGTTTGGTATGAGACCAGGGCATAGGCAGCAGAGTGCGATTTGTTAAAGCCATAACCGGCAAATTTTTCCACCAGATCGAAAATTTTGACCGCCAGTTCACCATCAATACCGCGCGACTTGGCTCCCTCTTCAAAACCTCCACGTTGTTTCGCCATTTCTACCGGATTTTTTTTCCCCATCGCCCGGCGTAGCATGTCAGCACCACCCAGTGTGTAGCCGGCCAGTACTTGGGCGATCTGCATGACCTGTTCTTGGTAGAGGATGATACCGTAAGTAGGTTCTAAGACCGGTTTTAGTGACTCGTGCTGCCACTGGATATCTGGATAGGAGAGCTCTTCCCGCCCGTGTTTGCGGTCAATAAAGTTGTCCACCATACCCGATTGCAGCGGCCCAGGACGAAACAGCGCAACCAGTGCGATCATGTCTTCGAAGCAGTCTGGCTGTAGGCGTTTGATCAGATCTTTCATGCCGCGCGATTCAAGCTGAAACACGGCGGTGGTTTCCGCTTTTTGCAGCATAGCGAAACTTTTTTTATCATTGAGCGGAATGGTGGCGATATCTATCGGTGGCAGGTTACTTTTGGCCCGCCTGGCGTTGATCATTGCCAGTGCCCAATCGATGATAGTGAGTGTGCGCAGACCCAGGAAGTCGAATTTTACCAGCCCAGCATATTCAACATCGTTTTTATCAAACTGAGTCACTGGATGCAGGCCTTCTGCATCGCAGTAAAGTGGTGCGAAGTCAGTAATTTTGGTGGGTGCAATCACCACACCACCAGCATGTTTACCGGCATTGCGGGTAACACCTTCCAGTTTGCGCGCCATGTCGATCAGCGCTTTGACTTCTTCATCCGCTTGATAGATTTCGGGGAGTTGTGGTTCAGCAGCGAACGCTTTTTCCAGTGTCATGCCAGGATCAGGTGGCACCAGTTTTGAGATGCGATCCACAAAACCGTAAGGGTGACCGAGTACCCGACCGACGTCACGGATCACCGCTTTGGCAGCCATAGTACCAAAGGTGATGATCTGTGATACCGCTTCACGACCATACATTTGAGCGACGTGTTCAATCACCAAATCACGTTTCTCCATGCAGAAGTCAATGTCAAAATCCGGCATTGAGATACGTTCTGGATTGAGAAAACGCTCAAACAGCAGATCAAACTCCAGTGGATCGAGATCGGTAATTTTAAGCGCATAAGCCACCAGAGAGCCGGCACCAGAACCACGCCCAGGCCCTACCGGAATGTTGTTATCTTTTGACCACTGGATAAACTCCATCACGATCAGAAAGTAGCCCGGAAAGCCCATTTGGTTGATGACTTGTAGTTCAATATCCAGCCGTTGATCGTACTCAGGGCGGCGCTGACGGCGTTGTTCGGGATCAGGAAACAGAAATTCCAGCCGCTGTTCTAAACCCTGTTTCGACTTGGCGATCAGGAAATCTTCCGTGCTCATCTCCCCGGTTGGAAACTTGGGCAGGAAATATTCGCCAAGCCGCAGTGTGACATTGCAGCGTTTGGCAATTTCTACACTGTTGAGTAGTGCTTCCGGTATATCTGCAAATAGCTGGCACATCTCCTGTTCACTACGCAGATACTGCTGTGCGCTGTAGTGGCGCGGGCGCTTCGGGTCGTCAAGGGTAAAACCGTCATGGATTGCGACACGGATTTCATGTGCTTCAAAATCGTCGCTACTGAGAAAACGGACATCGTTGCTGGCGACGACCGGTAGCCCGCACTCGCTTGCAAGTGTTACTGCAGCATGTAGGTAGTTTTCTTCATCGGCACGACCTGTGCGTGTGAGTTCAAGGTAGTAGTTGTCTGGAAAGTGCTGTTGATAAAAATCGAGACATTCATTAACCATGGCCTGGTTGCCACGCAGTAAAAATTTACCGACATCACCCAAACGCCCACCAGAGAGTAGGATCAGGCCTGCTTTGTGCTCAATTAACCACTCCCGATCAATCATTGGGCCATTTGCACCATAACCACGCTGATAGGCTTTTGAAATCAGCAGGGTGAGGTTTTGGTAACCTTGATTGTTGGCCGCGAGTACGGTCAATAGTGCCAGTTCTTCCCCCAGTTGTTCAGTTCTGACGTGCAGGTCTGCACCGACAATCGGTTTGATCCCTGCATTGTGTGCGGCAGAGTAAAATTTAACCAGCCCACACAGGTTGGTGAAATCAGTGACTGCTAAGGCCGGCATCGCGTGCGCAGCAGCATGTTTTACCAGGGCATCGATCTTGGCTAGGCCATCAATCATAGAGTAGTCACTATGCAGATGGAGATGAATAAAACGAGGATCAGCCATATTCAGATACCGCCATGTAGAGGGTTAGCTACTGTGCAAGCAGGCGCTTGACCGGTGAAAAACTGCGTCGATGATGTGCTGTTGGCCCTAGACTGGCTAATTTTTCCAGGTGGAGGGCCGTTGGATAGCCTTTGTGCTGGCGAAAGCCGTAGTCAGGGAATTGTCGATCCAGTTCGGCCATTTCGCGATCTCGGGTGACTTTAGCCAAAATGGAGGCGGCGCTAATCTCGGCGACTCGACTATCGCCTTTGATAATTGCTTGCGCTGGCATCGGTAATGCTGGGCAACGGTTGCCATCAATCAGTACCAAATCGGGGCGTAGTGATAGGGCGGCAACTGCGCGCTGCATTGCGAGCAGCGTGGCTTGCAGAATATTGAGTTGGTCGATCTCGGCAGCCTCTGCTCGACCGAGACTCCAAGCTAGCGCCTTGGCGGTGATCTCATCGTAGAGCGCATTGCGGCGCTTTTCACTCAGTTTTTTTGAGTCAGCAAGGCCAATAATCGGCTGCTTGGGATCAAGGATCACCGCCGCAGTGACTACCGCGCCGACCAGTGGCCCTCGGCCAACTTCATCGACGCCTGCAATCCATTTTGCGTTGGGGTAGCTAAAGCTCTCGGTCACGATTGAGCTAACTCCAGTACCGCTTGTGCTGCTTGCTGATCGGCACCGAGCCGAATGGTGTGGTGCAGCTCAAGAAAAGTCTGCTTCAACTGTGCGCTGGCGGCAGCGTCCTGCAACAGAGGCTGTAGCGCGTTGGCAAGTCGCTCTGGCTGGCAAGCATCTTGCAGTAATTCCGGCACAATCTCACGTCCAGCAAGTAGATTTGGCAGCGAAACATAACGGGTTTTCACTAGACGTTGTGCAAGAAAGAAGGTGAACGGATGCATTCGGTAGGCGACCACCATTGGGCATTTGGCCAGCATACACTCTAGCGCAGCGGTGCCAGAGGCGAGCAGTGCGGCATTGCTGGCAATCATTGCTTCTCGTGCCTGCCCATCGAGCAGATGCAGTTTTAGCTGTGGCGCGACGGTCGCTTTGATTTGCTCAAACTGTTGTCGGCGTTGGCGATTAACCAATGGCACAACAATTTCCAGCTCAGCATCGAACTGTTTTAGTCTCTGTGCGGTTGCCAGAAAGTCAGCGCTTAGCATTGCAACTTCCGCACTGCGGCTGCCAGGTAACAGAGCCAGGCAGCGCGCATTCGGCGCGATGCCTAATGCTTGGCGCGCTAAGGATTGGTCTGGCTGCAATGGAATGCTGTCGGCCATGGTGTGACCAATAAAGCGGCACGGCACATTGAAGCGGTCATAAAATGCTTTTTCAAACGGCAAAAAGGCCAGTACCAAATTGGTCGCTTTAGCAATTTTATGCACGCGACTCTGTCGCCAGGCCCAAACTGAGGGGCTGACGTAGTGGATAGTTGGGATACCGCGTTGTTTTAGTCGACCTTCTAGGGTGAGGTTAAAGTCTGGGGCATCAATGCCGACAAAGACATCCGGCTTGAGCGCACTGAAACGTTGGGTCAAATCACGCCGGATTTTCAGTAGGCGAGGCAAGCGGCCAAGTACCTCAACTATCCCCATGACGGCGAGTTCTTCCATTTCGTACCAAGCTTCACAACCTTCAGCCTGCATTAATGGTCCAGCAACACCGACAAAGCGCAGTTGCGGATGCGCCGCTTTCAGCGCGCGAATTAAGCGCGCGCCGAGAATATCTCCAGAGGTCTCTCCTGCAACGATGCCGATAGTTAGCTGACGCACTTGCATAACTTAGCGAATAATGCCACGGGTTGAACGTGAGAAGAAGGTAATAAACGGTTTTAGCACTGGGTGCTGTTGGCTGAGTTGTTCGATTTCTGCTCTGGCGTCTTCCAGCGAGTTTTCCTGGCGATAAAGGATTTTATAAGCGTTGCGGATAAGTTGAATATCATCTTTATCAAAGCCACGGCGCTTTAGACCAACATGATTCAGGCCAAATGGCGTTGCATGGTTACCTTGTGCAATGATGAACGGCGGTACATCCTGTGCAACACCTGAACAGCCACCAATCATGGTGTGTGCTCCGATGACGCAGAACTGATGTACTGCTGTCATGCCGCCAATGATGACATGATCGTCTACCTCAACATGACCTGCTAATGCCGCGTTGTTAGCCAAGATGCAGTGATTGCCGACTACGCAGTCGTGCGCGATATGGACATTAACCATCAATAGGTTGCCACTGCCGACTAGGGTGAGCCCAGTGCCTTGGACAGTACCTCGGTGGATGGTGACGCTTTCACGGATGCAGTTACCATCACCAATGACCACACGTGTTGGCTCGCCGGTATACTTCAGATCCTGATTGACCTCACCAATTGAAGCAAACTGGAAAATCTGGTTGTTAGCACCGATTTTGGTGATGCCATTGACCACAACGTGTGATCTCAGCACCGTGCCTGCTCCGATTTCTACTTGTGGACCGACACAACAAAAGGGGCCAATGTGTGCTCCTGCACCGATCACAGCACCTTCTTCCACAATGGCACTTGGGTGGATAAAGGCGGTTTTATCTATCACAGATTATGCCTCCGGGCTGCGGGCACACATCATGGTTGCTTCGCAGACAATTTTGCCATCAACGGTAGCGACGCCTTTAAAACGTGTCAGGCCGCGACGGGTTTTTTCGAAAGTGACTTCCATAATCATCTGATCACCAGGCTCTACCGGACGCTTAAAGCGAGCCTCGTCAATGCCTGCAAAGTAGTATAGTTCTCCAGGTTGCAGTTTTCCGACACTTTTAAATGCCAGGATACCTGTTGCCTGTGCCATTGCTTCCAGGATCAATACGCCCGGAAAGATGGGTTTGCCAGGGAAATGACCTTGGAAAAAGGGTTCATTTACCGTGACGTTCTTTACTGCACGCAGATATTTATGTTCTTCAAAATCGAGTACGCGATCAACGAGCAAAAATGGGTATCGATGAGGAAGATGTTCCAAAATTTCTGCAATATCTAGAGTATGAGTTTCTGTAGTCAAAATACTCTTCCTGTCTCTGAAAAACGGATGGTATCAACAACGCGGCCTGCATTGATCACAACGATCATTCCGCAGGCCGCAAATCAATAATAAATCGTGCTTTTGGCATCACAACCAAGACAACGAGTGTTAGCTCAAGTGTCATTGCAAACAGTTGCAATGATCGAACAATCACTCTTTGCCTATTTTTCGCTCAACTGCTTTTAGGCGTTTGTTCAGTTCATCAATATTCATCACCAGTGCAGCAGTCTTACGCCAAACTTTGTTGGGTTGTAGAGGAATACCTGATGAGTATATCCCAGGCTCGGTAATTGGGCGCATAACCATTCCCATACCTGTAACAACCACTTGATCGGCGATCTCCATATGACCATTGATGACACTGGCACCGCCAATCTGGCAGTGTCGACCTAGCTTTAGGCTACCAGCCATCACTACGCCGCCAGCAATGGCAGTGTGTTCGCCAATGGTAACGTTGTGTGCAATCTGGCACTGGTTGTCAATAATAACACCATTGCCAATAACTGTGTTATCTAACGCGCCGCGATCGATAGTGGTGCAGGCACCAATCTCAACGTCATCACCAATGATCACTGTGCCCAGTTGCGGGATCTTAATCCAACGCCCTGCTTCATTAGCATAGCCGAAGCCATCGGAACCAATGACGCTACCAGACTGGATCAGACAGCGTTGCCCAATTTGAACCCGATGATAAACCGTGACGTTAGCCCACAAACGGGTACCAGCACCAATACGCGCACCTTGACCGACAAAACAACCGGCTCCAATGCTGACACCATCAGCAAGTTCTGCACCTGCTTCAATCACTGCATTAGCACCGACTGCGACGTTGTTGCCTAACGTAGCCTGGTCTGAGATCACGGCACTGGCGGCAATACCTTGAGCGGGCATCGGTGTGCTATCCATCAGTTGTGCCATACGTGCGTAGGTGAGGTAAGGATTTTTCACCACGAGAGCAGCCGCACCACAATATGGCAAATCTGCTGCCGTTAACACCACTGCACTCGCCTGGCAGTTAGCTAGTTGCTCTTTATAGCTGCTATTTGACAAAAAAGTGATTTGCCCAGCTTGTGCCGAGTGCATAGAGGCAATACCGCAGATAATGACATTGCCATCGCCATGCAGTTCAGCATCCAACAGTTGTGCTAACTCCGCCAGTCGAATTGAGCCCATGTGATTATTTAACCTGTTTCAGGACTTCAGCCGTAATATCTTTTGATGTTCCTACGTAGGCGACGGCATTGGCGTCGATCACCACATCATATTTTCCTTTGGTTGCAACAGCTTTGGTTGCATCCTTGATGCGGTTAAGGATCTTGTTACGCTCTTCAGCCTGACGACGGCGGTTATCCTGTTCGAAGACCTGAGCTTTTTGTGCGAACTGTTGACGTTCTGCCAGTAAATCTTTCTCCAGCTTGTTGCGATCAGCCGGTTTCATGTTAGCCGCTTCATTCCGTAGCTTTTCGATACGGGTTTGCAGGCTATTTTCCATTTTCTGCAACTCGGTAGCTCGGCTTTTGAACTCATTTTCCAACTGCTTGCCGACACCTTCACGGGTAGATACTTGCTGGAAAATGCTAGCAACATTAACCACTGCAATTTTATCGGCAGCTTGAGCACTGACCGAAGCAACCATTGCTAAACCGACGCTTGCGGCAAACAACCATTTTTTCACTGTAAAACTCCTCAAGTTATAACTAGGGTGTCAATTGACACACACGAAGTACACAATTTCCCAGACTCATTACATGACATAATGAAAACAGTCCACTGTGTTACCAGGTTCGACCAATGTTGAACTGGAACTGTTCAGATTTATCGCCACTGTAGGTTTTGATCGGTTCAGCATAGGAGAACACCAGTGGGCCAAGAGGTGACATCCACTGCAACGCGATCCCCGCCGAAATACGCACATTACCTATTTTACTGTAATCCGGAATATTGTATTTTCTTGCCTCATCACTGTTCTGCCAATTGGTATCCCAGACCGTACCCGCATCAACAAATAGCGAAGTTCGTACTGAGCTGGCATATTTCTCGTTGATGAACGGTGTTGGGGTGATCAGCTCTAGGCTGGCTACTGCCATTGCGTTGCCACCGATAGCATCGTTGGATCGGCATACTGTCTGTGGTTTATTAGTACGCGGATCTGTCGGGCAACTATAGACATTTGAGTGGTAATAGACGGCTTTCGGACCAATAGTATTCGACTGTAGGCCACGTACACTGCTCGGGCCACCGGCATAGAAGTTTTCATAGAATGGTGCTTCTTTGCCGCCAAAACCGTCTGAATAGCCTAAACGAGTACGAGTCAGTACCACCCAAGTCTTATCTTCATTAAGCGGTACGTATTGCGCGCTGTCGATAGTCAGTTTGTAGTACGAATTGTCTGAGCCAGGGAGTGCCAGTTTTGAGTTCAGTGAGGTGCGGTTTCCTTTGGTTGGGAAAAAACCACGATCCAAATTATTGAACGACCAGCCAAGACTTAACGTGAAATCAGAGGCTTTATAATCGGCACGGGTGAGAATACCAGGGCGCTGATCAACTGACTCCAAGTAACGCCACATAGCGAGCTGTGGTTTCATGTTGGATAGTGAGTTATGAACATAGCCAACCCCTGCACGCAGCGAGCTATTCTCATTGATCGGGAAGCCAAGCGTAGCATCTGCACCATAGCTACTGTTGGTGTAATCGGACAGATCCGCATTGTTAGCATTGAAGTCGTTGTAGAACAGACGACCGCCCAGACTGACACCGTCAACGGTGAAATAGGGGTTGGTGATCGAGAGATCAGCATAAGTCTGGTAGTCATTTTTACTGGCACTGATACCCACCGAGTAACCGGTACCTAACCAGTTTTCCTGTTGCACACCCGCTTGGAAGCTAACACCACTTTCGGTACCGTAACCGACACCAAAGTTCAAGGTTCCCGTGTTTCGCTCTTTCACTTTGTAGACGATATCGACTTGATCGGCACTGCCTTCGACCCGTTGGGTCTCTACCTCGACGGATTCAAAGAAGCCCAAACGATTGAGGCGATCTTTGCCTTGCTCAACTTGGTCATTACCCAACCATGCGGCTTCCATTTGGCGCATTTCACGGCGCAACACCGCATCTTTTGTGGTGGTGTTACCCTCGAAGCGGATACGACGCACGTAAAAACGGCTGCCAGAATCGATGTTGATATGCAACTTGACGGTATTGTCGGTGCTACTGATTTCAGGTTGTGTCTGCACTCGCGCGTAGGAGTAACCGTGGCGACCAAACATCTTCTTGATCTCATTTTCCATCTTGGTCACTTTGGCACCACTGAACAACTGGCCAGGCTCTATCCTGGTCAGTTCGGCCACTTCAGATGCGTGGCCGGCCAAGTTACCATTGATCACTACCTCGGAGAGGGTGTACTGCTCTCCTTCTGTAATATTGATGGTGATGTAGATCCCTTTTTTGTCTGGGGTCAGGCTCACCTGTGTTGAGTCGATGGTGAAGCGAGCATAACCGCGATCCAGGTAGAAACTGCGCAACGTCTCCAGATCACCAGCCAGCTTCTGCTTCTGGTATTTATTATCGGCTGCCACATTCCACCAAGGTGCATCGTCACGCAACTGAAAACGTGACAGCAACTCATCACTGCTGAAGGCGTGATTACCGACAATATTAATTTGTTGGATACGTGCAGAAACCCCCTCAGTGAAGACCAGTTTCAGGTCAACACGGTTTTGAGGCAGTGGCGTCAGTACGGCATTCACTGAGGCGCTATATTTGCCAACGCTGTAGTAGAAGTCTTCAACACCGCGTTCAATACTTGACAGTGTGGTTGGATCGAGTGCTTCACCGACACGAACACCGGATGCTTCCAGGTTCTGTTTCAGCATCTCATCTTTTACCGACTTATTACCGGAGAAACTGATACTGGCAATTGTTGGACGCTCTTTAACCTGCACAATCAGTGTATTGCCGTCGCGCAGCACGCGAACATCCTCGAAGTTGCCGCTAGCAAACAGGGTTCGAATGGTATTACTGATATCATCATCATAGACAGTATCGCCTACACGAACTGGCATACTGAGCAACGCCGCACCAACGGCGACGCGTTGCAGACCTTCGAAATGAATATCTTTCACCACGAATCCGTCAGCACCGTATACGGTGGCGCTGCTGAACAGCAGCGACGCTATGAGTAATTTTTTCATCGCCATCGTTGTAATGCGTTCTTCCTAACTGATCCTCGCTATTACAAGCGAGAAAAATCATTGAAAAGTGCAAGTGTCATCAACAGTATCAGCAATATTGAACCGATACGGTAACTATATTCTTGCACACGCTCAGAAACTGGCCCCCCTTTTAGCTTTTCAATCGCCAAGAAGAGCAGATGCCCACCATCTAATACCGGCAACGGCAACAAGTTGATGATGCCAAGATTGATGCTAATCAATGCAAGGAACATCAAGTAATACGTAAACCCACCACCTGCAGATGCCCCAGCTCCTTGTGCAATCGAGATCGGGCCGCTCAGGTTATTGAGCGTAACATCACCGGTAATTAATTTACCTAACATATTCACCGTAAGGTGCATCAGTTGCCAAGTCTTATCTCCGGCTTGATACAGGGCAGAGAAAGGCCCATATTGCTGAAGAGTTTGATACTCACTTGGCAGCGGCAGCACTTTCGGCATTATACCTGCAAAACCTACCGACTGACCTTTTCCAACCATTTTTGTATCTGGTATTAACGTTAAAGACAAGGGACGTGTGTTCCTTTCAATCTCTAATGTTAATGGCTGTCCAGGGTTATTATGGATTAGTTTGACTAAAGTTTCCCAGCGATCTAACAACTGGTGATTAACTTTAACGATCCTATCCCCTATTTGTAAACCTGCATTTTCTGCTGCTGAGTTAGCTTGTACCTGTGTGAGCACAGGTTCTATTTGCGGTATACGTGGCTGAATGCCTAACGCACGTACAGGATCTTCCTTACTTGGTTCAAAATGCCAATGATGTAGATCCAGCGTTTTGCGCACTTTTTCGTTAGAACCAAACGGGGTGAGTTCTATTTCTGTCTGTTTTTCGCCCAGTCTGCCAATAAGAGCCAAACGTACAGCTTCCCAATCTGGCGTTTCGATACCGGCAACCGATTTTAGTTCCATACCAGCAGAAATTTCTGCGTGCGCCGCGATAGAGTTGGGGGTTATTTCACCAATAACCGGACGAAAACTCGGTACGCCAAGCACAAATACGATCCAGTAGGCGAAAATAGCAAACAGAAAATTAGCCAACGGCCCAGCAGCAATAATCGCCGCACGTTGCCAGATCGCTTTATTGTTGAACGCCTGGTGACGTAAATGTGGTGCAACCGAATCGATGCGTTCATCTACCATTTTGACATATCCGCCGAGAGGCAGCATGGCGATGACAAATTCTGTTCCGTGGCGGTCAGTACGTCGCCATAATGCACGACCAAAACCAACAGAGAAACGTTCAACATGCACACCACAACGTCGGGCGACCCAAAAGTGACCGAACTCATGGACAGTGATTAATATTCCAAGCGCAACAAGAAATGAAGCCAGGTTCCACAGCATGTTGATCATATAATTTATTTACTCCCTAACCATCATTGATGGATTAAAACACTAACAATAACAAACAGGCGAACACTGGGATAGCTGCAGTCAAGCTATCGATTCGATCGAGGATGCCACCGTGCCCCGGGATCAGGTTGCCACTGTCTTTGATCCCTGCTTCACGTTTGAACATACTCTCGGTTAAATCGCCAAGTGCGGAGGCTAGAACGGCGACAACAGAACAGATCAGCAGCGTCAGTGGTGCGATCTGAAGTGGGGCAAAATAACCAAAAACAGCAGAGATAGCAGCTGATGTGATGATCCCACCCACCAGACCTTCCCAGGTTTTTGCTGGTGAGACTTTAGGAGCCAGCTTGTGTTTGCCGAACAGTTTACCAAAGGTGTAGGCGCCCGAGTCGGCAGCCCAGACCAGTAGCATCACATAGAGCAGCCACCAAGCACCGGTGAAGGGATTCTGATCGTAATTGATCTGGCGTAACGTCAACATGCCCCAGAAGAACGGCATGATAGTCAATAGGCCAAAAATCAGGCGCAGTACATGTGAGTAACGCCATAGCGTGGCCGATGTTGGATAAAGTAGCACCAGTACCAGTGCAGCCGACCACCAGAACAGTGAGATCCAAAGCGAAAAAGCGATCTGTAGATAGTGGGTGGAGGGATGATGAAGTGGCACGCCAAACAGTGTTAATACCAGCAGTGCGCCAAAGATAATCGCAACCCAGATACGTTCAGCCCGTGCAGTAAAACCTGCTAACGGCCCCCATTCCCAAGCAGCCAATAGACAGACGGTGAGGGTGACAAGAGTAAAGCCAAGCGGAGAGAGGAAGAACAGCGCGGCAATGACCACAGGGATCAGTAATAACGCGGTGATAATGCGTGATTTTAACAAGATTTCCCCCTAAGATGCGTTGGCATCGGTAGCAGTGGTGCCCCCGAAACGGCGTTCACGTTGTGCAAATGCATTGAGTGCCCCTTGAAATATCGGTTCATCAAAATCAGGCCAAAGTACTTCAGTAAAGTAAAGCTCGGCATAGGCAATTTGCCACAATAAAAAGTTACTTATGCGGTGTTCTCCCCCAGTACGGATCACCAGGTCAACCGCAGGAAGATCACTCATGCTGATATGTTGCCCCAGGTGCTGCTCGTCGATCTGTGCGGGAGCGAGGTTACCTTGTTGCACTTGGACAGCCAGAGCCTGTACCGCCTGTAAAATATCCCAGCGCCCGCCATAATTGGCTGCAATGTTCAGCGTCAGGCCACGATTGTGCTCGGTCAACTGTTGCGCTGCATGGATACGCTTTTGTAATCGCAGGCTAAAACGACTGATATCCCCAATTACTCTGAGCCTGACATGGTGTTTATGGAGATTTTTTACCTCGCTATCCAATGCGCGTATAAATAGCTCCATCAACGCAGAGACTTCCTGGAGTGGTCGATTCCAGTTTTCACTGCTGAATGCGTACAGTGTCAGAGCATCCAGCTGTTGATCAATGGCAAAACGGACTGCACGACGTACCGACTTTAACCCTGCCCTGTGCCCGAAAATACGCAGTTTACCCTGCTGTTTTGCCCAACGGCCGTTGCCATCCATGATGATGGCAACGTGGTGTGGTTTTCGAACAGACAGGCTTGCTGCTGGTTGGTCTGCGAACGACATAACTTGTAATTAATTTCCTTGGTAGAAAGATGGCAGTGCTGTCTGCTAACACGGAGAGCGCAGGTACTGAATAGCGCTATTTGGCAGCGCCTGTTAGCCATAGGGCTTCTCAACGTTTATCAGGGGCATCTATCGTGTTGATGGTTCGATATGCTACACCTAACTGACGATAGGCGCATACTTTAAAAGTGACTGAGATAAAAAACTATACCACTTTCTGACAGATGGAACAAATGGCAGCAAATCCGTGTGCTCTGCTGCTTGCGTGGTGATGTAAATCGACTCAGTGGTTGTGTGATATGTCACCTGCTTCGGCAGTGGCTTGCTAAACAGTGCGTTGCCGCACCCAGTGCTCGGCTATTTCACGAGCATGACGGTCGATCTCCAACACGCTCTCTACTGAGTCAGGTTCAGGTTGCGCGACGCTTGATACGACCTGTTGATTAATAGCGGTAATGTCAGTGAAGCGGATACGCTGTTGCAAAAAAGCGGCAACAGCGACTTCATTTGCCGCGTTGAGGGCAGTGGTGGCTGCCTGTCCAGCATCGAAGGCAGCGATAGCAAGATAGAGGCAGGGGTAACGCTCAGGTTCTGGTTCAGCGAAGGTGAGTGCACCCAGTTGGCGAAAATCGAGCGCAGAGACGCCTGAAGGGATACGTTGTGGATAAGCCATCGCGTGTGCAATCGGAGTGCGCATATCTGGGGTGCCTAATTGTGCCAGCACACTGCCGTCGGTATAACGCACCATCGAGTGGATCACTGATTGTGGATGCAGAATGACTTCTACCTGTTTAGCTGAGGCATTGAACAACCAACGGGCCTCAATGTATTCCAGCCCTTTGTTCATCATCGTGGCTGAGTCTACTGAGATTTTCCTGCCCATTGACCAATTGGGATGCGCACAGGCTTGATCAGGTGTGATATCAGTTAGCTGTGTTAATGGCGTGGTACGCAGCGGCCCGCCCGAACCGGTGAGCAGAATTTGTGCAACGCCATGTGCTTCTAGGCAACCGTAGCCAAGTTGGTGCTGCATTGCTTCTGGCAGGCTCTGGAAGATGGCATTGTGCTCGCTATCGAGCGGCAGTAATTGTGCTCCACTCTGCTGTACCGCCTCCATAAACAGTCGGCCACAGGTAACCAGCGACTCTTTGTTGGCTAATAACACTTGTTTGCCAGCGTTAATCGCTGCTAGCGTCGGCAACAACCCTGCGGCACCAACAATCGCAGCGGTGACCTGATCAACGTCCTCTAAAGCGGCTAGCTGAGCGATCGCCTCTTGTCCGGCAAGCACTTCGGTTTTCACGCCAGCGTCAGCCAACAGATGACGTAGCTGATGAGCCGCGCTTTCATCGGCCATAGCTGCATATTCGGGACGAAATTCGATGCATTGTTGTGCCAGCAATTGGGCATTGCCGCCAGAGACTAGCGCTTTTAGCTTAAAAAGCTCAGGATTTTCCCGTACTACTGCAAGCGTGCTAGTACCGATAGAACCGGTGGAACCTAGAATGGTCAGTTGCTTCATTAGAGTGATTTAATTTGCTGTTTTATATCTGCTTATTTTTGTCTGCTATTTGCTGCTGCTCTGCATATCTCAGTGAAGTGCTGGAAATGGCAGCCGAATAGGTTGGCAGACAAAAAAACAAAGCGCCGCCAAGGCGACGCTAGAGGGGAGTGCTGGATTAAAACTCCATCAACTCTTTTTCTTTATCGCTCAATGCAGCATCAATCAGTTTGATGTAAGCATCGGTCATTTTTTGGATTTCATCCTGAGCGCGACGTTCTTCGTCTTCGCTGATCTCTTTTTCTTTCAGTAGCGCTTTGAGTTTATCGTTCGCATCACGGCGCACATTACGTACTGCAACCCGGCCCTGTTCAGTCTCACCGCGCACCACTTTGATCAGATCTTTACGACGCTCCTCGGTTAGCGGGGGTAGTGGTACACGGATCACGCTGCCTGCTGAATTAGGATTCAGGCCTAAATCTGAATTCATAATCGCCTTTTCTACCGCAGCACTGAGCGAACGATCAAACAGGTTGATGGCCAAAGTACGTGAATCCTCTACCGTAATGTTAGCCAGTTGGCGCAGTGGGGTAGCGCTGCCGTAGTACTCCACCATGATGCCGTCCAGAATACTGGGTGAGGCACGACCAGTGCGGATTTTACTAATTTGGTTTTTGTATGCTTCAACACTCTTTTCCATACGAGTATCAGCATCTTTTTTGATTTCGTTTATCACGTTGCGGATCCTTGGAAGCTGGTTACTTGGCAGGCAATACCTAGATACCTTCGGTTTTCAAACGGATAACCAAGTGATTGATTATGTGAAAACTGATAGAAATTGTACTGCCCAGTCGATTGCCGCCTACTTGCAGCGATTAATCTGTGATCAAAGTGCCTTCATTTTCGCCCATGACTACGCGACGCAGCGCACCTGGTTTGTTCATATTGAACACGCGTATTGGTAGGCTGTGGTCACGAGCCAGGGTGAAGGCAGCCAGATCCATCACTTTTAGCTCACGTTCCAATACATCCTGGTAAGTCAGCTGTTGATAGAGCGTGGCGTCAGGATTTTTCACCGGATCGGCGGAGTATACACCATCGACTTTAGTGGCTTTCAAGACCACATCGGCTTCAATTTCGATGCCACGCAGACAGGCTGCAGAGTCGGTGGTGAAGAATGGGTTTCCGGTACCGGCAGAGAAGATCACCACACGGTTATTGCGCAGTAAACTGATCGCTTCGGCCCAGTTGTAATTGTCACATACGCCGTTTAACGGAATGGCCGACATCAGACGAGCATTGACATAAGCACGATGCAGAGCGTCACGCATTGCCAAGCCGTTCATAACGGTAGCGAGCATACCCATATGATCGCCAACAACGCGATTCATACCGGCTTGCGCAAGGCCGGCACCACGGAAAAGGTTACCACCACCAATAACCACGCCGACCTGGATGCCCAGTTCCACTAACTCTTTAACTTCCTGAGCCATGCGATCCAACACGCTCGCATCGATACCAAAGCCCTCTGCACCCTGCAGGGCTTCACCACTCAGTTTGAGCAGGATTCGCTGATAAACCGGTTTTGCACTGGTTGCCATGGTGTGTTTGTCCTCAGCAGTGGTATTGCAACTGGAGCTGCTATATCGGTGGTGAATAAACCGTTTACCACATCGATGATATCAGCTCGCACTATCCCCATCATCCAAACAGACAAGGCGCTATCTACCAGCTTGAATTTCAGGTTGTATCAACCCGCTAGAGAATAACGCCTATAACGGTTGGTGGCTGGGTAAATAATGATTACGACTGTTTGCTCATTGCTGCGACTTCAGCAGCAAAGTCGGTAGCCACTTTTTCGATCCCTTCGCCCACTTCAAAGCGGATGAAGTTAACTACATCGGCATTGTGTTCTTTCAGCAACTGACCAACAGTCTTGTTGGGATCGATAACAAATGGCTGACCAGTCAAAGAGACTTCACCAGTGAATTTCTTCATCCGGCCTTCAACCATTTTCTCAGCGATCTCTTTCGGCTTACCAGACTGCATTGCGATGTCTAACTGAACCTGGAACTCCTTCTCAACCACTTCGGCTGAGACATCTTCAGGCTTGACGAATTCAGGCTTGCTGGCAGCAACGTGCATTGCCAACTGCTTCACCAACTCTTCATCAGCGTTGGTTGCAGCAACCAGAACGCCGATACGCGCGCCGTGCAGGTAGGTTCCCAGCACTTCGCCTTCCAGGCTAGAGACGCGGCGAATATTGATGTTTTCGCCGATTTTTGCCACCAGAGCAACACGCTCTTCTTCAAATTGTGTTTTCAATACTTCAACATCGGTGATTTTACCAGCGACGGCAGCGTCCAGTACTTTTTCGGCAAACGCTTGGAAACCAGAGTCTTTTGCGACGAAGTCAGTTTGGCAGTTCACTTCCAGGATCACTGCATAGTTACCGACGATCTTGGTCTTGATCACGCCATCTGCAGCAACGTTACCTGCTTTTTTCGCTGCTTTGATTGCGCCAGACTTACGCATGTTTTCGATCGCTAACTCAATGTCACCACTGGCTTCAGTCAGTGCTTTTTTGCAGTCCATCATACCTGCGCCAGTGCGCTCACGTAGTTCTTTTACCAGAGCAGCGGTAATTTCAGCCATTTCTTGTTCCTCGGTTATCTCACGTGGAGATGTACCCTGAATGCGTCGAAGCTGTCGATGGCAACACTCAGCCAGGGTAGGGTTCTCATTTGGATAAGTAAAGGGAGCCTTTTCAGGCCCCCTAACCAACATATTCAATACCTGGTTAATAAGGGCTCAGATGAGCCTGATCTTATTATTCCGCTTCGATGAAGCTCTCTTCCGCCTGAACGGCCAGATCTTGAGAACGGCCTTCGCGGATAGCGGTTGCAACAGCATCCAGATAGAGCTTGATCGCACGGATGGCGTCATCGTTACCAGGAATGATGAAGTCAACACCGTCCGGGTTAGAGTTGGTATCAACGATAGCAAAAACTGGGATACCCAGATTGTTTGCTTCTTTGATCGCGATATGTTCATGATCGGCATCGATAACAAACAGAGCATCAGGCAGGCCGCCCATGTCTTTGATACCGCCCAGTGAATTTTCCAGCTTCTCCAGTTCGCGAGTACGCATCAGCGCCTCTTTCTTGGTCAGCTTGTCGAAGGTGCCATCTTGAGATTGGATTTCCAGATCTTTCAGACGCTTGATAGACTGGCGTACCGTCTTCCAGTTGGTCAGCATACCGCCTAACCAGCGATGGTTAACGAAGAACTGATCACAGCCAACCGCATACTCTTTGATTGCTTCACCTGCCGCACGCTTGGTGCCAACAAACAGGATCTTGCCTTTACGAGAAGCGATTTTGCTCAGTTCAGCCAATGCCGCGTTGGCCATTGGTACGGTCTTTTCCAGATTGATGATATGAACTTTGTTACGAGCGCCGAAAATAAACGGCTTCATTTTCGGGTTCCAGTAACGGGTCTGGTGGCCGAAGTGGACGCCAGCTTGGAGCATATCACGCATGGAAACAGTTGCCATGATTAAACCTCTAGTCAATGTATTGGGGTTATGCCTCCACGTATCCCATAACTCCGACCCGAAATGATAACTCCCATTTCAAGGCACCCCGGTGCATGTGCCGATACGTGTGTGTTATTTATACTCAAGACCGTTCAAAGTTGTCTGGCTGCGAGTTCTACCCAGTGGCAACAGTGACATAGCCAGCGATATTGCCAGCGCATCACCGACGTGCCGCATACAGGCATCGCCGCTAGCTAATAGACAACGTCAATCAGTGAGAGCATATCCCCGTCGCTTTACAGAACATCTGCGTTGTCAGCAGGCTAAAGAGCGATCGGGATAGACACAAAGTGAGTACGATTCAACGTGTTTTGGCCACCACGCTGCATCTGGATGCGGTAACCATAACCGAGAGGTTATGAATACAAAAAACAGTGCGCTGGCGCCGGCGCGCTTTATATCATAAATTGACCATTGATACCAACTTTTGTTGTCGCCAGTCAGCGGTGATATCGTGGTTTTGTACTGCTGAGTGAGTTGGCTGCTACCCCACTATTTTGCGTGAGCAACTTACCGTTAACAAATCAGATTTGGCAGCATTTGGCTGTGCTGCTACCATAGGCATCAGCCTTTTTCGGTCATGATTTTCTCTGTCATGATTTGGTATGGAACTAAAACCTACAGGATGTTGTTGCGTAGTGAGTTAAACACTACCGGCAGCTTAAAGTAATGAGAGCATGTCAATCGATGTGACGTCAGCGGATTAATTTAATGGCAATTTCAATCAAAACCCCCAGTGATATTGAAAAAATGCGTGTAGCCGGTCGGTTGGCGGCAGAGGTGTTGGAGATTATTGAATCTTATGTCAAACCAGGGATCAGCACCGGTGAATTGGACAGAATTTGTCACGCTTATATCACTGAAACACAGCAGGCAATATCGGCCTGTCTGGGGTACCACGGCTTCCCTAAATCAGTCTGTATCTCGGTCAATGAAGTGGTTTGTCATGGCATTCCTAGTGACGATAAAATCCTGAAAGATGGTGATATTGTTAATATTGATGTCACGGTGATTAAAGACGGTTTTCACGGCGACACCTCAAAAATGTTTATCGTCGGCAAACCGACCATTCTGGGTGAGCGGTTATGCCGCATTACCCAACAGAGCCTCTACCTGGCGTTGGGTATGGTCAAGCCAGGCATTCGTTTACGCACTCTAGGCAAGGCGATCCAGCAATTTGTTGAAGCGGAAAATTTCTCTGTAGTACGTGAATACTGCGGTCATGGCATTGGCCAGGTGTTCCATGAAGAACCCCAAGTGTTGCACTATGATGCCGATGATGGTGGTGTAGTGTTACAACCTGGCATGACATTTACCATTGAACCGATGGTCAATGTCGGAGATTACCGTATTCGTACCATGAAAGATGGCTGGACAGTGAAGACCAAAGATCGCAGCCTGTCAGCGCAATATGAGCACACCCTTGCAGTGACTGATGATGGATGTGAGATCTTGACGCTACGTAAAGATGACACCATCCCCAGAATAATTACCCATCCACAGTGAAGCTACGGGCATTGTTGCCCGTAATTAGCGATGGTGAACAGGAACTATGTCAGCACAGATGCCAGCAGCTCACCCCGGACCTTGCTCTGATACCACTTCAGCCACCGCGTGGTCACCGGCGCTCGGTTCTCCACTGCATTACGACGATTCAGAGATCCACGCTGCCGGTTTAAAGCCGCAGCTTGAGTCTGTTCAGGCCACACTGGCGACGGCATTCAAAAACGGCATCAGTGCTGAGCAACTGGTGCTGGCGCGCAGCCAGTTTATTGACCAACTGCTACAGCGTTTGTGGCATTTCTTCGCTTTTCAGCGAGTGAACGCTATTGCCCTGGTCGCAGTTGGCGGTTATGGGCGTGCTGAGTTACACCCGTTGTCTGACATTGATCTGTTGATTGTCAGCCAGGAAACGCTCAGTGAACAGCAAGCGGCACGCGTTGGTGAATTGCTCACCTTGTTGTGGGATCTGAAATTGGCAGTGGGTCATAGTGTGCGCACACTGGCTGAATGTGTGGCTGAAGGCAGCGCGGATTTGAGTGTCGCCACTAACCTGATTGAATCTCGTCTTATCTGCGGTGATGAAACGTTGTTTCGCGAGCTACAACAACGGGTATTCAGTGATGATTTTTGGCCATCACCACAATTTTTTGCGGCGAAATGTCGCGAACAGCAACAACGCCATCAGCGCTACCACGGTACCAGTTATAACTTGGAACCCGACATCAAAAGCAGTCCTGGTGGCTTACGTGATATTCAAACGCTGATTTGGGTAGCGCGTCGCCATTTTGGCGCGGCATCGCTGGACGAGATGGTGGAGTTCGGCTTTCTTTCACCACTTGAACGTCAAGAACTGAATGAGTGCCAGGCTTTCCTCTGGCGCATTCGCTATGCACTACATCTGGTATTAACACGCTACGACAACCGGTTGCTATTTGATCGCCAGTTAAGTGTCGCACAACTGCTCTGTTACCATGGCGAAGGGCATCAACCGGTTGAACGGATGATGAAAGATTTTTATCGCGTCACCCGCCGAGTGAGTGAATTGAACCAGATGTTATTACAACTGTTTGATGAAGCTATACTGGCGCTTGATACCAGCGAAAAACCGCGCCCATTGGACGAGCAATTTCAGCTCCGTGGAACTCTGATTGACCTGCGTGATGAAAATGCCTTTATTAGCAATCCAGCCACGCTGATCCGGATGTTCTACTTGATGGTATCTAACAGCGAGATCCAGGGCATCTATTCCACTACCGTGCGCCAACTGCGCTACGCCCGACGACAACTGAACGAGCCGTTATGCCAATTACCTGCTGCCAGATCCTGGTTTATGGCGATTTTGCGCCATCCCGGAGCGGTATCACGCGCGTTAGTACCGATGCATCGCCATAGTGTGTTATCAGCTTATATGCCACAGTGGAGCAACATTGTTGGTCAGATGCAGTTTGATCTATTCCATGCCTACACCGTCGATCAGCACACTATCCGGGTATTGCAGAATCTGGAAAATTTTACTGATCCGCAGACGCATCAGCACCATCCGCTATGTGTTGAGCTCTATCATCGCCTACCACAGCCAGAGTTACTGCTATTGGCCGCGCTATTTCACGATATTGCCAAAGGGCGTGGTGGTGATCACTCACTATTGGGCGCGCAAGATGCACAGCAATTTGCACAACTGCATGGTTTAAGCAACCGTGAACAGCAACTGGTTGCCTGGTTGGTACGCTATCACCTGTTAATGTCGGTGACGGCGCAGCGGCGCGATATTCAAGACCCGGCGGTGATCCGCCAGTTTAGTGTCGAAGTGCAAAACGAGAGTTATTTACGTTATCTGCTCTGTTTGACTGTGGCTGATATTTGCGGCACAAACGAGACATTATGGAATAGCTGGAAGCAGAGCCTGCTGCATGAGCTCTATTTTGCCAGCGAAAAGCAACTGCGGCGTGGTATGCAAACTGGTCCGGATCTGCGCCAGCGGGTACGAGAACATCGTGCTCAGGCGTTGGAATTACTGCGTATCGACAACGTTGATGAACACGCGTTGCAGCGTCTCTGGTGCCGCTGTCGTGCAGACTATTTTCTGCGCCACTCTCCGCGACAACTGGCTTGGCACGCACGTCACCTGTTGACTCATGATCTGACACAACCCTTGGTATTGATCAGCCGCCGAGCGACACGCGGTGGCACTGAGATCTTTATCTGTAGTCCAGATCGCCCCTACTTGTTCGCAGCGGTAGCAGGTGAACTGGATCGACGCAATTTAAGCGTGCATGATGCACAGATTTTCACTAACCGTGATGGCATGGCGATGGACACTTTTGTGGTATTGGAACCCGATGGCAGCCCATTAGCGGCAGATCGTCATCTGGTGGTGCGACAAGGGTTAGAGCGGGTCTTAACCCAGCGTCAGTATCAGCCACCGCGTATCCGTCGCCCCTCGTCCAAATTGCGCCATTTCACTGTGCCAACAGAGGTTAATTTTCTGCCCCACGATACACATCGTCGCAGCTATCTGGAGCTAATCGCGCTGGATCAGCCAGGTTTGTTGGCGAGAGTGGGGGAAATATTTGCCGAGCTTGGGCTATCGTTACATGGTGCGCGCATCACCACCATCGGTGAGCGAGTTGAAGATCTGTTTATTCTTGCGGATAGTGATCGTCGTGCCTTATCGTTGGAAATGCGTAACCGGCTGACACAGCGCTTGATGGAGACACTGAATCCGAGCGATAAAATATGATACAACTACGCTGGCGATGAGCGTGACGATCAGTTGTGATCACCAATTCAGGCAGAAGTGACAGCGTTTTGTTGTCGGCATTAGCGCCAGCAACAGACAACCGTCAGATCTGTCTATCTAACCCTCTTTTAGCCAATTAACTCAGGACAGAGAGAACAATGCAACAATTACAAAGCGTTATTGAGAGTGCTTTTGAACGTCGTGCCGAGATCACTCCGGCAAATGTCGATACCGTCACACGTGAAGCGGTCAATCAGGTGCTCGCACTGCTGGACAGCGGGGCCGTGCGGGTAGCAGAAAAGATCAACGGCACATGGGTGACCCATCAGTGGTTGAAAAAAGCGGTACTGCTCTCTTTTCGCATCAACGATAACCAGGTAATCGAAGGGGCTGAGACACGCTATTACGACAAAGTACCAATGAAATTTGCTGATTATGATGCCGCACGTTTTCAGCGAGAGGGCTTCCGCGTGGTGCCACCCGCCTCGGTGCGCCAGGGCGCATTTATTGCCCGTAACACGGTATTAATGCCCTCTTATGTCAATATTGGTGCATACGTTGATGAAGGCAGCATGGTCGACACTTGGGCGACTGTCGGCTCCTGCGCACAAATTGGTAAAAATGTACACCTTTCGGGTGGTGTCGGCATTGGTGGTGTCTTGGAGCCACTACAGGCTAACCCGACCATTATTGAAGATAACTGCTTTATTGGTGCGCGTTCAGAAGTGGTAGAAGGCGTTATTGTTGAAGAGGGTTCAGTCATCTCAATGGGCGTTTATATCGGCCAGAGCACGCGCATTTATGATCGTGAAACCGGAGAGGTGCATTATGGCCGAGTACCGGCTGGTTCGGTAGTGGTTTCTGGTAACCTGCCAGCGAAAGATGGCTCCTATAGCCTTTATTGCGCAGTGATCGTGAAGAAAGTGGATGCTAAAACACGTGCTAAAGTCGGTATTAATGAACTGCTACGCACGATTGATTAAGCAGAACGTGGTTCGATAGACGGGCAGATCGGCAGCGTGGTCGACCACAACAATAACCTGGGGCGGTCATCTTAACCTCAGGTTGTCGTGGAATAGATCTGGCGTGCGGGGAGAACCCGCACGCTGGCAGGGATCATGCCTGCTTCAGATCTTCCTCACTCACGGTGGTCAGACGTACCAAGCGCCGGCCTAACCAGTGACGCAGATCATCGAGATAAGTAAAACCAACCGGAATACAGACTAGGCTTAATAGCGTCGATGCGATAAGGCCCCCAATAACAGTCACAGCCATGGGGGTACGAAATCCTGCATCGGCACCAAAACCTATCGCTGCTGGCAGCATACCTGCCACCATTGCTACTGTTGTCATGATGATTGGGCGCGCACGCACTGTTGCGGCGCTGATGATAGCATCGTAGCGACTGGCGCCGGTGCGTTGCGCCTCGATAATGAAATCGACCAGCAGTATGGCATTCTTAGTCACAATCCCCATCAACATCAACATACCAATGATCACCGGCATATCGAATGCGGCACCCACTAACCAGAGTGCCGGAACGGCACCAATCAGCGAGAGTGGTAACGTAAGCAGGATGTTCAGTGGTTGCATAACATCGTGGAACAGCAGGATCAGAATAGCAAACATAGCGAGAACGCCAGCCGCCATCGCGATACCAAAGTTGCCGAACATCTCCTGCATGAACTCTGCGTCACCATATTCGATGTGTCTTACGCTTGCTGGCAAGTTACGGAACGCGGGTAGAGCCTGAATGGACGTCAGTGCCTGACCTAGCGAGCCAAAAGCAAGGTTGGCGTCTATGGTGACGCGCCGCTGCTTGTCATAACGTTCAATGCGTGATTCACCTTCACCATATTGAATATCAGCTACCGCAGCCAGCGGCACAGTATATTGGCCGGAAAGCGTGCGTAATGGCAGGGTGTTAAGAATATCGATATTAGAGCGGTCACTATCATTTAACCGTACCCGTACCGGCAGTTGACGATTGGCGAGCAGATAACGCGCGGAATTCGCATCGGTCTCACCGGAGGTGGCGATCCGCAGCGTATTCCCTATTGTTTCCGTTGCTACCCCCAATCGAGCGGCATCACCATCTCTAGGCTGGACGAACAACTCAGAACGTGGAGGCGTTAAACTGATTTTTACATTGGTTAACTCTGGCAGAGTTCGCATCTCATCAGCGAGGCGCAAAGCGGCCTGTTTTAAATCTTCCGGCGAGTGGCTACCTAACATGATAGACACTTCCGGCACTAGCCCATCGACCAGAAACTGGAACCGCATGTCGGGTAACTTTGCCAGAGATTGTTGGATATCCAGCTCAAACTCTTTGCGTGTCAATTTACTGGATTGACGCGGGGTGAGCACAATGGTGAAACGTATTTCATCGGTACTGTCTGCAATCGCTAATACTTGAGAGACATCTGGATGATCGGATAAGGTCGCACTGATGCGCTGTGCAGCCTGCTCAGATTCACTCAGGCTGTTACCTGTCGGTAATTGCACCACCAGGAATGACAAACGAGCATCACCCACCGGCAAAAAGCCGGTCGGCAGAGTACCCGCAAGTAAAATCGATAACACAAACAGCAAGCCAGCCAATATCAATGTCCAGCCGCGATGACGCAATGCGGTAGCCAACAGCTTGAGATAGCTTCTCATCATCCAGGAAGGTTCGGGTTTAACTTGCGCGTCAGCTGTACTGCTTTTTTGGGCTGGTCGTAAAAAGTAGGCGGCCATTAATGGCGTCAGCAGTCGAGCCACCATCAGAGAACCGAATACGGCAACGGTAGCCGTAAGACCAAATTGCCGGAAATATTGCCCAACCACCCCTTGAATAAAGCTGATGGGCATAAACACTGCGATGATGGTGAGCGTGGTTGCCAGCACCGCCAGAGCGATGGCATCGGCGGCATGCAGTGCTGCCTGATATGGACGCTCTCCCATATGCACATGGCGATCGATGTTTTCAACTTCGACAATCGCGTCATCAACCAAGATACCGATCACCAGTATCAATGCCAGCAAGGTAACGTTATTGAGCGTGAAACCAGACCATAGCATGAACAGAAACACGGGTAGCATCGACAGCGGTATTGCCAACGCGGAGATGACGGTGGTGCGCCAATCACGCAAGAAAATAAACACCACTAACACCGTCAGTAACGCGCCCTCAATCAGTGTCTGCATGGCCGTGTTGAAGCTGGCTTGGGTCTGCTCAACGGTTGATGCCGCTTGGGTGATCGTGATGTCTGGGTAGGAAGCGTGTAGTGTTGCCAGACGTTGAGTCACTTTTTCGGCGACCAGTACGTCACTGACCCCCTTGCTGCGCCAGACCGAGAAGCCAACCGTACTTTTACCGTTAAAGTGGGCAAAACTTTGTGCTTCACTGGCGACATCACTGATTTGAGCCAACTCAGTGAGTGGCAGCCACTTGTTATTGGGCAAAGCGATATGCAACTGTTGCAACGCAGCGAGTGAAGTTTCACGACCAGGCACACGGATCATCAGGCGTTGGCTGCTATTGTTGAGATAGCCACCGGTTGACTCTGTATAGGTGTTACGGAGTTGATAGTTCAGGTCTTCAATACTTAAACCATGATAGGCCAGCATTGCGGGGTCAACTTCAACACGGATCTCACGTTCGGCACCACCAAAGCGTTCAACACTCTGCACGCCCGACATGGAGAGCAACTCCTGCCTGACGGTATTATCAATGAACCAAGAGAGATCCAGCGCGGTGTAGGCATCGGAGGTGACGACATAGTGCAGCATTGCCCCCCCTTCAATGTTGATTCGCTGGATCACCGGTTCCAAAATGGTCTGTGGCAGCAGATCACGGATTTGCCCAATGGCAGCACGCACATCATTCAGCGCGCGTTCAGAGTCAACATCCAGACGAAACTCAACGACAGTATAATTAATATCGGCCCGAACGGTGGATTCTACATGCCGCACATCTGGCAACACCGAAAGAGTCTCTTCCAAACGTTGGGTAATGCTGGTTTCGATTTCACCGGGCGCAGCACCGGGCTGGACGACCGTGACGCTGATCAGTGGAAAAGTTACTGATGGGGTGGCATTAACCGGTAAACGCAAAAAGGAATAAATACCGGCTAACGTGAGCACGCAGAATAACACTAATGTCGGTAATGGGCGTCGTATCGCCCAAGCGGATAGCCCTGGCTTCATGATTTTCTGCTCGCTGTGATCACTGTTGCGTGTTGAGAGATCTCAAATTGAGAGCGGCTAGTTGAATTAGGCGTCAGTTGGCCGGTTACAGGGCGAAGCACCGAACTGGGTTCTATAGTTTCGGCCTCTTCCAGTTCTATTTTATCGCCATCCTGTAATAGCGTAGAGCCAGTGACGACAACCAAACTGTTGGTATCCAAACCGTTGATGATCTCCACCCAACCATTTTCCTGAATGCCGATTTTAACTGGGGTGCGTCTTACCTGCTTATGCTCATCAACGACAAAAACATAGGCTGCACTGGCAGATTGCCCAGAGAGTTGCGACGCTTCTGAAGCGTTTTGTCCCGACATTTTGCTGTCATAGCGCAACGCGCGGATATCCACTGCAATCACTTGATGTTCTGCCAACTTAATGTGCGCACGGCCTACGCTACCAAAACGCACTGCGGCTGGCACTGTTGCCGTGGTAATACGCAGTTGCCCATATCCAGAATTGGGATTGAGCTCTCTGCTTAGGCGCCTAATGGTGCCTGTCACACGGCCTTCAATATTATTGGTAGTAATTTCTGCTGCCATGCCAACCAGTAGATTGGAGAGCAAACGTTGAGGTGCTTCGGCAACGAAATCGGGTGATTGACTGTCAGCCAGTCGAAATAGCGGAGTTTGGGTGTTAACGATGGTGCCAAGCTGGATGGTGCGTTGTGTAATAATGCCGGCAAACGGCGCCACGATATCGGTATAGGCTAAACGCGCCTGATGCTCATCCCTAGCCGCTTCTGCCTGACGCAGTGATGCCTGAGTTGTCAGTAGTGCTGTCAGCGCTGCTTCGTAGTCATATTGGCTGGTGGCATTAGCAGCGAACAGCTTCTTGGTGCGCTCATACTGTTCCGACACTTGTGTCAGCTCGGCATTAATTCGTTGTACCGTCTGTTCGGCTTGGCGCATCTGGCTATCCAACACCGTTCGCTCCAAACGAGCCAACACCTGACCGGATTTTACCGATTCACTCTCCTCAACTAAAATCTCAGTGACACGAATCCCTTCCAGCACGGAACTGAGTGAGACCTCTTCACGGGGCCGCCAGGCACCCATAAGTGTGGCTCGGGTAGTCAGCTTACGCAGTTCTGGCTTACTGACACTCACCCGCAATGCAACCTGTTTCTGGTTTTCGCTGGTGGACTTATCCTCTACTGAGTGTGAGGTGTATGTGAAAAAGAGGCCTGTCAAAGTAACAATTATTGCTAGCAACAGGAATCGGCCGAATTTTCCTACGGGCATCCATGATCTTGCAGACATCAGTTTTCAACCTTTTAGTGTGAAATAGATGGATATTCGAACATTTTTCCGACAAGAGAATATCAAGAATATATTAAGAAATGATAAAGAAAAGAAAGCTTACAGTGAATAGAGAATTATTTTTACAGAGCAAGTGCTGCTTAGTGAGCGCTAGGAAAAATGTACATCAGTGGTTAATTTATAACCTCTTTGTGATCTATTTTGCAAGGGATAAAATACAGAGAACAAAAAAAGCCCATCGTAAGATGGGCGGGAATGATTCCACGGCAAAACAGCAAGATGACCCAGTAGCCTGATAGGTTATCGATCAGCATATCAGGTGGGTGTGAACTGTGGCACGGTGCTTGGTAACTGTTATTGGACAATTAACTTAGCAACATCAACCACCGTGCTGGAGATACTCAGTTACACGCTATAGTAAAGTTCGAACTCGACTGGGTGTGGTGTCATACGTACCCGATCCATCTCTTCTCTACGTAACTCGATATAAGCATCAATTGCATCATCCGTGAAGACACCACCACGAGTAAGGAATGCGCGATCTTCATTCAGCGCCGCCATCGCTTCATCGAGCGAACCCGCGACTTTCGGGATCACCGCTTCTTCTTCTGGCGGCAGATCGTAGAGATTCTTATCCATCGCATCACCAGGGTGGATCTTATTAATGATGCCATCCAGACCCGCCATGAGCAGTGCGGCAAAACAGAGATAAGGGTTGGCTGCTGGATCGGGGAAACGAGCCTCAATACGGCGTGCTTTCGGGTTAGCCACCACCGGAATACGGATAGAAGCAGAGCGGTTACGCGCAGAATACGCCAACATCACCGGTGCTTCATAACCGGGCACTAAGCGCTTATAGGAATTGGTCGTCGGGTTAGCCAGGGCATTAATTGCTTTGGCGTGTTTAATAATGCCGCCAATATAGAACAGCGCAGTCTCCGACAAACCGCCATATTTATCACCAGCAAACAGGTTAACGCCATTTTTTGCCAGCGACATATGACAGTGCATACCGGAACCATTATCACCAAACATCGGTTTTGGCATAAAGGTTGCGGTCTTACCAAAAGCGTGCGCCACATTGTGTACTACATATTTATAGATCTGGATCTCATCCGCTTTTTTGGTCATGGTGTTAAAGCGTGTTGCCACTTCGTTCTGCCCAGCGGTAGCCACTTCGTGGTGATGTGCTTCAACGACCAGCCCCATCTGCTCCATCGTCAAACACATCGCAGAACGGATATCCTGTGATGAGTCAACCGGTGGCACAGGGAAGTAACCCCCTTTCACGGCTGGACGGTGGCCCTTGTTACCGCCCTCATACTGCGTGCTGCTATTCCAGGCACCTTCAATATCGTCGATAGCAACGTGTGAACCACGGATGCTGCTACCAAAACGGATATCATCAAACAGGAAGAATTCAGGCTCTGGGCCAAACAGCACGGTATCAGCGATACCGGAGGCACGCAGAAAATCTTCAGCACGTTTTGAAATTGAACGCGGGTCACGATCATAGCCCTGCATAGTGCCAGGCTCGAGGATGTCACAGCGGATGATCAGTGTGGGGTGTTCAAAGAACGGATCTAACACCGCAGTGCTGGCATCAGGCATCAGCACCATATCGGACTCGTTGATCCCTTTCCAGCCACCGATTGAAGAACCGTCGAACATCTTGCCTTCTTCAAAAAAATCTTCATTAACCTGGTGAGCAGGGATCGTGATGTGTTGTTCTTTGCCCTTGGTATCGGTAAAACGCAGATCGACAAATTGAACCTCATGCTCACTTAGCATGGTCAAAATATGTTCAGCGGACATACATACTCTCCTCGAGTTATCATTATCGTTGTCACAGAACAACGCGGTGTTATTGGGTGGTTAGCACGTTAAGCATAGTAAAGCGAAAAGTGTGCCAACTCTGCTGGTAGCGGAGAACAGGCTAATGACACGGCCTTACTGTAACAGCGTAGGCTACCAGAGCTAAATGGTTGCACCATCAAAGTGCATTTGTACTGCTGTTGTGCCTCGTGATGGTGCGTTAACCAGATTAACAGCCCGTTTGTACTGACGGTGCTCCACTTTTATCAAGGCAATAGCATGGATTATTAGCAACACGTGCGATCCTGTTTAGTCCCTTGCCTAATGCGTGTACAATGGCGCGCTATTTCTAACGCCTGAGACAAAGCTGTGATTGAAAATTTGCGTAACATCGCCATTATTGCCCACGTTGACCATGGTAAAACCACCTTGGTTGACAAATTACTACAACAATCTGGAACCTTCGGGGAGCGTGAGCAAACCACTGAACGAGTGATGGACTCGAACGATCTGGAAAAAGAGCGTGGCATCACCATTCTTGCCAAGAACACCGCAATTAGCTGGAAAGATTACCGCATCAACATCGTTGATACCCCGGGACACGCCGATTTTGGCGGTGAAGTTGAGCGGGTGATGTCGATGGTCGATTCGGTGTTGCTGGTGGTCGATGCGATGGACGGCCCAATGCCACAAACGCGTTTTGTGACCAAAAAAGCGTTTGCTAATGGATTGAAGCCCATCGTGGTGATCAATAAAGTTGACCGCCCTGGCGCACGCCCTGACTGGGTGGTAGACCAAGTATTTGATCTGTTCGTCAACCTTGATGCTACCGATGAACAACTCGATTTCCCGATTATCTACGCCTCGGCGTTACTGGGGATTGCCGGCACTGATCACCAGGATATGGCAGCGGACATGACACCGCTTTACCAAGCGATCGTCGATCATGTCTCTGCACCGAAGGTTGAACTGGATGCCCCATTCCAGATGCAGATCTCGCAGTTAGACTACAACAACTATGTTGGTGTGATCGGTATTGGTCGGATCAAGCGTGGCAAAGTCAAGCCTAACCAAGCGGTAACCGTCATCGATCACGAAGGGAAAACCCGTAACGGACGAGTCGGTAAAGTATTGACTCACATGGGACTTGAGCGTATTGATGCCGGCGTTGCAGAAGCGGGCGACATCATTGCCATTACCGGTTTGGGTGAACTGAACATCTCTGACACTATCTGTGATGTGAATGCGGTAGAAGCACTTCCTGCGCTGTCGGTAGATGAGCCAACTGTCAGCATGTTCTTTAATGTCAACACGTCGCCTTTCTGTGGTAAAGAGGGGAAATATGTCACCTCGCGCCAGATCCTGGAACGGTTGAACAAAGAGTTGGTACATAACGTAGCGCTGCGCGTTGAAGAGACTGATGACGCCGACGCTTTCCGGGTCTCTGGGCGTGGTGAACTGCATCTTTCGGTATTGATCGAAAACATGCGTCGTGAAGGTTTTGAACTGGCGGTATCGCGCCCGAAAGTGATCTTCCGTGAAATCGATGGCCGCAAACAGGAGCCATTCGAGAATGTCACGCTGGATATTGAAGATCAGCATCAAGGCGCAGTGATGCAAGCGATGGGTGAACGCAAGGCTGATCTGAAGAGTATGGATCCAGATGGTAAAGGGCGGGTGCGTCTCGACTACCTGGTGCCCAGCCGTGGACTGATTGGCTTCCGTAACGAATTCATGACCATGACTTCCGGTACCGGTTTACTCTACTCCACCTTTAGCCACTATGACGACGTGCGCCCGGGTGAAGTGGGGCAACGCCAAAACGGTGTATTGATCTCGAATGGTCAAGGCAAAGCGGTTGCCTTTGCACTGTTCGGGTTACAAGATCGCGGTAAACTGTTCCTCGGCCACGGTGTTGAAGTGTATGAAGGACAGATCATCGGTATGCATTCACGCTCAAATGATTTGACCGTGAACTGTTTAACCGGAAAAAAACTGACCAACATGCGTGCTTCAGGTACTGACGAAGCGACGACACTGGTGCCACCGATCAAGATGTCACTGGAGCAGGCGCTGGAGTTTATTGATGATGATGAACTGGTAGAAGTCACTCCACAATCGATCCGTATCCGCAAGCGTCATCTAACGGAAAACGATCGTAAACGTGCCAGCCGTGGTAGCAAAGATCTGTAATATGCCACTGAGTGGGGGGGATTGCCCCCTCACTGTCAAACAGCCGCCGATTCCCGCACACCCCGCTTTACCGTCTCGCCAACCCATCGCCACCGGATCAGCGCGCTGCTCTGTATCGTTGAGGCTCATGGCTGCCACTTCGTTCAAGAACTGGTATATAATGCCGCTCCGTTCGCTAAACAGATAATGTAGACATGATGACGCAGGATGAACTGAAAAAAGCAGTGGGTTGGGCAGCGCTCGAGTATGTCAGACCCGGTACCATTGTCGGTGTCGGCACTGGCTCCACGGCTGCACACTTTATCGATGCCCTAGGCTCGATCAAACATCAAATTGAAGGGGCAGTTTCAAGTTCTGATGCCTCGACCGCCAAGTTACAAAGCCTCGGTATCACCGTTTTTGACCCTAATGAAGTCGATTCACTGGATATTTATGTTGATGGTGCTGATGAGATCAACCGCCAGATGCAGATGATCAAAGGTGGAGGGGCTGCGCTTACACGCGAGAAAATCATTGCAGCGATTGCCAGACAGTTTATCTGTATTGTCGACGCCAGCAAACAGGTTGATATTCTAGGTAAATTTCCGTTGCCGGTGGAAGTGATCCCAATGGCACGTGCCTATGTTGCGCGTGAATTAGTCAAATTGGGTGGTCTACCAGAATATCGTCAGCATGTAGTGACAGATAACGGCAACGTGATCTTGGATGTACACAATCTAAAAATTATCGATGCGATTGATCTTGAAAATAAAATCAACAGCATCAGTGGTGTGGTCACTGTTGGCCTGTTTGCGCGTCGCGCCGCAGATGTTGCTTTGGTCGGCACAGCAAACGGCGTGGTCAAAGTGGTGAAATAGCAGGGCAAGAGCACGCACGTTTTTTAACCAAAAACAGTATGTAATCTGCTCGCGTGTTTATGCTCTTCCTCTCATCACAGCAAAAGCATTGTCTAGCTACTCCCCCTGCGAAGGGGGAGGCTGGCAGGGAGTTATTGCAAAGTCATCAAATGTTTTAACCCCCTAACCCTCTCCTTGATAAGGGGAGGGAATTGCCTAGCACCTTTCCTGGTGACACAGGACAAATACACGAATGTGCATTTTTACACGTTCGGGATCACGCCGATGGCGGCAGCGAGAAAATCGAGTGTGTCTTCCGCTTCAGCAAAGCCCTTAATATCGCCTGCTACTGGGACAAAATCGGCCAAGGTTGAGAGCTGGCTGATCCCTTTTTCAGCGCATAGAACGTAGTGCTCGTTGTTACAAGTGGCGAGTATTTCGCCATCCTTCGGTTCTGTAGAGTTGCCAAAAAATGCACACTCGTCTGTTTGTCCTGCGTCACAAAGGGGTTATTTCATTGAATTTATGTTTCCTAACAAGTCACGGAAAAAAACTTTAACTAAAGTAGTATTACAATTAATTCCTAACTTGAAGGGGAGTTGTCTATTTTATTAATCCAAAAAATGAAATCATCTTTTCCATATAAATATTCATTATCTGTTGATAGAAGATCCACTGCGCCCAGACATCCGAGAATATCCCAAACAACTTGGTCTGTTATCTTAATATTATCATCATCTATGATGGAAAAAGCCCATTTTGCCACTTGTGAACGTTCCAGCATACCAACATTTAATTTTTGAATCACTTCCTTAAGCTGCATTCTACTTGGAATAGTATTCATACTTTATCTTCTCCCTTGATAGTTACCCTTAATATCAAATATATGATGATTCTTGTCATGCGTTACCGGCTTGGGGGCTACACTTCTAATATTTCCGGAATGATCCAATGTTTCATACCATGTTCTAAATTTTCCAGTTTTAGGATCCCATTCTCTCACTAATCGTGCACCGAGCATTTCTCCCACTTTTCTAGCTGGCGTAACATTGCCATAAAATCTAAAACGTCCATTCTTCAAAGCGGTAACCTTGTCTTGTCCATATTTTTCCGCCTGTCTATAATATTCTCTAAGTCTAGTACCTTGCAATGAACTGACAGCCGAAACCTCCTCACTGGCCTGATTAACCAACTTCGACGCCCCGGCGACATCACCTTTTTTCAGTGCTTGTTTCGCTGCTTTCAGCGCTTTGCCAGCGACGTCGCCGACAACCGGGATCACGCCGATGGCGGCGGCGAGAAAATCGAGTGTGTCTTCCGCTTCGGCAAAGCCTTTAATATCACCGACCACCAGGACAAAATCGGCCAAGGTTGAGAGCTGGCTGATGACCTTCTGAGAGCGCGGGTCTTGGTAATCAGCATGATAAGTGCTTAGCGCTTCGCCGCCCTACTCTTATTTTTCCACCATGCAACACAAACTCATCACAAATTTGAGGATGTAGCAATAATCAAATTTAACATATGAAATCCGATATTACTCATATGGCAAACAGTATGCCCCCTCTAAAGCTTCATATTGTCTAACAGCATCACGACCTTCAGCTAAATACTCTACATCTATTGGCTCTGGTTGATGATCTTTTGTATGAGATCCCGTCAGAAAGGAACGATACTGCTCTAGTACATACAGTGTTTGCTCAATGGTTAAAAGAACCTGCTGTTCTTCAACATATTCACAGCCAATAAAAACCTTGTCTTGTGTCACCATCACCCAATGTGCATTGCCAATTCCAAAATTACCATCAGTGCTCTTTCCAGATGCTAAGTCAGTTAAATTTTCAATCCATATATCAACTGATTGAATATTATACTGAATATCATTCGATAGCCATCCGGCAATCTCAGTGGTGCCATGCCTTAGTATTTTTCGATTAAGGTGACTACCTACATCACCCCCAACAGGAACAAATGACTTACTTTTTTCATTCCACCAAAAAACAATTTTATCACTCAACATTATTTTTTCCTTCCAGAATAGACAGGCCATGCTGTTGCACCAGTGCCATCAGGCTTTCCATAAAAGCCTTGAATTTCTAATCCACTAGATGATTTCCCACTCCAGGTTTCTGTATTAGGGATTCTTTCAGAATTCTTAAACGCATTTTCGATTTCTTGAGCAGTTTGACGCTTTGACCAGTGCTCAGGAAAAAAGGTGGTTTGAGCTTTCTTTTTAACCCAGAGTCCTGTAATAGGATCCCGAACGGAAATATATCCAGTCGAAACACCATTAATATCAGGCGCTCCTGTCAGCTTCTCTATTTTGATATTAGGATCACGTAAATAATGACCACCTGACGCAATTTTTGAGCCGTCCTTGAGAGTTTTAACTTCGCCATACAGGATATGGTTCAGCCTAATATATGCAACCTCTGGGGCTTTTCCTGCCTGATATTTAACCAACTCTAGCGGTGTAGGAGATGGTTTAAAGTCATCAAGATATTCACCAATTTTCGTTGATTCTCTATGTGTTACTGAATGTTTTTCTGGTGTTAATGACTTGATTTTCCCCAAGAACTGCAAGTGTCCACGTGAAGCTTTGCCCACCCCAAGCATAGCACTAAGTGCAATCAAGCTACCGGCAGTATGCTCGTTCAATATTTGTTTGAACCCTTTTGGCGCTTCACCGCCCAACTGTTCGGCGATAGTGGCAAAGGTCTCTGGGTTTTGGTGATACAGCGCACCGGCGGCCAGTAATCGCCCCACCGCTGCGCTGTTGAGTGTGCTCAGTGCCGGTTCAGTGCGGTTGTGCTCGCCGTCCGTTGTGGTGTTTGCCGTGGCGGCCGCTTCCGGTGTGATATTGGCGCCGGTTTCGACCGTTAATGGCTTGCCAGCAAACGCATTTTTTATCCACTGGCTGGCTTCGGCAAGCTGCTGTTCATCGTTGAGATCGAGCGCTTGGCTGGCGGTGATCTGGCCGTTGTGTGTGGCGTAGAGGTTGAAGTTTTTGCCGCGTAGGCTGATACGCCCATCGGCGTGCAGTTCCAGTGCCGATGCGCCGCTCTCCAGCCGAATACCGCGCGCCGAGGCCAGTTCCAGCAGCTGTTGTACCGTGCGTTGCTGTTGGCCGTTGATCTCGGTGCGTTGATCGCCCTGAACCGTCAGGGTGTGGTTGCCGTGCGCGGTGAAGTGATAATGTTGGCCAATTTCAATCTGCTGATTTTGTTGCACCTTTTCGATGTGGTTAGCGCCGACTTCAGTCACCCGGTTGTTGCGCACTTGGGTGGTCATGTCGCGCTGGGCATGCAGGAATAGACCTTCCATGCCCTTAGCATCTTCAAAACGTAGTTCGTTGTAGCCTTCGCCTTTGTGCGTTTTGCTGCGCAGCACCATCTGGGTTTTCGCCATCGGCAGTTTCAGCGCGGCGCGGTTGACCGCGTGATAGGTACGCCCAGTCACTATCGGTTGATCCGGGTCGCCGTGCAGGAAGTGGATCACCACTTCCTGGCCGACGCGCGGGATGGCGATCATGCCCCAACCTTGCCCTGCCCACGGCTGGCTGACGCGGATCCAGCATGAGCTGTGGTCGTCGCTGTTGCCGTAGCGATCCCAACGGAACTGTACGCGGATGCGGCCATGTTCATCGCAGAAGATCTCTTCGTTGCCGGGGC
>NZ_SBEF01000024.1 GCF_004011885.1 Serratia microhaemolytica | reverse complement strand
TCATGGTCGTCTTGAACAGCGTATTGTCATGCAGCTACCCGCTGATTTACCTGATGATTTGAAACAGCGTTGGCCGTCAATACGCAGCCTGATTGAAGTGGTCAGTGAGCGAGGAAAACCGGGTGATGTTCACCGAGACTCCCGCTGGTATGTCAGCTCGTTACCTTTGAATGCAGAAGTGGCAGCACGGGCCATCCGTCAACATTGGGGTATAGAAAATCAGCTTCATTGGGTGCTGGATGTCGTTTTTCGCGAAGATGCGTTATCGCTGCATGACCTTGATGGAGCGGCCCATATGGCCCTCTTTAATCGCGTTGCACTCAGCGTTATCAAACAACATACCGGACTGAAAGACAGTATCGCCTCAAAGCGTAGACGGGCCGCCTGGTCTGCTGATTTTCGTAGCGAATTGATGTTTGGTTAAATTATATGCAAAGTGGAATCCCGCCCTGATCATCAATCCGTTAGGATATTAGGGCAGGGCAAGATCACGAATGTTTATTGACCAATGGTCGTATAAAAAAAGACCAGGATACTGTCGGTATGGTGTATGGGGCGAAAATGGCTGGGGTGGGGTTGGGGAGTTTGGCTAAAGCTACGGCACCGACGAAGTTAGCTCCGGATCCGACTATTAGGCAACGTGTGAATGCATTTGCTGTTCCATTACAATCAACAATTATTTATTAACAATTGGTTATGTAATCACTCAGGCCTTGACATGGTTTGCGGGATGATTTAATGTCGTGATACACTTTTTTATTCTAATTTAATAACAATGTCTCTTTATCACAAATTGAATTTTCGATCTGCTGACACCGGAAAACGAAGTATCATAGCACTGCTTTTTATTGGTGCGGTTAATCTCTGTTTCTACTGGTCGCCCTTTGTCGGTTTTATTTTGATGATTGCCGCTGTCATTACATATTCATTAATCCGCCCGACGACTACCAAAAAATTTTTTGATCTGCAGCGAGTGTTGGCAACGTCAAAAATACGTTCAATGGCCAACGGCTTGGTCGAATTGCGTGGCACAGTAGAAACATTGCAGCCGTTAAAATCGCCAATCGATGGGGTTAAATGTGTCGCTTATCGCTACACCATTCATCAGATTAGCAAAGATTCAGAGGGGAAAGAGATTTTCTCCACGATTAAAGATGAAACTGTCTGCCCCAATTTCATACTGAAAGATGACACGGGAAGTGTAGAAATCAAAACCGCAGGTATTATTTTGGCCGACTTACCATTGAATATGGAAAGTCGGGAGGGCAACAAATCTTATTTGCAGTATCTTTTGCAACCAGGCGATGATGTGCTGTTAATTGGTAAAGCCAGTGTCGAAAATGGCAAGAAAGTGATCGAAAAAGATGATACACAGGATATGCTGGTGCTTACCCCATTTTCAAACGTTGAAATGTCGAATAAACATAGGCCGCTGGTTATTCGGATGTGGATCTATCTTAGTATTACTGCATTTTTAGTTGCGTTGGTTCTAGCTGCGCCGCTCCATATCGAGCACGGCAGGGTATTCATTAGCTTTTCGCTGGATATGCTGTTCGGAAAGCATCTGTTTTGAACACAATGATTGGAGGGATATCGGGTATGCCTATCTTTTATTTGGTCCTAATTGTGGTGATGCTGCTAATCGGTTTGGGAACCGTGAGTTACTTTATCCGTGTCTATAACCAAATGGTGATGATGCGAAATAATGTTGACAAATCCTTTGCTAATATCGATGTGTTACTCAAACAGCGAGCAGATGAAATTCCAAACCTGATTAAAGTTGTCAAACAATTGACGAGTTATGAGAGTTCATTGTTAGAGGAGTTGACCGCACAGCGAACACGTTATTTAACTGCGAGTAATATTGATGAAAAGGTCGGTTTGAGCAATGAGATGGATAAAACCATCAAGAGTATTTTTGCTGTTTCAGAGAACTATCCTGAGATTAAAGCCGATAAAAATTTTATGTTATTGCAGCAGCGTGTCTCTGAGTTCGAAAGTCAGATTGCTGATCGGCGTGAACTATATAACGAAAGTGTCACTATCTATAATACCGGTATTAAAGAATTTCCCCCAGTGCTTTTGGCTAAATGGGTGGGCTATCATCAATTAAATTTATTGGTAATCAGTGAGCAAGAGAAATCATATCATGGAATTCAGTTTTGAGCTTTACAACTGGCTTGATAAAATTTACCAAGAGCCTGTTTATATAGTCACTGCTTGTATATTTGGCATTCCGCTTCTGATGATAGCGATTGCTCTGTTTGCTAAACCGCTTACCAGTAGAGCCTCATCAAAAGTGCAGTATACTGTTAATATTTTACTTTACGTTCCTCTGATTATTACCTGGTTTGCTGGTTTTGCATTAAGCGTACCCATGTTAGTTCAGCCATTTTCAGAAGTGGACGGGATCAGGATTTTTTTGATGATTTGCACTATCTATCTATGCGTTTTTATGTTTTGCCTGTTGAATATGACGCTGCTGAGCAATTGGATGAGAGATGGGATCGAGACCATTAATCAGAGGATTGCAGCTAAAAGAGAGAGGTAAAAAATGGTTGGCTGATTTTATATTTTCTCTGTCTAAAAACATCTGAGAGCATCAGTTTGGTGTCTTGTCGTTGGCATCACTGATGTGACTCTGTAGGCGGGTGGCAAGAGAACGTCCACAGTGGCTTATGATTCGAGTAAAATATTTTGTTCACTAACTTTTTGAAGTTAATTGTCTTTGCTGTTAAGTAGTGATGCATGGTACGTAACAAGGTAAAAAAGTGTTGTCATTTTACCAATAGCTGTGATAACTCTGTAAGCATTAAGTGAGAAGCAACCGCAGTAAGCAACCGAGATTATGAAGACTCTAGCCAAAGTGATTAGCCTGATTGTGATTAGCATAGTGGTGATTATTATCCCACCGTGCGGGGCTGCACTGGGCAGAGCAACGGCTTAGCAGATAAGCCAGAATCACCAGACACCCCCCGCACCTTAAGGTTCGGGGGGTTTTTTATGTCAGCAAGGAAAGTGAAACGAGGAGCAGAGTATGAGTGACAGCAGAAAACCCCACACTTCCCACAGTGAAGCGGAGAAATAGCTATGAATGGTGCTCATTGGGTCGTTCAGGCACTACGTTCTCAGGGGATTGAGACTGTATTTGGTTATCCGGGTGGCGCGATTATGCCAATTTACGATGCACTGTATGACGGCGGTATAGATCACCTGTTATGTCGCCACGAACAGGGCGCGGCAATGGCAGCAATTGGTTATGCCCGAGCCAGTGGAAAGGTCGGCGTTTGCATCGCCACCTCTGGCCCTGGTGCAACCAATTTAATTACCGGTCTGGCTGATGCGCTGCTTGATTCGGTGCCGATAGTCGCTATCACCGGTCAGGTTGCTTCACCGTTAATCGGTACTGATGCTTTTCAGGAAGTCGATGTATTGGGGCTGTCACTGGCCTGTACCAAACACAGTTTTCTGGTTGAATCGGTAGAGGCACTCCCCGCCATCATGGCAGAAGCTTTCGCAATTGCCACCAGTGGTCGCCCTGGCCCAGTTTTGATTGATATCCCGAAAGACATCCAATTAGCCGAAGCTGATTTACCCCCCTATTTAAGCCCAGTCGCCGATCAACTGCCCTATCCCGAACAGCAGATCGCGACTGCTCGGCAGCTACTCAGTCAAGCAAAGAAACCGATGCTGTATATCGGTGGTGGTGTTGGTATGGCACAGGCAGTGCCAGCACTGCGTGAACTGGTCGCGGCAACAGACATTCCTACCGTGGTGACGCTGAAAGGCTTAGGTGCTGCCGATGCTAACCACCCTTATTACCTCGGTATGCTCGGGATGCATGGCACTAAGGCAGCCAATTTTGCCGTGCAGCAGTGTGATCTGTTGATTGCCGTTGGTGCTCGGTTTGATGATCGTGTCACGGGTAAATTGAATGCATTTGCGCCCGAGGCGAAAGTGATCCATTTGGATATCGATCTGGCCGAGATCAGCAAACTGCGGCAGGCGCATGTGGCACTGCAGGGGGATCTGAAGAAATTGCTACCCGCCTTGCAACAACCGCTCGATATTGCGCCCTGGTTACAGCGGGTTGCTGAGCTTAAGGCGGCACATCCGTGGCGTTATGATCACCCCGGTCAGGCGATTTATGCGCCACTGTTGCTCAAGCAGCTTTCAGATCGTAAACCTGTTAATAGCGTGGTCACCACGGATGTTGGTCAGCATCAGATGTGGGTTGCCCAGCATATGGTGTTTGAGCGGCCAGAGGACCTGCTCACGTCTTGTGGTTTGGGGACGATGGGTTTTGGTATTCCAACCGCAATTGGTGCCCAGATGGCACGCCCTGGCGATACGGTCATTTGTGTCTCGGGCGACGGCTCATTTATGATGAATGTGCAAGAGTTAGCCACCATTAAGCGTAAACAGTTACCGATCAAGATAGTATTAATTGATAACCAGCGTCTGGGAATGGTGCGTCAGTGGCAGCAACTGTTTTTTGATGCGCGTTACAGTGAAACCAACCTCTCTGATAATCCGGATTTCCTGCTGCTGGCGAGCGCGTTTGGTATTCCAGGCCAACGCATCAGCAGTAAGGATCAGGTTGCAGCAGCGCTCGACACGTTACTGAACAGTGATGGGCCTTATCTGTTACAAGTATCGATTGACGCACTGGAAAATGTCTGGCCGCTAGTCCCCCCGGGTGCGGCTAACGAAACTATGTTGGAGAAAGTATCATGATGCAGCATCAACTGTTGATCAGCGCGCGTTCCCGTCCTGAGATGCTAGAGCGCATTCTGCGTGTGGTTCGTCATCGTGGTTTTCAGGTCTGTGCGATGGATATGGTCTTGGGAGAAGGCAATGAAGCCACGATTAAATTGACTGTTGCCAGTGCGCGCTCGGTCGATCTGCTCTCGGCACAATTAACCAAATTGGTTGATGTCTGCCAGGTGGAACTACAACAAGCAATATCACAACAAATACGCGCCTAATGGCGTAATAAGGAAGAGCGTAAATGACGAAAAAAGCTGATTTCATTTGGTTCAATGGTGACATGGTGCCTTGGGCAGAGGCTAAGGTGCATGTGATGTCACATGCTCTGCATTACGGTACTTCCGTCTTTGAGGGTATTCGCTGCTACCACTCTCATCAGGGGCCGGTGGTGTTCCGTCATCGTGAACACATGCAACGCCTGCATGACTCGGCAAAGATTTATCGTATGCCGGTCAGCCTGACGGTTGACGAGTTGATGGCGGCCTGCCGGGAGACCTTGCGCAAGAACAATCTGGTCAGTGCTTATATTCGTCCGCTGGTGTTTGTTGGTGATGTTGGCATGGGCGTTAACCCGCCACCAGGTTATCAAACCGATGTGATTATTGCTGCTTTCCCTTGGGGGGCGTACCTGGGAGAAGAGGCACTGGAGCAGGGCATCGATGCCATGGTCTCCTCTTGGCAGCGCGCAGCGCCCAATACCATCCCCACGGCGGCCAAAGCAGGCGGTAACTACCTGTCATCATTGCTAGTGGGCAGTGAAGCGCGTCGTCACGGCTACCAGGAAGGGATCGCACTGGATGTTCATGGCTATATCTCGGAAGGTGCTGGGGAGAACCTGTTTGAAGTGAAAGATGGGGTGATCTTCACACCGCCGTTCACCTCTTCAGCGCTGCCGGGCATCACGCGGGATGCGATTATCCGGCTGGCGAAAGATCTCGGTTTTGAAGTGCGCGAGCAGGTGCTGTCGCGCGAGTCGCTCTATCTGGCAGACGAGGTGTTTATGACCGGCACTGCCGCCGAGATCACGCCAGTGCGCAGTGTTGACGGTATCCAGGTGGGTATTGGCAAACGGGGTGCCGTTACTCAACAGATCCAGCAGGCATTCTTTGGTTTGTTCACGGGTGCGACAGAAGACAGATATGGTTGGTTAGATCCCGTTAATCAATAATATCGTTCGCTATTTAGAGGGGTATTGCTTGAAGCGCCCCTCGCAAAACAGCGGCGATAGCAATAAACTGGCAGCCTGATAAGCGCCAACGAACCCGATTTGGAGTAATACGACATGCCTAAGTACCGTTCTGCCACCACCACACATGGCCGCAATATGGCCGGCGCCCGTGCATTATGGCGCGCAACCGGAATGACTGATGCTGATTTCGGCAAACCGATTATCGCTGTGGTCAACTCGTTTACCCAGTTTGTGCCGGGCCATGTCCATCTGCGCGATCTGGGTAAGTTGGTTGCTGAACAGATTGAAGCTGCCGGTGGTGTTGCGAAAGAGTTCAATACCATTGCTGTCGATGACGGTATTGCGATGGGGCATGGTGGAATGCTCTATTCGCTGCCATCACGCGAACTGATTGCCGACTCGGTTGAGTACATGGTCAATGCGCACTGTGCGGATGCGATGGTCTGCATCTCAAACTGCGACAAAATCACCCCCGGCATGTTGATGGCGGCACTGCGCCTGAATATCCCAGTGATCTTTGTATCTGGTGGTCCAATGGAAGCGGGCAAAACCAAACTGTCCGATCAGATCATCAAGCTGGATCTGATCGACGCGATGATCCAGGGTGCAAACCCGAATGTCAGCGATGCTGACAGCGAACAGATCGAGCGTTCGGCCTGCCCAACCTGCGGCTCCTGTTCTGGCATGTTTACCGCCAACTCGATGAACTGTCTGACTGAAGCGCTTGGTCTGTCACAACCAGGCAACGGCTCGTTATTGGCGACCCATGCCGACCGTAAAGAGCTGTTCCTCAATGCAGGCAAACGCATTGTCTCGCTGGCTAAGCGTTACTATGAACAGGATGACAGCCGCGTGTTACCACGCAGCATTGCCAGCAAAGCGGCGTTTGAAAATGCCATGACGCTTGATATCGCGATGGGGGGATCAACCAACACCGTGCTGCACCTATTGGCGGCAGCCCAAGAGGGGGAAGTTGATTTCAGCATGGCCGACATTGACCGCTTATCACGCCAGGTGCCGCACCTGTGTAAAGTGGCGCCGAGTACGCAGAAATATCACATGGAAGATGTACACCGCGCCGGTGGCGTATTGGCTATTCTGGGTGAGCTAGATCGTGCCGGCTTGCTTAACCGTAACGTACACAATGTGTTGGGGATGACACTGCCGGAAACGTTGCAGCAGTACGACATCATGCTGACGCAAGATGAGGCTGTAAAGACCATGTTCCGCGCGGGGCCTGCGGGTATCCGCACCACACAAGCGTTCTCGCAGCAGTGCCGCTGGGAAACGTTGGATGACGATCGCGTGAATGGCTGTATTCGTGCCAAAGAGCACGCGTTCAGCCAAGATGGTGGCTTGGCGGTGCTGTACGGCAACATGGCACAGGATGGCAGCATTGTAAAAACAGCCGGGGTCGATCAGGATAACCTCACCTTCCGTGGCCCGGCCAAAGTGTATGAGAGCCAGGAGTGTGCGGTAGAGGCGATCCTCGGTGGTTTAGTGGTTGCAGGTGATGTGGTGGTGATCCGCTACGAAGGGCCGAAAGGTGGCCCAGGAATGCAGGAGATGCTCTATCCGACCACCTACTTGAAGTCGATGGGTTTGGGTAAAGCTTGCGCATTGGTGACCGATGGTCGTTTCTCTGGTGGTACTTCCGGACTGTCGATTGGCCACGTTTCGCCAGAAGCGGCTAATGGCGGATTGATTGCGCTGATCGAAGATGGCGACATTATCGACATCAATATCCCTAACCGCAGCATGGTACTTGATGTCACCGAAAGCGTGTTGGCCGCACGGCGTGAAGCGCAACTGGCGCGCGGTGCAGAAGCTTGGACACCGAAAGCGCGTCAGCGTCAGGTCTCTTACGCCCTACGTGCTTATGCCAGCCTGGCAACCAGTGCCGATAAAGGTGCGGTACGTGACAAAAGCAAACTAGGAGGTTGATCAATATGGCATCATCGCACACTCTAGCCACTGCCCCGGGTGGTGCTGAATATCTGCGTGCAATTTTGCGCTCGCCGGTTTACGAAGTGGCACAAGTCACGCCGTTAGAGAAAATGGAGAAAATCTCCTCACGCTTAGGTAACACCATTCTGGTCAAGCGTGAAGACCGTCAGCCAGTACACAGTTTCAAGCTGCGTGGAGCCTATGCGATGATCGCCAGCTTGGATCAACAACAGCGTGCTCGAGGGGTGATCACCGCATCAGCCGGCAACCACGCACAAGGTGTGGCGCTTTCTGGACGCAGGATTGGCGTGAAAACGCTGATCGTGATGCCGGTGGCGACGGCAGACATTAAAGTGGATGCTGTGCGCGATTTTGGCGGAGAAGTGCTGCTGCATGGTGCCAACTTTGATGAAGCGAAAGCAAAAGCGATCGCACTGGCACAGCAACAGGGCATGACCTTTGTGCCGCCATTTGATCACCCAGCCGTGATCGCTGGCCAGGGCACCTTGGCACTCGAACTGCTGCAACAGGACGCACATCTGGATCGGATCTTTGTGCCGGTGGGTGGTGGTGGCTTGGCGGCCGGTGTCGCGGTGCTGATCAAACAACTGATGCCTCAGATCCAGGTGATCGGCGTCGAAGCAGAGGACTCTGCCTGCTTGCGTGCTGCGCTGGATGCCGGGCAGCCGGTTGATCTCAGCCGTGTTGGCCTGTTTGCTGAAGGGGTGGCGGTAAAGCGCATTGGAGATGAGACTTTCCGCCTCTGCCGCGAATATCTGGATGATGTGATCACGGTAGACAGTGATGCGATCTGTGCTGCGGTGAAAGATCTGTTTGAAGACAGTCGGGCGATTGCGGAACCGTCGGGAGCGTTGGCACTGGCTGGGTTGAAAAAGTATGTCCAGCAGCACCAGATCCAGGGCGAACGCCTGGCACATATTCTCTCTGGTGCAAACGTCAACTTTCATGGCCTGCGCTACGTCTCGGAGCGCTGTGAACTGGGTGAACAGCGCGAAGCGTTATTTGCTGTCACTATTCCGGAACAGAAAGGCAGCTTCCTTAAGTTTTGCCAGTTGCTCGGTGGCCGTTCAGTGACCGAATTCAACTACCGCCATGCCGATGCCGAGTTGGCCTGTATCTTCGTCGGTGTACGCCTCACCCGGGGGTATCACGAACGGATGGAAATTATTGATCAGTTACAAAGCGGCGGCTATCAGGTGGTTGATCTCTCTGATGATGAAATGGCCAAACTGCATGTGCGCTACATGGTCGGCGGCAAACCGACACGTGCGTTGCCAGAGCGGGTTTACAGTTTCGTGTTTCCCGAATCACCTGGTGCGTTGTTAAAGTTTCTACAAACCTTGGGCACACATTGGAACATTTCACTGTTTCACTACCGTAGCCACGGCACCGACTTTGGCCGTGTGTTGGCGGGGTTTGAATTAACTGAGCATGATCCAGCATTCGAACGCCACTTGATGGCACTGGGCTATGAGTGCCATGACGAGAGCAACAGCGCAGCGTTCCGCTTCTTTTTGCAAGGTTGATAGCAAGTTGTGACGTCGACAGCAAACTGCAACGTTGATGCCAAAGGCAAGGTTAATGCCAACTGCCAGCGTGATATCAACTGATTGACAGGGATCACAGTAGCAAAGCAGGTGTTCGATTTGCTCGCTATGCGTTATTCGCCGCTACCGGTTGTTACGCCTCACCGTGAGCGGTGAGGCGATTGTTCAAGCTAACGTTCTAAGTTACTTCAAACTGAGTTTAAAACCGGCCTGGCGCATCTGTGTTGCCAGCTCGGGTTGTTGCAGATGATCAAGAGTATCGGCCAGATAGGCATAATCGTGCGCATCTGGCCGCTGTTGCAGCGCCTCTTGCAACGCTTCACTGGCCGCTTGCCACTCACCCTGCTTGAACAGCAACTGCCCCAGGACACTGCTTAACAACGGTTGCTTGCCATGCTGCTTGATCTGCTGGCGCAACATTTTCAGCAGTTGCTCCGGTTTGTCTGAATCAAGGCGTGGCATCAGCAGCACCAGACGTTGATCATACTGGCGTTTTAACCCCTCTAGGATAATTTCCTGTGCAGCGGCATGATCGTCACAGGTGAGAAGGTGTTCCGCCAGCGCCACCTGTAACGGAATTTCATGGCGTACTTTGCGGCTCTGGTCTTTCCACCAGCGCAACAGTCCTTCGCTGCCCTCATCGGCCATCGCCTGATCCATCAAGCCAATATAAGCCTGTTGTTGCAGCGCCAGGATTTGATCTTCCGGATAGAGGTCGATCTTGTACATCGAAGGTAGAATTTCCAGTAGCGAGCCATAAGCACCGGTTGCCAGATAAGCCTGCTGGGCCAGCCGCAACACTTCTGGATGACGAGGAACCTGATTGAGCAGTTGATCAACACCATGACGGGCGGCGTGCATTTGCCCTTGCGCCAGTTGCAGACGCACCCGGGTGATGTCAACCGGCAACTGATTGTTTTCCGCCAGTTGTGCCGCCAGTTCCAGATATTGCAGCGTGCGGATCTGGTCGCCGCGCTGTTGTGCTGCTTCTGCTGCCAGCAAGTAGTTAACGACGGGCTGCTCGGCATGTTTGGCACTGCGCGTTAGCAGCGCTTCAACCTGCTGGTAGTCGCCTTCGGCTAATTTAAGCAGTGCAGCCTTGGTCTGCTGATTGGCGCGTTGGCGTTTACGCCCGGAGAACCAGCTCTGTGTACGGCTGCCCGTATGAAAAATACGGCGTAGGATAGATCCGATCGCCAGCAACAGTACGAACAGCAGAACCATCGCAATCACTAATGCGGTAATACTGGTCTCAATATTGTAGTTGTTGGTCTGGATCAACACATAACCTTGGTGCCCTGCCAGCATCGGCCCCAGGATGATACTGGCGATCAGGATCAGAAACAGGAATAACACACGTAACATGGTCTATTCCTCTCTATGGCTGGTGATAGCGCGTGGTGAGGTGGATTGCCCACGGCTCTTTAGCAGTTTTTCCAGCAGTGCAGGGCTGGTTAACTGCTGTGGCAGATCCAGCGCTACACTCTGCTGCTGCAACTGCTCTAATTGCGTCAGAAATGCCTGAGTCGCCGGATCACTCGGTTCAAAGTAGCTGCGTGACCAGGTAGAGACTGTAGCCAGTGATTGGCTGTAAAGTTCGTTCTGATGGCGTTCGACCGCCTGCATGGCAATTAACAGCCGTGCGCGGATATTTTCCCGCAAATAGATATCCTGATTGGGTGCCAGTAGCGGCTCTGTGATGCTATCACGGCGGCGGATGGTGATAAAATCGGCCATAAAGCTGTGCCAGCTTTTGGTTAAGTTCTGGCGCCATTCGCCAAGTGAGGTGGATAACTCGCCCTCTTGTGGTTCCATTGGCCGCTCATCCTTGTTGTTGTCGATCAGACGCAGGTTGTCGACTTGGTTGGCAAGTTGGTTGAGTTGCAGCGTCAGACCATCGAAGTCGGTCTGTGTCACCGCTTGCAGTGTGCCGATATCCTGCTGGATCGCCAAGCGTAGCGTGCGCAGGCTGGGATCATGCATTTCAACCAAGCTGGCATCTGCGCTCTTTAGCAGCGCAATTGCCGTAGCGAGATCTTGATCGCTCCATAACTTACGCCCTGCGGTATTGAGTAGAAAATTGGCTTGAGCCAGCAGCCAACTCTTATCACTCTGGCTACCGCTGGTCGCGGCAAGTTGGCGTTGCAGATCTTCGATTCTTGCGTTCAACTCGTTTTCAGCATTTTTACTGTTCGCCAGCGCTTGGCTCTGCTGCTCCAGTTGCTGTTGCAACTGTTTGAACTGCTCTTGTAATTGCTGTTGCAGCGTCCCGATCCCTTGTTGGCGATCCTGTATCAGCTTGGTTACCTGCTGTTGGAGTAGCTGATTGGCGCTACTGAGCGCCTGGCTCTGCTGGTGGCTGTGGTAATAACTGAAACCACCCAGCGCGATAACCAGCACCAGTGCGATGCTGCCTAATACCGCACCGCTGTTTTTGACTTTCTGATGCTTAGCTTCCGGCTGTTGCTGGCTCTCAACCGCAGGTGATGGCTCAACCACCGTAGTGGCTTCATCAACCGGCGTGGAAGGCGTATTTTGTTCCGTCGTCATAGTGGCATATCTCACAATAAAGTCATGGTATCGCGCGTAATAGCGCGTCATTGTCTGCGTTATCAGCTACCCGAATTGAGCGCCAGCCCAATTGTTGAGCAAGAGTAGCCAAGCGTTCACTGACCACTATCAACTGGCAGTGCAATAGCCAACCACAACGATAGTCGTAAGGAACTAACTGATAAAGTTGCTGCAACATTTCGCCGCTGGTCACAACCAGCGTATCGATCCCTACCTGTTGCCAGTAGGCGCTCTGCTGTTCACCCTGATAGGGCACCACAGTGCGTTGGTAACATTCACAATAGGTGACTGAAGCGCCACGGGCGGCGAGAGTTTCGCCCAACAGTGCTCGACCACCGTTACCGCGCAGGATCAACGCCTGCTTCCCGGCTACCTGTTGCAATCCGGCAAGTTGCAGCAAGTTCTCGCTATTTTCACGCCCAGCAGGTGCAGCAACTGGCAGGTGCGCTACCTGATAAAGCGCAGATGCGCTGCGTCGACCGATCGCATAATAGGACAAACTGGCTGGCCATTGAAGCCCCAGACCATCAATCACATCATTGGCATAATGCACTGCATGTTGCGATAAAACAAACAGTAAATCACCGGCATTTAGCGCGGTTAAGGCCGCCGGCAGATGCACCAGATCACGGCCGGCAGCGAGGGTGATCAAGGGGGCATGATAGGCGCTGCGCCCCGATGCCCGCAGACGGTTCACTAACTGCTCCCCAGCGGGAGCGGGGCGAGTGACCAAGATGGCCATTATGCCTGCTTGCCTTGTGTGTCAGAGGGGCAGTAGAGCGCCTGTAGAATCTGATCGGCACCCGCAGCCAGTAGCTGTTCTGCCAGTGCAATGCCGATCTGCTCTGCTTGGCTGGCGTCACCGCGCTGCTCAGCACGTATCACCCGGCTGCCATCGGGCGCACCCACCAGCGCACGCAGCCAGAGTTGATCGCCTGCCAGCTCGGCGTAGCTGCCAATCGGCACCTGACAGCCACCCTGCAACCGACCATTCATCGCGCGTTCAGCGCTAACACAGATCGCAGTCTGGTGATGGTTGAGCGGTGCCAGCAGCGCGCGCGTGACATCATCATCCAGGCGGCACTCGATACCCACAGCACCTTGGCCAACCGCAGGCAGCGACTGCTCCGGGCTGAGGGTACTGCGGATACGCTGCGCTAACCCGAGCCGTTTTAACCCGGCAGCAGCCAGGATAATCGCATCGTACTCGCCTTGATCGAGTTTGCTCAGGCGAGTACCAACGTTGCCACGCAGATCGGTAACCAGCAGATCTGGGCGTTGTTGGCGCAGTTGGCACTGACGACGCAGGCTGGATGTGCCAACACGGCTACCGGCAGGCAACTGTTCAATGCTGGCAAAGTGGTGGCAGACAAAAGCGTCACGAGGATCTTCACGTTGGCAAATGGTGCTCAGCCCCAGCCCGTCAGGAAAGGCAACGGGCACATCTTTCATCGAGTGAACAGCAATATCTGCGCGCCCTTCGAGCAGTGCCACTTCAAGCTCTTTGACAAACAGCCCTTTGCCACCCACTTTTGCCAGTGGCGTATCTAAAATGACATCGCCACGCGTCACCATCGGCACCAGTTCAACCTGTAAGTTGGGGTGAAATAGCTGCAACTGCTGCTGCACATAGTGTGCTTGCCAAAGGGCAAGTGGGCTTTGGCGAGTGGCAATACGAACAATTTTGTCTGACATGATAATTTCCGTTTTTATAACGCGCGCCTCATCCTACCACCGAGCTGGAGTGCTGTCAGCGTTAGAAACGCGCTGATTGTCCGCTGCTTCCTGATGGTGAAGCTGGGCGTTATTGCCAACAAGATAAAACAGCGTTTTGTTTTGGTTGGTCAATAACGCACAATATTGTAAAGTGCAGGCACGGCGCGCAACGTTTTTGCCATTCACACTACTGCTTATTCCCTATTACCGGTAACGAGGTCAACCATGTCTGTTTTGCTTGAAAAATTGTCTGCCTTGAAAATCATTCCTGTCATTGCGATCAATAATGCTGACGATGCGGTTGCACTGGGGCAAGCCTTGATTGAGGGAGGAATGCCGAGTGCTGAGATCACTTTCCGGACTCCGGCAGCGGCGCAAGCGATCGCGAATCTGCGCCAACAGTTTCCACAGATGGTGATTGGTGCTGGGACAGTGTTAACGACTCAGCAAGTCGATCAGGCGATTGAAGCGGGTGCGGATTTCATCGTCAGCCCGGGCCTCAACCCAACCACCGTGCGTTACTGCCAGGCACGCGGTATCGCGATTATTCCTGGTGTCAATAACCCGAGCTTGGTTGAGCAGGCGATGGAACTGGGGCTTAGCGCACTGAAATTTTTCCCAGCAGAACCCTCTGGCGGTTTACCGATGCTGAAGGCGATGAGCGCGGTCTACCCAGTCAAATTTATGCCAACCGGCGGCATCACACCGCATAACGTCAAAGAGTATCTGGCACAGAAAGCAGTGTTTGCTTGTGGTGGAACCTGGATGGTGCCAGCGGATCTACTCGAACAGCGCCAATGGCAGCGAGTGACTGAATTGGCTCAACAGGCGATGGCAGTGGTCAGTTAATTCAGCGAGGTGATAAAAATGTTTGTTTTTAACCAGCAGTGCCGGTTGGAAGATCTTGGCAACGGAGTGAGCCGTAAGATCCTGGCCCACGGCGGTAACCTGATGTCAGTGGAAGTCCATTTTGCCAAAGGTGCCGTCGGGCCGCTGCATAGCCACCCACATGAACAACTGACTTATGTATTGTCCGGCGAGTTCGAATTTACCATTGGTGATGAAACGCGCCTCGTGAAAGCGGGGGATACACTTTACAAACAACCGAATGTGATCCACGGCTGTGTCTGTCTTCAGCCAGGGGTACTGCTGGATCTGTTCACGCCACAACGGCAGGATTTTCTCGCCAACTAGTTAATTTCGACATCATCCATCCCCCGTCAGCTCAGTGATAAATGGCCAGTAAAAACTGGCCATTTTGGCAACATTAATGCGCTGTTAAACACTACTGCTGTAGCGGCGCGGTTAAAGTTATCTTCTGCTCAATCCGCTTGATCATGTAGGGAAAGAACGGATTGGAAGAGAGACGCATCAGGGAATCCAGCCCAACCACCAGTACCGCACGTTCACCGCGTGCGGCAAATGTCCCCAAGCTGATGCCATATTGATCGCGCGGTTCTGGGTAACGACCGTAGAGCGGATCACTCAGTGGGAACGGCAGTGCGACATGTGATAGCGAAAAGATATCCGGCAGGTAGGTGATATCGAGTAGTTCGGTGTTCTCTGAGATCTGCCCGGCAGTAACCGTGCGAGCCAGGGTATCCGTGGTCTCCGGGGTGACATTGGTAACAATGGTGGCACTGTAGTTGCGTGGTGCTCTTGGCAGCAGGCGTGGCAGCGCAGTATAGGAAGAGCTGCGCAGCAGCGGGCCAAACGAGACTGCTTGATTTAAATCAAACAACACCACTTCACTGCCATTATTCGGCAACTGGTTATAGAGCGCGGTGATCACTGCGCGGGTGCTAACGGTGGAGTCCATCACTGACTGGAAAGTCAGTATCGGTGGTAATTCAGCGAGACGATTGTTGCGGGCATCTGCGGTGATCTGGTTTTGCAGTACTTGTGTCAGTTGGAACGATTGGCGCGCACCGTTTACTGGAAACGAATTGTATTTAAAAGGATTAAACTCAGGCACGATGCCTAACCAAGCGGCTTTGGCGAACGCAGGAAAGAACGCGGGCCAACCGGCGACACCGGCAAAACGGGCAAAACTGGTTACCCCAATCATTGGCGAGATTAGGATCACTTGCTGAGGTTTGGCTAACTGCGGATTTTCCAGCGTATCCAGGGTATATTTCATCGCCAGCGCGCCACCGTTAGAGAAACCGACAATGTGCAGAGGCACATTGTTACCTGCGAGGTTTTTGGCGTGACGTACGGCTAAACGGGTTGCCGCCAGCCAATCCTGCCAGTCAACACGGGTCAATGCAGCGGGTACGGTGCCGTGCGCCGGCATTCGGATGCCAACCGCGACATAGCCGTGCTGACGATAGTGATCGGCAATATGCCGCAAGCTGTATGGGGTATCGGTGAGGCCGTGTAGCAGCACAACAGCACCCTTAATCTCACCCTCCGGCATCATAATGTAAGAGCGGTTCCAGTTGGTGGGTAACTTTTCTGGGTAGAAGGCACTGCCAGGGTAGTAGCGATTAAGTGCTATCTGCTGATTAGCAGGTAACTGATTGGTAACGTTGAGTTGTACCTCATTGAAAACCTTGTCTTCGGCTTTCATATAGTCGGCCCAACTGGCGTTATCGATCTGATCAGCATGCATCTCATGCGGTATGAAGGTATGCCAGAGCTGGAGTGATGGCCCACGCTGAGTCTCATAGACACGCAGGCCAAGCGCACCGATAAACAGAAAAACCAGCATGAAGACAATACGCTTCATCCATTTGATAATCATTTAATTCCACTCCATTTTGGCGGTGAACTAACGCTGTGATCACGGGTAAAACAGAGCAGCCCAACTGCGCTGGCTGCTCGGAGTCATGGTGGTAGCTTAACGAGGAGATACCGTGGTTGTGCCGCCGCTAGTGGCAATGGCAACGCGCTGTCCGACTTGGAACTGTGTTGGCCCTTGAGCTTGGACAACAATAATATTGACGCCATCATCACGGCGGATTTCCAGTTCAACGCCGGCACTGCGGTTCATTGAGTTCTGGATACTGGAGCCGACAGCGGCACCACCGACTGCACCTGCTGCGGTAGCCAGATTACGACCGCTGCCACCACCGACTGTGTTACCCAGGAAACCACCCACTACGGCACCGCCAATCGCCCCAACGGCGTTGTTGCCATCACCACCTTGAATGGTGACGGGGCGCACAGAGACCAGTGTACCGTAAGTGACAGTCTGTACTTGTCGAGCTTGTGAAGCAGTGAAGGTATCGCCAGAGGCGGTGTTATTGGCGGCGCATCCGCTAAGAGCTGCGGCGGCGGCAATAGCAACGATAAAAATTGTCTTGGTCATATAAGCTCCTAACATGTTGAGATCAGCAGGGACAACGTGTCCTGTTGTAGAAAGTATGGCAGGAAGTTAATTTTATTCAGGATTCACTGTAAAAAAATATATCAGTGATTTTTTATCCTGCTTCATATTGTAAAGGTAGATTATTTTGGTCATTGACTGCGGGAGCAGGCCGCAATGGCCTGGCAGAGTCGACGTCACTGCTCGGGCCAGTTCGAGCCGCAACAGCATATCGACAGGGCAGCGCACAGCCAGTCAGTAACGTGTTAGCCTGCTGCCTATAGACAATACAGTCAGTTACAGCGATAACCGGCAGCGGCTGATCGCGAGATGTTTGGCGTGCCAATACAGGGGGACTATTGCTGACTGGGTAGTTTGGCGAATAGCTGTGAACTGCACTATTCGCCTAATGATCTCACCAACGATGATATTGCCTCGCCAGCGACGATATTGTCGTCAAAGCGGGTATTGCACCGCCAACAGTGACACCGGGCAGTTACGGACAGGCGCGTGGTTGACGCATTCCCATACCGTGACCAGGCATCTTGCGCTGGTGATGCATACCGCTATGATGAGCGAAGGTAGGCACACCCGCTTTGGTTAACTGAATATCCAGCGCAACTCGTTGCTGATACAACTCGTTACGCAGTGCGCTGATCTCTTTGCTCACCGCGAGTAATTTTTGCTCGTTAAATGGTTTGTAGGTCAGAACTGCCTTGTACTCATATTTTTTCGACAGCAACTGCTGACGGATATCGGCGCTTTTCTGGTGAAAGGTCTCAAAAGCCTGCTTACTGGCGGCTCGTTGCTCTGGTGTCAGAGAGGAGATCACAGCCATAGGTTGCTGGTGTCCGGTCTGCCCCATACGATGACCGCGCTCTGTACTGCCGATCTCCCAATGATGTGTGCGCGGCATCGGCTGTATTTCTACCACATTCGGGGTTGCCGTTTGGCCTTGCACGAGCACGGTTTCAGCGATAGCACCGTTACTTAGACCTGCCAGCATTGCGGCAGAGATGAGAGCGATGAGCGAGGTTTTTTTCAGGTTCATGATAGTGTTCCTTCTGGTTATGATTAACAGGTAAAATTGGCTTCCAGTTGAATAAAGCAATTCATGTGCCAACTTTTATTTTCCTGCTAATTTTGTGGTGAGAGTGCGCCATGCTTGGTGTGATAAAATGGCATTGAACAACTTTTTTTCATAAAAATAAGCGAGTTATATTTTTTTTCATCGCGCAATCAAAAAATCAGGGCTAACGTAACGGCGGTAGTGTGCTGCGGGACAACGGCGCTAAGCTGGGTTGTTTTTACCCGCCAGAGCTATGGCGTGAGTAATAATTACTCATCCGTGGTTGCCAGCGCAACAAAAGCGTGGCAACCAAGCCATGAAACGTTGAGTCAGGCGCAGCAGTCGTTATCTGCGGTCAAGCCGACGAACATGCTCATATGCCCGCAATCAAGGCCATCAGCACGGGCTGTTTTATGTCTATCACTGCATTCGAAAACACGCCACACTTCATGTGGCTACTTTGCAGACTGAACAATGCCATTAGGGTACAACTCGGCTGTTTTAAAACCACCATAAAGTTGCCAAGTGATCACCTGTTGCGGGTCATCAATAATAATATCGCGCAACACGTTCGGGGGTGTTTGGTTGTCAAACTCACGTAAGCCAGTCCAAGCATAAAAATAGAACATGTAATCTTTGCTACCAGCATCTTCAGTGAAATTGACATCCAATCGATCTTGTGGAAGGCACAGCCCCATAGTCAGCAGGGTATTGCCGGTTTGGGGCAGCCGGTATGTTTCCCCCATTGCTGCAGAAAGGCAATTATCTTTAGTGATAATCCCGTCACTGCTCCAGACCTGCTGCACGGTCATATCGCTGGCATCAACTTTGTATTCTAGGATCCTGCTGATAAAGTCACGTACCGGTTTGCGTTCACGTCCATCAAAAGGGCGGGTACCCGAGTTACCATTTACCCACATGAGCAGAGTGCCCTGTTCAGTCACCCGAGGATTGTGCATCGCGTATGGCCATGTTACCTCTCCTTTGGCTTTAAGTAGCAAGTGACGCATACTTTCTGGAACACCGATGGGATCGGTGAGCACCCAACGTATTTTTCCTGTAGAACGATCAATATTCACAACCGCATTAAGATTGCGGAATGAGGCGACTACACTATTGGTTTTTTCATCAAAAGAGAGACTGTTGCCGTGTGACCAGTCGACATAATCGGGGAAATCACGATAACTCCAGTAGGGGCTGAAGCTATCGTGACCGATGAAAAAAGGATCCAGATTTTCAAAACTATTCCATTGCCAGACAATACGACCATCAGGAGCAAATTCGACAATAACATCACCCATGACCATTTTATCGGCACGTGGTGCATTGGGATCTGTTTCACTGCTGTAGTAGTTTGCAATCAGCTTGGGATAAGCACTCATTACCAGAATATTACCATTCGGTAACAGCGTCGGTTGATGATGAAGTGTTACCGTATCGACAGCAATAGAGCCTACCGGTGCGGGGGATTTGGCGCGAGCAGGATACCGGATAGCGTGCCACTGGTTTATCACATTGCCCAACATGTCAATTTCTACAATACGCGCATCTGTCGTGGTATAGACAATATTGCCATTGGGTCGTTGCGTTATACCGGCTATACGGACATGGGTAGTGTAGGACCAGACAACATCTCCTTCATTATCAAAAGCCAGTAACATCCCGAAGCCTCGATTGAACTTCCATTGCGTTGCAGAAAGCCCGTTATCGCGCAAGGGGATCTCACGTCGGGCAGAAACAATGGTAAAGCCAGGTTCGAGTTTATCTGATTGATTTATTTCTATCCTCAAAGGGGGATAATTGCGAATATCATGTGGTAATACCGGTACGGTGTATTGTAATGGCTCGGCAACCTCGAGTTTGCCTGTTGCATCGAGAACAGTGACTTTTAGGGTATAAGTCTCACCCTGGCGAAGACCAAGTATTGGCAGGCCTCGTGCGGGATCATGATTATTATCGAATATCAATTTCGAATGCTGCTGAGATCCTTGTGAAAGAATATCGATAGTCGTTTCAACGTCTGTATCAGTAACAAACTTTACCAATGCTACCAATGGAGCAGCCGGATTGGGATTTTGTACCACCTGGGGTGGTTGAATAAAAATGGTTGCTCTGGTTTGTTGTGGGTAAATTAATATCAGTAACAAAACCAGCACTGCAAAGCGGAATGACTGTAGCAAGCTCGGTAGTAACTTCATGTTAATAAACCTATTTGCATGTATAGTGATGCTGTGCTTTTAGTATTTACTTCCATACAATAAGCGGTGAATATGCTCTTTGTGATGAAAACATGATTTCATATAACATTTAATAATAACAATCTCGTTTGTCGTAACAATAAACGCGCATATAGTATGCCAAACAACAGTTTCATTTATCAATTGTCTGGTGGAAAATGCGTACTATAAGCAAATGGCTCGTGGTTTTTTTAACGGCAGCACAAGGGTGTCTGCCAGCACAACTGCAAGCAAAGTCCCTGGCAACGCGTCTGCTGGAGGAGAATCGGCAATCACTTCAGCCAGAGATCATTCAGGTGGGTAATAACGTATATACCGCCAAAGGATATGATGTCGCTAATATTTCGATGATTGTTGGCGATGACGGCATCATCATTATCGATAGTGGTCGTGATGTGGCTCGTGTCAGCGAGGTTATAACACAATTTCGGCATATTACTCATAAGCCGGTAAAAGCGATCATCCTGACACACAGTCACGGAGACCACACAGGGGGCGTGGCACTGTTTCAGCAGCAGGGAGAAAATCCTGTCGTGTGGGTTCATGAACAGTTTAATGCAGAAGCCCGGCGTTTTTCTGCGTTAAAAGAAATTTACCGTCTACGGGGCGCACGACAGGGTGGTTTTTTACTACCGCCAGAAAAACGCATATCAAATGGCATAGCACCAGCATTTTCTCCTCAAGCAGGAGGCGGATTTAACCCTAAACAGTGGATTGCCCCCTCTTACAACAAGCTGACACACCCACGGCATATTTTGCAGATCGCAGGGATTACTTTGGAGTTGATTAAAGCCCCCGGAGAAACGGAAGATCAACTTGCAGTGTGGCTTCCTCAGCAGCGGATCCTATTTTCCGGTGACAATTTCTATCGTTCTTTTCCCAATTTATATGCAATTCGAGGTGCAGGTTATCGCGATATTGCCGTTTGGGCACAAACGTTAGAAATGCTGGCGGCATTACAACCGCAATACCTGATACCTGGGCACACACGGCCAGTATTCGGCACTGAGAACGCTGTCAACGCGCTACGAACGTATGCAGAAGCGATTACTTTTGTGTTGGAAAAGTCATTGGAAGGTATAAACAAGGGGATGACGCCTGATCAACTGGTTGCGTATGTGGTTTTACCGGAAGATTTAGCCAACTCAGAGTATTTGCAACAGTATTACGGCAGTGTCGCTTGGTCAGTACGCGCTGTATTTGATGCCTACATGGGGTGGTTTGATGGTAATCCGATCAATCTGGTGCCACTAGTGCCACAGGAAGAAGCGGCACGTATGGCAGAATTAGCGGGGGGAGAAAAGGCACTACAGGTGAAGGCCGAACAGGCGTTAGCTAAAAATGATACGCGTTGGGCTGCCAAGCTCGCGCATTACTTGTTGGTGTTAGATCCAGCCAACAGCGAGGCAATGCGACTACAGGCCACCGCACTTGAGCAGTTGGCTGAGCAGATGGTCACCACAACCGGGCGTAATTATTTATATACAGTTGCTCAGGAACTAAATCAGCGAGCGGATAAAAATTAAACCGGTTGTTGGTATGGTGCAGTGGTCAAGAAAAACCGCACACAGATTGACGTTTTTCAGCCACAACAAGGGGCGATCCTGCACTAAAACTGCCTGGTCGAATGTGATTGTAATGTCGAATGTGATTGTCATAATCCAGTCAATGCCTGCGGATATCCGTTTTCGCCTCGGGTATCCGTTCAGTCGTTAAGTGACGAAACCGCCGTTCCGTCGGCAAATTACCCCAACAATTGCCTCAATGACGCAGGCTCTAGCTGATCTGATAACCCCCTAATCTTTGCCAAACGCCAGACACCGTATATTGGCAACCCGGATCGGAATAAAACATCACACCCAACCGGTGACTTGATTGTTGTTGCTCAGCCATATCGAGTGCCCGAAAGACAAATGTCGTCTCTGCCCGGTCTGATCTCAGCGACCACAGCAAGCTAAATCCAGCACCCAGCCCAAATACAGTGATAGTGTGGCGAATGCACATTGCAATTATTTTTCTGCTAGGCTGTGTGCCGTCACTGTCTTGGTAAAATTTAGCGATGTTTAGCCGACAAAGGTGGGTTGAATTTGGCTGATTATCATCATCTCTGATGAGGCTGGAACGCTTATTGCTGTCCTGCTGCCGCCTGAGCGCCATCGCATTCACAGGGGTTGCCCCGGTCTTGAGCACAGACCTAGAATGGGCGCGACCTTTTGGGTGCTTTGCAGCGTGGCTAGCTAGCGAGATGTTCCTGAACGCTACGGCAACTGGAAAACGATTGACAACCGTTTTAGTCGTTGGTCAAAACCTGAGATCATAAACATGATTTTCAATAAATTACTCCATATTATGGCTGAGAGCGAACGGATTGATTCAGGCGATCATGCAGCTTAGTTGCCAGAGGAGCAGCACGGTGGTTAAAGAAAAGTCACGATTATTGAACTGGTTGCCGATCTGGATTGTCGCCATCTCAATGCTGATGCTGTTTGTCATTATGGGCACACTGGCATTTAACGATCTACAGCGAGGACAGCAGATCGAGATACAAACACTGCGTGAAAAGAGCGCGGTATTAATCCGCTCTTTTGAATCCGGCACGCGCACTGGCATGGGGATGCGCTGGCAACAGGAGCAGCGCCAACGCCTACTGGAGGAGATGGCGAACCAGCCGAGTGTGTTATATATCGCCATTACCGACCGTTATGGCACCATCATGGCGCACAGTGATCGTAGTCGTGTCGGCCAGCCATTCTACTCACCAGAACAGATACGCGCACTCCGGGTGAGTGACGAAGAGCAGTGGCAGATGACCTACTTTATTGACCAACAACAAAATAAGCAGCAGGCATTTGAAGTCTATCGTTTTTTCAAACCATTGAAGCGTCAGGCAAATTACAGTGAGCATCGTACCAATCATCATCGTCCACCTGCATTGGCGGCAGATGAACCGCCCACAATCATCTTTGTCGGCTTCGACACCCTGGCGCTGGATGCGGCACAAGCGAAAGATCTACGCAACAGCGCGATCCTATTCTCAACCCTGCTACTACTGGCGCTTGCCAGCCTATTGGCGCTGTTCTGGGCGCAACGCTATCAACGCTCCAACCGGCAGTTGGCCGATTCAAAAACCGTTGCCAGTGAAATCATCCGCAACTTACCGATTGGCTTGATCACCACCAACGAACAGCAGAACATCACCGTCGTAAACCCAGCAGCGGAAGCGATGCTCGGCTGCGATGCACAGGCGTGGATCGGCCAGAAAAGCGATCAACTCCTTCCACCAAGCTGGAACGATAAAACCACCCGCGATCAAGCGGTGATTGAACAAGAGACCGAGTATCCACTTGCTAATGGCGAACGGCTGCCATTAAGCGTCAGTATCGCCAACATTGTGAACCATCAGGGCTACTTATTGGGTAACTTGTTTATTTTTCGCGACATGCGCGAAGTGCGCCAGTTACAGGCAGACATTCGCCGCAAAGAAAAACTGGCCGCAATTGGCGATCTGGCTGCTGGCGTCGCGCACGAGATCCGCAACCCGCTCTCTTCAATCAAAGGCTTTGCCAAATATTTTGCTGATCGCGCTGCGCAAGGCAGCGAAGAGCACGAACTGGCACAAGTGATGGCAAAAGAAGTTGATCGCCTGAACCGGGTAGTCAGTGAACTGTTATCGGTAGTGCGCCCGCCCGAATTACGGCTACAACTGACCGACATCAACCCACTGATTGAACATTCACTCTACCTGATCCAGCAAGATGCAGCACAACAGCAGATCAGTCTACGTTACCAGCGAAATCCGCAGTTACCGATGGTAGAGATCGACCCGGATCACCTCACCCAGGCATTATTAAACCTCTACCTGAACGCGCTTCAGGCGATTGGTCGTCACGGCTGGTTAGCGGTGAACTGCGCCGTATTAGCGGGGGATAAATTACAGATTGTGGTGCACGACTCGGCTGGCAGCATTAACGCCGACGATCTGAATAAAATTTTTAACCCCTACTTCACCACCAAAGCGAATGGCACCGGATTGGGATTAGTGATCGTGCAGAAAGTGATCGAAGAGCATCAAGGTCACATCGTGGTCAGCAGCTCAGCACAGGCTGGCACACGTTTTGAGATGACGCTACCCCTGCAACAGAAAAAAGCCAAAGGAGACTGAACATGACACGATCCAATCCACAGATCCTGGTGGTTGAAGACGATAGCAGCCACGGCAAAGTGTTGCAGATGCTACTGGCTGGCTGGGGCTATCAGGTCAGTATGGCAGACAACGGCATCGCTGCGATCGAACAGGTAAAAAGCCAACCGTTTGATCTGATCCTCTCGGACGTGCGCATGGCAGAAATGAGCGGTATTGAAGCGTTAAAAGCGATTAAAGCCTACAACCCAGCGATACCGATCCTGATCATGACGGGTTACTCCACCGTCGAATCTGCGGTAGCAGCGATCAAGGCAGGGGCTTACGACTACCTGACCAAACCACTCGATTTTGACATGCTACAACTGACATTAGAACGCGCGCTAGAACACACCGCGCTGAAAGTAGAGAACCACCACCTGAAACAGCGGTTACAGTTTGACGAACAGAACATGATTGGCCGCAGTGCGCCGATGCGCCAACTGATGGAGATGATCGCCATGATCGCCCCCTCAGAAGCGACGGTATTGATCAGTGGTGAGTCGGGTACTGGCAAAGAGCTGATCGCCAACGTAGTTCATGCCAACAGCCTGCGCAAAGATCGCCCATTAGTGACGGTAAATTGCGCCGCATTAAGTGAAACACTGTTGGAATCGGAGTTGTTTGGTCATGAAAAAGGGGCATTCACAGGGGCTGACAAACGGCGTGAAGGACGCTTTATGGCAGCAGATGGCGGCACACTGTTTCTGGACGAGATTGGTGAAATCTCGCCATTAATGCAGGTAAAACTGCTACGAGCGATCCAACAGCGTGAGATCCAGCGGGTAGGCAGCAACCAGACACTCGCGGTTGATGTACGCCTGATTGCCGCCACCAACCGCGATCTACTGGCCGAAGTCGAAGCGGGGCGCTTCCGGCAAGATCTCTATTACCGCCTGAATGTGGTCACTGTAGAAAGCCCGCCGCTAAGGGCGCGACGTGAAGACATCCCACTGCTTGCCAACCACTTCCTGGAAAAGTTTGCTGCCCGTAACCGCAAACTGGTCAAAGGATTTACCCCACAAGCGATGGATTTACTGCTCAAATACAGTTGGCCGGGCAATGTGCGCGAACTGGAAAACAGCGTAGAGCGCGGAGTGATCTTACTGAGCGGTGAATTCATCAGTGAAAAAGAGTTACCACTGAGCATCAGCCAACACAGTGAAGCCGCACGCTTCAATCGCCGTGAACAGCAGATCCAACCGCTGGAACAGGTAGAAAAACAGGCCATTCTGGCGGCACTGGAGAAGACTGCGGGCAATAAAAGCGAAGCAGCAAAGCAGTTGGGCATCACGCGCAAAACATTATTGGCCAAGTTACAGCGCTAATCTGCGCTAGAAGTTGTGTTTTGGCTAAAAACCGACACGGCGTCTTGATGCAGCAGGCACAGAACGGCATAGCGGAAGTACGCAAACAGTCACTTCGGCGATGACTCAGGGCAAACGCATCACTGTTTTTTGTACCGAACAACGGTAAACGCGCCATTCAAACCACGGCACCCACACGCTCACTGAGCCACTCGACAGCAACCTAGGGCAAAAAACACCTGCGTGTGGCGAGTGAAACCCGCGCTGGCTGGAAAAAAACAGTCCGCGCAGTTAATGCTGGTCAATCAACAAGTATTCATATGTCTGCCCTGGGCGATAATGCCACTATGCTGGCAAATTAAAACAATAATAAATATCGAAAATTAAATTAAAAATAGAATAAAAAACTATTTATTAAAAATAATCCAGTTTTTATCTTGTTGTGAGATGGCATTATATAGTGATATGGCTCACATTTTATCCTTAAGCTCAGTCCGCTTCAGACACTGTGCTGTAATAAAACCAGTTGTTTTTCAATGAAAACTTTTTTTACGCTACATCGCGCCGTATGACTTGCCATTTGACCTAGTTATTCTTTCTCGCTAAGTTGGAACGCCACTGAAATTTTCCGAGTGGGAAAAGCACCCGCCGTCACAACACAGTTGATAATAACCTATTAAAACAGATGATGAATTAACAGTCTGTCGGTTGTGGGAGGGAGAAGCATCGGGGGCGAAACGACACAGCGACAGCACTGATGTCACGGCAAGTGATTAAGTGGTAATCGTGCTGTCAGTCTCTGCTTAGGCGCCTTGGTTACCGCCGTAACAGTCACATAGAACCCAGGGAGGTTCATTGGTTATGTTGTACGATAAATCCCAACAGAGGGACAACTGTGGCTTCGGCCTGATTGCCCATATCGAAGGTGAACCTAGCCACAAAGTAGTGAGAACCGCGATCCACGCGTTAGCGAGAATGCAGCACCGGGGGGCGATCCTATCGGACGGTAAAACCGGCGATGGTTGCGGCCTGCTGCTACAAAAACCAGATCGTTTCTTCCGCATGGTAGCGATGGAGCAGGGCTGGCGGTTAGCGAAAAACTATGCGGTCGGAATGCTGTTCCTGAGCCAGGATCACCAACAGGCAGCAATTAGCCGACGCATCATTGAAGAAGAGCTACAGAACGAAACCTTGTCGATTGTCGGCTGGCGTGAAGTGCCAACCAACCCGGAAGTGTTGGGAGACATTGCACGCTCTTCACTACCGCGCATCGAACAGCTTTTTGTTAATGCGCCAGCCGGTTGGCGAGCGCGCGACATGGAACGCCGCCTGTTTGTGGCGCGCCGCCGTATTGAAAAGCGCATTCAGGATGAAGACTTTTATGTTTGCAGTTTCTCCAACCTGGTCACCATCTACAAAGGTCTCTGTATGCCAGCGGATCTGCCTCGTTTTTATCTCGACTTGGCCGATTTGCGTTTGGAGAGCGCCATCTGTCTGTTTCACCAACGTTTCTCGACTAACACCGTACCGCGTTGGCCGCTGGCACAACCGTTCCGTTATCTGGCCCACAATGGTGAAATCAACACCATCACCGGTAACCGCCAGTGGGCACGTGCCCGTGCTTATAAATTCAAGACACCGCTGATCCCTGATCTGCAAACCGCTGCCCCCTTTGTTAACGAAACCGGTTCAGACTCCAGCTCGCTCGATAACATGCTGGAACTGTTTCTAAGTGGCGGCATGGATCTGATCCGCGCGATGCGTTTACTGGTGCCGCCAGCGTGGCAAAACAACCCAGATATGGATGCCGACTTACGCGCTTTCTTTGACTTCAACTCAATGCACATGGAGCCGTGGGACGGCCCAGCGGGGATCGTGATGTCGGATGGCCGTTACGCTGCCTGCAATCTTGACCGTAACGGCTTGCGTCCAGCGCGTTATGTGATCACCAAAGACAAATTGATCACCTGCGCCTCTGAAGTTGGCATTTGGGACTACCAGCCAGATGAAGTGCTAGAAAAAGGGCGAGTGGGACCGGGCGAATTGATGGTGATCGACACCCGGCGCGGCAAAATTCTCCACTCGGCAGAGACCGACAACGATCTAAAAAGCCGCCACCCCTACCGTGAATGGATGGAAAAAAACGTCAAACGTCTGATCCCGTTTGAGCAGTTACCGGATGAGCAGGCAGGTGGCCGCGAACTGGATGACGCCACACTGGCAAGCTACCAAAAACAGTTTGGTTACAGCAACGAAGAGCTAGACCAAGTGATCCGGGTTCTGGGGGAAATGGGTCAGGAAGCGACCGGCTCAATGGGTGATGACACCCCGATGGCGGTACTCTCGATGCGGCCACGTCTGATTTACGACTACTTCCGCCAGCAGTTTGCCCAAGTCACCAACCCACCGATTGATCCACTGCGTGAAGCGCATGTCATGTCACTGGCGACCAGCATAGGCCGTGAAATGAACGTCTTCTGCGAAGCAGAAGGGCAGGCGCATCGAGTCAGCTTTAAATCACCGGTACTGCTTTACTCAGACTTCAAACAGCTCACTTCATTGGCAGGCGAACACTACCGTGCCGAATGGCTCGACCTCAGCTTCGATGCCAGCGAGCAAAATCTGGAACAGACCCTGCGAGCCTTGTGCGATCAAGCTGAGCAGAAAGTGCGTGATGGCGCGGTGTTGTTAGTGTTATCCGACCGAGCGATCAGCCCACAGCGGTTACCGGTACCCGCAGTGATGGCGGTAGGAGCGATCCAGAGTCGGCTGGTGGATAAAAGCTTGCGCTGCGATGCCAACATCATCGTTGAAACCGCCAGCGCGCGTGATCCGCACCATTTTGCCGTGCTGCTCGGTTTTGGTGCGACCGCCATTTACCCCTACCTGGCATATGAGAGCCTGGCAAAACTGGTAGCAAGCCAAGCGATCAACAAAACCTATCGGGATGTGCTGCTGAACTACCGCAACGGCATCAATAAAGGGTTGTACAAAATCATGTCCAAAATGGGCATCTCAACCATCGCCTCCTACCGCTGCTCAAAACTGTTTGAAGCGGTTGGCCTGGGGCGCGAACTGTCAGCGCTCTGCTTTCAGGGGGTAGTCAGCCGGATTGGGGGGGCCAGCTTTAGCGACTTCCAGCAGGATCTGCAAAATCTGGCACAGCGCGCCTGGTCACGCCGCCTGCCACTTGAGCAGGGCGGGTTACTGAAATATGTACACGACAGCGAATATCACGCCTACAACCCCGATGTGGTACAGGCGTTACAACACGCGGTACACAGCGGCGACTATCAGCACTACCAGCGTTACGCCGAGCTGGTCAACCAGCGCCCGGCAGCAACCTTGCGTGATCTGTTGGCGATTAATGCCAGCACACCGATCCCACTGGATCAAGTGGAACCAGCGAGCGCGCTGTTCAAACGCTTTGACAGCGCGGCGATGTCGATCGGCGCGTTAAGCCCAGAAGCACACGAATCGTTGGCGATTGCCATGAACACCCTGGGAGGCTGTTCCAACTCTGGTGAAGGGGGGGAAGATCCCGCCCGCTACGGCACCAATAAAGTATCGCGTATCAAACAGGTTGCATCAGGCCGTTTTGGTGTCACCCCGGGTTATCTGGTCAACGCGGATGTGATCCAAATAAAAGTCGCACAAGGCGCTAAACCGGGAGAGGGTGGGCAACTGCCAGGTGATAAAGTCACCCCTTATATTGCTCGGCTGCGTTACTCGGTACCGGGCGTGACACTGATTTCACCGCCGCCGCACCATGATATCTACTCAATCGAGGATTTAGCGCAACTGATTTTTGACCTGAAGCAGGTCAATCCACGGGCACTGATCTCAGTGAAACTGGTTTCTGAACCGGGTGTTGGCACCATTGCCACCGGTGTGGCCAAAGCCTACGCCGACATGATCACCATTGCAGGCTACGACGGCGGAACCGGCGCTAGCCCACTCTCATCGGTCAAATATGCCGGTTGTCCGTGGGAACTGGGGTTGGCTGAAACCCAGCAAGCACTGGTAGCGAATGGGCTGCGTCATAAAGTCCGGCTACAGGTGGATGGCGGGCTAAAAACTGGACTCGATATTGTCAAAGCAGCGATCCTCGGAGCTGAAAGCTTCGGCTTCGGCACCGGCCCAATGGTGGCACTGGGCTGCAAATATCTGCGGATCTGCCACTTGAACAACTGCGCAACCGGCGTAGCGACCCAGGATGAAAAATTGCGGCGTGATCACTATCGTGGTCTGCCTGAGCGCGTAATGAACTACTTCCAGTTTATCGCTCGTGAAACACGGGAACTGATGGCACAGCTTGGGGTAAAAAATCTGGTTGATTTAATTGGCCGCACTGATCTGCTCGTCGCGCTTGATGGCAACTCAGCGAAGCAGCGACAGCTTGATCTGGAACCGTTACTGGCCACCGCAACACCGCACCCAGGTAAAGCGCTCTACTGCACAGAAAGCAGCAACCCGCCGTTTGACCATGGGCAACTGAACCGAACGCTGTTGGCACAGGCGGAACCCTACCTGGCGAGCAAACAGAGTAAAACCTTCTATTTCGATATCCGTAACACTGACCGTTCTGTGGGAGCCAGCCTCTCTGGTGCAATCGCCAGCCAGCACGGTGAGCAAGGCATGGCGGCTGATCCGATCAAAGTGCATTTTTCAGGTACAGCCGGGCAGAGTTTTGGCGTATGGAACGCCGGTGGGGTCGAACTGAACTTAACCGGCGATGCCAACGACTATGTCGGCAAAGGGATGGCTGGCGGCTTGATCGTGGTGCGTCCGCCAGTCGGCTCTGCTTTCCGCAGTTTTGAAGCCAGCATTATTGGCAACACCTGCCTGTATGGCGCGACTGGCGGCAAACTGTTTGCCGCTGGCCGTGCCGGTGAACGTTTTGCGGTGCGCAATTCTGGGGCGATTAGCGTAGTGGAAGGGATCGGCGACAACGGCTGTGAATACATGACCGGCGGTATTGTCTGCGTACTGGGTAAAACCGGCATCAACTTTGGTGCCGGAATGACCGGTGGCTTTGCTTACGTACTGGATGAAGATGGCGAGTTCCGTAAACGGGTTAATCCTGAACTGGTTGAAGTGCTTGCACTTGACCAACTGCCGATCCATCAAGAGCACCTGCGTGGTTTGATCACTGAACATGTGCAGTCAACCGGCTCGGCACGTGCAGAGGAGATGTTGGCAACGTGGCCACAATGGTCGGCGAAATTTGTGCTGGTGAAGCCAAAGTCGAGTGATGTTAAAGCGTTGTTGGGGCACCGCAGCCGCAGTGCCGCCGAACTACGGGTTCAGGCGCAGTAAGGGGACAGTGTATGAGTGAGAATGTTTATCAATTTATTGACCTACAGCGCGTTGATCCACCGAAAAAGCCGCTAAAAATCCGCCAGGTTGAGTTTGTTGAAATTTACGAACCGTTTTCTGACACCCAGGCAAAAGCACAGGCGGATCGCTGCCTCTCCTGTGGCAATCCCTACTGTGAATGGAAATGCCCAGTGCACAACTACATCCCAAACTGGCTGAAACTGGCCAACGAGGGGCGGATTATGGAAGCCGCCGATCTGGCGCACCAGACCAACAGCCTGCCAGAAGTGTGTGGTCGCGTCTGCCCGCAAGATCGGCTGTGTGAAGGGGCATGTACCTTAAACGAAGAGTTTGGTGCCGTCACCATCGGTAATATTGAACGTTATATCACCGACAAAGCGCTGGAAATGGGCTGGCGGCCAGATATGTCTCAGGTTCAGCCAAGCGGCAAACGGGTCGCGATCATCGGTGCTGGGCCGGCCGGATTGGCCTGTGCCGACGTGCTAGCACGTCATGGCGTCGCCGCAGTGGTTTACGATCGCCATCCAGAAATTGGCGGCTTGCTCACCTTTGGTATTCCCGCCTTCAAACTGGAAAAGTCAGTGATGGTGAAACGGCGAGAACTGTTCAGCGAAATGGGCATTCAGTTTCAACTGAACTGTGAAGTGGGCAAAGATATTGCGGTCGCTGAGCTAGTGGCGCAGTACGACGCGCTATTTTTGGCGGTAGGTACTTATCAATCGATGCGCGCCGGCCTACAGAATGAGCAGGCACAAGGCGTATATGATGCGCTGCCATTTTTAATCGCCAACACACGCCAGTTGATGGGGTATCCAGAGCAGGCTGACTCGCCTTACATCGATCTGAATGGCAAACGGGTGGTGGTGCTAGGCGGCGGTGATACCGCAATGGACTGCGTGCGCACGGCATTGCGCCAGGGAGCGCGCCAAGTAACCTGTGCCTATCGGCGTGATGAAGCGAATATGCCGGGTTCTCGGCGTGAAGTGAAGAATGCGCGTGAAGAGGGCGCTGAGTTTCAGTTTAACCTGCAACCTGTAAGCATTGAAGTCAACAGCGCAGGCCAGGTAGTGGGTGTGAACATGGTGACCACCAGACTGGGTGCGGCTGATCCACAGGGGCGTCAGGTAGCGGAGCCGGTTGCCGGTTCAGAGCAGTTATTAGCGGCAGATGCGGTGGTAATGGCATTTGGTTTTCGTCCACATGCCATGAGTTGGTTGAGCGAACATCAAGTCGATCTGGATAGCCAGGGGCGCATTCTGGCGTCAGCAACCGGTGACTACGCTTTCCAGACCAGCAATCCGAAAATTTTTGCTGGTGGTGATGCGGTGCGTGGTTCGGATCTGGTGGTGACTGCGATTGCCGAAGGACGCAAAGCCGCCGAGGGAATGTTGCACTATTTAGCCTTGTAACCTGTTAGCGTCGCCCCCTCTTGGCAATTAAAGAGGGGGATGGCGTCAATTCAGCTAAAAAAGTGGCGATGCAGAGTGGGTTCGGTGAGTCGTTATGCTTATTTTCCCCTTTCCGACAGTTTTTAATCAAGTTATGGTGTGCTTCAAAGTTTATGTGAAGTAGATCACTATACTAGCCCGATATCATCATTTGGCCGACGGATAGCAGGTATTATCTGCGCCAAGCGTAAAACTCATAGCAACGATCATAACCGTGAAGGAAGCCATAATGGACGAACAGTTAAAACAGAATGCTCTCAATTTCCATCAGTTTCCTGTGCCAGGAAAGATCCAGGTTTCACCGACTAAGCCACTAGCAACACAACGTGATTTGGCATTAGCTTATTCACCAGGTGTGGCTGCACCTTGTTTAGAAATTGCTGAAGATCCGCTCGCTGCTTATAAATACACCGCAAAGGGTAACCTTGTTGCAGTGATCTCCAACGGGACAGCCGTGTTGGGATTGGGCAATATTGGTGCGCTTGCCGGCAAGCCGGTGATGGAAGGCAAAGGTGTGTTGTTTAAGAAATTTTCTGGCATTGATGTGTTCGACATCGAAGTTGATGAATTGAACCCAGACAAGTTGATTGATGTGATTGCCGCACTGGAGCCAACCTTTGGTGGCATCAACCTTGAGGATATCAAAGCGCCCGAGTGTTTTTATATTGAGCAGAAGCTGCGCGAGCGCATGAAGATCCCTGTGTTTCATGATGATCAACATGGCACCGCGATTATCACCACCGCCGCCGTTCTGAATGGACTGCGTGTCGTTAACAAAGATATTGGTGGTGTGAAACTGGTGGTTTCTGGTGCCGGTGCTGCTTCTATTGCTTGCTTAAATCTGCTGGTTGCCTTGGGGCTGAATAAACAGAACATTGTGGTGTGTGATTCCAAAGGCGTGATTTACCAAGGCCGTGACAGCAACATGGATGCCACCAAAGCGGCTTACGCCATTGAAGATAACGGCGCACGCACATTGGCAGATGTGATCCCTAATGCCGATATTTTCTTGGGCTGCTCAGGGCCTGGCGTGTTAACGCAACAGATGGTGAAGACGATGGCGAAGGATCCGCTGATTATGGCACTGGCTAACCCAGAGCCGGAGATCTTGCCACCACTGGCGAAAGCGGTGCGGCCTGATGCAATTATCTGTACCGGGCGTTCTGACTACCCTAACCAGGTTAACAACGTGCTCTGCTTCCCATTCATTTTCCGAGGTGCGCTTGATGTTGGTGCCACCACGATCAATGAAGAGATGAAACTGGCCTGTGTCCATGCGATCGCGGATCTGGCGCTGGCAGAACAGAGTGATGTGGTTGCTTCTGCCTATGGCGATCAAGATCTCTCATTTGGTCCTGACTACATTATCCCCAAACCGTTTGATCCACGACTGATTGTCAAAATCGCACCAGCCGTTGCCAAAGCGGCTATGGAGTCAGGTGTTGCCAAACGACCGATTAAAGATTTTGACGTCTACATTGAGAAGTTGACCGAGTTTGTCTACAAAACCAACCTATTCATGAAGCCGATCTTCTCCCAGGCGAAGAAAGAACTTAAACGAGTGGTGCTGGCTGAAGGCGAAGAGGAGCGGGTATTACATGCTACTCAGGAACTGGTATCACAAAAACTGGCGTACCCAGTGTTGATCGGTCGGCCACAAGTGATTGAAATGCGCCTGAAAAAATTGGGGCTGCAACTGGTTGCCGGTAAAGACTTTGAGGTGGTGAATAACCAGTCTGACCCGCGTTTTAACGAATATTGGCGCGAGTATTACCAGATCATGAAACGGCGTGGCGTGTCGCAAGAGCAGGCACGTCGAGCAGTGATTGGTAACCCCACACTGATTGCGGCCATCATGCTGCATCGTGGTGAAGCTGATGCGATGATTTGCGGCACGATTGGCAGTTACCACGAGCATTATCAAGTGGTTGAAAATGTATTTGGCTTCCGTGAAGGCAGCAATGTTGCAGGCGCGATGAATGCACTGCTGCTGCCGACTGGCAACACCTTTATTGCCGATACCTATGTCAATGATGATCCAACACCGGAACAGTTGGCGGAGATCACGTTGATGGCGGCCCAAACCGTGCGTCGGTTTGGTATTGAACCGAAAGTCGCACTGTTGTCACACTCCAGTTTTGGTTCATCAGATTCGCCCAGTGCAGAGAAGATGCGTAAAACACTGCAACTGGTGAAGCAGATCGCACCGGAACTGGAAATTGATGGTGAGATGCATGGAGATGCGGCACTGGTAGAGGGTATTCGTCAGGACTTAATGCCAGACAGTCCGCTGAAGGGCGCAGCCAATATATTGATTATGCCGAACATGGAGTCTGCTCGAATCAGTTACAACCTGCTGCGCGTCTCCTCCTCAGAAGGGGTGACCGTAGGGCCGGTACTGATGGGCGTAGCCAAACCGGTACATATCTTAACGCCGATCGCTTCAGTGCGGCGCATCGTCAACATGGTGGCATTGGCGGTGGTCGAGGCACAAACCACACCATTGTGATCACTCACTCATCTATCATGGTCAGGGCAAGTGGAGAGCTTGCCTTGACCATTCTTTACCCGCGATTTAGTTAACAATCGCTATCAATCAGCACGGTTCAATCGCGGCATACAGTTCGGTTTTCAGAATCCACTCCCAATGTATCAATCTGTTAAGTTTTTTTCCTGATGCAATTACGTTCATTTCGAACAACGGATAATGAAGGTTGCTAATCAATCATGATGCACTGCAATCATTATTTCCATTGAAAATAAAGTAAATTTAAGTATAGCGATACAAAATAACGTTAATATTTTTTATTCTTTTTTGGCATTTGTTTGGTATTTGTTTGATATTTTTAACTACTAAAGCTGGACTTAATAGTTAAAAAGTGTGTCGACATTGCTCAAAAATTAAGTTAAATTTCCAAGTGAAATATTATGTTTCCGGGGAATTTAAGCTAAAATGCAAAAAGAAACTTTAAAAACAAAAAGATATAGTGGTGTTATCACCAACAGCAAGGAGCAGAGGCGGATCAAAGTTGTTGCTTGGGCTAACATTTTGGCACAAGCACTGTTTCCGCTGAGCGTTTCGTTCACACCGGCGATTGCCGCACTTTCTGCTACTGAGCAACACATTAGCCAGCTAGCTACTCAGAACTATATTCTTGATATTGGAGAGAGTGTTGATGAGGTGGCCAGCAGATTCGGCATCAGTGTTGAAGCGCTGCGTAAACTGAACAGCTACCGTACTTTCTCTAAACCCTTTACATCGCTGTCTGCTGGTGATGAAATCGACATTCCCAGATCGCGTTCGCCTTTTTCCGCCGATAATCAATCTGATGAGCAGCGTGCTAAGCAACTGGCAGGTTATCTTGTCAGTACGGCAACCGCTTTATCCGGTGACAATGCCGGTCAGTCGGCAGCACAACTGGCACGCTCCAGCGCAACACAAAAATTTAATGATGAGGCGCAGCAGTGGTTGAACCAGTTTGGTTCTGCGCGTGTTCAACTGAACCTTAATGATGACTTCAACGTTGATGGCAGCGCGATCGATCTGCTGTTGCCGCTGTTTGATAATCAGCAGAATCTACTGTTTACCCAACTGGGTGCTCGTAATAAAGATGACCGTAATACCTTCAACGTTGGTGTTGGCTTCCGCCACTTCCAGCAGGATTGGATGTATGGCATCAACAGCTTTTTTGATAATGATATTACAGGTAAAAACCGTCGTCTTGGCGTGGGTGCAGAGCTGTGGACTGACTATCTCAAGTTGTCAGCGAATGGCTATTTTGCCTTGACCGATTGGCACCAGTCGCGTGATTTTATCGATTACAATGAGCGGCCTGCTAACGGTTACGATCTGCGCTTAGAGGGTTACCTGCCGTTTTATGCCCAGTTGGGTGGCAAGTTGATGTATGAGCAGTACCGTGGTGAGCAGGTTGCACTATTTGGTAAAGAGAGCCGCCAGCAGAACCCATATGCGCTCACCGCCGGTATCAACTACACGCCAATTCCACTGCTTACCTTGGGGACTGACTATCGGGTTGGTAAAGGCGGTAAATCAGATACCAGTATCAATCTGCAATTTAATTATCGCCTTGGGCAAAGCTGGCAATCGCAGCTCGATCCTGCGGCAGTTGCTGCAGGGCGAACCCTCATGGGTGCTCGCCATAGCCTGGTTGAGCGTAACAACAACATTGTGCTGGATTACCAGCGCCGCGAATTTATCCGTTTATCACTGCAATCGGCACAACAGACTGCAACTGCCGGTGAGACGGTGATCGTTGAAGCCAAGGTGAGCAGCCAACATGCGCTAGAACGCATTGAGTGGGACAGCCTACAACTGGAAGCAGCCGGAGCGGTTTTCACCCCACTGACCCTCACCAGCGCCAGCATTAAACTACCGCCATACCAGAAAGAGGGCGGCACGAACAGCTATACACTGAGTGCGGTTGCCTATGACAGCCAAGGCAATGCCTCTCCGCGTGCGGCACTGGCGTTAAATGTCCTGCCAAGCCGGGCTGAAATCACCGCTGATAACATGGTGATGATGCATGACAATGCGATCAGTAATGGCATTGATGCCAATATCGTTGAAGTCACGGTAACTGATAGCGAAGGTTTACCGATGGCGGGTGAGCAGGTGACCTTTAGCGCCAGCAACAACGCACGAATCAGCGATGGTCAGGCGGCGATGGCAAGTGCCAGTGCTTTTAGTGTTGTCACTGCGGCAGCTAATGACAATCAACTGACGATGATCAGTGATGCTGAAGGTAAGGCACGGGTAGAAATTAGAAGTACCACCGCCGGGATCAGCCAGGTGACCGCCAGTGTCAACAGCTCTAGCCAGACAGTGGATGTGAACTTCCTGCCAGATAGCGAGAATCTGAGTGCTGAGCACTCAACGCTGAAAGCCGAACCCGCACTGATTGTTGCTGACGGTAACGCGGCAGCAACAATCAGCTTTACCCTGATGGATGCTAACCGTAACCCAGTGAGTGGTCAGGAAGTGGTGTTCAGCACCACATTGGCTCAAACCACATTGAGCGAAGTGGTTGATCAGGGCGATGGTAGCTACACGGCAAAATTAACCGGCACATTAGCGGGTTCAGCACCGATTGCGGTACAGGTTGGCGGGGCTGCGTTTGCTGTGGCGCCATTGAGTATCACCATCACCGGTGATAGTGCTAATTTGAGCAGCACCAATTCTGAATTGACCACCTCAACCAACACGCTGGTTGCTGATGGCAAGAGTACTGCGACAGTGACCCTGACGCTGAAAGATGCCAATGGTAATGCGGTTACAGGGTTGCCGATCACCTTTAGCAGCAGCTTAGGGCAATTTGGTGCAGTGGTTGAAACGGGTGTTGGTGTCTATAGCGCACCGCTAACTGGCACCCGTGCGGGTAGCGCAGAGATTGTTGCTAAAGTAGCCGGTGGTTCTTTTGAGTTATCTGGCTTGACCATCACATTCACTGCTGACAGTGACAACCCCAGCGCGGCAAATTCGGTGCTCACAGCCGAACCCGCGCAGCTCATCGCAAATGGTAGCGATGAGGCGACCCTCACCATTCAACTGAAAGATGCTAATAACAACCCGATAGTTGGCCAGAGCGTCAGCTTTGAAAGCTCACTGCTGAATAGCAGCGTCGGTACTGTGACTGATCACGGTGACGGTAGTTACTCCGCGATGTTGAAAGGAACCAAAGCGGGTGAAGCGATCATCACGGCCAAGATTGCTGGTGTGGCGTTGGAAGGCAGTCAGCCGAAAGTGACATTTAGCGCAGACAGCAGCAATCTCAGCACCACTAACTCAACCTTAACGTCTTCATCAGCGTTTGTGATCGCTAACGGTGCGGCGACGGCAACCCTCACCTTCACTTTGCTGGATGGTTATAGCAACCCGGTGAGTGGACAGAATGTCAGCTTTGACAGCAGTTTTGCCGACAGCCAATTGACCACAGTGACTGACCAAGGCAATGGTGTCTATACCGCACAACTGACGGCGACCAAAACCGGTAGCACCACCGTCAGTGCCAGTGTAGCGGGTACCCGCTTTGCATCGCTTGATATCAGGTTGATTGGTGACGTTGAAAACCTGGATACCGATCTCTCCAGCTTAGAAGTGTCCAAATCATCGATTGTGGCGAATGGCAGCGACTCGGTGTTGATCACCCTGAAACTGAAAGATCGTAATGACAACCCGCTTGGTGAACTGCCTGTGAGTTTTGACACTGATCTGGAAACCACCATCAGTACGGTAACAGAAAGCAGTGAAGGGGTTTACACTGCGACTTTGACGGGTATTAAAGCCGGTCTTGCAACACTCTCTGTCCGAGTGGCAGGTAACGTGATGGGTATTGCTGAGCAGAGTGTCACCTTAATTGCAGACAGCAACAATTTGAGCAAAACCAGCTCTACACTGACTGTGTCGCAAGATACGCTGGTTGCTAACGATCAAGCGGCTGCCGAGATCACGTTAACGTTAAAAGATGCCAACGACAACCCGGTCACCGGTCAGAGCGTAACCTTTAGCAGCACGTTGACCGGTACCCATTTTGAGGCGACGGTTGAAAAAGGCGAGGGGGTCTATACCAGCAAGGTAACCGGAACCAAAGCAGGCAGTGCGCCAATCAGCGCCAATGTTGCCAGTTGGCAGATGACCGGGCCGAGTGTGACCTTTACTGCCGATAGCAGTAACCTGAGTGCCAGCTACTCCAAATTGGCGGTATCAGACGCACGTATCGTAGCCGATGGCAGTGAAACTTCGACGCTGAGCTTTACGCTGCGTGATGGTAACGACAACCCAGTGACGGGGCAGAGCGTGACATTCAGCAGTGATCTGGCGGTCACCATTGGCAGTGTGACTGAACAGGCCGACGGTGTTTACACGGCGCAACTGAGTGGCACTCAGATCGGTACTGCCACCGTGAGCGCGAAGGTTGCAGGTAATGTGCTTGCCAGTGAAACAGTGACCTTAATCGCCGATATCAATAACCTGGACAGTGACAAGTCAAGCCTTGACGCTGATGTGACCACTATTATTGCTGACAACAGCAGTGCAGCGACATTGACGCTGACACTGCATGACGGTAACGGTAATCCGATCAGCGGGCAGAACATTACTTTTGTCAGCAGTGTCGCTAATACCACATTCAGCAGTGTCGTCGATAACGGCGATGGCAGTTATACCACCACGTTAGTGGGCAAGACTGCTGGGCAGGCGAAGATCACGGTGAAAGCTGATAGCACGCTGTTGGCTGGCATTGAAACCACGGTCACCTTGCTGGCAGACAGCAATAATCTGAGCAGTACACTGTCAACCTTGAGCGCTTCTTCAACCAGCATGGTGGCCAATGGCAGTGCCACTTCAGTGCTGACCTTCACGTTGAAGGATGGCAACAGTAACCCCGTATCTGGTCAGACGGTTACCTTCAGCAGTTCACTGCCAAGTGCAACCCTGGGTACAGTGACCGATGTCGGTGACGGCAGTTACAAAGTGACGCTACAGGCAGGCACCGTTGCTGGTAGTACCACTATCACCGCCAAAGTGGGCAGTACGCTGAGCAAAACGGTGGTTATCTCACTGAATGGTGACAAAGATAACCTGAGTGTTGCGCTGTCGACACTGGTTGCATCACCAACGGATATATCAAGAACCGATAGTTCCGACACAGTGAAGGGCACCAACGGGACATCAAAAATTACGCTGACGCTGAAAGATGTTAACGGTAACTTGGTGACTGGCGCGGCAGTCACTTTTACGGCAACGGGGGCATCGGGAACAACCGGTTCGGTCTCGGCGGGCAGTGGCGCGACAGCGGGACAGTATAGTGCCACCTTTACTATGGGTGACATCTCTGGTATCGCCAGCATCACAGCGAAAGTCAACAGCTTGGCGTTCAATATTACCGCAGCGAAAGTGACGATCACCAAAACGCTGAAAACGTCACCGAACCAGTTGGGTAAAGTGCAACTGCCGGCCGGTTATGATTTGATCGAGTACACATTTGCTAACGCTAACTGGATCGGTGATCCACTGGAATTGCCTGCAGCGGGTGTGGCCAATGGCAATAAGATTAATATCATCGTTGATTCGTCATTTGCTGCGGTTATCAGCACGGCAAATACCGATGTTTCAGGCTCGACTTTGTCAGTCAGCCAAGGTGGCAGAGTGAGTTTTGTCTACAGTGCAGTCAGTGGTAAGTGGATAAAGCAATAGTCTGAGTCAGCACCAGTCCGTTTACTCGGATTGGGATCACAGCGCATTGGATTGCGCTGTGATCCACCGGTTGAACCGAAATCGGTTAAATTGATAGTGCTAATGTGCTGTGAGTAGTTAATTAATATAAAAAATCAACGCCTTGGCAATAGCCAGGGCGTTAATCTATCTGCCATTCTGGTCGCCATTTGCTGACCACTCCCGCCAGATTTTACGACCTGTTGTTGTTTTCCCCTCATTTTTATCTGTTTTTCCTTATTTTTTGGTTCATCGTTTTACGGGTGATCGCTGTCGTCAATCAGATCAAATTACTGCTAGCAGAAATTTTCTTGGCTGCCACTCGACACATGCAATGCATTACTTTTATTTACCTATCATTACACTCGAAACGTACAAGAAACATGCATAGCTAGGTAAGGTATGTCAAGTTGTTGTAACAAAAATGTCAATAACATTCTTTTTTCGTTTGAGTTGATGAACGGAATATTTATTTTCTATGGGAAAAAGGAGAGATGCAATGCGAGAAAAAATGCTGAAATCCAATCGAAGGTCGGGATCTCGCGCTATTAAGAAAGTGAGTAGGCGAGTGAGAATCATTGCTTGGGCTAATGTGTTAGCGCAGTCGTTATTTCCAATCAGTGTTTCATTTACCCCCGCAATGGCCAGTGCTGCTGCTCGCGAGCAGGTGACAGTGGCGGCAAAACCCTACATTTTAGGTGAAGGCGAGAGTGTTGAGAGTATTGCACAGCAATATGGTCTCTCACTTGCTGAGCTACAGCGGCTCAACCGCTATCGCAGCTTTGCCAAACCGTTTAGTTCCCTCTCTGTTGGGGATGAAATTGACGTTCCAGATACCCCCTCTCCATTTCAGGGCGATACGACAACGGAACTGATCAGCAAAGAACAGGCTGCTCAATACCTGGTTAGTGGTGCGAGCCTGCTGTCGAGCGACAATGTGATGAAATCAGCACAGCAGTTGCTTGGCGCACAGATCACCACGCAGTTCAACGACGCGGTACAGCAGTGGTTACACCAGTTTGGTAGCGCACGGGTGGCATTCAGTATCAATAATGAGTTCCGTCTGGATGGCAGCGAGATTGATACGCTGTTGCCGCTGTTTGATAATCAGCAGAATCTACTGTTTACCCAACTGGGTGCTCGTAATAAAGATGACCGTAATACCTTCAACGTTGGTGTTGGCTTCCGCCACTTCCAGCAGGATTGGATGTATGGCATCAACACCTTTTTTGATAACGATCTCACCGGCAAAAATCGCCGTTTTGGTATAGGTGCTGAATTGTGGCGCGACTACGTTAAGTTATCGGCCAATAGCTACTGGGCGTTGAGTGATTGGCACGCCTCACGTGACTTTGTTGGCTATGATGAGCGTCCTGCCAGCGGTTACGATCTGCGTGTCGAAGGCTATTTGCCATTCTATGCCCAATTGGGCGGTAAATTGATGTATGAACAATACCGTGGTGATCAGGTTGCGCTGTTTGGTAAAGAGAACCGTCAGCAAAACCCTTATGCGCTCACCGCCGGTATCCACTACACCCCGATCCCGCTGCTGACCCTGGCTAATGATTACCGCATCGGTAAAGGGGGCAAGTCAGATAACAATATCAACCTACAGCTTAACTACCGTCTGGGCGAACCGTGGCATAGGCAAATTGATCCCGCAGCCGTGGCGAGTACCCGCACGTTGGCAGGGAGTCGCCACAGTTTGGTTGAGCGTAATAACCAAATCGTACTTGATTACCGACAGCAGGAACTGATCCGCTTATCACTGCAGAAGCAGTACAGTGCCATCACCGGTAGTGTGATGACCATCGTGCCGCAGGTGGTTAGCCAGTACCCTCTGGAACGTATTGAATGGGATAGCTTGGCACTGGAAAGTGCTGGCGGACGTTTCACGCCTAGCGCGGGTGGAACGGCGGTGGTGACATTGCCGCCGTACCAGAAAGAGGGTGCAAGCAACAGCTATCTATTGACCGCGATAGCTTATGATGTGCGCGGCAATGCCTCTGCACGCGCATCAACACAACTGAATGTGCTGCCGAATAAGGCAACAATCAATCCAGAACATCTGATCGCGCTACAGGATAATGCGATCAGTAATGGCAGCGATATTAACAAAGTGGAGGTGATGGTGACGGGCGTGGATGGCAACCCGCTGCCCGATCAAGTGGTCAGTTTTAGCGCTGATAACGGTGCATTGTTGCGCGAGTTCGTGCAGCAGAATTTGACTGCGGCTGCCTCGCTGCCGAGTGCCGACGCCGATAATCAGATGACGCTGACAACCAACAGCGACGGTAAGGCATCGGTTGCGGTTAGCAATACACGCGCAGGTATCAGCCGCGTGAGCGCCACGGTCGACGGCAGCACTGAGACGATAGGGATCACTTTCCTGCCAGACGCCGATAATCCTTGCCCGACCCATTCAAAACTGCATGCTGAACCAGAGATCATTGTAGCGGATGGTCAGACTGCCGCTCGGCTCCATTTTGTATTGAAAGATATTAATGGCAATGAGATCCCGGGGCAGGATGTCACTTTCCACAGTTCACTGGAAAATAGCGTGGTGAGTGAGGTGACCGATCTGGGTAATGGTAGCTACAGTGCAACATTAACCGGCACAGTCGCAGGGCACGCAACCATCACGCCGAAGATCGCTGATCAACCGCTTGACGTGGAGAAACCCGTAGTGCAACTGCTGCCAGACTCCGGCAATTTGGATACGGAGAAATCGACACTGGTAGTCGAACACAACACCCTGGTGGCGAACGGCAGTGATAAAGCAACTATCACCTTGACGTTGAAAGATAAGAATGGCAATCCGGTGCTGGGGCAGCCGGTGCAGTTCAGCAGTAGCCTGGCCGATGTCAGCTTTAGTGCGGTGCAGTCGGATAATGGTGTCTACAGTGCAACCTTCAGTGGCACGCGTGCTGGGAATACCGAGCTGCGCGCCAATGTCGGTACTTGGCATTCAAGCGCAGTCAGCGTGACACTGAATGCAGACAGCAGCAATCTGGATGTTGAACAATCGACACTGGAGCTGGATCGCAGCACGTTGGTGGCAAATGGCCATAATATGGTCACAGTCACCCTGCACTTGAAAGATAGATACGGCAATCCGGTGCCGGGGCAGGATGTGCAGTTCAGTAGCAGTCTGCAACATGTCACATTCAACGTGGTGCAGGCAGCAAATGGTGTCTATAGCGCCAGCTTGAGCGGTACCCGTGCTGGCACTGCAACGCTGCGTGCGAGTATCGGTGAATGGCAATCAAAAACCGTCAACCTGACACTATACGCAGATAACAGTAACCTAGATCTCGAACAATCAACGCTCTCTCTGGATAAAACCAGTATCATCGCCAGTGGCAATCAAGCGGCCGGACTCACTCTCAAGTTGAGAGATAAGCATGGTAATCCGGTGCTGAATCAGCAGGTGGAGTTCAGCAGTAGCCTGCCGGATGTTAGCTTCAGCCCAGTGCAGACACAGAATGGAGACTATGTGCTGACGGTCAGAGGTACTCGTGCCGGGGTTGCTACGCTGTGGGCCAATGTCGGTGAGTGGCAGTCCAAAACAATTAGCCTGACGCTGACTGCAGACAGCAGCAATCTGAATGTAGAGCAATCGACACTGGAACTGGATCGCACCAATTTGCTCGCCAATGGCAGCGATGAGGCGACGATCAAACTGACGCTGAAGGATAAGCATGGCAATTTGGTTTCCGGTCAGCCGGTGCAGTTCATCAGTAGCCTGGAGGATGTCACTTTTGGTGCAGTAGAGGAAGAGCTCGGTGTCTATCGTGCCACCTTGACCGGTACCTACGCGGGTATTACAACGCTGAAGGCAAGGGTTGACCAATGGCAGTCTAACGCTGTTAGCCTGACGCTGAGAGCTGATAGCAGCAATCTGAATGCCAATAAATCAACACTGGAACTGGATCGCAGCACGCTGGTGGCGAATGGTATCAACGTGGCAAGCATCATTTTCACCTTGAGGGATCAATACGGCAATCTGGTGCCGGATCAGCACGTGCAGTTCAGTAGTAGTCTGGGAGGCATTAGTTTCAGTGAGGTGAAAGAAGAGGATGGCGTCTACAGCACGACCTTAACAGGAACACTTACCGGCAGTACAACGTTGCAGGCGAGAGTCGGTGATTGGCAGTCAAAAACCGTCAACCTGACGCTGGTTGCTGATAGCAGCAATCTGGATGCGGATAAATCAGAGCTGGCACTGCATAAAGAGATCCTGATCGCTCACGGCGAGGAGCATAGTGGGATCATGCTTACGTTGAAGGATAAATATGGCAATCAGGTGCTGGATCAGCAGGTGACGTTTAGCAGTAGCTTGCCAGGTATCCGCTTTAGTCAGGTAACCATTTCACCGCAAGGAATCTATGTTGCAACGATTAGCAGTACCCATGCAGGGGTTGCAACACTGTGGGCCAATGTCGGTGAGTGGCAGTCAAACACGGTTACCCTGACAGTGATCCCAGACAGCAAGAATCTGGATGCGACAAAATCGACGCTGGAGCTGGATCGCACCACGTTGATCGCAACGGGCAGTGATGAGGCGACGATCAAACTGACACTTAAGGATAGGCACGGCAATTTGGTGCCTGATCAACAGGTACAGTTCAGCAGTAGTTTGGCGGATGTCAGTTTCAGTGAGGTCTCAGCGAAGGATGGTGTCTATAGTGCTACCTTGACCGGTACCCGTGCTGGTAGTGCAACGCTGAAGGCAACTGTTGGTTCTTGGTCGTCTGATAGTGTCAGTGTGACGCTGAATGCGGATAGCAGTAATCTGGATGTTGAGAAATCAACATTGGAGCTGGATCACAGCAATTTGGTGGCAAGCGGCAGTGACCAAGCAACCATCACCCTGACCTTGAAAGATAAACATGGTAACCCAGTCGCAGGTCAATCGGTACAGTTCAGCAGTAGCTTGGCGGATGTCAGTTTCAGTGAGGTGCAGGCAGCGAATGGTATCTATAGCGCGACCTTAACCGGCACCCGTGCTGGCACGACAACGCTACAGGCGACTGTTGGCGAGTGGAAGTCGAACACAGTCAAACTGATGCTGAACTCTGACAGCAATCATCTGGATGCGACAAAATCGACGCTGGAACTGGATAAAACCAGCTTGGTAGCCACTGGACAGGATGCGGCAACCATCAAACTTATCTTGAAGGATCGACATGGCAATACCGTGTCCGGACAAACTGTACAGTTCACTAGCTCCTTGGCAGATGTCAGCTTCGGTGCCGTACAGGCCGCAGCGAACGGTGTCTATAGCGCGACTGTCACAGGTACCCGTGCTGGCAGTGCAGCGTTGCGGGCGAATGTCGATGACTGGCAGTCCAAAACAGTTAGCCTGACATTGACCGCAGACAGCAGTAATCTGGATGCGGTAAAATCGACCATCCAACTGAGTAACGAGAGTTTGGTGGCAGATGGTAGCGACAACGTGAAGATCACACTCAGCTTGAGGGATGGACACAGCAATCTGGTGTCTGGCCAAGAGGTGCAGTTTATCAGCAACCTAGATGATATCAGTTTCAGTGAGGTGACCGAAGAGGGGGGTATCTATAGCGCTACCTTGACCGGTACTCGTGCTGGCACCGCATTACTGCAGGCAAGAGTTGGTGAGTGGAAGTCCACTGCCATTAGCCTGAGCTTGACGGCAGACAGCACTAGGCTGGATGCTGAGAAGTCTATGCTGGTGTTGGAGCGTAACATATTGGTCGCAAACGACAACGATCAGATAGAGATTAGATTTACCTTGAAGGATCGATACGGCAATCCAGTATCGGGACAGAATGTGCAGTTCACCAGTTCCCTAGAGGGCGTCAGATTCTTTAACATGAGGGCAGTAAATGGTGTCTATAGCGCGACGCTCATGGGCACCCGTGCCGGCAGTGCAACATTGCGTGCGAGTGTCGGAGAGTGGAACTCCAACGGCGTCACCCTGACCCTGACTGGAGATCGTAGCAGGCTGTCTCCAAGTAAATCGGAGTTAGTGGCAGACGTTACCACGCTGGTAGCGAATGGTCGTGATGTATCAACGATTGTGCTGACGTTACGTGATGAGAATGGCAATTTGATCGGTGGGCAGAATGTACAGTTTACTCAGAGCAAGTTGCATAATGTGACGATTAGCACGGTTGAAGAGCCCGAACTAGGCGTCTATCGTGCTCAACTATCAGGGATTAGCAGGGGAACTGCACTTGTTCAGGTGAAAGTGGGTACCTACAGCGCCCTTCTGGGGATCGAGATTGAACTGATCGGCGATAAGGATAATTTGAGTACCAAGTACTCTCGCTTGGCTTCACCAGCAGAGGAGTTGGTTCGCGTTGATGCTTCGACCACGGAGCGGGGTATTGACGGCACCAACGATTCAATGACAGTAAGCTTGTTTTTGAGGGATATTAATCAGAATACGGTCGATAATCAGGAGGTCATTTTTACTCACTCAGGCGCTGATGCTACTTTTGGTGCTACCACCGATAGGACCGTTGGAGCGTACCATGCTACTTTCAGGATGGGTGATGTTTCGGGTACAACCAGCATTGGTGTGAAGGTAAACGGCACAGTATTGGCGGTAGAACCGATCAAGGTTAAGCTCACTAAAATACTGAGAACTTCATATACCAAACTGGGAACAATGAATCTGCCGGGAGGTTATGATTTAACCGAGTTTACCTTTGGCAATGGTAACTGGTCTTCTGAACCGCTCAATCCGCCCACCAGCGGCATGAAAGATGGCGATGTGTTGATTATCACCTCGCAAGCGATTTTTGATAGCAATCTCAACACCACACGTACCGATATTACGCGCGCTAATCCACTGGTGCTTAAAACCGGTAATACCATAAGGCTCGTCTATCGTAGCGCGACTGGCAAATGGCATGAGGAGGCAAAACCACTCTAACAACGTACCAGCCTGATGTTTATCAGTGAGAAACAACGTTGATAACGTGTGGGGAGTGAGTGATATGCCACTCTTCACACTGTTCAAACCGAAGGGTGAATGGATGATATTGATGAGTAAAGTAGCGAGTGAATATTATCAGTTAATCTCGGTTGTTGACTGACGGCGATTAAAACCACCGCAGTGCGCGAACAGGCAACGCGTAACAACAATCACAGCGAAAATGAATCACAGCGAAAATGATTAAACAAAGGAGTGAGTTAAAACTAGATTGATATATTAAGGAGGTGTTATGCACCTCCTTAAATATTGCCACTATTGCAGCTTTTGAATGTTCTTCACGTCGACTTCGACTTCATGCCAATCTTTATCCAGTTTTCCCTCTATCTGCACTTTATCTTTTGGTGTGATCACGAGACCATTCCAGCGCTTATCATCAATGTCAACCAGAATGGTGCCAGTACTGTCACGAAACGTGTAAGTTTCTTCTCCGACGCGCTGCTCAATATAGCCTTGCAATATGACCCAAGAGTCATCGCGCTGCAATTTGGCTTTATTAACGGTAGTCAGTTTGGTTGCTGGGCCAGAGAAACCACCTTGAGTATGGACTGAAGAAGGGGTATTAGAGGATAGAAATCCACCCTGAGCAGCCAATACAACTGGGCTAGTGAGAGCGATAAGAGCTATCAGCGCTGTTTTTTTCATCTGAATATTCCTTGTCAGTGTGTTAAATAATCGTCTATGCGGGCGGAACTTTACCAAGAGAAGGGCGTGTTAAACCATAAAATTCTTAATAAGTTATGATAAAAGCTATAAACTTAGTTAAATTGACATTTGACAGAATAATAAACTGCATTTAGATTACGTCAGCGGATGATATAGCATTGTGTGTCGATTTAAGTTACCTAAAGTAACCACGCCAAATCCACACTGCCTACCATACAGACAATACCATGCGAAGAATATGTTCGCTTATTACTTGAGTTTTCAACGGTGGCGACTATCTTTAAGTTAAGTCACCTGCTGAAGAGATTGTTAAGATTTTGCTGTGCTGTTGCGGGGTTGCTGCCAACGGGGTGACGCACCTACAGTGCGGCCAGCGTTCACGTTCCTACCCTAGACATGATTTCTTTTCTAAGGTAGAGTTCCGTTCAGAATCCTTTTTTATGTAAGTAGTTGCGACGTAAAGTAACGAAATGAAGGTAATTTGCAACAGTTTGTCCTGCAATGAAGCTAATTGGTTCTGTTTTCGGTTGCCGCCATGCTTCTGATGTAAGATGAACTGTCACCAATGAACTTGTTATGTACCAATGCCACTAGGAATATCGTCATGATCCGAGGTCAACAAAATTTTTCTGTAAAAAATCCCTGCCATAAGTCGGTAAAAACAACCGCAAAAGGTCTGATAAATATCCATACCGGATTGTTGGCCTTGATGGGGGTTTTTGCTAGTCAAAACGTCAGTGCTGCCGACTGCATGGTAGGCAGCACGCCAGAGAGCATGGGCTATGTTGCCAACTTGGCCGCTGCTAACAATATGTTTATCAACACGATACATGATCGTGCGGGTGAAACTCAATATATCGATGTACTCACCGGTGAACAGCGCGTCACCACCATGTGGTTACGTGGTGAAGGTGCGCATAACCGTTCTCGCAATAGCTGTGGTGATCTGAGAACCCATGCCAACAGTTACGTTGTCCAACTGGGCGGGGATCTGGTTCAGTGGAGCAGCACCGGTCTCGATCGCTTCCACATGGGAGTGATGGGGGGTTACGGTAACAGCAAGAGCAAAACTGTGCCAAGCGTCGATGACAATGGCCGTGCGTCAGTTGATGGCTACAGCGCGGGTCTGTACGGTAGCTGGTATGCGAACGAAGTTAACGACAAACCAACCATGTATGTTGATGTTTGGGCACAATATAGCTGGTTTGATAACACGGTCTCTGCGGGGCAAGGCGTTGCAGATGAAGAGTACAAATCCAAAGGCCTGACCGCCTCTTTTGAACTGGGCTACGTGTTCAAACTGGGTGCCAACGTTGACAACAACGTGGCTTACTTTATTCAACCAAAAGCTCAGGTTATCTGGAAAGGCGTAAAAGCGGATGACCATCGCCTGGCTGATGGCACCAAAGTCACTGGCGAAGGTGATGGCGATCAGGTTCGTGTTGGCCTGCGCTTCTTTGCAAATGGTTACAGTGAAATGGATAAAGGCAAAAACCGCGTATTCCAACCGTTCATTGAAGCGAACTGGATCCACAACACCAAAGATTTTGCTGCTAACATTGGTACTACCAGCGTAGAGCAGGATGGCGCAAGAAATATTGGTGAACTGAAGATCGGGGTTGAAGGTCAAGCAACTCAGCACGTTAACCTGTGGGGTAACGTTGCTCAGCAAGTGGGTAACAAGGGTTACAGCGATACTTCAGCGATGCTGGGTCTGCGCGTAAACTTCTAAGCATTACCCAAAATCTCAATCTGGATGTTGAAACCCAAAGTGCCAAGCGCACTTTGGGTTTTTCGTGTTTATCGCGTCAGGCCAACTCAATCGCAAAATAGCTTTTGGCGTTATCGAAACAGATATTGGTGACCATTTCACCTAACAGATCAAGATCCGCCGGTGCCTCGCCATCATTCACCCAACGCCCAATCATCTGGCAGAGAATGCGCCGGAAATATTCATGACGCGTATAAGAGAGAAAGCTACGGCTATCGGTTAACATGCCGACAAAACGACTCAGCAACCCTAATTGCGCCAGTTGCATCATTTGGCGCTGCATTCCATCTTTCTGATCATTGAACCACCAGCCAGAGCCAAACTGTATTTTACCGGCGATACCTTCTCCCTGAAAATTACCGGCCATAGTAGCAATCACTTCATTGTCACGCGGGTTCAGACAGTAAAGGATCGTTTTTGGCAGCGTTCCCGAACGTGCTTGCGCATCCAATAAACGCGACAGTGGCACAGCAATCAACTGATCATTGATTGAGTCAAAACCAATATCAGCGCCCACCTGTTCAAACATACGGCTATTATTGTTGCGCAATGCGCCAATATGATACTGCTGCACCCAGCCACGGCGCTGATATTCAGCGGCTAGAAACAGCAGTAGCGCAGTTTTAAATTGTGCGACCTGTTCGCTACTGGGTAATTGGCCGTTGAGACGTTGTGCCAAAATATTATCTAGCGTCGCTTCATCGGCTGGAGCATATACCACACTCTCCAGCCCATGATCAGAAATTTTACAGCCATGGGCGGCAAAATAGTCCAAACGTTTTGTTAATGCCTGCTGTAACTCACTAAAGCGACTGATACGGGTATCCGCTACCGCTTCCAACTGCCGTAGGTATTGCACAAAAGTCGCCGCTTCAATGTTGCAGACTCTATCTGGACGCCAACTGGGTAATACTTTGATATCAAAAGAGTCATCATCAGCAATGGTTTGATGATGACGTAAATCATCAAGCGGATCATCGGTAGTGCCAACCATCTTAACCTGCATCTGCTGCATAATACCGCGCGCACTGAATTCGGGTTGAGCCAGCAACTGGTTACCGCGATGCCAAATTTCATCTGCGGTCGCTGGCGAGAACAGTTTGTCGCTAATACCAAACGGACGGCGCAGTTCCAGATGTGTCCAGTGATAGAGTGGGTTACCGATGGTATGCGGCACCGTAGCCGCCCACGCATCAAATTTTTCACGATCGGAAGCATTACCGGTACAGAAGCGCTCGGCAACGCCATTGGTGCGCATAGCCCGCCACTTGTAGTGATCGCCCTTTAACCAAATGTCATACAGGTTGTTAAAGCGATAATCTTCTGCAATTTGCTGTGGTGGAAGGTGGCAGTGATAGTCAAAAATCGGTTGTTTGGCAGCATAATCGTGGTAAAGACGGCGTGAAAATTCACTATCTAACAGAAAATCATCGCTCAAAAATGTGGCCATATTGCTAGGCTCCTTGGTGGTGTAGTGGCTCTGCCAGGGTAACTTGACGGCTAACTTTTCAAACCTATTATACCAATTAACGCAGTAGGCTAAAGTGAATAGTTGGGCGGGTGTTACTGAAGTAAGCAATTGCTCTGAATGTGAATCCAGATGGATGTCATTTGCCTCTGGATGGTGTATATGAGACTTTTTCATCACTAATGAAAATCGATCATGTTGTTAGGCAGAGTTTCCGGTTGACTCTTTAGCGAATATCCGGCATTTTCTCTTTGGACGTCTAAACGTATAGATGCTTATAGCCCATCCGAACAGCTATCATTGCGCTCGCCAGACGATATGCACAGCGCTGCCGCAACATAGCAACGGTCATTGAACTCATCGGATCGGTTTTTATTGGCTGGCAGTTGAAACAAGAGGCAAAGTATGAGTTTTTTTCATGCAAACCAGCGGGAAGCGCTGAATCAGAGTCTGGCAGAGCTCACTGGGCAGATCAACGTATCCTTTGAATTTTTCCCGCCACGGACTGCTGAAATGGAGCAGACTTTATGGCAATCGATCACTCGTCTGAGCAGCCTGCAACCCAAATTTGTCTCGGTTACCTACGGTGCAAACTCAGGCGAACGTGATCGCACTCACAGCATCATCAAAGATATTAATAACCGTACCGGACTGGAAGCCGCTCCACACCTCACCTGTATTGATGCCAGTGAAGCGGAATTACGCGATATCGCTACCGACTACTGGCAGAGTGGCATTCGCCACATTGTTGCACTACGCGGTGATCTACCGGCCAGTGGTGGCAAGCCAGAAATGTATGCGGCAGATTTGGTTGCACTGTTAAAAAGCGTTGCCGATTTTGATATCTCAGTTGCCGCATACCCGGAAGTACACCCAGAAGCGAAAAGTGCCCAAGCTGATTTGATCAACTTAAAGCGCAAAATTGATGCAGGAGCCAACCGAGCGATCACCCAGTTTTTCTTTGATGTTGAGAGCTACCTACGTTTTCGTGATCGCTGTGTGGCAGCCAACATCGAAGTTGAAATTGTGCCAGGGATCTTGCCCGTCTCGAATTTCAAACAGCTACAGCGCTTTGCTAGCATGACTAACGTGCGTGTGCCTCATTGGATGAACAACATGTTTGACGGCTTGGATGATGACGCGGAAACACGGAAAATGGTCGGTGCCAACATCGCAATGGATATGGTGAAAATTCTCAGTCGTGAAGGGGTAAAAGATTTTCATTTTTACACCTTAAACCGTGCTGAAATGAGTTATGCCATCTGCCACACCTTGGGTGTCCGTCCCGTGCGTGTAGCAGAATAGCCACACTGATATTGCCGAAATTGGCGAGGCTGATGATAATGCTCCCCCAGACTCGCCTGTTCCAGCGCAATCCGCACCATTTTTTAAACGCATAATCACACATTCCGCAACACAATAAAAAATAGCCTCATTTGATATGGCGACCTTTTTAGCAGGTAAAAATCCGCGTGATGCCAAAGTGCTTGGTGATCACTGGGCAGGATATCAACGAGCTGTGGCAGTGCCTGGAAGGGTTGAGCGTGGAACCGTTCGAAGCGGAACAGCAGCAATTAACGTTAGAATGGTTGAAGCAATATCCTAACGGATTGATGATTGAGTAATGAATTAAATTAATTATTCGACTTGAGGGAATAAAATGAATACACTAAAATATAACCACGGCCAATTAGGAAATGGTATTCCGGTACTGTCTATTGAGGGTGATGATATTGCCAAAGCCGGTTTTACTTCCAATGCAGTATATGTGATTGACAAGCTAGATACCGCGCTGATGTTGACTTTGCTGGAAGATGAACAGGATATCAAAACTGTTATCTGCCATTGCCGGAATAATCATAACCAAGATATTGCTTTAGATAGTGTAACGGAAAGTGGCGAACTCTATTTAGCCGGGGAATGGCTGATAGAAACTGGCCTGGCAGGCCAACTGCTAGATATTTTTGTTACACAAGGAAAGGTGATAGTAGAAAGGCTGTAGCGTAAATTGCAGCTAAAAGAAAAGGCCAGAACTGTTATAAGCTCCGGCCTTTTTTATGATGAATCATTTGGGACAAAATACGATGAGAGCGTGGGACGCAACATTATTCTATAGTAGAGAGTAATTTTATATATACATCCATGCAAAAATTGCTTTCAGTGATTTCCCCTGGCAACACTAAACTATACTCCCACACATTTTCAATTAATAAGTGTGATTCATACTTTAAAGTACCAACTTTTTCCAATGGCCGTGTTATATTTTTAACTTCCATTTCACATTCAAAGAAATTTATTTTTTTTGAGATCAACATAAAGCAACCTTGGCCATTTTCGTCCAAAGAGTAGCCATTGTTATCAAACTCACTGTTCATCAAGCTATCTCGTGAAAAAAACAGCTCTAACTTATCATCTGAGCGCTCAAACTCATCAATAACAATCGATTTCCATATCTCTTTTAGCAAAGAGATAAAATCAGACTCTATATCAAATGGTTTTTTGCTTGAGTAAAAAATATAATCAACTCCAGTTATCATGTAATCTACCCTACGCACTTAGGCGTTCTGCCGTGTCGAGGTGTACTCTTTCTATTTATCTCTACATCACCTTCTATGTACTTGATAAATTCCCCACGGTCACCACGAATTGGTTTTAATTTTGAACTATCGATTTCAAATTCAAAGAAATGCGTTGACTTTGAAGAAGTCAGACCAAGCTTTTTATATCCATTCAGGGTCTTAGCCAACATTTCTGGTGACTTAGTTGTTACATATATACCTTTGGGATGACCTTTGATAGGACTAGAGGCTTTAAATTTAAATGGGCTTTGTGAAGAGATAGCATTGTACCCCGCTAGATCCGTATAGTGATATACGGTAACAGGAGTCAACCCAAGCGGATCAATAAATCCCAACGCATTGGGCGCATACTGATATAAATTAATTCCGCCCAATAATCCTATCGGGTCTTAGGAGTGATCCCAAGGCGATCGTACTCACCGACGCTCGCATCTCACTGAACAGCAATGCTTTTAAAGAACACACTTCCCCATTTTGGGAAAAACCGACACGCAACTTTTCCCGATGTGCGTTTTTACCCGCTCACGCTCCGACTCACCACCTTTTTATTGTGACTTTGCGAAGCACATCACAACTTTCGCTCTTTGCCGCTGCTGGTCAGTTTGCGAGCCAGATCGCCACCTCACCGTTAACCGCCGTTTATTCGGGACGCTGAGGAGGCCACAGTTTACTGTGGCCGACGAAGGGTCGGCCGGGTGTGGGGCGGCCAGCCCCACGAACTTAACCCCCTCAAGGGAAGCCCCCCTTGGGGGGCTGCACG
>NZ_SBEF01000023.1 GCF_004011885.1 Serratia microhaemolytica | reverse complement strand
ATGCGGCTGTCCTGTTTCATGGTGAGGCGCAGCATCGCCGGGCGCAGCGTGACACGGTAGACGGTGTAGTGGCGGTGGTGTTCGCTCTGGGTGATGTCGGCAACAATGCCGTTGACGGTGCGTTGCAGCACCCCGGCTCGGCTGAAGGTGAAGCTGCCCGCTTTCAGCAGCAGTTTTTCCAGCGGCAGATCGTCGCGTGCGCTGGTTAGGGTCAGCGACAGGGTGAACAGCGTGGAGAGCGCTTCATCCAGGGTAAACTGGCTGACGACAAAGGTGTCGGGGGGTAATCCGCTGATGTTGAAGTTAAAATGTATACCATTGTCTTGCATGAGTTTTCCTTCCTTAACAATCTATTTTTCGTCAGGGTAAGTCGCACTACATTGCCGGTCGTAGCCCCGGCTGGGCTAAAAATCTCCAATTGGTTTCGCCAGGGCGTGGCCCTAACCCAATGCTGTCGATGTTGGGGACGGCAAGCGATCGCCGGTAGCGGATGCTGTGATAACGGGATAACGGATGCTGTGATAACGAAGGGGGTGATAATGGATCGTGTGAAAACGGATTGAGTAAAAACGGATCGTGTGGGCACACTGATCGCGTGTTGGTCGCGTGATCGTTGATGAGTGGCATCGTAAAGCGCTCCATTCCCTTCTCTCCCTGTGCGCAGCCCGACTGGCGGCGTTTTTCCGTTGGTGGTGTTTGGTCACAGTGAATAGCTAAAAAAGTCACCCGCTCCTGAAGGGTGTTTATTGCTTCCCATGCTGTTATTTTCTCGCCACAATGTCAATAATTACTTATTTTTCATAAGGTAAAGTGTACTTTTTGTGTTTATGTGCGCTTTTTCACTGGGCGCTGGTTAGTGCCGCTTATGACTGGTTGTTTTTTAACTTTTTATTTATCTGATAGGCACCGAGGATTGCCCGTTATCGGTTCAATTAAAAAGACTATTGTGCTGATTTATCTTTTATTTCTTAAGTATTACTCTGTTAAAAAAGTAAATAATCAGCATCAATACCGCTATTGTGAAGTTATCTTGCTAGACGCGAAGGCTGTTGGACAAGAGCGGTGGTGTTGACACCACCGCTTGGAGTTAGCAACTACTCATCTTCAAGGTAGGTATAGCCATACAGACCAGACTCAAATTCAGCAATAAATTGCCGTTGCAGATCAGCACTGAGATCGGTTTTTTTCACTTGGTCACGGAATTTTGCCAACAGTGCTGACGGGTCAAGCTGCACATATCGCAGCATGTCCGCTACTGTGTCGCCATCATCAGAGATTTGGGTTTCGGTGCTGCCATCAGCAAAGACAAACACATCAACGGTGGCGCTGTCACCAAATAGGTTGTGCATATTGCCCAGTATCTCTTGGTAAGCACCGACCATGAAAAATCCTAGCAGGGGTGGGTTTTCAGGATCGTAAGGTGGCATTGGCATGGTGGTTGCTACGCCGTCACCATCAATGTAGTGGTGAATGCTACCGTCAGAGTCACAGGTGATGTCGAGTAGCACGGCTCGCCCTTCTGGCGGCTGATCTAGCCCCTCTAATGGCAGTACCGGAAACAACTGCCCAATGCCCCAGGCATCGGGTATCGACTGGAACAGCGAGAAGTTGAGGTAGAGTTTGTCCGCCATGCGCTCTTGCAACTCATCGATAATTGGGCGGTGCGCACGGTTGCTCGGGTCGAGTTGCTGCTGGATGTTATTGCAGATGTTCAGGTATAGCTGTTCGGCATAGGCTCGTTTGCTCAGATCCAATATGCCGTGGGTGTATTGTGTGTGAACATCGTGCAGATCCATCTGGCTGTCATGCAGCCATTCACGCAGCGAGCGGCGGTTGTCAGGCTCGCTCATCTCCTGCCAGGTTTCCCATAGGCTTTCTACCGCTCGCGGTGCATCATCTGCCGGTGGCTGTGGCTGGCAGAACTGGTTGCGTTCGACACCAATCACGTTAGCCACCAGTACGGTGTGGTGTGCAGTGACTGCGCGCCCCGACTCGGTGATCACCGTTGGGTGTGGTAGTCCATGTTCATTACAGGCGTCGCCAATGCCCCAGATCACGTTGTTGGCGTACTCATTCAGGCCGTAGTTGACCGAGCAGTCCGATTGTGAACGTGTTCCCTCATAATCAACCCCCAAACCACCACCAACATCAAAGCACTGGATATCGACTCCCAGCCGGTGCAGTTCAACATAAAAACGTGCTGATTCACGCACGCCGGTAGCGATGTCACGAATGTTGGCCAGTTGCGAACCTAGGTGGAAGTGTAGTAACTGTAAGCTGCTAAGCCGATTGGCGGCTCGCAGGGTTTCCACCAGGGTTAATACTTGGGTTGCGGCCAGGCCAAATTTCGATTTTTCACCACCGCTAGATTGCCACTTCCCTGCCCCCTGTGATGCCAATCGGGCGCGTACTCCTAAGCGTGGTACCACGTTTAGCCGTTCTGCTTCTTCCAGTACCAGTGCGATCTCCGACATCTTTTCGATCACTAGGTAGATTTTATGCCCTAGTTTTTCACCAATCAGCGCTAGGCGAATGTATTCGCGATCTTTGTAGCCGTTACAGACAATTACCGAGCGGGTCATACCAGCATGGGCCAATACCGCCATCAGTTCTGCCTTTGAACCGGCTTCCAGCCCGAGTGGTTCGCCAGAGTTGACCAGCGATTCGATCACTCGGCGGTGCTGGTTGACTTTGATCGGGTAGACCAGAAAGTAGCCGCCTTCGTAGCCAAATGCTTCACGCGCACGCTGGAAAGCGGCATTGATGGAGCGCAGACGATGCTGCAGGATCTGTGGGAAGCAGAACAGTGCTGGTAGGTGCAGCCCCTCTTGCTGTAGCTGTTTCACCAATTGGGCCAGATCGACCTGTGCTTCTGGCTGATCCGGATCAGGGCAGACGCTGATGTGCCCTTGTTGATTAATACCAAAATAGTTGTTGCCCCAGTAGGCGACGTTATAGGTGCGCAGCAACTTACTGGTATTTCGATCACTCATGACAACCTCCCACTTAGGGCATGATGGTAAATAATTGCTCAGCGATAGCCGTTGGCTGCCCTGTTCGCCAGGCGGATGAACGGCAATCTGTTCAGCAGGGTTTGCCAACCGACTGACTGACGTCGCGTGCCAGATAATAAGGGTACAACATGGATGGAGTCCCGTTGAGACAGGATAGAAAATAACACGCTAACACGGCAGTGCCGTTACGCTTAACCACGGTGTAGCTTGTGCTTCATCAATCCGTTAGCGTCATCACCACACCAATAGCCTATCGGCAGTGTATACCTGCACTAACAGATACCAAATGAAAATTGACTCACACTGCGTTAACCGATGAAAAAAAATGTTTCATTGCTGTTCGGTGCTCAATGTTGATCGCTCGCCGCGCAGTTGTGGTGCAAAAAGTGCTGGCAACCGGCGCTTGGCTTGCTTTAGAATAGCCGTCCAGATGTTAATCCATCTATACTTTTATATTGCTTAACGCGGCTAATCCCGATATAGCGTATTCCGCGTAATCATTTAAAGAATAGAAAAAAATTACTTAATCGTCGCACAGGCCGCCGTTTGCCCGTGGCAAGTGTCAGGTTGCTTGCGTGCCTGTGTTGCCGCTTTTTCCATTGAGTGCAAGGTAAAGAACACTATGGCTAAACACCTTTTTACGTCTGAATCTGTCTCTGAAGGACATCCAGATAAGATTGCCGATCAGATCTCTGATGCGGTGCTTGATGCTATTTTGGAACAGGATCCCAAAGCGCGGGTCGCTTGTGAAACTTATGTCAAAACCGGCATGGTGCTGGTCGGTGGCGAGATCACCACCAGCGCTTGGGTCGATATTGAGGAGATCACCCGTAAGACGGTGCGCGATATTGGTTATGTCCACTCCGATATGGGCTTTGATGCCAACTCTTGTGCCGTCTTGAGTGCGATTGGTAAGCAGTCACCCGATATTAACCAAGGTGTTGATCGTACCGATCCACTTGAGCAGGGTGCTGGTGACCAGGGCTTGATGTTTGGCTATGCCACCAATGAGACCGATGTGCTGATGCCTGCGCCAATCACTTATGCACACCGTTTGGTGCAGCGTCAGGCTGAGGTACGTAAGAAGGGTATTCTGCCGTGGCTGCGTCCTGATGCCAAGAGCCAAGTCACTTTCCAGTATGATGAAGGCAAGATTGTCGGCATCGATGCGGTGGTGCTCTCCACGCAACATGCTGAAGAGATCGCGTTGAAAGATCTGCAAGAGGCGGTGATGGATGAGATCATCAAGCCGGTGCTGCCGTCTGAGTGGTTGCATAGCAACACTAAGTACCATATCAACCCGACTGGCCGGTTTGTGATTGGTGGTCCGATGGGCGACTGTGGTTTAACCGGTCGTAAAATTATCGTTGATACCTACGGCGGTATGGCACGTCACGGTGGTGGCGCATTTTCCGGTAAGGATCCTTCGAAGGTCGATCGTTCCGCTGCGTACGCTGCGCGTTATGTGGCAAAAAATATTGTCGCTGCCGGGCTGGCTGATCGTTGTGAGATCCAAGTCTCTTATGCCATTGGTGTTGCTGAACCAACGTCAATTATGGTGGAGACGTTCGGTACTGAAAAAATTGCTAATGAGCAGCTCACCCTGCTGGTGCGTGAATTCTTCGATCTGCGCCCTTATGGCTTGATCCAGATGATGAATTTGCTACAACCGATCTACCGTCAGACTGCGGCTTATGGCCATTTTGGCCGTGAAAACCTGCCGTGGGAAGCGACTGATAAGGCCGAGCTGTTGCGTGAGGCGGCTGGTCTGAAGTAACCGTTGTCTCCATTGACCGGCGGCATCGCCGCATGTCGCCGGTTGCCTGTTCGACACAGTCACAGCACAAGGTCGCGCTGTCGCTTCAACAGCCTAACGCTGTTCACTGCTCAGTAGCCGTCGGTTGGCACCAATATCAACCTGCGCCATTCAACCACCACCATATAGCTTGCTGCGAAAACTGGGTGCCAATAGGTAGTCAAGACACCAGCGGCTCACTTTTCCTGCGCCTTCACTGCGTGCCGCCAGAAAAAGTTGTGTGGCATGTTTATGCCCCCGCATCGGTTTTTTGATCAGTGTGCCGCTATTCAGTTTGGGTGAGGCGAGATGATGCGGGATGTAGCCAATCGCCAGATTGCGCTCAATCAGTGCAATTGCCATGGCAAAGTCAGGCACAAACACCGGTTTCTGCCCTTCCAGTAACCACGCTTGCTGAGGGACAAAATTGATCGCCGTGTCACGAATGCATACCGCCGGATATTGCCGCAATGCGCTGTTTTCTAACGGTTGTAATTGGCTGGCCAGTGGGTGATTCGGCCCGACAACAAAATCCCACTCTAAATGGCCGATCGATTCACTGATGATGCCTTCGGTACTCGGTACCGCATGTGGCGCTCCAATCACTAGGTTAGCTTTTTTGGTATACAGCACATCCCAGCAGCCGTTATACACCTGACTGTCGATGGTTAAGCGTGTTGATGGAAAGGTCTGTTCAAAATCACAGATGAATTCAACAATCGCGGCAGTTGGCACAATATTGTTGACGGCAATGGTCAGTTCCTGTTCTACACCGCTGTGGATCAGTGTGGTGTTGCGGCGCAATGCATCGAGATCGTTGAGGATGGTCTTGCTGTGTTCAATAAAATACTCACCAGCGGGTGTCAGTTCAATGTAGCGCCCTTTGCGCAGAAACAGTTCAACCCCACAGCTCTCTTCCAACTTTTTGATGGTGTAGCTCAGTGCGGAAGGCACTTTGTTGAGGTGCTCGGCCGCGCTGGTAATGCTCTGGTATTTGGCTACCAGATGGACTACACGCAATGTCTCATCAGAGATAAACATAATCATTCCCTGCAAAAGAAAAAAGATCCGCAGATCGTCGCTCAGTCATCGTTCACTCTGCCGGATTATACCCTCAGCCGGAAAGCCTCCGCTAATCAGATTTCCCTTAGTCTGAGCCGTTAGCTACCGTGATTAATACTGATGCTAGGCTAAACGGCCGCCGTTAACCGGTTGCTAGACTGTTATTAGTATTAACAAACACCAAATTAATACATATCAATAACATATAAATAATAAGTTAATAAAAAATTAAGATCAATTAACAACAAAAGCAACAAAATAAATCCTATTTAATCTTCAATTAACAACTTGAACCCCAAATGAGTGTGACAAGTTAATTAATCGATTAATAATATCATGTTATGATCACATTGCTTTAGATCAAATTTTTTCCAATTACCTATTTTGGCTTATTTTTGACTTACAAACGAAACTCTAGCCATCATCATGTAAAAACCTATTTATTGTAGTGGCTTTGACGAGTATCATACCGACGGGTAACCGAGTCTGTTTGATCTTGTACATTGGTTAGCTGTTTTTTAAGCAACTCGTTTTTCCATCCTCAATCGCTACTTAACATTGAGCGAGTGGTTGTAGGCAGCAAGATTAGATAACTTTTGTTGTGCTCAGGGTATTTACTGCGAGGCATTAGCGGCTATTCTTGATCGAATAATACCGATAATTGCAAGTTGGATTCAGGGTCAACGCATTAATGCAGTTTGGGCGAATAGTATTCGTATTCATATAACTATCATATGTTTTAACACAATTTAAACAATATTTGCTGGTTTTGTGAAATCAACACTATCACTGAAAAAACTGTCATTCGATGCTGGCACCTTGAGGTTGAGTCTTCCTGCGAGGAGCAAGGAGTCAAGATGTTTGATATTGTCGAACTGTCACGTTTACAGTTTGCTTTAACAGCAATGTATCACTTCCTGTTTGTCCCATTAACGCTCGGTATGGCGTTCTTGCTGGCAATCATGGAGACGGTGTATGTCCTGTCAGGCAAACAGATCTACAAAGATATGACCAAGTTCTGGGGTAAGTTGTTTGCGATCAACTTCGCTCTCGGCGTGACCACTGGGTTAACGATGGAGTTCCAGTTCGGAACCAACTGGTCTTACTTCTCACACTATGTCGGTGACATCTTCGGTGCGCCTCTGGCGATCGAAGGGTTGATGGCATTCTTTCTGGAATCTACCTTGGTTGGGCTGTTCTTCTTTGGTTGGGATCGTCTCAGCAAAGTACAACATCTGGCCGTCACTTGGTTTGTTGCCTTAGGCTCAAACTTGTCAGCACTGTGGATCCTGGTGGCCAACGGCTGGATGCAGAATCCGGTCGCGTCTGATTTCAACTTTGAAACCATGCGTATGGAGATGCTCAGCTTCTCTCAACTGGTGCTAAACCCAGTCGCTCAAGTGAAATTTGTTCACACCGTTGCTTCCGGTTACACCACCGGTGCGATGTTTATTTTGGGGATCAGTGCCTACTACCTGCTGAAAGGTCGTGATTTGGCGTTTGCTAAGCGCTCATTTGCCATTGCTGCCAGTTTTGGTATGGCGGCGATCTTGGCCGTTATCGTGTTGGGTGACGAGTCGGGCTATGAGGTCGGCGATGTGCAGCGCACTAAGCTGGCAGCAATCGAAGCAGAATGGGAGACTCAGCCTCCACCCGCCGCCTTTACCCTGTTTGCTATTCCGGATCAGGAAAAGATGGAGAACCGGTTCTCGATCCAGGTTCCGTGGGCATTGGGGTTAATTGCTACCCGCTCTTTCGATCAACCCGTGATTGGTTTGCGGGATTTGATGGCAGAACATCAGGTGCGTATCCGTAATGGGATGAAAGCCTATCAGTTGCTGGAGCAGTTACGCTCCGGTAGTACCGATCCGGCGTTACGTAATGCATTTAGCGACGTAAAACAGGATTTGGGCTATGGCTTACTGCTTAAACGCTATACCGACAACGTTGTTGATGCCACCGAAGAGCAGATCCAGCAAGCTACGCGTGATTCGATCCCACGCGTTGCTCCGCTCTATTTTGCCTTCCGTATTATGGTGCTGTGTGGCTTGATTATGCTGGTTGTGTTTGCGCTCTCTTTCAGCAGTGTACTGCGTGGGCGTATTGGTCAGAAAAAATGGCTGTTGCGCGCGGCGCTGTTCAGTATTCCTCTACCTTGGATCGCGGTGGAAGCGGGCTGGTTTGTGGCGGAATATGGCCGTCAACCTTGGGCGATCGGTGAGGTGTTGCCAACCGCAATTGCCACGTCTTCACTCACCGCTGGTGATTTGCTGTTCTCTATGGCACTGATTTGTGGCTTGTATACTCTGTTCCTGATCGCTGAACTCTATCTGATGTTCAAATTTGCCCGTCTGGGACCCAGTAGCCTGAAAACTGGCCGCTATCACTTTGAACAACCGGCTGCCGCAGTGCAGGAATCGCACTAAACAGGAGTCCACGCTATGTTTGATTATGAAGTATTGCGATTTATCTGGTGGCTCTTGGTTGGCGTTCTGCTGATCGGTTTTGCCATCACGGATGGTTTTGATATGGGCGTCGGTATCCTGATGCGTGTTATCGGTAAAACTGATACCGAGCGCCGTATTATGATCAACTCGATCGCGCCACACTGGGATGGTAACCAAGTCTGGCTGTTGACCGCTGGCGGTGCGCTGTTTGCTGCCTGGCCAATGGTCTATGCTGCAGCATTCTCCGGTTTTTATATCGCAATGATCTTGGTGTTGGCCGCGTTGTTCTTCCGCCCGGTCGGTTTCGATTACCGTTCTAAACTGGAAAATAGCCGCTGGCGTAACCTGTGGGATTGGGGCATTTTTGTCGGCAGCTTTGTTCCAGCAGTGGTATTCGGGGTTGCATTCGGTAACTTGCTGCAAGGGGTTCCGTTTGAAGTTAACCAATACCTGCGTCTGTTCTATACCGGTAACTTCTTCCAATTGCTTAATCCGTTTGGTCTGTTGGCTGGGATTGTTAGCCTGACGATGCTGGTCACACAAGGGGCAACTTATCTACAGATGCGCACTACCGGCGAAATTCTGCTGCGTTCACGCGCAGCAGCACAGATCTCTGCGCTGGTGATGTCACTCTGTTTCCTGTTAGCCGGTGTCTGGCTGGTGAAAGGGATTGACGGTTTTGTCGTCACGTCAGTGCTCGATACCGCCGCCGAGTCTAATCCTCTGCGTAAAGAAGTTGCACACCAAGCAGGTGCCTGGCTGCTGAACTACCATAAGTATCCTATCCTGTGGGCGCTGCCTGCGTTAGGTGTGTTGCTGCCACTGTTGACTGCTCTGTTCTCGCGCTTGGCAAGCGGTGCAATGGCGTTCTTGTGCTCGTCACTGACCATCGCCTGTGTGATTTTGACTGCTGGGGTGACTATGTTCCCGTTTGTGATGCCTTCAAGCACACACCCTAATGTCAGCCTAACCATGTGGGATGCCACTTCCAGCATGTTCACGCTGCAGGTGATGACGGTGGTCGCGATTATCTTTGTGCCGATTGTGCTGTCGTACACCTGCTGGTCGTACTACAAAATGTCTGGTCGCTTGGATAAGCGCTTTATCGAACAGAATAAACACTCACTGTATTAAGTTTAGGGAGCTAAACCATGTGGTATTTTGCCTGGATCCTCGGAACGCTGCTTGCCTGTGCATTGGCGATTATTACTGCACTGGCGATCGAACACAGTGAAGAGTCAAACAAGCAGCAAGATGTTGAGTAAGCGGTCGTTTACTGATGACTAAGTTGCACTGTCTGATTAGAGGGTCCGTCAGGGCCCTTTCACTGCTGCTGGCACTGGTCGTAGCAGGGGCCATTTTTTGGGATCCAACCCGCTTCGCTGCCCGCACCAGTTCGCTGGAGATCTGGCAAGGCTTTTTACTGATGTGGGCGGTGTGTGCCGGGTTCGTCCACGGTGTCGGTTTCCAGCCACGCAGTCTGTTTTGGCGGCTGTTTTTTGCGCCATTGCCAGCGATTGTGATCTTGATTGCCGGTGTTATCTATCTGTTGCGCTGAGCCGATAACCTCAATTTCTGCTTTCACGCAACCGGAGTGCGCAAAGTAAACTGTGCGCACTTTTTTCATTCCCAAGGCGATCTCTCTTGAGTATAGTATCGAGCCAAGTCATATTGTTTTGGAAGTATTGTGAGCCATACGCTATTTCGATGGCCGGTGCGTGTCTATTACGAAGATACCGATGCCGGTGGGGTGGTTTATCACGCCCGTTATGTTGCTTTCTACGAACGCGCACGCAGTGAAATGTTGCGTCAGCGTGGCTTTCATCAGCAGCCGCTACTTGCTGAAGGCGTCGCTTTTGCTGTCCGCCGTATGACTGTCGACTATCTTCGCCCTGCTCGCCTGGATGATCTGTTGGAAATACAGACTAAAGTTATTTCAGTACAGCGTGCTTCGTTGACCTTTAAACAGTCTATCGTCAATAGCAGCGGCACTCTGTTAAGTCAGGCTGAAGTTTTGATTGCCTGTGTCGATCCACACCAAATGAAGCCAATAGCGCTTCCTAAGTCTATTGTCGCGGAGTTCAAGCAGTGACAGATATGAATATCCTGGATTTGTTCCTGAAAGCCAGTCTGTTAGTGCAGATTGTGATGCTGATTTTGATCGGCTTCTCTATTGCTTCTTGGGCAATCATTATCCAGCGCACGCGCATTCTCAATGCCGCCAGCCGTAATGCAGAAACATTTGAAGATAAATTCTGGTCGGGTGTTGAGCTTTCTCGCCTTTACCAAGAGAGTCAGCCACGGCGCGAGACGCTCACAGGCTCAGAGCAGATCTTCCATGCCGGTTTCAAAGAGTTCATCCGTTTGCACCGTACTAACAATCATGCGGCTGAATCGGTGATTGAAGGTGCCTCGCGAGCGATGCGTATTGCGATGAACCGTGAAATAGAGGCACTGGAAAATCATATTCCCTTTCTTGGCACCATCGGTTCTGTCAGTCCTTATATCGGGCTGTTTGGCACTGTCTGGGGCATTATGCATGCCTTTATTGCGCTTGGTGCTGTCAAACAAGCCACATTACAAATGGTGGCACCCGGGATTGCCGAAGCACTGATTGCTACTGCGATCGGCTTGTTTGCTGCCATCCCTGCGGTGATGGCCTATAACCGCCTCAATTTGCGCGTGAGTAAGCTTGAGCAAAATTATGACAACTTCATTGAGGAGTTTACGGCTATTTTGCACCGCCAAGCATTCTCTAAAGAGAATCAGCCGCAGTAGGAGCAGATATGGTAAGCAGAAATCGACGCTCTCGGCGCGAGCTAAAATCGGAAATCAACATCGTTCCGCTGCTGGATGTGCTATTGGTCTTACTGCTGATATTTATGGCTACAGCGCCGATTATTAGCCAGAGTGTGCAGGTTGATCTCCCCGATGCCGCAGATGCCAAAACCGTCTCCGGTAGCGAGAGACCGCCAGTGATCTTGGAAGTTGCCGGTGTTGGTCAATATACCTTGGTGATTGATAACTCGCGGATGGAGTCGTTAGTGCCAGCACAGATCGCCGTCGAAGCCAAGTCGCGCCTGGCATTAGAGCCAAAGACCGTGTTTCTTATTGGGGGTGCCAAAGATGTCCCCTACGATGAAATTATTAAGGCACTAAATATATTGCATCAAGCTGGCGTCACCTCAGTTGGTTTAATGACGCAGCCAATCTAACTGCAAACAGCAGTCAGTGTGATCCCTTTAATGACCCGTTTTTGAGATGCTACTTTGGTAAAAACAACAGGACAAAACCATAAACTAAAACGTGCAGTAGTGGTGTCAGTAATTTTGCATGTTCTGGTACTCGCGCTAATCATTTGGGGTTCTTTATATCAGAGAGCCGAAGTGAGTGCGGGTGGTGACGGCGTGGCAATTGATGCCATTATGGTTGATCCTGCTGCTTTGGCTGAACAGTATCACCGTCAACAACAGCAAGCCAGTGATCTACAGCGTGCCGAACAGTTGCGTGAAAAGAGGGCACAACAGCAGGCTGAGGAGCTACAGCAAAAACAGGCCGCCGAGCAGCAGCGCCTAAAGCAGTTGGAACGCGAACGTTTGCTGGCACAAGAGAAAGCAGAACAAGAAGCCAGAGCGCGTGCAGAGCAGCAGCGTATCGCCGCTGAGCAGCAAAAGGCAACTGAAGAGGCAATCGCTAAAGCGAAACAGCAGCAACAAGCGGCTGAGGCTGCCGCTGCTAAGGCGAAAGCCGAAGCAGAAAAATTAGCGGCTGCCCAAGCACTGGCACGGAAAAAGGCAGAGGAAGAGGCTAAGAAACAGGCTGAGGCGAAAAAACGGGCAGAAGAAGCACAACGTGCCGCAGTAGAAGCCGAGAAAAAAGCGGCTGAAGCCGCTAAGCAACGCGCCGCTGCCGAGGCAGAAAGAAAAGCAGCAGAACAAGCAAAGCAGCGTGCTGCTGCAGAACAAGCGAAAAAGGCGGCGGAGGCAGAAGCCGCCAAACAGTCTGCTGCGGTCGAGAACCTGTTTGGTGACTTGGCTGATGACAGTCGTGCCCCCCAAATCAGCAGCACCAATACCCCTGGTAGTGATAAACCAGCCGGCCAAGGTAGTGCTAAGACTGTCGGTGCGAGTGGTGTTGATGTTTCTGGTTATGCCAGCCAGATCCAGGCAGCGATTAGAGAAAAATTCTTTGATCCCACTCTGTTTGTTGGCAAGACATGTAGTCTGCATATTGCGCTTGATCCAGAAGGTAATTTTAAACAGATCACTGCAGTTGGCGGTGATGCAGTGTTGTGCCAATTGGCCATTTCTTCCGCCAAATTGGCCAATATTCCCAAACCACCGAACCAGGCGGTATATCAATACTTCAAAGATGCCGTTCTTGAATTTAAACCGTGATAATCTGGCGGGCAAAATGGCGCTAACCCGCTAGGTGGTGAGCCGGTGGTGACCCAACCAGGCAAAATAATGTTTACCCTGTTGATTGTGATGAATTAATGAGCACTTATGCTCTCACTCTGGAGACGAGATGAAGCGGCTATCTCAAATTTTGCTTACCCTGTTAGTTTGCTGTGCATTCGTTGTGCAGGCGCAAGTGCGTATTGAAATAACCCAGGGCGTCGACTCTGCACGCCCGATTGCGGTGGTGCCATTTAAATGGCTCGGTTCCAGCAAAGTGCCGGAGGAGATTGGCGCTGTTATTGCTGCGGACTTACGTAATAGCGGTAAATTTAATCCGATTGATGTCGCGCGTATGCCACAACAACCGGGTAGTGTTTCCGAGCTGACGCCTGCGGCTTGGGCGGCTTTAGGCATTGATGCGGTGGTGGTTGGTCAGATCCAGCCTGATGCCGATAACGGTTATCTGGTCTCCTATCAGTTGGTCGATACTGCTGCTGCACCGGGAACAATTCTGGCACAAAATCAGTATAAAGTGACGAAACAGTGGCTACGTTATGCTGCCCATACCGCCAGCGATGAAGTGTTTGAGAAATTGACCGCGATTAAAGGCGCATTTCGTACCCGTATTGCTTATGTCGTGCATACCAATACCGGCAAGTTGCCTTACGAGCTGCGTGTCGCCGATTATGATGGATACAATCAATTTGTTGTTCACCGTTCCCCTGAACCATTAATGTCTCCAGCCTGGTCACACGATGGCAGCAAGCTGGCCTATGTCACCTTTGAAAGTGGCCGTTCGGTGTTGGTGGTTAAGACTTTGGCCAATGGCAATGTACAGCAAGTTGCTGCTTTTCCTCGTCATAACGGTGCCCCCGCATTTTCACCTGATGGCACTCGCTTGGCGTTTGCACTGTCGAAGAGTGGTAGCCTGAACCTCTATGTGATGGATCTGCAATCTAGGCAGATCTCGCAAATCACTCGTGGCCGTAACAATAATACTGAACCAGTTTGGACGCCGGATAGCCAGTCGCTTATCTATACCTCTGATCTGGGCGGTCGACCACAGATTTATAAGATCAGTGCCAGTGGCGGTATACCGCAACGTTTAACCTGGGAGGGAGCACAGAATCAGAATGCCGATATCAGCGCTGATGGTAAATTCTTGGTGATGGTCAGTTCCAACCAGGGCAAGCAGCATTTGGTGAAGCAAGATCTGACATCTGGCAGTGTGCAACAACTTACCGATACTTTTCTTGATGAGACACCAAGTATCGCCCCCAACGGTACCATGGTGATCTATAGCTCGACACAAGGCTTAGGCTCAGTGCTACAACTGGTTTCCAGCGATGGGCGCTTCAAAGCTCGATTACCAGCAACCGATGGGCAGGTTAAATTTCCCGCTTGGTCACCCTATCTGTAACCAAGCAGACAAGAACTCGCGTTGCAGCTTCCATGTCACTGGGGCTGCATTAATCCACCAACACTGGCTTGGTGATGTCACCAATAAATTCCACACAAGGATCAAACATGCAACTGAATAACGTGTTCAAATCTCTGGTGATGAAAAATGTTGTCAGCAAAAGCATCGTGTTGACACTGCCGCTGTTTCTAGCGGTAGCTTGTAGTTCAAATACAGCCAGAACCGGTAGTTCGTCAGTCGACAGCAGCGCCAGTAACGGTGCTACTGGCTCAGGCGCTAGCGGCTATCCAACCCCACAATTGTCAATCGCAGAGCAGGCACGTTTGCAACGCGAAGAATTGCAAAGAAATAACACCGTTTACTTTGCTTTTGATAAATACGACATTAGTCCTGAGTTTGCCCAGTTACTTGATGCTCATGCTACTTTTCTGCGTAGCAATCCAACTTATAAAGTCAAAATAGAAGGGCACGCTGATGAACGGGGCACACCAGAATACAATATTGCTCTGGGGGAGCTACGGGCTAATGCGGTGCAAATGTATCTGCAAGGCAAAGGGGTGTTAGCTGAACAGATCACTATCGTCTCATTTGGCAAAGAGAAGCCGGCGGTGCTTGGCCACGATGAGACGGCATGGTCTAAAAACCGTCGAGCCGTTCTGGTGTATTGAGGTTAACCGATGAAAATGCGTTTAATCTTACCTTTGCTGGCGACTCTGCTGCTAACAGCCACACCATCCTTGCTACAGGCGGCAAGCAACAGTACAAACTCTGTTGCTGATCGCCTTACCTCGCTTGAGCGCATCAGTTATGCACGTGGGCAGTTATTGAATCAGATCCAGCGACAACTCTCTGATAATCAGCGTGATATCGATATGCTGCGTGGTCAGCTTCAGGAAACCCAGCATAAGCTACAGCAGTTAACTGAACAACAAAAACAGCTTTATCAGCAAGTTGAATCACTGACCCAAGTAGAGCAAAAACCAGAATCTGTAACAGCTGCAACTCCCGCACAAGCTGCTGCTGAACCCGCCAATGAGCACAGTGACTACAGCATTGCAGTGACGCTGGCGTTGGAGAAAAAACAGTATGATGAGGCAATCAGCGCGTTTCAGAGCTTTATCAAACGTTATCCTCAGTCAAGCTATCAGCCGAATGCCAACTACTGGTTAGGTCAGTTGTTCTACAACAATAAAGGACAGCGAGACGAAGCCAGCTATTACTATGCAGTAGTGGTCAAGAATTACCCCAATTCAGCCAAAGCACCGGATGCAATGTACAAAGTGGGTGTGATCATGCAGGAGAAGGGGCAACTGGAAAAGGCCAAAGCAGTTTATCAACAAGTGAGTAAGTTATATCCAAACAGCGAGGCAGCCAAGTTGGCCAAGAAACGCGTATCCAGCTTGTAGATAACCTCATCCAGACCACAGATTGATTGTGTTGCGGATGATTTAGCTCATCTTCTGGGCAGATAACAAGCAATCGAGTGTCATAGATGAAAATTTAGGTTGCACTGCCCGGATAAATTAGTAATATATGCCGCCGTTGCCAAGACATCTTGTTGAACGCTTGCAGCTGTCTGCCTGTCATCAATGCCGTTGTTTTTTAACAGCTAATTGATTTTTTGACCGGCAATTTGCCTGAGTGGTGATTTTTTTAATCAGCCAGTTTTTCAACTTATGGTGCTATAGCACGATTGCCGAAGAGCAGGTGATCAGTAGTTGGCAACGTGTGTTGGGTCGTTAGCTCAGTCGGTAGAGCAGTTGACTTTTAATCAATTGGTCGCAGGTTCGAATCCTGCACGACCCACCAATTCTTAAGATTTATCCACAGTAAGTAAGCAGTACCATCCTTACGATGGGTCGTTAGCTCAGTCGGTAGAGCAGTTGACTTTTAATCAATTGGTCGCAGGTTCGAATCCTGCACGACCCACCACTATCACTTTCCGCTGCTATCCATTGCCAAATCTGTGCTAATTGTTCCTGCTGTTAGCTGACGTCAGCGTCTTGTTATCACTTCGCTATGCTGCGGTTGATCACAGTAATGGCCAATATGCGGCTGTCGTATTGTTGCTAGTAAACAGCCGCAGTAAGTGGGTCAAATCTTTAAGCGATGGCGATTTCTCTCAATCAAGGCTGCACCGATACCTGGCACCTCCTGCAATTGCTCAATTTGCGTAAATGGCCCATTCTGCTCACGATAGCGCACAATCGCTTCTGCTTTTTTCAAACCGATACCGCTGAGTGTACTGGCCAGCTTCTCTGCACTCGCCTGGTTAATACTCACGCGGTTCTGTTCTTCTGCTATTGGCTTATCGCCACTGCTTTTACTGTTTGCCGCTGTTGTCGCTGGCGGCTGTTTGGGCTGAACTCTCTCTGCCGCTAAGGCGGACGAGCCGATGATAGCGATCAGTGCGGCTGACAGTAACATCCGTATTGCAATAGCAATACGGCTTAGGGTGCTCTGTTGGAAACGTGCCATTCTCTGTTCTCCTTGTGGTTAATTGCCAGCTTAACTTGCCGTAGAAATAGCAATTCATCAAACGGCAGAGTTAAAAGCTGGAAAGGATCACGAAGACAACGCTGAGTTATTGCATCAAATTAACAAATCGATGCGAGCGAGATCGCCCTTACCGCACTGCAACGCTTAAGTTCGGTGAAAAGCGTTCTGATAGCGATATCAGCGCTAAACGGATGGCAGCGAGTGTTGCCGGCAATAGATGCAGTATTGGAGAGTTGTCGCGACGGTGAAACAATCACGCCGCTGAGACGATGCGGGTAACAACTGTAGAGTAGGCAGGCGGATGCCTGCCTGAGAAACCGTCAGCTACCCACTGATGCAGATGAGCAGGAGACTGTTTGTAGATTAGCGCGGTGACTGTTCAGTGATACCCATTTTTATCGAGGCATCTTTGCGCAGATTGGCTAACAATGACTCCAAAGCAACGTTGGCCGCATTGTTCTCCATCTGTTGCATAAAGGTGTTCATCTTGTCTGCTGGTAGTTCGCCAGGTTTTACTGCATCAAGCGCAATGATCACAATGTTTCCTTGGCTATCTTGCGCTAGGCCATAGCTAACTTTACCCGCTGCGGGATGTGCTAATGAGAAGATAGTGTCAGACAACTGCCGATCTGCTTGTTCACGTGACATAGTCTGCCGTTCAGCAAATGTTAACCCAGCAGCTTTGATTGCTTCTTCGCCTTTGCCTTGGTTCAGCTCAACCAATAGCTTTTCAGCTTGTAGTCTAGCCTGTTGCAATGCCTTGTTGCGTTTCACTGTCTCCAGCACACGCGACTTCACCTTGTCGAATGGCTCAATCTCTTCTGGCTGATGCGCGACCACACGCAATACCAATGCACGATCACCTTCAACCGAAATGATATCCGAATTATTGCCCGGTGAGCCGCTATCACCAATCAGTGCATCAGAGAAGATAGCCTGAACAACTTGTTGGTAATTAAGCACCTCAGGCACATTATCTCGCGTAAACCACTCTGTCTGCACCGCCTTCAGACCCGCTGCCTCTTCAGCACTGGCTAAAGATTCATTGTCGCTGGTGACTGCTTCATTGATCTTCTGTTGCAGTGCATAGAAAGCATCAAGTGCTTTTTCTCTCTTCAGTAACTGGGTTATTTCGGCATGTACTTCGCTCAGTGGTTTGATCACTGGAGCTTTGATTTCATCCAAACGAACGATTAGATACCCTACTGAAGAGGAGATCACTGCAGACAATTGTCCCTTTTCAGTCAGGTTGGCTAGCTTCAGTTCATCACTCATCTCATTTGACGTCATCCAATCTAATGCGCCGCCATTACGCTTTGAGATGATATCTGTCGATTTTTCTTTAGCTAATTTGGCGAAATCAGCACCGTTCTGTAACATTTTTAGCACTGCTTGTGCTTCCGCTTCACTGGCAAGTTGGATGATGCGGAATTTTTTCTGTTCAGGTTGGCCGAAACTGCTCTGATGTTGTGCGTAATAGGCAGCGATGTCTGCTTCTGCAATCTGAATGTTCTGCTGCAACACATTGGCATCAAGCAGAATGTAGCTGACCTTGACCTGCTCTGGTGCCAAAAAGCTGTTCTTATTTTGGTCGTAATAAGCGCTGAGTTCCTCATCGCTAACACTCTGTTTAGCTTCTATCGCTTTCAGATCTAGTGTGGCGAGACGTACATCACGCTGTTGTAATAACAGCGAGATCACTGCTTGTGCTTCATTCGGTGGCACAATGCTGCCGAGGCTGAAACCTTCAATCATCTGCTGATTGATCAACTGCTGACGCATCGATTGGGCATAATTCTCGGCGCTGTACCCAAGACGGCCAATCAGTTCGAGATATTTAGCGTTGTCAAACCGTCCATCAGTTTGAAAGTAAGGCTCCTGTCGGATAGCCGCTTTGACCTGTTCATCACTGATATTCAGGCTGAGCTGTTTGGCATACTGATCAAGTAATACTTTGTCGATCAACTGTGACAATACCTGATAACGCAGTTGCTGCATGTAGCCTTCATTACTGGCTAGCATCGAAAACTGGTCACCCAGTTGCTGCTGTAGGGTATTGCGCTCACTCTGGAACGCCTGTTCTAACTGGGCTCTTCCAATCACTTGACCATTAACTTTTGCTGCGTAATCACTGGAACCACCAATGAGGTAATTACCGACGCCAGTCAATACAAATGACAGTACGATTAGACCCAGGATTATTTTTAGCACGACGTGGTTAGCTGCCGCGCGTAAATTGTCCATCATAGTGTGACAACTCTCCGCTGTGATGTGGATTAACAACCCTTGCGCAGGTTAGTTACCTGCAACAAAATAAAAAAGCGCATCCTGTTTGATGCGCCTGCTATCTTACCTTACCAGTATCGCCGCGTCAGTCGATTGTTGTTGCCATAACACGAGTCACTTGGCGTGGTAATCAGTTTACTGCGTCTTTCAGCGCTTTTCCTGGACGAAAAACAGGAACCTTGGTAGCTGCAATTTTAATTTCTTTACCGGTTTGTGGATTACGACCAGTGCGTTCAGAGCGTTCACGTACCGTAAAAGAACCAAAACCAACCAGTGCAACATCTGTTCCTTCCTGCAGAGATTCGGTAACGGAGTCCAGAATTGCATCCAGAGCCCTCCCTGCTGCGGCCTTAGAAATATTAGCACCTGCGGCAATTTTGTCGATCAGTTGTGACTTATTCACTCAATTATCCCCTATAGAATTCAAGCATCGCACCGAAAAAAATCCACGATGGCGACAACAAAGTTGTTATATCAATCCCACCATACCTTGGCAAGATATCAAATACCAAAGCAGGCCTAGCTAGCAGGCTCTAACTTAGCGGTATAAAAAAATGCTGGCAAGGGTTAAATGGATTGCCAGCATTACTTTTTTTAAAATATTTTGCTATTTATCACTATCTTTAACGACAGGCTGAGCGCCAAATGCCGGGTCCTGCAGCGCGATGCTCAGAACTTCATCAATTTTCTGTACTGGATGGATCTCCAGATCAGCAATCACATTGGCAGCAATCTCTTCCAAATCACGTTTGTTATCATACGGGATCAGTACTGTTTTGATTCCACCACGATGTGCCGCCAGCAGTTTCTCTTTTAGCCCACCAATCGGCAGGACCTGACCACGTAGGGTAATTTCTCCCGTCATCGCAACATCAGCACGTACTGGGTTACCGGTTAAACAGGAGACCAGCGCTGTACACATAGCAATGCCTGCACTTGGGCCATCCTTCGGTGTCGCACCCTCCGGCACGTGAACGTGAATATCGCGCTTTTCATAAAAATCAGCATTAATACCCAATTTCTCGGCTCGTGAGCGTACCACTGTCAATGCCGCTTGGATCGACTCCTGCATCACTTCACCTAATGAACCGGTGTAGGTCAATTTGCCCTTACCGGGCACACAGGCAGTTTCAATGGTCAGCAAATCACCGCCCACTTCTGTCCATGCCAACCCAGTGACTTGACCAACACGGTTCTCGGTGTCCGCGCGACCATAATCAACGCGCTGCACACCAAGATAATCTTTCAGGTTGTCACTGTTGATCTCAATCTGCTTGAGTTTTTTGTCCATCAACAGGGCTTTGACCGCCTTACGACACAGTTTCGAGATCTCCCGCTCTAGGCTACGTACCCCTGCTTCACGGGTGTAATAGCGAATGATGCCAATAATCGCGCTATCATCAACCGTTAACTCACCTTTTTTCAATGCATTGCGTTCAATCTGTTTAGGCAACAGATGCTTTTTGGCAATATTGAGTTTCTCATCTTCGGTGTAACCAGAAAGGCGAATCACTTCCATACGATCAAGCAGTGGCGCTGGGATGTTCATCGAGTTCGAAGTGGCGACAAACATCACATCAGAAAGATCATAATCGACTTCAAGGTAGTGATCATTGAAGGCGACATTCTGCTCCGGATCTAACACCTCCAGCAGTGCTGAAGCTGGGTCACCACGCATGTCTGATGACATTTTGTCGATCTCATCAAGCAGGAACAGCGGGTTTTTCACCTTCACTTTGGCCATTTTCTGGATCAATTTACCCGGCATTGAACCGATATAAGTGCGACGATGACCACGGATCTCCGCTTCATCACGCACACCACCCAGCGCCATGCGCACATACTCACGCCCTGTCGCGCGCGCAATAGATTGCCCAAGTGAGGTTTTACCAACCCCTGGCGGCCCGACTAAGCAGAGGATTGGACCTTTAATTTTCTTCACACGACTTTGTACTGCGAGGTACTCAAGGATGCGCTCTTTAACACGTTCCAGGCCGTAATGATCACTGTCGAGCACTTCTTGTGCTTTGGCGAGATCTTTCTTCACTTTACTGGCTGTGTGCCACGGCACCTGTAGCATCCAGTCAATGTAGCTACGTACTACCGTGGCTTCAGCAGACATTGGCGACATCATCTTCAGCTTTTGTAACTCGGCTTCGGTTTTCTCGCGTGCCTCTTTTGGCATTTTTGCGGCTTCAATTTTGCGTTTGAAAGCCTCTTGCTCATCCGGCGTGTTATCCATCTCACCGAGCTCTTTCTGGATCGCTTTCATCTGCTCGTTGAGGTAATACTCGCGCTGGCTCTTCTCCATCTGTTTCTTGACCCGGTTGCGGATACGCTTCTCTACCTGCAACAGGTCAATTTCTGATTCCATCATGCCCATTAGATATTCGAGCCGTTCAGCCACATCGGACATTTCAAGTACTGACTGTTTATCAGCCAGTTTCAATGGCATATGAGCAGCAATGGTGTCAGCCAGACGCGCAGCGTCATCGATGCTATTCAGCGAGGTCAGCACTTCTGGCGGAATTTTTTTGTTCAGTTTGATGTAACCTTCAAACTGATTGATGACTGTGCGTACCAGCACTTCCTGCTCTCGCTCTTCGATTGCAGGAGAAACAATATATTCCGCTTTGGCTGAAAAATGCTCACCGTTGTCTGACAGTGTGGTGATGCGCGCACGCTGTAGACCTTCGACCAGCACTTTGACTGTGCCGTCAGGTAATTTCAGCATCTGCAGGATGGTGGCTACGGTGCCGACCGAGAACAAGTCGTTAACACCAGGCTCATCTGTCGACGCCTCTTTCTGGGCGACCAACATGATCTTTTTATCGTAATCCATCGCTGTTTCAAGACAGCGAATCGATTTTTCCCGGCCAACAAACAGTGGTATCACCATATGCGGATAGACCACTACGTCACGCAGTGCCAGCACAGGGATTTCAATGCGTTCAGAACGCTCAGGGTTCATAGAGCTCTCTCTTAAGTTAATTTCCGCCAGGTCCAGGAGGAATTTCATGAGACGTAACCGTGGCGCGTTTCACAAAATCAGTTTCACGAATATATGGGGATGATTCTCTTGGATTCAACGGCAATCCGCTAGAGAAAAGCAATCATGGGGGAGCTTCTCCCCCATCTCACCATGAGCGGCTGGCTGACTGGCTAATCATTCACCAGAAGCATGAGCTTCCGGCTGGCTATAAATCAGCAACGGCTCAGACTGCCCGGCGATAACTGCTTCATCAATCACCACTTTTTCAACATCTGTTAGTGAAGGTAAATTATACATGGTATCTAACAATGCACTCTCAACGATCGAGCGCAGACCTCGAGCACCTGTTTTACGTCCCATCGCCTTCTTGGCTATTGCCGTCAGGGCTTCATCACGAAACTCAAGCTCAACACCTTCGAGTTTAAATAGCGCCTGATACTGTTTGGTTAGCGCATTTTTAGGCTCTCTCAGGATCTGGATCAGCGCTTCTTCACTCAGTTCACTCAGCGTAGCAACTACAGGTAAACGACCGATAAATTCAGGTATCAAACCAAACTTGATCAGATCTTCCGGTTCTACCTGAAGCAGCAGTTCACTCTCAGTCGCCTTTTCCGCTTCACCTTTTACCTTGGCAGCAAAACCAATACCTGAACCGCTATTCACCCGTTGACCAATCACTTTGTCCAGACCGGCAAAAGCACCACCACAGATAAACAGAATTTTAGAGGTATCAACCTGTAAAAACTCCTGCTGTGGATGCTTTCTGCCACCCTGCGGTGGCACGGCGGCAATAGTGCCTTCGATCAGTTTCAGTAATGCCTGCTGTACCCCTTCACCAGAGACATCTCGCGTGATAGAAGGGTTGTCTGACTTACGTGAAATCTTGTCGATCTCATCAATATAAACGATACCACGTTGTGCCTTTTCTACATCGTAGTCACATTTTTGCAATAATTTCTGGATAATATTCTCAACATCTTCACCGACATAACCCGCTTCGGTCAGCGTAGTGGCATCTGCCATGGTGAAAGGAACATCAAGCAGCCGCGCCAGTGTTTCGGCCAATAAGGTTTTACCGCTGCCGGTTGGCCCGATCAGCAGGATATTGCTTTTGCCAAGTTCGATCCCGTCACTGTTGTCACCATTGCGCAAGCGCTTGTAGTGGTTGTAGACCGCAACCGCCAATACTTTTTTGGCTTGCTCCTGGCCAATCACGTAACCATCCAAGTGATGACGTATTTCATGCGGCGTTGGCAGTGAGTTACGCTCGCGGTGTGGCGCAATGTCTTTCACTTCCTGACGAATGATGTCGTTACACAGATCAACACATTCATCGCAGATATACACCGACGGACCGGCAATCAGCTTACGCACTTCATGCTGGCTTTTGCCACAAAAAGAGCAGTACATCAGTTTAGCTGAACCGCTCTTGCGCTTATCTGTCATGGGTTAAACCTCTTATTTTGTTTTTGCCCCGCCGAATCCATGGTACAAGTACGGCCAAACACGGCAACTGAGAATGCAATCGGTAGTGAACCATGGCGACGATCAATACTATAGCCTATGCCTGTTTAGCCTATGCCTATTGGCTTTCAAGATGCTGTTCAAAGCACTGCTTCCATGAATATCCACTCAAATGGATGCGATAAACCACTGTCAGTGCGCATCTGGAAACAGATCAGTCTGCCATCCGCTGTTAGCTGCGGTGGGTCAGAATACCATCGACCAGACCGTAGTCCACAGCAGCCTGTGCATTCATAAAACGATCGCGCTCGGTATCGCGTTCAATCTGCTTGAGTGTCTGACCAGTGTGTTGTGCCATCAGCTCATTCATCCGTGCTTTGACTTTCAAGATTTCACGGGCATGAATTTCAATGTCTGTTGCCTGCCCTTGGTAACCCCCCAAAGGCTGATGGATCATTACGCGTGAGTTAGGCAGACAGAAACGTTTGCCTTTGGCACCGGCCGTCAGCAAGAAGGCTCCCATCGAGCAAGCCTGCCCCATGCAGATAGTGCTGACATCTGGCTTAATGAATTGCATGGTGTCGTAGATTGACATCCCCGCTGTGATCACCCCACCAGGCGAGTTGATGTAGAGGAAAATATCCTTCTCTGGGCTTTCAGCTTCCAAAAACAGCATCTGCGCTACAATCAGATTGGCCATGTAATCTTCAACTTGGCCAGTCAGAAAGATAATGCGTTCTTTCAGTAACCGGGAATAAATGTCGTAAGAGCGCTCCCCACGTGAAGTCTGCTCCACAACCATCGGCACCAGTGCCATGTTAGGTGCAACCTGATCTCGTTCGCCACGGTATGACATTACTTTCTCCTAATCGAAATTGTCTGGCAGCATTGTCTGTTGATTCTACTTTAGAATGCCTAAGATGACTATGCTCAAACGAGCCATTGCCGCTAGGGCAATCGGGCACATTTGTGCTGCGGTTGATAGCGCCAGCAGCGACTGTACCACTCAGTTTGACGCTGTTGCAGCATAGCCGATTTTGCCACGCACTAAAGAGATTAATCAGTCCAAGGACAAAATAAAAGCCCGTAACCGAAGGCTACGGGCCATTTGAAGTAACTTACTTACAGTTACAACTGTGGATTTTGCTCTCTCACACGGCGTTTATGCTGGTTGACCTGGATTCATCAACTCGCTGAAGGACATCACTTTTTCCGTTACTTTGCCGGTTACTAGCAGTGACTCAACCGCTTGCTCTTCCATCACCGCATTACGAATATTATCTAACAGTTGCTTATTCTCCATGTAGAAATCGATCACTTCTTTCGGATCTTCATAAGCAGAAGCCAACTCTTCGATCATCGTTTTCACACGTTCGTTGTCGACTTGCAGTTCGTTCTGTTTAATCACCGCATTCAACAAGATACCGACAGCAACTCGACGCTCTGCTTCAGCTTTGAACAGTTCTGCCGGTAGATTGGCTGCCTGCTGCGGATCGATCCCTGCACGCTCTGCCGCCTGACGACGCAGCACGTCAATCTCATCCATCACCACGGCTGAAGGAACGTCTACCGGATTCGCTTTCAATAATCCATCGAGGGTTTGGCTCTTGACGCGATTGCGCACCGCACCTTTCAGTTCACGCGCCATGTTCTTATGCACTTCAGCACGTAATGCGCTGAGAGTTCCCTCGGCAACACCAAAGCGTTTGATGAACTCTTCAGTTAACTCAGGTAGCTCACGCTGCTCAACTTTTTTCAGCACAATAGCAAACTGTGCCTGCTTACCTTTCAGGTTTTCAGCGTGATACTCGGTTGGGAAAGTGACATCAATCGTAAAGCTTTCTCCCGCTTTGTGACCAACAATGCCGGTCTCAAAACCAGGGATCATGCGGCCCAGCCCCATCTCCAGTACAAAATCACTTGCTTGGTTGCCTTCAAACGCTTCACCATCAATAGAGCCGGTGAAATCGATTGTAACGCGGCTGTCTGTTGTCGCTTCACGGTCAATTTCCTGCCAAGTAGCCTGCTGTTTGCGCAGCGCATCCAGCACAGTGTCAATGTCTGACTCTTCAATGCTGACCTGTGGTTTTTCTACTTCAATAGCTTCTAGCCCTTGCAGAGTGATTTCAGGATAAACCTCAAACTCAACTGCAAAAGTAAAATCGTTGCCCTCCTGATACTCACCAGGCAGATAAGTGGGTCTACCTGCCGGATTAATCTCTTCCTTGATCAGCGCCTGAATGAAGTGACTCTGCATCAACTCACCCAATACGTCTTGACGGATGGAAGCACCATAACGCTTCTGAACAATGTGTAACGGCACTTTCCCCTTACGGAAACCATCAATACGCACAGTCTTGGCTGCATCGATCAGTTCCTTTTTTATCGCCTGCTCAATCACTGCCGCAGGTATAGTTGTAGAGAGACGGCGCCCAAGGCCTTGAGTGGTTTCGACTGAAACTTGCATTTTGTTACCTCAAAAAAATCACCATGCTCGGTCAACTTTGTTCCAAGAATCAAAACGACAACATAAGAACCACGTTCTCTGATCTTGAGAGCATCCCGAAACTATTCTGGAAAATAAGACGACGCATTATAACGATGCAAGCGTAGCTCGTCGAGGATGTCAAGGCAGCACTTGCTATTTTACTGATGTATCTAATAAACAGACCGACGTTAACCCGGGAACTTTCTCACCGTTTTTTATCTGCACCACGGCAAGGTGGCGAGGATAATGTCTTGTCTTGCAAAGCGCTCCACTCATCCGGCAGATAAGTGTGCAGTGCCAACGCATGCACTCCCCCCGCTAACTCCTCCGCCAGTGCCGCATATACCGCACGGTGGCGAGCAACAAGACGTTGTTGCTGAAAACGTTCACTGACAAGCACCACTTTGAAATGGGTCTCTGAGCCGGCAGGCACGCGGTGCTGATGACTTTCATTAACCACTTCGAGATATTCAGGTGCGAATGCAACCCGCAATTTTTCTTCGATTTGTGCACCAATCATGAGAAGATCCTTGCAATTTTTCGCCGCTATTACCCCTGAAACGGGGTAACAAACAGATATTCTTTCATCAGACTATCAATCAACAACGCAGGGATGATAGTTGATGATATACAGAGCCACTATTATCGCGTTAGCCTATGCGAGGCTACAGAATAAAAAAATTTATGCAACTCTCAATCTCAATTGAATAAAACACCTTAACAATTAATCGCCGGTATACCACCAAAATTAAGCATACTGAATCCGTTCAAGGCAACAACGGTTAACGAATGGATTGAATCTGAACATCCTCAGACCGCACCATTTCACTGCTAAAAACGGCAAAGTGGTGATAATCTGCCGCAAATAGATCGCTCAGCACGCAACAGAGGTAAACAAAAACCCTATGTTAAAACAGTATCTCGATATTTTTACTCAACGTAATGCTTTTATGTTGTTGGTGCTCGGTTTTGCTTCTGGGCTGCCTCTAGCGCTCACCTCCGGTACCCTACAGGCATGGATGACGGTTGAAAATGTCGATCTGAAAACCATTGGTTTTTTTTCACTCGTTGGCCAGGCCTACGTTTTCAAGTTTCTCTGGTCGCCATTTATGGATCGCTACACTCCGTCATTTCTCGGACGACGACGTGGCTGGCTATTAATCAGCCAATTATCACTGATCGTAGCGATTGCCGCGATGGGTTTTATGAATCCATCACAACATCTGTGGTATCTGGCAGCGCTAGCCGTAGTGGTTGCATTCTGTTCAGCGTCTCAGGATATCGTATTCGATGCCTATAAAACCGATCTATTAAGCGCAGAGCAACGAGGGGTCGGTGCTGCGGTTTCGGTGCTTGGCTATCGTTTAGCAATGTTGGTCTCCGGTGGTCTCGCACTCTGGTTGGCTGATCGCTACTTAGGCTGGCAAAACACTTACTGGTTAATGGCCTGCCTGATGTTGATTGGTGTGTTTGCTACGCTGATGGCACCAGAGCCAACAGGTGAAATTGCTGCTCCACGTAGCCTGGAGCAAGCTGTCGTCACGCCGTTGCGTGACTTTTTTGGCCGCAATAATGCGTGGCTTATCTTGCTACTGATAGTGGCGTATAAGGTCGGCGATGCCTTTGCTGGCAGCTTAAGCACTACCTTTCTCATCCGTGGGATAGGTTTTGATGCTGGCGATGTGGGGCTGGTTAACAAAACGCTCGGTCTGTTTGCTACCATTTTAGGGGCGCTGTTAGGCGGAGTATTTATGCAACGCCTGAGCCTGTTCCGTGCGCTGATGCTATTTGGCATTCTGCAAGCAGTGTCAAATATTGGCTATTGGATACTGGTCGTCACCAGTAAAAACCTTCTCTCCATGGGCAGTGTTATCTTTCTGGAAAATTTATGCGGCGGTATGGGAACGGCAGCATTTGTTGCGCTACTGATGACCTTGTGCAATAAGTCATTCTCTGCCACTCAATTCGCATTACTGTCTGCTCTCTCTGCTGTCGGGCGAGTCTATATCGGCCCAATTGCTGGCTGGTTTGTGCAGGAGCATGGGTGGTCACTGTTCTATCTGTTCTCAATTGTGGCTGCACTACCCGGCTTGCTGTTACTGCTGATTTGTCGTCAAACGTTGGAATACACCCAGCGTACCGATGGTTTTATGCCACGTACCGAATTCGCCAACCTTTATCCCTGGGCTTTGCGCTTATTGGCAGCAGGTTGTGCGCTATTGTTGCTTTGGGTTCTGTTGCTGATTAGTAATGCGCTGGAAATCACACATGCACAAAACCTGGCGACAACGCTGTTACAATTAGGCGGATTATTGGCGGTAGCTGGTGTGATTGCAGGTAGCATTCTTGATTATTTTGCACTGCGCCGCACTCGATTAGCTTGACAAGCTTCTACACTGGTGCCACCTGGGATCTTGCGCACATTTCCGAGCGGATCCCAGTGTGTTTTTTTAACAAAAAGTGCCAATAAAGCACCCATGGTTTTTAAGTCCATTTACAATATATCAACCCCTGCGTAGAATCCCACGTCCATATGAAACGACAAATAGTACCTTAATAATTGGGGTCGTTAGATGAGATTGAGGAAATACACAAAAGCGTGTGGGGCTTTATCATTGTTAGTGCTTACTTCGGTGCTAGCTGGCTGTGATACAGTATTGATGAACCCACAGGGTGCAATCGGGGTCGAACAGCGCAAACTGATTCTGACAGCGTTGGGGCTAATGCTGATTGTGGTAGTGCCGGTTATTTTCATGGCGTTAGCCTTTGCCTGGAAGTATCGTGCAGCCAATCGACAGGCCAAATACCGACCTGATTGGTCACACTCAAACAAAATCGAGTTGGTTGTGTGGAGTGTTCCACTGATTATTATTGCGATCCTTGGCACAATAACCTGGAAAACAACCCACGAACTTGATCCCTTCAAACCGATCGTTGCTGATAAGCCGCCGATGACCATCGAAGTGATTTCATTGGATTGGAAGTGGTTGTTTATCTATCCTGAACAAGGGATTGCTACCGTAAATCAACTTGCTTTCCCGAAAGATGTGCCCATTGAGTTTAAAGTCACCTCCAATTCAGTAATGAACTCCTTTTTCATTCCTCAACTGGGTGGACAGATTTATGCAATGGCAGGGATGCAAACCAAACTACATCTGATTGGTAACACCGCTGGCGAGTATGCCGGTATTTCCAGCAGCTATAGTGGTGAAGGCTTCTCAGGCATGAAGTTCAACGCGATTGTCACCCCAACAGAGCAGGATTTTGCACTGTGGGTGGCTAAAGTGAAATCATCACCAAACACGCTCGATAGCGTCAGTGAATTTAATCAACTGGCACAGCCGAGCAAGAATAACCCTGTAAAGTACTTCTCTAGCGTCAAGCCAGACTTGTTCCAGCAAACCATCGCCAAGTTCATGGGGCATTCACATGGCCCAGCAGCTGCGCCATCCGGCACAGCACAGAGTACGCAACAGCACCATAGTATGCACATGGGCGAACATTCTCATCACGCCGGAGCCGAGGAATAATCTGATGTTGGGAAAATTGACACTTGATGCTGTACCATTCCATGAACCAATTATCATGGTCACTGTGGCAGCAATTATCATCGGTGGTCTAGCGCTGTTGGCGTTGATCACCTATCTAAAAAAATGGCGTTGGTTATGGAACGACTGGTTAACCTCGGTTGACCACAAGAAGATCGGCATCATGTACATCATTGTCGCTTTGGTGATGATGGTACGTGGTTTTGCTGATGCAATCATGATGCGCAGCCAACAAGCTCTTGCTTCGGCTGGCGAAGCGGGTTTCTTACCACCTCATCACTATGATCAGATCTTCACTGCTCACGGTGTGATCATGATCTTCTTTGTCGCCATGCCACTGATTGTCGGTTTGATGAACCTGATCGTACCACTTCAGATTGGTGCACGTGATGTGGCTTATCCGTTCCTTAACTCACTCAGTTTCTGGCTATTTGCTGCAAGTGTCGTGCTGGTGAATCTGTCACTCGGTCTCGGTGAGTTTGCCCAGACCGGCTGGTTAGCTTATCCTCCGCTTTCTGGTCTGGAATACAGCCCGGGTGTCGGTGTTGATTACTGGATATGGAGCCTGCAGATTTCCGGCCTCGGAACCCTGCTGACAGGTGTCAACTTCTTTGCCACCATTCTAAAAATGCGCGCACCAAGTATGCCTCTGATGAAAATGCCAGTTTTCACTTGGACCGCGCTCTGCTCAAACATTTTGATCATCATCTCGTTCCCAATCCTTACAGTAACCATTGCGCTGTTGACTCTGGATCGTTACATCGGCACCCATTTCTTTACCAATGATATGGGTGGCAACATGATGATGTACATCAACCTGATTTGGGCTTGGGGGCATCCTGAGGTCTACATTCTGGTGTTGCCAATCTTTGGTGTGTTTTCTGAAGTGACCGCCACATTCTCGCGTAAACGCCTGTTTGGCTACACTTCACTGGTTTGGGCGACTGTAGTTATTACACTGTTGTCATTTATTGTCTGGTTGCACCACTTCTTCACGATGGGCTCTGGGGCTAACGTTAACGCCTTCTTCGGTATTGCCACCATGGTTATCTCGATCCCGACTGGGGTGAAGATTTTCAACTGGCTATTCACCATGTATCGCGGACGTATTGTTTACCACTCTGCAATGCTGTGGACTACCGGCTTTATCGTCACCTTCTCAATCGGTGGAATGACAGGGGTGCTGCTGGCAGTGCCGGGAGCCAACTTTGTTCTGCATAACAGCCTGTTTTTGATCGCTCACTTCCACAACGTGATCATCGGTGGTGTGGTGTTTGGCTGTTTTGCGGCAATTACATACTGGTTCCCAAAAGTGTTCGGTTTCCGTTTGAACGAAAGCTGGGGCATCCGCGCTTTCTGGTTCTGGCTGGTCGGCTTCCTAATGGCTTTCCTACCACTTTATGTGCTTGGTTTTATGGGCATGACTCGACGTATCAGCCAAGACATTAACCCAGAGTTCCATCCTTGGCTGCTGATTGCTGCTGGCGGTGCGGTTCTGGTTGCTGTAGGTATCGCCTGCCAGGTGATCCAGTTTATTGTCAGTATTCGTGATCGTCACCAGAATCGTGACCTCACCGGTGACCCTTGGAATGCGCGTACTCTGGAGTGGTCAACTTCTTCGCCAGCGCCGTTCTACAACTTCGCCGTGATACCAGAGATTAACGATCGTGACGCATTCTGGGATATGAAACAGAATGGTCAGGCGTATAAAAAACCGGCCAAATATGAGCCAATTCATATGCCGAAAAATACTGGTGCCGGAGTAATCATCGGAGCCTTTAGCTTGGTGTTTGGTTTTGCCATGATCTGGCATATCTGGTGGATGGCTGTGGTCGGCCTGGTCGGCATGATCGTCGTCTGGGTGGTTAAAAGCTTCGATGAAGATGTCGACTATTATGTACAGGTCGATGAAATCGAACGTATTGAAAACCAACACTATCAACAAATCAGCACAGCAGGCGTAAACCATGGCAACTGATACTCTGACCCATAATCATAATCTGGCTCATGCTGAGCATGGGCATCACGATGCAGGTGAAACCAAAGTCTTCGGATTCTGGATCTACCTGATGAGCGACTGTATTCTGTTTGCCACACTGTTCGCCACCTATGCAGTGTTGGTGAATGGCGTTGCTGATGGCCCCTCTGGTAGAGATATTTTCGACCTGCGCTTTGTGTTGGTAGAAACTTTTATCCTGTTATTCAGCTCTATCACCTATGGTATGGCGATGATTGCCAGCAACCAAAGTAAGGTGGGTCAAGTCAATCGCTGGCTAATGCTGACCTTCCTGTTTGGTTTTGCCTTTGTCGCGATGGAGATCTATGAATTTCATCACCTGATTGCAGAAGGCTTTGGCCCAGATCGCAGTGCGTTCCTGTCCAGTTTCTTCGCACTAGTCGGTACTCACGGTCTGCACGTTACTGCTGGCTTAGTCTGGCTGATCGTAATGATGGTTCAGGTTAACCAACGTGGTCTCAATAGCACTAACAAAACACGCTTGATGTGCTTGAGTTTGTTCTGGCACTTCCTTGATGTGGTCTGGATTTGCGTCTTTACCGTTGTTTACCTGTTGGGGGTTATGCCATGAGTCATTCATCCCAGCACACTTCTCATGGTGGCGCCAGCCACGGCAGTGTGCGCTCTTATCTGACTGGTTTCATCCTGTCGATTATCCTTACCGTGATTCCATTTGCTATGGTAATGAACGACTGGGCATCGCAAAGCACCACGCTGGCGATAGTGATCGGTATGGCCGTGATCCAGGTAATAGTGCATTTAATCTACTTCCTGCATATGAATACTTCGTCACAAGAGCGTTGGAACTTGGTGGCGCTGGTATTCACTGCGGTGATTATCGGTATTCTGGTGGTCGGTTCACTGTGGATTATGTACAACCTTAACATCAATATGATGCTCGATTAGTCGCAAGGTTGGTGCCATGATCAAGCAATACCTGCAAGTAACCAAGCCTGGTATTATTTTCGGCAATCTTATTTCGGTAGTGGGCGGGTTTTTGCTGGCAGCCAAGGGCAGTATTGATTACCGGTTGTTTTTTGCGTCGCTACTCGGTGTGTCGCTGGTGGTCGCATCGGGTTGCGTATTCAATAACTACATTGACCGTGACATCGACAAAAAGATGGAGCGAACCAAAAACCGAGTATTGGTACAAGGGCTGATCAAACCACATATCAGCCTGATTTACGCTACCCTACTCGGTATTACTGGTTTTGTGCTGCTCTACACCTTGGCTAATCCGCTGGCGATGTGGCTGGCGGTGATGGGTTTCGTGGTTTATGTTGGTGTTTACAGCTTGTACATGAAACGCCATTCAGTTTACGGCACCTTGATTGGCAGTTTATCCGGTGCCGCGCCACCGGTGATTGGTTATTGTGCAGTAACGCAATCCTTTGATATGGGTGCGCTGATCTTACTGGCAATTTTCAGTCTGTGGCAGATGCCCCACTCCTATGCCATTGCGATTTTCCGTTTTAAAGATTACCAAGCTGCCAATATCCCAGTACTGCCGGTGGTGAAGGGTATCTCTGTGGCTAAAAATCACATCATACTCTACATTCTGGCATTTATGGTCGCTACCCTGATGCTGACACTGGGTGGCTATGCTGGCTACAAGTACTTAGCAGTCGCTGCGGCAGTTAGCCTTTGGTGGCTTGGCATGGCGTTACGTGGCTATAAAACTGAGAATGATGGTATTTGGGCGCGCAAACTGTTCGCGTTCTCGATCGTGGCAATCATCTCATTAAGCGTAATGATGTCGGTCGATTTCAGTGTCAACTCTGAGATGTTATTCAGCGCACTGTAACCACGCTGCTTACTCAACTGTTCGAACAGACGATATACGCTATTAAAACCGTTGCTGATGCTGAAATCAGCAACGGTTTTAAATAGTGATGATTTTTCACTGTCGTCAGTGACCATCTAAACTAATCACGGCGAACTAATCACGGAAGTTTTTAAACTGAAACGGTTGCCCTAGGTTACCCTGCCGCACCAGCGCCATCACACTTTGTAGATCATCACGCGACTTGCCGGTTATGCGCACCTCTTCACCCTGAATTTGTGCCTGTACCTTCAGCTTGCTCTCTTTGATCAACTTAACGATCTGTTTCGCCACACTGGTCTCAATACCTTGCTTTAACTTAGCGTCAACACTGTAAGTTTTGCCACTATGGGTCAACTCACTCGGGATCTCCAGCGCTGCACCATCGATATTACGCTTACTCAACTTCTCACGTAAAATATCAAGCAATTGTTGCACTTGGAAGTCTGATTCACTGGCAACCTTGATCAATTGACCCTTTTCATTTAGTTCAAAACTGGCCGTGACGTTACGAAAATCCCAACGGGTACTAAGATCACGTGTCGCATTTTCCACCGCATTACGCACTTCTTGCATATCGATTTCAGAAACAATGTCGAAAGATGGCATAAGTTTATTGCTCCAGATTATCTGTGCTGTGACCAGTAGAGAAGTTGCAAACAACCTCAGTAACACCATGCTGCTGTTGTCGGCTGCAACCACTGCTATTTAGTCGATAAGATTGACCGCCTATCTGATTAGGGCCATTTTAGCTGCCATTTTGTCCCTGAACAGTGCTAAAAATCGTGGTGCACGGCTATACGCTGCAATTTCTGCGCGCTGTGGGTGGTCCAAACTGACGGCAACAATGATGCCTACTGTAACAGGCTCTCAGTGGATTGCATGATACCTGCTTTGTCATTTCTGGCAACATGATGGGGGCAGTTTCTGATAGCGGTTATAGCAAAGCACCCGATGAATACCGGGTGAACCGGTATCTGTCAGTTTTACCTACCTGCCAAATAACGGGCCATAATCAACGCGCAAACGATTTGAATATTACCCGTTGATAATAGCAAGCGTGACCACATCACTATACTAATGCCCCATAAATGGTCAGTAATGCGATAGCTACCACGGCAAACAGGGTAACTTTTCGTGCTAGCAACACCGCAGCACGGGGGGTTTCTACAGCATCGATATGCGGCTCACGCGCTAAAGAGAGCTGAGCGAGGCAAGTGAGAACACGGTAGGGCGAGGTGTGCCGATCAATCAGTGAAGCAAACCAAGCTGGCAGAGCACGTTCACCATGACCAAGCAGAGCATAGGCGACCCCTGCTAAACGCACTGGGATCCAGTCAAGCCAACGTAACAGGAAATCGACCCCACTTTGTGCTCGCTGTAGCGGTGAGCAGTGGCGCGCCAACCAAGTTTGATAGGCGCGCAGGAAAGCATAACCTGCTAATGCTACCGCACCAAATGAACCACACAGCACAAACCAAAACAATGGTGCAAAATAGTAGCGGTAGTTAATCCACAATAGCGCATTCTGCAGTTCTCGTAGCCGTTCAACTTCACCGCCTTCACTCGGTAGACCGTGGATCAGTGCCAGTTCTTGTGACATCTGCTCCCTGGCGTCACTCTCGCCCTGCCTGGCTGCTTGCAGATAAGCACGATAGTGTTTGCGTGTGATACCTGCACCAAGGCACAGTAAGCCGATCAGGATCCACACCAGTAGCATGACCACACCGAAAAATAATCCTTTGACCAGCCAGAGCAGCAGCCATATCGATGCCATCCAGCCGGTACAGATCAGTAGCGTGTGACCGAAGGAGAAGTGTTTGAGACGTTGAAACACCACCTCAAGGCGGTGATCGAGATGCCAGACCTCGCCCAGTTTAAATAGTTGTTCCCATGCCAAAACCAGCAGTAGAGTAAACAGCGCCATCAATCGATCCTCTTGTCACCTATCCAAGCAGTTCGAGTCGACTAACCATTTTGAAACCAGTGAGAGTGTAAAACCGTCACACGCTTTAGCTTCCACACTCACGCGATATTCAAGCTGATGCCACCAAGTACGCTTACTGTGATAGGTTGTTAATGTTGTCTGCTCTCCATCATACCGCCTGCTGTGCGATAGACTCCAGTCATAGAGCGATAGGTTGATTCTAGCGTCTTGTCGACTGATGTGCTGCCTAATATTTATCCGATATGCAGACCACACTCACGTTTCAAGCCAAAAAAACGCGTCTGCTCTTCGCTCATGCCCTGCTGCCACTTCTGGGTGGTGTGTGTGTCACCGACCGAGAGGTAGCCCTGCTCCCACAGCGGATGGTAGTTCAAACCATGTTCGGTCAGATATTGATAAACCTGTCGATTACTCCAATCGATAATCGGCAACATTTTAAACACACCATGCTGCACTGCCAGTACCGGTAGATTGGCTCGGCTGCTTGCCTGCTCACGCCGTAAACCAGAAAACCAAGTTTGTGCGCCAAGAGTGCTCAGTGCACGCATCATCGGTTCTACTTTGTTGATCTGGTTATAGCTCTCAATACCTTCTAGCCCTTGCTCCCACAATTTGCCGTAGCGGGCTTCCTGCCAAGCAGGAGAAAGCTCCGCACGAAAAATTTTCAGGTTGAGATTTAACTGTTCTACCAAATGATCAACAAATTGATAGGTTTCTGGAAACAGATAGCCTGTGTCGGTCAGGATCACCGGAATATCAGGCTTAATACGCGTCACCAAATGAAGGCAAACCGCCGCTTGAATACCAAAACTGGAGGAGAGCACAAACTCTCCCGGTAGATGCTCTAAAGCCCATTCGACCCTGTCGATCGCTGAAAGCTGTTCCAACTGGCCGTTGACCATCACTAAGGCCAAGGCTTGCCCCTCCTTAGGCAAGGTGTTCAATGTTGCTAGATTGAATTGAGCCATCTTGTCTACCTCTTGTTTAATCCCAGAAGTCTTGTGCTGGATCCTGCACTGCACGGATGATGCCAGCACGCACAGTAAAATCGCCAAATCCTTCACCCACAGCCCGCTCAGTCGCCCAGCGGGCAATTAACTGATCAATAAGCTGTAGAATTTCATCTTGATGTATATTCTCGCGGTACATGCGCGCAATACGCGTTCCTTCGCGGTTGCCCCCCAAATGCAGGTTGTAGCGCCCTAATGCCTTGCCCACTAAGCCTAGCTCTGCCAAGAGTGATCGACCACACCCATTCGGGCAACCGGTCACGCGCATCACTATCGCTTCATCTGCTATGCCATGCCGCTGCATAATCTGTTCGACTTGGCTGACAAAAGTCGGCAAAAAGCGCTCTGCCTCAGCCATCGCCAGTGGACAGGTAGGGAAAGAGACACAGGCCATTGCATTTTTACGCAGTAGGCTGTGCTGATCGTCAATCAAGCCATGCTGGCGAGCCACTGTCTCGATACGCTGTTTTTCGCTCTCAGCAACACCAGCGACAATCAGATTCTGATTGGCTGTAAGACGAAAATCCCCTTGATGAATTTTGGCAATTTCTGCCATGCCGCTTTTTAACGGTCGCCCAGGCAGATCAATGAGACGACCATTCTCGATAAACAGTGTTAAGTGCCAGAGATCATCTATGCCTTTTACCCAACCGATACGATCGCCACGTTCAGTGAGCTGATAGGGGCGTGATGGTTGGAAGCTGATACCGGCGCGTCTCTCCACTTCGGCGCGAAATGCCTCAACACCAACACGCTCCAAGGTGTATTTGGTTTTAGCATTTTTACGATCAGTGCGGTTCCCCCAATCGCGCTGAGTGGTCACCACCGCTTCCGCAACCGCCAGGGTATGCTGAAGTGGCACATAGCCAAATTCAGTAGCCGTGCGTGGATAAGTATTGCGATTACCATGCTCGATAGATAACCCACCACCCACCAGCAGGTTAAAACCAACCAGGTTACCGTTCTCAGCAATAGCAATAAAATTCATGTCATTTGCGTGCAGATCAACCTCATTGTGTGGCGGGATCACGACCGTAGTTTTAAATTTACGTGGTAGGTAGCTGCTGCCGAGGATCGGTTCTTGATCGGTACTGGCGACTTTCTGCTGATCGAGCCAAATCTCAGCGTAAGCGCGCGTGCGTGGCAACAGATGTTCCGAGATCCGCTTTGCCCACTGATAAGCCTGTTGATGCAGGGCAGACTCTACGGGATTAGAGGTACAGAGTACGTTGCGGTTAACATCATTGGCGGTCGCCAGTGCATCAAGCCCCACTTGGTGCAGTAACTGGTGTGCCGATTTCAATTTCCCTTTCACAATGCCATGAAACTGAAATGTTTGTCGATTAGTCAGTCGGATGCTGCCGTAGAGTGTGTGTTGTTGCGCAAACTGATCTATCGCCAGCCACTGCTGCGGTGAAATGATGCCGCCAGGCAACCGACAGCGCAGCATCATTGCGTGGCGCGGTTCCAGTTTTTGCTCCGTCCGCTCAGCGCGTAGATCACGGTCATCCTGTTGATACATGCCATGAAAGCGGATCAGCAGGAAATTATCTCCGCTAAAACCACCAGTGAGGCCATTCTCTAAGTCTTCGCTAATGGTGCCACGCAGGAAGTTACTCTGTTGCTTCATGCGTTCGGCATCGGTTAACTCACCTTCCACTATCAGAGGTACTGGATGTTTATTGCTCATTAGTAGACATCTCGCTGGTAACGGCGCGCTACGCGCAACTCATTTAAAAACTCTTCTGCCAGTTCCTGACTCATGCCGCCATACTGTGCGATCAACGCCAGCAGTGTGGTTTCAATCTGTTTGGCCATCTGTTTGGCATCACCACAAACATAAATATGTGCGCCCTGCTGTAGCCATTGCCATAAGCGCGCCCCTTGTTGCTGTAACTTATCTTGCACATACACCTTATGTGGCTGATCACGCGACCATGCTAAATCGATGTGGGTTAATAACCCTTGTTTGACATAACGTTGCCACTCCACCTGATATAAAAAATCTTCACTGAAGTGTGGGTTGCCAAACAACAACCAGTTTTTACCACCTGCACCTTCCGCCTCTCGCTGTTGCATGAAAGCCCGGAATGGCGCGATACCTGTACCAGCAGCAATCATGATCACTGGGCTTTGCGGATTGACGGGTAAACGGAAGTGATCGTTGTGCTCGATAAAGATGCGTAACATCTCGCCCTCATGCAGGCGATCGGCCAAAAATCCAGAGGCAGCACCACTGCGCTGACGCCCATCAATCTGGTAGCGCACTACACCAACGGTAATGTGTACTTCATGTTCATTTTCTGCCTGTGATGAAGCAATCGAATATAGCCGTGGTGTCAGCGGCCTGAGTAACCCCACCAGTTGCTGAGCCGTCAACTTCATCGGCTGTTGGTACACCATATCAACAATCGGCGTCTGCGCTGCGTAACGCTGTAATTGATGTTTATCCGCCAATAAGTTCAGCAGCGTTGGATGCTGCGACAACGCGGCATATTTTTCGACTATTGGCACGGTATTTTGTGTCAGTTCCAGTTGGCAACTTAACGCTTGGCGCAACACGAAGCTGTTACCCGATAGCTCAATCTGTTCATCGCCAGATAGACCGACAAGTTGTAACAGCTCATCGATCAAGTGCGGATCATTCTCAAACCAGACGCCAAGCGCATCGCCCGGTTGATAGCGTAAGCCAGACTGTGCTAAGTCAATCTCGATATGGCGCACATCTTTGATTGAGTTGCGTCCGGTGATTTTCTGCTTCAGTGCCAACTGGGCATGCAGTGGCTGCTGCCGGGTATAGTGCTGACTGGCAGCCAGCAGGTTAGCGCTGGTGGGTAGATTGACTGGGGCGCTGTGGCTTACCTGCTGTTTTAACTGATCCAGTAATTGCCCACGCCAGGTCTCTGCCTGTGGCTGATAATCGAGATCAGCATCCACACGCGGCAGTAAACGTTGTGCTCCTAACTCAGCCAATCGGTCATCAAACTCCTTCCCTGCTTGACAGAATTTTGGATAGGAACTGTCGCCAAGACCAAACACAGCAAAATGCAGCGTGACCAGCGAGGGCGCTTTCTTGCTATGCAGGAATTTGTGCAGTGCTACCGCCTCCTCTGGTGGCTCACCCTCTCCCTGTGTTGAAGTGACCAGCACCAGCCAACGTTCTTGGGCAATCTGCTTGAATTTATACTCGCCGGCATTGACTAGCTTGACCGGAAGTTGCGCTGCCGATAGCACGTCACGCAACTGTTCTGCTAAACGGCGCGCGTTACCGGTCTGCGAAGCGGAAAGGATAGTGATGCTCTCTGGCTGTGCATTGGCAGGAACCGCCGCCGTTGCACTGCCCTGAGCATTCGGATTAGCCAACGCCCAGAGATAACCAGATAACCAGGCCAGTTGTGTTGGTGAGTAATGAGCAATTACCGCTTGCAGACTGGCAAGCTGTTCAGCGGTTAACGGGAGTAACGGGGTTGAAGTTTGCGTCGTCATCGCCTGCCAATATCCTATACTTAGTCAATCTGAGTGACTCTGCCTGCCGCCACGATCCACCGCTGCCCGGTAATCGCGCTTGTTAAGCTGTTGAGGAAGTCTGCTAGGGTACTGAGTGTTAAGCCAACGATTAAATAAGCTATCGCGATAAATAATAACCAAAATGACTATTGCTCATTTCATCGCTGCCACTCACTTAACGACCATCGTGCCCCCAATGATCATCACCCGCTCATTACCTTGCCGATTGTCCTGGCACTGCCCGCCGGATTCTTACACTAACCTTTCGGTGTTGTAATAATTATGTGAATTAATTGTGATATGCAACACAAAAATGAGACATGATGAATTAATTTTTTTTACCACCCCAGTATTCCATTACAGGGAAATATATTTTTTTAATGATAAAAATCAATATCAAAACCACATTCCAACCCGATTTATGCTGTGACTTTACTGTTAGCTAACACTCTTGAATGTACTTGTACATACATGTATATATTATAGCAATAATGACACTCTCCTACGCTCGGTGCATTGCCGCCAAGCAACGAGATCTACCTTGATATTGCATGAGGAAATCGCTGTGACAACCAATAACCGATTACGTAATGTTGATATCCGTGCTCCACGTGGCACTAAGCTGAACGCAAAGAGCTGGCTGACCGAAGCACCGCTGCGCATGTTAATGAATAACCTAGATCCTGAGGTTGCTGAAAATCCACATGAGTTGGTGGTCTATGGCGGGATTGGTCGCGCTGCACGCAACTGGGAGTGCTACGATAAAATCGTTTCAACACTCAAAACGTTAGAAGATGATGAGACACTGCTAGTGCAGTCGGGCAAGCCGGTCGGTGTGTTCAAAACCCACGCTAATGCACCGCGAGTGTTAATTGCTAACTCCAATCTGGTGCCACACTGGGCAACCTGGCAACACTTTAATGAGCTAGATGCTAAAGGGTTGGCGATGTATGGCCAGATGACAGCCGGTAGCTGGATCTACATTGGTAGCCAAGGCATCGTGCAGGGCACTTATGAAACCTTTGTCGAAGCCGGGCGCCAGCACTATGAAGGCAACTTGCGTGGACGCTGGGTACTCACTGCCGGCCTAGGCGGTATGGGGGGTGCTCAACCGCTGGCAGCAACATTAGCCGGTGCGTGTTCCCTGAATATTGAATGCCAGCAGAGCCGGATCGATTTCCGCCTGAAAACACGCTATGTCGATGAGCAGGCCAACGATCTCGATGATGCATTGGCACGGATAAAGAAATATACCGCCGCAGGTCAGGCGATCTCAATTGCGTTGTGTGGTAATGCGGCAGAGATCTTGCCTGAGCTGGTAAAACGTGGCGTACGGCCAGATATGGTGACCGACCAGACCAGTGCGCACGATCCACTTAATGGCTATCTACCCAAGGGCTGGAGTTGGCAAGAGTATCGCCGCCGTGGACCAATTGAGCCTTCGCTGGTGGTCACTGCAGCTAAACAGTCAATGGCCGAGCATGTCAAGGCGATGCTGGCGTTCCAGCAGATGGGGATCCCTGTCTTTGACTATGGCAATAATATTCGCCAAATGGCGAAAGAGATGGGCGTTGATAACGCGTTTGATTTCCCAGGTTTTGTACCCGCTTATATCCGTCCGTTATTCTGCCGTGGTATTGGCCCGTTCCGCTGGGCTGCGCTCTCCGGTGATGCCGAAGATATCTATAAAACCGATGCGATGGTGAAGAAATTGATCCCCGATGATCAACATTTGCACCATTGGCTGGATATGGCGCGTGAACGTATTAGTTTTCAGGGGTTACCGGCACGTATCTGCTGGGTTGGTTTAGGTCTGCGTGCCAAGTTGGGATTGGCATTTAACGAGATGGTACGCACCGGCGAACTCTCTGCACCAATCGTGATCGGTCGTGATCATCTCGACTCTGGCTCGGTGGCCAGTCCAAATCGTGAAACCGAAGCGATGAAAGATGGTTCTGATGCGGTTTCTGACTGGCCGTTACTGAATGCACTGCTAAATACCGCCGGCGGAGCTACCTGGGTTTCACTGCATCACGGTGGTGGTGTTGGCATGGGTTTTTCACAACACTCAGGAATGGTGATTGTTTGTGATGGTAGTGATGAAGCTGCGCAGCGGATTGCTCGCGTGCTGCACAATGATCCCGCTACGGGTGTGATGCGCCACGCTGATGCGGGCTACCAAATTGCGATTGACTGTGCCCAACAGCATAAACTCAATTTACCGATGTTAACTGACTCCCAGGGAGAGAAAGCATGAGAGCATTGACCATTCATCCAGGCCAAATGACACTGACCGAATTACGTCAAGTGTATCAACACCCGGTTCGGCTGACACTTGACCGTCAAGCCTACCCAATTATTGAGCGTAGTGTCGCCTGTGTTGAGCAAATTGTGGCAGAAAATCGCACTACCTACGGTATCAATACTGGCTTTGGTCTACTCGCATCGACCCGTATCGCGCGTGAAGATCTGGAAAACCTCCAGCGCTCAATTGTGCTGTCGCATGCCGCCGGTATTGGTGAGGCGACTGATGATAATCTGGTTCGTCTGATCATGGTACTCAAGATCAACAGCCTGTGTCGTGGTTTCTCTGGTGTACGCCTTGAGGTACTGCAAGCGCTGATTGCACTGGTCAATGCCGAGGTTTATCCGCATATTCCGCTAAAAGGTTCAGTCGGTGCATCAGGGGATCTGGCTCCCTTGGCGCATATGAGTCTGGTGTTGTTGGGGGAAGGAAAAGCACGTTTCAAAGGCGAATGGCTACCTGCACGCGAGGCGCTGAGTAAAGCGGGTTTGGTGCCATTAACCTTGGCAGCCAAAGAGGGGCTGGCGCTATTGAACGGTACCCAGGTTTCTACTGCTTTTGCCCTGCGTGGTCTGTTTGAAGCTGAAGATCTCTATGCGGCGGCAACGGTGATTGGTAGCTTGACCGTTGAGGCAGCGCTCGGTTCACGTTATCCGTTTGATGCGCGTATTCATGCTGTGCGTGGTCAGCAAGGCCAGATCGATGCTGCTGCTGCTTATCGCCACCTGTTGGGTGAACGTAGTGCCATCTCTGATTCACACCAGCATTGCGATAAGGTGCAAGATCCCTACTCACTGCGTTGTCAACCTCAGGTAATGGGTGCCTGCCTGACACAGATCCGCCAAGCGGCTACCGTGCTGGAGATTGAAGCGAATGCGGTCTCTGATAACCCGCTGGTGTTTGCTGAACAGGGTGATGTGTTGTCTGGAGGAAACTTCCATGCTGAGCCGGTTGCCATGGCGGCTGATAACCTGGCGCTGGCATTTGCCGAGATTGCATCACTCTCTGAGCGACGTATCTCATTGATGATGGATAAACATATGTCACAACTGCCACCCTTTTTGGTCGAAAATGGCGGGGTCAATTCCGGTTTTATGATTGCCCAGGTGACTGCCGCAGCGTTAGCCAGTGAAAATAAGGCGCTCGCGCATCCCGCCAGTGTCGATAGCATTCCTACCTCTGCCAATCAGGAGGATCATGTTTCAATGGCACCAGCGGCCGGGCGTCGTTTGTGGTTAATGGCGGAAAATGTGCGTGGCGTACTGGCAGTAGAGTGGCTAGCGGCTTGTCAGGGGCTTGATCTGCGTAAAGGGCTACAAACCACGGTTAGTTTGGAGCAGGCACGCACGCTACTGCGTAACTATGTTGCTTACTACGACCAAGACCGTTTCTTTGCTCCCGATATCGCCATGGCTGATCAGTTGATCGCTGCTGGACATTTAACCTCGCTAATGCCGGTCGGGATACTGCCCAGTTTGAACTAGTCAACCTGTGTTGAGACATATTGCTTTCAGAAGGTTATATGCACGGTTCCAACCGCAGGTAGATACTCTGCAGTCAGACAGGCGAGTGGGAGGTTCAACAGCGAACCTCCCTTATTCAATCAGTTCAGCCCAATATCAAATATCAATATTGGCTGCTTTTAATGCATTTTCTTCAATAAAGGCTCGGCGTGGCTCTACCGCATCGCCCATCAAGGTAGTGAACAGTTGATCAGCAGCAATCGCGTCTTTAACGGTGACGCGCAACATCCTGCGCTGATCCGGATCCATGGTGGTTTCCCACAATTGATCTGGGTTCATTTCGCCCAATCCTTTGTAGCGCTGTACTGATAGCCCGCGACGCGACTCTTTCACCAGCCACTCCAGCGATTGCTCAAAGCTACTCACTGGCTGACGGCGCTCACCGCGTTCAATAAATGCCCCCTGCTCTAACAAGCCACGCAGCTTGGCGCCCAGTGTGTCGATCTTGCGGTACTCTCCGCCATGAAAGAAATTGAAGTCAAGTGGATAGTCGGTATCAACACCATGCGTACGTACGCGCAGAACAGGTTCAAACAACTGGCGTTCACGGTTCTCGCTGATAACAAAATCGTAGCTGCTGCCATGCTGCTCAGTATCATTCAGTAGTTTCACCAGCGCTGCCATCCAAGCGTTAACACGGTTTTGATCGCTCAGTTCAGTTTCTAGCAAAGTAGGCTGGTAAATCAATGCATTAAGCAGGGCGCGTGGATAACGGCGCTCCATGCGTGCAATCAGTTTCTGCACGCTGTAGTGCTCTGCCACCAACTGCTCTAATGGTGCGCCCGCTAACGGAGGCGCTGCTTCATTCGGATGCAGTGTCGCCCCATCTAGTGCGATCGCGATCTGGTACTGATCCATCGCTTCATCGTCTTTGATGTACTGCTCCTGTTTGCCTTTTTTCACTTTATAAAGCGGCGGCTGTGCAATAAAAACATGTCCACGCTCAATAATTTCTGGCATTTGGCGATAGAAAAAGGTCAATAACAGCGTGCGGATGTGCGAGCCATCCACGTCGGCATCGGTCATGATAATGATGCTGTGATAACGCAATTTATCCGGGTTGTATTCATCACGTCCAATGCCACAACCCAGTGCAGTGATCAGCGTTGCTACTTCCTGTGAAGAGAGCATTTTGTCAAAACGCGCCTTCTCGACATTAAGAATTTTGCCTTTCAGCGGCAGAATTGCCTGGTTCTTGCGGTTACGCCCCTGTTTTGCTGAGCCACCCGCAGAATCCCCTTCCACTAAGTAGAGTTCAGACAGTGCCGGATCACGTTCCTGACAGTCAGCCAGTTTACCTGGAAGCCCAGCTAAATCGAGCGCACCTTTACGCCGCGTCATCTCGCGCGCTTTACGTGCAGCTTCACGTGCGCGCGCAGCATCAATAATTTTGCCAACTACCGTTTTCGCATCGGACGGATTCTCCATCAGATAGTCGACCAATTTATCATTCATCAATGATTCAACTGCTGTTTTCACTTCCGAAGAGACCAGTTTGTCTTTGGTCTGTGATGAGAACTTGGGATCGGGTACTTTGACTGAGATCACTGCCACCAAACCTTCACGCGCATCGTCACCGGTTGCGCTGATTTTAGCTTTCTTACTGTAACCCTCTTTCTCCATATAGCTGTTCAGCGTGCGAGTCATTGCCGCACGGAAACCAGCCAGGTGGGTACCACCATCACGTTGCGGAATGTTGTTAGTGAAGCAGTAAATGTTCTCCTGAAAACCATCGTTCCACTGTAGCGCGACTTCAACCCCAATCTCATCTTTCATGGTGGAGAAGTAGAACACTGTTGGGTGGATCGGCGTTTTGTTCTTGTTCAAATATTCAACAAACGCCTTTATGCCACCCTCATAGTGAAAGTGGTCTTCTTTATCGCTGCGTTCATCTTTCAAGCGAATCGAGACGCCAGAGTTGAGGAATGACAATTCACGCAAGCGCTTAGCTAGGATGTCATACTCAAATTCCGTGTTATTGGTGAATGTCTGGTAACTTGGCCAAAAACGCACCGTGGTGCCGGTCTGTTCGGTTTCACCAACCACCTTCAATGCCGCTTGTGGCTCGCCATGGTGATACGTTTGTTCATGCACTTTCCCTTCACGACGGATCACCAGTTCCAGTTTTTCTGACAGGGCGTTCACCACTGAAACGCCAACACCGTGTAAACCACCAGAGACTTTATAGGAGTTGTCATCAAACTTGCCACCAGCATGGAGCACAGTCATGATCACTTGTGCCGCAGACACCCCTTCCTCTTCATGAATACCGGTCGGGATGCCACGCCCATCATCCTGTACTGACACAGAGTTATCTGCATGGATGGTTACCTGAATATCACTGCAATAACCTGCCAGTGCTTCGTCGATTGCGTTGTCTACAACTTCAAATACCATGTGGTGCAGACCGGTGCCATCATCAGTATCACCAATGTACATGCCGGGACGTTTGCGTACCGCATCAAGACCTTTTAATACCTTGATACTTGAAGAGTCATAGGAATTCGACATCAACGTTTCTCGCTCATTTTAATCCTGTGGTTGAAGCTCTATTTTACCCTGTTCCACGTGGAACATCTTGCCCTTTTCATCCATCATGTCAGATACCTGTTCAGCACTGACTGCGCTGACAAAAACTTGTGCCTGAGTCGCTTTCAGACGTTCCGCCAACAAGCGACGATGATGGGTGTCCAGTTCAGAGGCAAAATCATCGATCAGATACAGGCAGCATCGCCCGCTCTGGCGGGTGAGAAATTCACCCTGCGCTAAACGCAATGCACACATCAGCAATTTAAGCTGACCGCGTGATAATAAATCCTCTACCGGTGTGCCCGCTGCACGAATGCGAAAATCAGCTTTATGCGGACCAAACGCGGTATAAGTTAATGCTCGGTCGCGTTCAAACTGGTTTTCCAACAGTTCAGCATAGCTGTGCTCTTTTGCCCAACCTCGCTGAAAAGAGAACGTCAACGCAAACCCGGGTAAAAACTGTTCGCAAGTGGCACTAATATCCGCTGCAATTGCTTCACTGTAAGCTGCGCGCCAGTCACTGATGCGTTCAGCCAGTGGGATCAGTTGTTGATCCCATACACGCAGTTCTGCATAACGGCGCACTTGGCGTAGCGCTGCATTGCGCTGTTTGAGTAGCCGTTTAAGATTGCTCCAAGCAGTGAAAAAACCTAGATCATTATGAAAACAGCCCCAATCCAGAAAAGCACGCCGATACTTCGGGCCACCATTGAGCAGGCTAAACCCTTCTGGAGTAATCAACTGCATCGGTAGTAGCTGAGCAAGTTCAGCCACTTTATGTCCGTCGTTACCGTCTATCCTGACCCGGCTATCGCCGTGACGACTCTTACTTAAGCCAAGCGATAACTGGCGCTCGGCTAACGCAATACGGGCATGTAGTACAAATTCAGGCTGTTCATGACGGATCACGCGTCCAGTCAACAGAGTACGAAATGCTCGCCCGTGTCCTAAAGTATAAACCGCTTCCAGCACACTGCTCTTGCCACTGCCGTTAGCACCAACTAAAAAATTGAATCCGGCTGCCGGTGCCATCTCTGCAGCAGCAATATTGCGGAAGTCTTTAATTAACAGACGAGTCAACGCCATAATAAGGCTACTTATTATGCAAACGTGCTGTTCGGGTTAGCACGACGGTGCGGTAACCCGTAACTGAGCACAAGCAACAGGAAGCAGATAGTGCGCCAGTAATGTGTAAGCCAGTTAAATCGCCAGCCATTGATTACAAACGCATTGGCATAACAACATAGGCCGCAGCCTGACTGGCGTTATCTTCGATCTGCACACTGGAGACGGCATCTATCAACAGTAAACGAACATCTTCACATTTCAGAGCATTAAGCACATCAAGCATGTAGCTGACGTTAAAGCCTATCTCCATTTCGCTACCGTTGTAGTTTACGTCAAGGATCTCTTCCGCTTCTTCCTGTTCTGGATTATTAGCGGTGATCCTCAGTTGATTCTGCTGCACGAACAGCCGCACGCCGCGAAATTTCTCATTCGATAAAATCGCAGCACGGGCAAAAGCCTGTTTGAGCAGTTCACAGTTGGCCTGCAATATTTTGTCGGGATTTTTTGGTAACACGCGACGATAATCTGGGAAACGACCATCAACCAGCTTGGAAGTGAAGGTAAAATCACCAACATGAGCGCGAATGTTGTTGCTGCCAATCTGGATCCGTAATGGTGCTTCACCACCATCCAACAAACGAACCAGCTCAATCACCCCCTTACGCGGTACAATCACCGAATGGGTCGGTAATGACTGGCCAAGTGGCATTGAGCAGACAGCCAAACGGTGACCATCAGTAGCCACCGTTCGCAGTTCTTCACCGGCAGTCTCAAATAACATGCCATTCAGGTAGTAACGTACATCCTGATGAGCCATCGAGAATTGCGTGGCGTCGATCAGCCGTTTTAACGTCGCTTGTGGCAAGGTCAGTTCGACCTCGCTCTGCCATTCACCTAAATTCGGGAAAGTCTCTGCTGGCAGGGTTGAAAGTGAAAAACGGCTACGGCCAGAACGCACCGACATGCGTTCCCCCTCTAAAGTGACGGTGATTTCGGCCCCTTCTGGTAGCCCTCGACAGATATCTAGGAATTTACGCGCCGGTACAGTGGTTGCGCCCGTCTGGTGCGGCAGAGAGAGAGTTACCCTTGCCACCATCTCCATTTCGAGATCGGTGCCTGTCAGCAGCAGGGTTCCTTCCGTCACTTGCAGCAGTAGATGCCCTAAAATAGGTGACGCAGGACGCCCCCCCAAAGGACTGCTCACTTGCTGTAGCGGTTTTAACAGATGCTCACGTTCAACGATAAATTTCATAGGGATTATGATGACAATGTTCTGATTAAATTGGAAAAATCTTCTTTGATGTCATGACTTTCTTCACGCAACTGCTCGATTTTACGACACGCATGTAGCACCGTGGTATGATCACGACCACCAAATGCATCACCAATTTCTGGCAGGCTGTGATTAGTCAACTCCTTCGCCAAAGCCATTGCCATTTGGCGTGGCCGCGCTACCGAGCGTGAACGCCGCTTCGAGAGCAAATCAGCAACTTTAACTTTGTAATACTCTGCTACCGTTTTCTGAATATTATCAATCGTGACAAGTTTTTCTTGCAGTGCAAGCAGATCACGCAATGCCTCTCGCACAAAATCAATAGTGATGGCTCGTCCAGTAAAATTGGCATTCGCAATCACCCTATTCAGCGCGCCTTCCAGCTCGCGAACATTGGAACGCAGGCGTTTGGCGATGAAAAAGGCCACTTCGCCAGGCAGGCGGATATCGTTTTCATCCGCTTTTTTCATCAGGATCGCTACTCGAGTTTCTAACTCCGGCGGTTCAATTGCCACCGTCAGCCCCCAACCGAAACGCGACTTCAGACGATCTTCAACACCGCTGATCTCTTTTGGATAACGGTCAGAGGTTAAAATAATCTGCTGGTTACCTTCCAGTAACGCATTAAATGTATGAAAGAACTCTTCCTGTGAGCGCTCTTTGTTGGCAAAAAACTGAATATCATCGATAAGTAGCGCATCGACTGAGCGGTAATAACGCTTGAACTCTTCTATCGCATTATTTTGTAATGCCTTCACCATATCCTGGACGAAACGCTCTGAATGCATGTAGACAACTTTAGCATTCGCCTTACGTGCCATGATGCCATTACCCACGGCGTGTAACAGGTGGGTTTTGCCCAGTCCGGTACCACCATACAGAAATAGCGGATTGTAAGCACCACCCGGGTTATCCGCTACCTGACGTGCTGCGGCACGTGCTAGCTGGTTCGACTTACCCTCAACAAAATTGTCGAATGTGTGCTTGGGATTGACATTGGAACGGTAAGAAAGCTCCGGCGGTGGTGCAGCATTATCCCAACTTGGACGAGCCGGTGCCGAGCTACGCGCCACCGGTGCAGTCGCTACCGTGCTGCTGACGGTAGAAACAGCAGCACTGACCGTTGGCAGCACAGGCTTACTGCCCACTTCAAAACGCAGCAACGGCATGTTGGCCCCACAGAAATCGCCAAGTAGCCTATTGATGTTATTTAAGTATTTATCACGAACCCAATCCAACACGAAACGATTGGGGGCATACAGTGCCAAGGTATTGTCAGTCAGTTCCGCCTGTAACGGGCGTATCCACATACTGAATTCTGTAGCGGGTAATTCATCCTGCAATCGGGCAAGACACTGCTGCCAAAGGGAAAGTGACACGGTGGACTCCACTCGAACAAGATCAATAATAAAGAAAACGCGACTTTTTTGTTACCTCCCCCGAAGTTCTCGTTTTGGGAGCGCGATCGTGACCGCCGATCATAACGTAATCCGCGCCAGAGATCTTCTTTTTAATCACAGATAATGACCTTTTTATCCACAGCCAGCAAGGTTGCTTGCATTTTAACCAAAAATTCCAAAACCTCTTAATCTTTAGGTGATATGCAAAACCAAGTGGTACTGTAAAGCGTAATGAATTTAAAGCAGTAACGCCGAATGAGCAAGCCGGATAGCGGCCAGTTTCACTATAAAAATTCAAAGGGTGTGTAATGTGAATTGACTCAGGCCGGTACAATTATTACAATCCCGCCTCTTTAATGTATTGTGCTTGTTCGCTCGGCCATTTGGTGTCGAACCGCAAGCGTACCTTGATTTACCCGTATTTCATTCAAGTTTAGGTAGAAATCGCTATGAAACGCACTTTCCAGCCGTCCGTACTAAAGCGTAACCGTAGTCACGGTTTCCGTGCTCGTATGGCCACCAAGAATGGTCGTCAAGTTCTGGCCCGCCGCCGTGCGAAAGGCCGTGCTCGTCTGACTGTTTCAAAGTAATAAAAGCTAATCCACTTAGTGGTTAAGCTCGCTTTTCCCAGGGAGTTGCGCTTGTTAACTCCCACCGAATTCACTTTCGTCTTCCAGCAGCCACAACGTGCTGGCACGCCGCAAATCACTATTCTCGGCCGCCAGAATCTGCTGGGGCATCCCCGTATCGGTCTTACCGTCGCCAAAAAACAGGTCAAACGGGCACATGAGCGTAACCGGATCAAACGCCTTACCCGCGAGAGTTTCCGTTTGCGTCAGCATACATTGCCGGCTATGGATTTTGTCGTTGTAGTCAAAAAAGGGGCTGCAGAATTAGATAACCATGCACTGACGAAAGCATTGGAAAAATTATGGCATCGCCACTGTCACCAGGCGCACGCCTGCTGATTGGCGTAGTAAAGGTATACCAGTGGCTGATCAGTCCGCTGCTTGGTCCGCGTTGCCGTTTTCAGCCAACTTGCTCTCACTACGCAATTGAAGCATTAGGGCGGTTTGGTATGCTAAAAGGCAGTTGGTTAACACTGAAACGCGTATTAAAATGCCATCCTTTGAACCCCGGTGGTGATGATCCCGTGCCGCCGAAAATCGATGATAACAGAGAACACTAACGATGGATTCGCAACGCAACCTTTTTCTCATCGCGCTACTGTTTGTCTCTTTTATAATCTGGCAAACCTGGCAGACGGACCATGCGCCGCAACCAGTTGTTCAGAATGTAGAGCAGAGCATCAATGCACCACTTGCTGACAATAGCAAGATAGCTGGACTCAGCAGTGACCGGGGCAAACTGATCACCGTTAAAACTGACGTGCTTTCGCTGCTGATAAATACCCAAGGTGGCGACATTATTCAGGCCAATTTGCTTGCCTACAACGATGCTCTCGGCTCTTCACAGCCTTTCCAACTGCTAGAGACCTCACCATTTTTTGTCTATCAGGCGCAAAGTGGTCTAACCGGTAGAGATGGGCCAGATAACCCTGCTAATGGCCAACGTCCACTGTTTGATGTTGAACAGAGCAGCTTTACCTTGGCTGATGGTGAAAGTGAGCTACGCATTCCGCTCACTTTCACTGGTAAGGATGGTTCGCTGTTTACTAAAACCTTCGTATTACGCCGTGGTGATTATGCCATTGGTGTTGATTACTCTATCGTCAATAAAAGCCAAGCCCCACTTGAGCTAACACTGTTTGGTCAATTGAAGCAGAACGTTGCTCTGCCTCAGCATCGTGATACTGGCAGTAGCAACTTTGCTCTGCACACTTTCCGTGGTTCGGCCTACTCAAGCAGCGATAATAAGTATCAAAAGCATGAGTTTGATAAGAAAGACGAGTTAAATATCACCACTCAAGGCGGCTGGGTTGCTATGTTGCAGCAGTATTTTGCTACTGCGTGGGTACCACACACCGAAGGGCTAAATACCTTCTATACCCGAAAGAGTGATGACAAAAACGTAGCGACTATCGGTTTTAAGTCGCTGCCAGTGGTTATTCAGCCAGGTACACAACAGAAACTGAGTGCTACACTGTGGGTTGGGCCTGAGTTGCAGGAGAAAATGGCAAACCTAGCACCGCATCTCGACCTGACTGTTGATTATGGCTGGTTGTGGTTTATCTCTCAGCCGCTGTTTAAACTGCTGAAGTTTATCAATGGATTTATCAATAACTGGGGCTTTTCAATCATCATCATCACCTTTATTGTGCGCGGGATCATGTATCCATTGACTAAAGCACAATATACCTCAATGGCGAAAATGCGCCTGTTGCAGCCAAAACTGCAAGCAATGCGCGAACGAATTGGTGATGACAAGCAGCGCATGAGTCAGGAGATGATGGCGCTGTATAAAGCGGAAAAAGTTAACCCACTCGGTGGCTGCTTACCTCTGCTGATCCAGATGCCGATCTTCCTAGCACTCTACTATATGTTAATGAGTTCGGTTGAGCTGCGTCATGCACCGTTTATTTGGTGGATTAAGGATCTCTCAGCACAAGATCCCTACTACATTCTGCCATTGTTGATGGGGCTGACCATGTTCTTCATTCAGAAGATGTCGCCAACCACAATTACAGATCCGATGCAGCAGAAGATCATGAACTTCATGCCAGTGATCTTCACTATTTTCTTCCTCTGGTTCCCGTCAGGTCTGGTGCTTTACTATACCGTCAGTAACTTGGTAACCATTGTCCAACAGCAAATGATCTACCGTGGACTGGAAAAGCGCGGTCTCCATAGCCGTGAGAAGAACGCATAATGACACAGTAAACCATCTGATGTTGCTTGTTACATACTAACGACCAACTGATCAGATAGCGTCGAAGGCGGTCTTATGGCCGCCTTTTTCTATCTCTGCTATTTTGTTTTGATTCAAAAGAGGGCCTGTTATGAATTGCACTGATACTATTGCTGCTATTGCTACCGCACCTGGAAGGGGAGGAATTGGCATTGTACGCATCTCTGGTTATCAGGCAAAACAGGTTGCACAACAGGTCCTGGGTAAATTACCCAAACCGCGTTACGCGGAATATCTACCGTTTCATGATAGCCAAGGTTCGGTGCTGGATCAGGGAATCGTGCTCTGGTTCCCGGCCCCTCACTCTTTTACCGGTGAAGATGTTCTAGAACTACAAGGTCATGGAGGGCCTATCGTTCTCGATCTACTACTCAAACAAATCATCGCTCTACCAGGTGTTCGGATTGCAAGACCCGGAGAATTCTCTGAACGCGCTTTCATCAATGACAAGCTTGATCTCACCCAAGCAGAAGCAATTGCTGACCTGATCGATGCCAGTTCGGAGCAAGCTGCACGCAGTGCGGTTCACTCATTGCAGGGGGCATTTTCCACTCGCATCAATCAATTGGTGGAAGCGCTTACTCACTTACGCACCTATGTTGAAGCAGCCATCGATTTTCCTGATGAAGAGATCGACTTCCTCTCAGATGGCCACGTTACTGCACAGTTACAGCAGATCATTGTCGATCTGGAGCAAGTACGTGCTTCTGCTCACGAAGGCAGGCTACTGCGAGAAGGGATGAAAGTCGTCATTGCTGGACGTCCTAATGCTGGAAAATCAAGCCTATTAAATGCATTAGCAGGTCATGAAGCGGCCATCGTTACCGAGATTGCCGGAACTACACGAGATGTTCTGCGTGAACATATCCATATTGATGGTATGCCACTGCATATCATTGATACTGCTGGCCTGCGTGATGCTAGTGATGAAGTGGAGCGCATTGGCATAGAACGAGCTTGGCAGGAGATCTCACAGGCAGATCGGGTACTCTTTATGGTCGACAGCACCACCACCACAGCAACCGAACCCACTGAGATTTGGCCGGAATTCGTCAGCCGACTGCCAGCAGGCTTACCTGTTACTGTCATACGCAACAAGGCAGATATCACGGGTGAAATGCTTGGTGTCAGTGAAGTGAATCGACATACCGTAATACGGCTTTGTGCTCGTACTGGTGAAGGAATTGAGCTATTGCGCCAGCATTTGAAACAGAGTATCGGTTTCAGTGGCAGTCTTGAGGGGAGCTTTCTGGCACGCCGTCGACATCTACAAGCCTTAGAACAAGCTGCAGAGCACTTACAGGAAGGTAACAGTCAACTATTAAGTCGCTATGCCGGGGAATTGCTAGCAGAAGAGCTGCGTCTGGCCCAGCAGTCATTAAGCGAAATCACTGGCGAATTTAGTTCTGACGATCTACTTGGACGCATTTTTTCCAGTTTCTGTATTGGTAAGTAAACACACCGCATACCTCTCTAGGCTAGCACTACGATGTTTATCACCGGGAAAGAGCAAGTGAAAATCACTATTGGATCACCAGCAAGCATATATCGGATGAAGATGTCGCAAAATAACAAAAATGCAAGATTAAATTTCAATATGAAAACAAAACCTAGATAAACATAAAACCCATAGGTTATAATGTGAGCCATTCGAGGCTATTTTTGACTTCTTCAATCAAAATTGCATCCATTAATTCCCAATAGTTTGCAACTTAATCCTGATGTTGTGACCTGCAATGCTGATTACTTAACGTTAGTGCAACATTGGTCACTGTTTGGTGTGATTAGGGCAGGTAGACTCCCGCTCAGCAGTAATGAAATTGCCCGAGAGCTGGACTTAGGTTGGTTGTATGAAAATAAGGAGAGATTATCATGTCGAAACAGGAACCAGGTGCTTTTAACTTATCTGCTATTCACTACCGAGTTTACTCCTTCGTTGCTGTCTGCCGCTGGTGATCAACGCTATTGCTAGCGCTATTAGCTGCCATCCAGCCTCTTTGCCTGACACAGAAAGAAAATAAAAAAATGAAATTTAAGAATTTTATTTTATCCACATTGATAACTCTTGGCTGTGCTCCCCTGATTGCCAATGAAATACACTATCCTGATGGTGAGCAGCCAATAGAGCGCCACATTCGTCATCCGCTCACGGTGCAACTGCCACGCAGTAGCCTCACTCCTGAAGATAAGAAAACAGAGGCGATGGCCCTCTATCTAAAATTGTTACGTGAAGATGAGCACAACATTTGGGCTCCTTTTCAGCTTGCGGCTGCATTAGCGGAAACCGGACAAACTGAACTGGCTGAACGGTATCTGCAAATCAGTGCTGACCGTGGATTGTGGTACTACTATAGCCTATTAGAGGAGCGTGCATTCAGCAATTTGCAACACAGTGATGTCTACCACTCAATCCTAGCCGAGACCAGAACACGCCATCAACAGTATGCAACGCAATTTGAAGGCAAATTCTTTTATACAACGCCAAATACTGCCACTCCAACCGAGGGGTGGCCTGTGATCGTCTATTTGCATCCTTATGGCAAGGCTGCAACCATCAGTCCAGAGGAACAGCAATTATTTACACGTGCCGGTATTGTTTTTATTGCCATCAATGGCACAGAGATGCTGGCAGAAGAGAGTTTTCGTTGGTCAAACCTTGATGAGAAGAAAACCCATCAAGTCATCTCTAGAGCACTAAAAGAGTTAGCAACAAAATACAAGCTGAATCAACACCAAATCTATCTCAGTGCTCATGGTCAAGGAGCATTACATGCGGCCAATTTACTGGCCAAATATCCTAAAACTTATGCAGGTGCCCTGCTAGCGTCACCATTAGGAGAACTACCACCCGCTCGCCAATCTCTAGCTAAAAACAAGCGCGTCCTGATCACGTCTTATGATCCCAAAAATGCACCACAGCTTTCACTTGTTGAACATTTTACCAAGTTATTCAATGAAAAAAATCAGGTTAAAGCTGAGCATATAGCATTGGATGACAGCAGCACACATAGCTGGCAAGAGCACTATTATCAATCTCTGAGCTGGGTGGTTGGTAAGGCATTACTTATCAGCCAATCTGAAATCGAATCGGGAAGCCAACATAGCTTTAGCAACGTGTTAGCACTAACCTCCGAGCATTGACCTGTTAAACGTCAAGCAGAACACGGAAGTATCAGTTGAAGAGATAAGCATTGAGCAAATAAAACAAAAAAACCCACATTCGTGGGTTCTTTTGTTTTATTTGGTGCTTGGCAGTGTCCTACTCTCGCATGGGGAGACCCCACACTACCATCGGCGCTACAGCGTTTCACTTCTGAGTTCGGCATGGGATCAGGTGGGACCACTGCGCTATCGCCGCCAGGCAAATTCTGTTTCTATATATTTTATTCGAAATTCTAGCTGACAAATCACTTCGCTAAAGTGGTGCTGATACCCAGATTCGAACTGGGGACCTCACCCTTACCAAGGGTGCGCTCTACCAACTGAGCCATATCAGCTTACTTCTTATTTGGTGCCTGGCAGTGTCCTACTCTCGCATGGGGAGACCCCACACTACCATCGGCGCTACGGCGTTTCACTTCTGAGTTCGGCATGGGGTCAGGTGGGACCACCGCGCTATCGCCGCCAGGCATGTTCG
>NZ_SBEF01000022.1 GCF_004011885.1 Serratia microhaemolytica | reverse complement strand
TGGCCGTTGTGTGTGGCATAGAGGTTGAAGTTTTTGCCGTGTAGGCTGATACGCCCATCGGCGTGCAGTTCCAGTGCCGATGCGCCGCTCTCCAGCCGAATGCCACGCGCCGAGGCCAGTTCCAGCACTTGTTGTACCGTGCGTTGCTGTTGGCCGTTGATCTCGGTGTGTTGATCACCCTGAACCGTCAGGGTGTGGTTGCCGTGCGCGGTGAAATGATAATGTTGGCCAATTTCAATTTGCTGATTTTGTTGCACCGTTTCGATGTGGTTAGCGCCGACTTCGGTGACGCGGTTGTTCAGCACTTGGGTGGTCATGTCGCGCTGGGCACGCAGGAACAGGCCTTCCCTGCCTTTGGCATCTTCAAAGCGCAGTTCGTTGTAGCCTTCGCCTTTGTGGGTTTTGCTGCGCAATACCATCTGGGTTTTTGCCATCGGCAGTTTTAACGCGGCGCGGTTGACCGCGTGGTAGGTGCGGCCAGTGACCATCGGTTGATCCGGGTCGCCGTGCAGGAAGTGGATCACCACTTCCTGACCGACGCGCGGGATGGCGATCATGCCCCAGCCTTGTCCTGCCCACGGTTGGCTGACGCGGATCCAGCATGAGCTGTGGTCGTCGTTGTTGCCGTAGCGATCCCAACGGAACTGCACGCGGATGCGGCCATGTTCATCGCAGAAGATCTCTTCGTTGCCGGGGCCGACCACGTTGGCCAGATGTGGCCCGTCGATGACCGGTTTCGGCAGTGGCGTTGGCCGCCAGGTTTGGCTACGCGGGATAAATTGGAACTCGGTATTCAGGTGGGTGCCTTGCTCGCCGGCTTCTTGTTCCATGGCTTGCGGCTGTTGGCCGCTGTGGCGGGTGGCGATCAGTTGCCAGGCGCAGTTCAGGTCGGCGCGCGGGTGCTGGCTCAGCGTCAGGAGAATGCCAGGTTGCAGGCGGAAGTCGTTGCTGGTGCCGCGCCCCAAACGGGCGTCGTTGCGCAGCGCCTCCAGCCGGTAGCGGGTGAAATCTTTGCCGTGCTGCTGATCTTTGAAGCGACCAGGAAAATCAAACTGTTGGTAACTACGACGTTGAGCGATTTCGCCACTGGCTTGTTGGCTGAATGTCGCATCCCAACGCGGGTTTTTGAAGGTGTGATCCTTCAGTTGCACCTCCGCTGGGCGTACTTGCGCGCTGCAAATGAAGCTGTTGACGCACAGCTCGTTGGCTTGTGCCGCGACATTCGGGTTGTAGGGCAGGCTGGCTTTTTTCCGGATGATGCCGCAGTCATCGGCAAACACTACGGTATGGCGGCCCTGGTTGAACTCAAAATAGAAGAAGATGCCCTCTTCGGCGGCCAGGCGCTGGATAAATTCAAGGTCACTCTCTTGGTACTGCACGCAAAATTCGCGTGCTGGGTGCGGGTGGCGTAGGCCGAAGGCGTAGTCGACGATTTGTGCTTCACGCAGCAGTGTGCTGATGATCTGTTCGATGGTTTCAAGCTGGAAGATGCGTGAGTTACGGCGTAAGCCTAAGCGCCACAGGCTGGGGCGCACGGACATGCGGTAGCGGGTTTGCTGGAAGCCGCTGTCGCCCTGTTGAAAGCAGGTGACGATGCCGGAAACCGCGCGTTGTAGCACGCCGTCGCGCCAGACCGAGAGTGTCGCCCCGCGATCGAGCACCGCATCAAAATCAACCGCCGGGTTGCGGCTGGCGAGGTTAAGCTCCAGTTCAAACAGCGAGGAGTCGTGTTCGTGTAGGGTGAAATCGACCACCGCGAAGGTGCCAGCCGGTTGGCCGCCGGCGCTGAGGGTAAATTGCAATCCACTGGCTTGAGTGCGCATGTTCACGTTCCCTGAATCTCGCGTTGCTCGTGTTGATTGTGCGCGTAAATGGCTTGGTTTTAGTGCTTCTGATCACGGTGAGTGATGGTCGATACCGCAACGGCTAAAAAGCCTAACCGAGACGATAGCTTAATCACTGTTTCCGGATTAAATCACGCAGTTGCATGCAAAGAAACTGGTTTTTTCACCCTGCTTGAATACAGGGTGTCTGGCAGGGCAAGATCACGAACGTTTTTTAATCGATTATTAACTAAAGTTTGTTCTGTGCCACAATACGAGGAGCCAGGTAGTTCCCTCCCCTTAATAAGGGGAGGGTTAGGGTGGGGTGTTAACGCATTTGATTATTTTGAAATACCCCCTCCCAGCCTCCCTCTTTGCAGGGGGAGGAGCGAGACAATGCTTTTGCTTTGATAAGGGGAAAAACATCAACACGTGCTCAGGTCAAATACTGTTTTTGGTTAAAAAACGTTCGCGCGTTTGCCCTGGGGTGTCTGGCTGTTACAGCACAATCATCGGTGTTAGCGCCGGCCGCTGTGTGATATTGCTCTGGTTTTGTCTCGTCGATGCTGATCACTGAAACCACCCAAAAACATAGCCTAGATGATAGGTCAGCAAACGTGGCCAGATTCACGCACGGAATAGAAGTCGTTTTCCTATTACTGCTTTTATTCAGTAACCTGATGGTAGATCGCCTGATTGCTGTTTAAAACGTTGCAGATAACTGGGCTGGAAAATACACATCCGCAATACCGTGATGTATTTGCCGTTGACAAAGAACTCATCAATCAGTTCACCCTCAATGTCAAAACCCAATTTGGTGTAGATGTGGATCGCTTTGGCGTTATCTTTATCAACAATCAGATAGAGCTTATAGAGGTTCAGTACTGAAAAACCGTAATCCATCGCTAATCTAGCGGCTTTGCTGGCATAACCTTGCCCTTGATGTGCAGGATCAATGATGATTTGGAATTCGGCACGGCGGTGGATGTGGTCAATTTCAACCAGTTCTACGAGGCCGACTTTGTTGGATTGATGTTCGATGATAAAACGGCGTTCGGTCTGATCATGGATATGTTTGTCATACAGATCAACCAGTTCAACAAAGGCCTCGTAAGGCTCCTCAAACCAGTAACGCATTACGCTGGCGTTGTTGTCCATTTGATGCACAAAGACTAAATCTTCCCGCTCCAGGGGGCGCAGTTTAACATCATGAGTGGTCGGCATACTTTTTCCTGTTTGTTATCGCTATCAACATTGCAGAGATAAATAGTGTCAGAAGTATAGATCCAACCCGTGTCCGACGCTGGCAGGGCAGAGTGTCAAATGACGGTGTCAGGTGGGGCAATAACGGCAAGATAACCACTTGCCGTTAAGGGGGAACGAGTAGCGGTTGTTATTCTGCCGCGTATCCTTGCGCTGGTAAACGGTGGCCATCCAGCCAGGCAGCGCCATCTTGCATCCGTAAACGACCATTAATAAACCAACTCACTACCAGTGGGTAGATGGTGTGTTCCTGGTTCTTTACTCGCTCCATAACTTCTTGTTCGCTGTCGCCAGCAAAGATCGGTACTTTAGCTTGCAAAATCACTGGGCCACCATCCAATTGCTCGGTGACAAAATGCACCGAGGTGCCGTGCTCGCGGTCGCCGTTGTCGATAGCACGCCGATGGGTCTCTAAGCCAGGGTATTTGGGCAGTAGTGAAGGGTGAATGTTGAGTACCCGTCCACGGTAGTGCTGCACAAAAGCCGTGCCAAGAATACGCATATAACCGGCCAGCACGATTAGGTCGGGCTGGTACTGGTCGATAGTGGCGATTAGCGCCTGATCGAACGCTTCCGCATCAGCAAAATGTTTACTGCTGAAGATGTGACTGGCAATGCCTGCATCGGCTGCACGTTGCAAACCATAAGCCTTTGGGCGGTTGCTGATCACCGCAACCACTTCAGCGGTAATGCGTCCTTGCTGGCAGGCGTCGATCAGCGACTGAAGATTGCTCCCTTGACCAGAGAGCAGCACGACAATCTTTTTCATTACTCAATAACCACTGGTTGTTCAGTTGATTGGCGCAGTGTGCCGATCTGCCAGGCAGTCTCACCGGCCGCAGTTAACAGCGCAATTGCACACTCGACTGCATCGGCAGGGAGGGCGATCACCATACCTACACCACAGTTAAAGGTACGGTACATCTCATCACGTTCAACGTTTCCAGCCTGTTGCAGCCATTGGAAGATTTCTGGCCACTGCCAGCTTGATTCATCAATCACCGCCTGAATGCCTGCCGGTAGAACACGTGGAATATTTTCCCAGAAACCACCACCGGTTAGGTGTGCGATAGCGTGTACATCCACTTGCTCAATCAGTGCCAAGATTGATTTAACGTAGATTTTGGTCGGGGTCAGCAGATGATCAGCCAGTGATTTGCCCGCTAACTGGGTGGTTGCGGGATCGCTGTTGCTGACGGCTAGGATTTTGCGGATTAGTGAGTAACCATTGGAGTGTGGACCAGAGGCAGCAAGCGCAATCAGTGCGTCGCCAGCCTTGACTTTACTGCCATCAATAATAGCGGACTTTTCTACCACGCCGACGGCAAAGCCGGCGACATCATAATCTTCACCGTGATACATGCCGGGCATTTCGGCAGTTTCGCCACCAACCAGCGCACAACCGGCCTGTTTACAGCCTTCGGCAATACCGGTGATCACGCTGGTCGCTGTGTCGACATCAAGTTTGCCGGTGGCGTAGTAATCGAGGAAAAATAGCGGTTCAGCTCCTTGTACAACCAGATCATTGACACACATCGCCACTAAATCAATACCAATAGTGTCATGGCGCTGCAGATCCATCGCCAAGCGCAGCTTGGTACCGACCCCATCAGTGCCAGAGACCAGCACCGGCTCACGATATTTTTGCGGTAACGCACACAGGGCGCCAAAGCCACCAAGCCCCCCCATCACTTCTGGGCGGCGAGTCTGTTTTACCACACCTTTGATACGATCTACCAACGCATTGCCGGCATCGATGTCAACGCCTGCGTCTTTATAGCTGAGAGAGGTTTGGTCGGTCACTGTGCGATCCCCACGACGGTTTGCAGTTTGAAAAGAGTGCCAGTAGCGCAGACACATAGTGGAGCGTGTTGAGACAGCTACCAGCAGGCGCGGCAATTCTAACAGCGCAGGCAAACGTTTGCGAGTCTCTTATTGGCACAGCACAGAAAGTGTGAGTTTGATATGGCAATCGATCATACTAACTGTGAAAAACCGACGATACTTTTACCCAGGTTAATCGCTAGCAGCCTCTACCTTGGTTTAAACCAGACCGCTGATTGCTAGGCGTTACCCAAAAAAGACGCTATAATCCGCCGATTTTTTTGCCGCCAACTGCCGTGATTAGGAGAAAAAGTGATGAAGATCGTTGAAGTGAAACACCCGCTGGTTCGACATAAGCTGGGGTTAATGCGCGAACACGATATCAGCACCAAACGCTTTCGTGAATTGGCTTCTGAAGTGGGCAGTTTACTCACTTATGAAGCAACGGCTGACCTTGCTACAGAAAAAGTGACGATTCAAGGTTGGTGTGGGCCAGTTGATATTGATCAGATCAAGGGAAAAAAGATCACTGTGGTGCCGATCCTGCGTGCCGGTCTGGGCATGATGGAAGGGGTTCTGGAGCATGTTCCGAGTGCGCGTATCAGCGTGGTCGGTATTTATCGCGATGAAGAAACTTTGGAACCGGTGCCCTATTTTCAGAAGCTGGTTTCTAATATTGCTGAGCGGATGGCGCTGGTAGTCGATCCAATGCTGGCGACCGGTGGATCGATGATTGCCACCATCGATCTGCTGAAAAAGGCCGGTTGTAGCAGTATTAAAGTGCTGGTTTTGGTGGCAGCCCCAGAAGGGATTGCCGCTCTGGAACAGGCACACCCAGATGTTGAGTTATATACCGCAGCGATTGATAACTGCCTGAACGAGAAGGGCTATATTGTCCCTGGCTTAGGCGATGCAGGTGATAAGATATTTGGTACCAAATAGTTGATTAACCGACCGAAGCGTCGGTTTTTTTTCGCTTTTACCACCGGCCGGATTCGTTGCTGACATTGCTACAGCAGCAGACGACCGATCTATACAACCTAGAGGAAAGAAATAACATGACCCGCAGGGCCATTGGCGTTAATGAACGTTTACCGCTACTCCAGACTATTCCGCTGAGTTTTCAACACCTATTTGCCATGTTTGGCGCAACAGTACTGGTGCCGATCCTGTTTAATATCAACCCGGCGACGGTGTTGTTGTTTAATGGGGTGGGTACGCTGCTCTATCTGTTTATCTGTAAAGGAAAGGTGCCAGCTTATCTTGGCTCAAGTTTTGCCTTCATTTCACCGGTACTGCTGCTGTTGCCGTTAGGTTACGAGGTGGCGTTGGGTGGCTTTATCATGTGTGGCGTGCTGTTCTGCCTGGTCGCATTTATTGTCAAAAAGGCCGGTACCGGTTGGCTGGATGTGATGTTCCCACCAGCAGCGATGGGGGCGATCATTGCGGTAATTGGTCTTGAGTTGGCTGGCGTAGCGGCCAATATGGCTGGCCTGTTGCCCGCCGAAGGGACAAGCGCCGATAGCACAACCATTACTATCTCATTGATCACGCTTGGGGTGACTATTTTCGGTTCGGTACTGTTTCGTGGTTTTCTCGCTATTATTCCAATTCTGATTGGCGTTCTGGTTGGTTATGCACTTTCGTTCTTTATGGGCGTGGTCGATTTGACCCCGATCAGCGAAGCGAAGTGGTTCAGCCTACCCACTTTCTATACACCGCGCTTCGAATGGTTTGCCATATTGACTATCTTACCGGCTGCACTGGTGGTGATTGCTGAACATGTCGGCCATTTGGTGGTGACCGCTAATATTGTCAGAAAAGATCTGTTGCGTGATCCCGGGCTGCATCGCTCCATGTTCGCTAATGGCATCTCTACTGTGCTCTCCGGTTTCTTTGGTTCAACCCCTAACACCACCTATGGTGAAAATATTGGTGTGATGGCGATCACTAAGGTCTACAGCACTTGGGTGATCGGTGGCGCTGCAATCCTGGCGATCCTGCTCTCTTGTGTCGGCAAATTGGCGGCTGCAATCCAGGCTGTGCCAGTACCGGTGATGGGAGGGGTTTCGCTGCTGCTGTATGGTGTGATTGGTGCTTCGGGTATCCGCGTGCTGATCGAGTCAAAAGTGGATTACAACAAAGCACAAAACCTGATTTTAACTTCAGTGATCCTGATTATCGGTGTCAGCGGTGCCAAGGTTAATATCGGTGCGGCAGAACTGAAGGGGATGGCGTTGGCGACCATCGTCGGCATTAGCCTCAGCCTACTGTTCAAGCTGATCAGCCTTTACCGTAAAGAGGAAGAGGTGATTGAAGTGGCAGATGGATCTGTTGATCAACGCTAATTTATTTACCCTGCATACAGCTAATGCACGCACACTTGCTGCCATGGGTTTACAACTAGGAGCCGTGGAGCAAGTGATGGCGGCTGTTTTAACTTAAGCTGTTGCCCTTTGAACACATATTGAAGTAACCTCACCGGTTTACTGGGTGCTGGCATGCAGTTGCTGGCCCCATCTGCACCAATCCTTGACTGGGTACAAAAACCTATTGACTCTTGTGGGCGAGCGACATGTGCTGGGCTGATAGTGGATAGGCAATAAAAACGGAGAATTGCGCGAGAATGAGCACACCTATGCTAGTGACCTTTTTGGTCTACATTTTGGGAATGATACTCATTGGTTTGCTTGCTTATCGAGCAACTAAAAATTTTGATGACTATATTCTCGGTGGCCGTCGGTTGGGGAGTGTTGTCACGGCACTCTCTGCAGGTGCCTCTGATATGAGTGGTTGGCTACTCATGGGGTTGCCAGGAGCGATTTTCCTGGCCGGTATTTCAGAAAGTTGGATTGCGATCGGTTTGACTATCGGTGCTTACTTTAACTGGAAACTGGTGGCAGGGCGGTTGCGTGTCCATACCGAAGTTAATCATAACGCTTTAACTTTACCCGATTACTTTACTAGCCGCTTTGAAGATAACAGCAAACTGTTGCGCGTGATCTCTGCACTGGTCATTCTGCTGTTTTTCACTGTCTATTGCGCTTCTGGTGTGGTGGCTGGCGCTCGTTTATTCGAAAGCACCTTTGGTATTAGTTACCAGACTGCACTTTGGGCCGGTGCGGCAGCGACCATTTTGTATACTTTCATCGGTGGTTTCCTGGCGGTAAGCTGGACTGACACCGTGCAAGCTAGCCTGATGATTTTTGCGCTGATCCTGACACCGATTATGGTGATCCTCTCTCTTGGCGGTATCGATAGCTCAATTGAAGTGATCATGGCACAAAACCCGGCCAATCTTGACATGATGAAAGGGCTAAACTGGATCGCCATTGTTTCACTGATGGGATGGGGATTGGGCTATTTTGGCCAACCACACATTCTGGCACGTTTCATGGCAGCAGATTCACATCACACTATTCGCCGTGCGCGCAGTATCAGTATGACCTGGATGGTGCTCTGTTTAGCAGGCACTATTGCTGTTGGTTTCTTTGGTATCGCCTATTTTGCCAACCACAGTGATCAAGCCGCTAATGTGACACAAAATGGTGAACGGGTATTTATTGAATTGGCAATGCTGCTGTTTAACCCTTGGATGGCAGGGGTGTTGCTCTCCGCCATTTTGGCGGCGGTAATGAGCACCTTGAGTTGCCAACTGCTGGTCTGTTCCAGTGCGATTACCGAAGATCTCTATAAGGCTTTTCTGCGTAAAGGTGCCAGTCAGCGTGAATTGGTGTGGGTAGGGCGAGTGATGGTGTTGGTGGTTGCGCTGATTGCTATCACATTGGCGGCAGATCCAGAGAATCGTGTTCTGGGGCTGGTGAGCTATGCCTGGGCTGGTTTTGGTGCCGCATTTGGCCCGGTGGTGCTGATTTCGGTACTCTGGCCTCGCATGACTCGCAACGGTGCCTTGGCTGGGATGCTGGTTGGTGCAGCCACCGTGATTATCTGGAAACAGAATGGTTGGCTGGGTCTGTATGAAATTATTCCCGGTTTTTTGCTGGCTAGCATAGCAATCATTCTGGTTAGCCTGTTCGACAAGCCGCCTTCTGTTAATATTACACAGCGATTTAAACAGGCAGAAACTGAATTTAAGAAAGTGTAACACTCCCATACTGGGCACAAGGTTTTTCTTTGTGCTATACCCAATTGACTGCTTGTGGTCAGGGAAGATGCTGGGTGATGCCTGAATGGTTCAGGCACCACCTTTCTAGTTTTATGGCCACTACACAGCAGGTATCTGATAACAAAAAGCCACGTTCGGTGTCCTTATCACCATCACAGGGGATAGCCGTGAGCATTAGCGAAAGAGTTAGCGAGCGATTGTTGGTTAGCGACTAGTTGCACTTGCCTAACGATGTGGTGTGAGTCAGTCATCATATTGACTTGTTTGCTGTTATCCGTACCGTAAGAATATAACCAGTGATTGCCTGCGCACGATTGGAAATATGAAAACGCTTAAACCTCGTCGCCCGAATGGGCGTTGGATTTACTATATCCTGCATGAAGATATTTTGTGGCCCTGTCCAGTCAAATGGGAATGGGAGAGTAACTTCGGTGTTTGGGTACCATTCTACTACTCACCAACGTTGGAGTTTATTGCTGGTGATCCTGACAAAGCAGTCAGAGTGGTGAAGAGGGTAGCTTAACGCGCAGTAAGCTGGTTTGCATCGGGCTGTGTAGCAGGCATGAGGGAATCAATAAACTGCTTGATAAGAAAATGACAGGGTGAGATGTAATGGTGCCCGGGGCGGGACTTGAACCCGCACAGCCAAAAGGCCGAGGGATTTTAAATCCCTTGTGTCTACCGATTTCACCACCCGGGCAAGAGTGGAGGCGCGTTCCGGAGTCGAACCGGACTAGACGGATTTGCAATCCGCTACATAACCGCTTTGTTAACGCGCCTTAAAATTTTGCTCTGTTCAGATAGCTACCAATGATTCAGCAACACGCTGACACAGCCAGCACCAAACACCACATTTTCAGCTACTGCAAGTTCTGCCAAAAACAGAACAGCAACCTGCTGAAATTTTAATCAGAATTACTACTATGATGCTGATTTATATTGCTTTTAACTTGTGGTGGTCGGCAACATGGGCAGCATTATCTACTAATCGTTTTCCTTTGGCAACCCCTGATAGTGAGAAAAATGGCGCTTATGTTTCAAATGCTCATTTTGCAATCATTGCCCTGTTGCTTCCAACCGCTACCGTCTCGCGGTGAATGGCAAATGACACAACAAGCTGTCACTGTGTCAATTGTTCAGATGCTGCTTTTAATGCGCGCAACTTAGAACCCATCAAGGTTGCATCTGGCAGTGCATAAGCATGCATCCCTTCTAATACCGCACTAACAAAGAATTCTTCCTGAAGTGTTAGATCTTCCACTGAGCTGGCATAACCTTCACTGTCAAAAGCCAGTTCTACTAGTATCGGTTTACCATCAGGTGTTGATGCCCATACTTCAATATCAAAAGAGCTGGTTTTCCCATTGGGTAAAGTGAACTTTCCTGGACTCATCTGTGTGCTGTAGGCGATCTGTCTGATTAACTTTTCGTCTTTTGCTATGCCAAATTTAGCCAATTCAGGGTGAATGGAAAAATAATCATTGATACTATTGTTTTTTAGCATGTTTTCACTCAATTTTGAGCTAAGTGTAACTTCAAAATAAGACTGAAGCTCACCATGCTGATCGGCTGAAATGTTCTCTTCAGTTTTTTGTTTAATATTGCTTGCATTTGAAGCAGTAAACAATGAAGAGTGAATGATAGGAACTGGGGTGTTTTTGGCTATTTTCTTTACCGTCAATTTGGATTCGGATTTTTCCGTTATGGCAGAATCATGTGCTTGGCTATAATTTTGCCTAATGACAAGATGTTGCTGATCTAACAACTTATCTTTTGTGTCTAAAAAATGCTTTTGCTCTATTTTGAACAATAAATCTTTTTTACCCGAAGTAAATGAATATCCTTTCTCATTTGCTTTCTTAATCATGATATCGCGATAAAAAAGAATGGTTTCTTCTGCTGTTTTGCCATCAGGAACTATAGCGAGGAATTTAAACGAACGGCTGGAAAAATGAAGTAAATCATGCTGATTGAAGCTGGCTTTGTTTTTCATGAATAACATATTTTCTTCTGCCAGAGATGGTTTGTTGTTAACTGCAGCAGTTACATTGCTCGAAATGGAAAGTATGATCATAAAAAACATAGAAATAAAGCACTTCACTTTGAAACTCTCCTTGGAAAATTAGAAGTACACACTAAAGAAATATGGTTGAAGAATACCAGGGGTTAAACATGGTATCAATTTTTGTAATTAAATAGTGTTCTAAAAAATAGAGATGATGCCTACAATGGGTGGAGTATGTATTTTTTTTGAAGGCGGCAATGATCTCTTCATCAACCAGGGCAAGATCACGAACGTTTTTTAATCGATTATTAACTAAAGTTTGTTCTGTGCCACAATGCGAGGAGCCAGGTAGTCCCCTCCCCTTAATAAGGGGAGGGTTAGGGTGGGGTTTTAACGCATTTGATTATTTTGAAATACCCCCTCCTAGCCTCCCCCTTTGCAGGGGGAGGAGCGAGACAATGCTTTTGCTTTGATAAGGGGAAAAACATCAACACGTGCTCAGGTCAAATACTGTTTTTGGTTAAAAAACGTTCATGGTTTGCCCTGCTTCATCAACCTATGCAGAACGAGAAGGACAAATCATTTGCGTACCGATACCGGTTAAGAAGAGGAGCATAGGGGTATTGTTGTGCTGCGTTGTGTGAAGGTTTTGCTGTTGATATCGACTTTGATTACATAAGTAGTATCACGGACGTCGGCACTGTCAAAAGCCATCTTTTACCCCCTGTTTTCTGACTTGCTAGACTCAGAACCGCCGCAGGTGAAGCTGAAAAGACTTTATTTTATTTTAAATCAATAAATTATAACCGTCATCCAGTAGGGGGGCCGCGCGAAAAATTGCGCTGTTATGCCGAGGGTGTGGGGAGTATAATAAGTGATCTCCATCACACTGAATGCCTCCGTCTTTGGTTTGGCGAGGTAAATTCCATCACACAGGTAAAGCAGTTGGTTATGCGACTGGACAAATTTTTATCGCAGCAATTAGGTATTAGCCGAGGATTGGTCAGCCGTGAACTGCGTGCCAAACGCGTTACGGTGCAAGGCGAAGTGATTAAAGATGGTGCATTCAAATTGGAAGCACACCATCAGGTGGCGTTTGACGGCAATCCATTAACGCAACTCTCTGGACCACGTTACTTCATGCTCAACAAGCCTCAAGGCTATGTTTGCTCTACCGACGATCCTGATCACCCGACACTGCTCTATTTTATTGATGAGCCTGTGGCTTATAAACTGCACGCCGCTGGGCGGTTGGATATCGATACCACTGGGCTGGTATTGCTGACCGACGATGGTCAATGGTCTCATCGGATCACCTCGCCAAAACATCACTGTGAAAAAACCTATTTGGTAGAGTTGGAACAGCCATTAGCAGATAACACGGCAGCGATGTTTGCACAAGGCATTCAATTACATAATGAAAAAACAGTGACCAAGCCAGCACAGTTGCAACAGATTGATTCACATCGTGCCCGTCTAACAATCAGTGAGGGGCGCTATCATCAAGTAAAGAGAATGTTTGCCGCAGTGGGGAATCACGTTGTGGCATTACATCGCGAACGGATTGGCGCGATTGTGTTGGATCAGACGTTAGAGCCTGGAGAATACCGCCCACTGACCACACAAGAGATTGCCAGCGTTGCTGTACCGCGCTGAGTAGATAAATTTTTCCGCCGCAGGAGTCGTTACCAGTGCAACAAAAGCGTAGTTCTCACTTTGGTCTGATTTTTATTCTCGGCCTGCTCTCAATGCTGATGCCACTGGCAATCGACATGTACCTGCCCAGTTTACCGATTATCGCTAAACAGTTTGCTGTCGAATCGGGGCGGGTACAGATGACACTCAGTGCCTATATGGTGGGCTTTGCCGTTGGTCAACTGTTTTATGGTCCAATGTCTGATACTATTGGCCGTAAGCCTGTGATCCTTTGGGGAACAGTGATTTTTGCTATCGCCAGTGGCGCTTGTGCGATGGCACAGTCGATTGATCAGTTGATCAATCTGCGTTTTCTTCATGGCCTTTCGGCAGCCGCTGCCAGCGTCGTGATCAACGCATTGATGCGCGACATGTTTAGCCGTGATGAATTCTCACGCATGATGTCGTTTGTTATCCTAGTGATGACCATAGCTCCGCTATTGGCTCCAATGATTGGTGGCGTACTGCTCTCCTGGTTCGATTGGCATGCCATTTTTTGGACTATCTCCGCTGCTGCACTGCTAGGCTCGCTGTTGGTTGCCTTTTTTATCAAAGAAACCTTGGCAAAAGAGAAACGACAGAAGTTTCATTTACGTACCACGCTAGGCAACTTTGCCTCGCTGTTTCGTCATAAAAGCGTGTTGAGTTACATGCTGGCCAGCGCATTCTCGTTTGCCGGTATGTTCTCGTTTCTCAGTGCAGGCCCGTTTGTTTATATCGAACTTAACCAAGTCGCACCAGAACACTTTGGCTACTACTTTGCACTGAACATTGTTTTCCTATTTTTGACTACACTGTTTAACAGCCGTAATGTGCGCCGGTTGGGTTCATTCAACATGTTTCGCATCGGGCTGTTTTTCCAGTTTGCCATGGGAGGCTGGTTGGTCTTGAGTGGCACTTTGGGGTTCGGTTTTTGGGCGTTGGTGCTGGGAGTGGCGGGTTATATTGGTTGTATAGCCATGATTTCCTCAAATGCAATGGCAGTGATCCTTGATCACTTCCCGCACATGGCTGGAACTGCATCGTCACTGGCGGGCACATTACGTTTTAGCATTGGTGCGCTGATCGCCGCACTATTGGCGCAAGTTCCCAACAGCACTGCGTGGCCGATGGTTACCTCAATGGCACTGTGCAGTGTGATGGCGGTGTTATGTTACCTGTATGCCAAACGTGCTTTGCGTCAGTGACGGCGAAGGTTTAGCGCGGTTAATGGCTTAATAAGTTTTTCTTTTAGTGTTATATTTCGTTAGTTACATTTAACTATGGTTTTTTACTAAGGTAAATTTAGTTAATTTTTAGATAATGTAGTATTATTGCAATGTAAAATCTATGTTGCTTTTCCGGCTAGGGACAAAATGTGAGTGAAGTTCATCTTTCGATAATTCATCGTCTGCCGTTCAGTTATCGTTGGGTATCCGGCTACGTGGGCACAAAGCTGGAAGTGGTATCCGAGACAGCAGAACCCGGCAACGTCACTACTGACGCATGTAGCCACGTTGCTGAAGTCAATTCATCCGTCAGGAGACCAACCCAGTCGGTTAACTCACCCGATCATCTGATTGGTTTAAGGTTACTGAGCCAGCAGGGGCAAGAAGCTTGGCAGGCGATGCAACAGCTACAACACTGTTTATTGCAAGTCTATATTGAGTGTGTATTGCTTGAGTGGCAGGGCGAGCCTTGTCTGTTTGTTGCCCAGCAGGATGAGAGCGCTGCGATCTGCCGGTTAAAAAATATTGGGGTAGCGATCGCCGAGAAGATCGACACTCGACAAACGCTGCCCTCAAGTGCCCGCTATGGAACGTAATGGCAGATTATCTGGCTTACAGGTCATCGAACAATAGCGTGTCTGAATAACACAGTAACACGTTAAGGATAAGCGTGATATTGAGGCGAGACGTTCGAAATTTTTCACTAGCAAGGCTAATTAAATGGTTACTGCGATAGTCGCTTACAGGCAGAGCAAGTAGCTACAGAGCCAGCTTACACACCGGTGTTGGGCAAAAAGCCTAACCCCTGCCGATAGGCAATAATTGCCGGTGAGGGTTTCGTGCCGCACCGGTAGTAAAGGGCAACTAAAATTGCCCGCTCTGAACCGGCGATGATGGAACAATCACGCCAATGCCGCTAATCACCTGTTTTAGCTAACCATCTTTGGCTAGTTATCTCTCTGCTTGCAGGCTTTTGCGATAGCAAAAAGCCAATAATAGACCTGATAAAGTGCCCGCTAGATGTCCCTCCCACGAAACCTGCCTTTCTGTTGAAAATAGTCCCCAAATCAGACCCGAGTAGAAAAAAATGACCAAGATTGAAATGGCAATTAATTTCAATCTCTTGCCAAAGATACCAGCAAACACCAGAAAGGATGCCATGCCATATATCACACCACTTGCACCTATATGCGAGGCATTACGTCCGATGATCCAAGTGATCAGGCCGGTTGTGAGCCAGATAACAACAAGATAGCTAACGACTCTTTTTCGATGGGACATAAACAGTAAACAGGCCAAAAAGAAAAACGGCAACGTGTTAGCGATCAAGTGTTCAAAATTACCGTGAATAAACGGGGAAGTTACAACGCCCACTAATCCATACAGCTCACGGGGCACAACGCCGAATCCGAGTAGCGTTGCTCCGCTGAGGGACTTTATGATCTGCACTACCCAAAATACCATAATCAAGATCAACGGATACCTGGCTATCTCTCTCAATAAACTGTCTTTTTTGTTCATGATGTCACTATCTATGTTAAGTTATATCGTTCTATGCTTCCTGGAGCAAAATGAGAAACTACAACCAATTAGCTCGTGACAACGATGCCAGATTGATGTACTCAAGGGAAGCCATCTTTGATAAAAAAGATGACTAAATTCATTGAGTACGCTCAATCCAGCACTTTTATCCACGGTTTGATTTTGTTATCGCTATCAATCACTACTGCGATTAACGGCAACAGGCGAGCAGTTGCTGGGTATAATCCGCTTGCGGTGCATTAAAGATCGCTTGGCAATCACCTTGCTCAACCACCTCGCCTTGCTTCAACACAATGACCTGATGGCAGAGCGAGCGTACCACTTGCAAATCATGGCTGATAAACAGATAAGCCAACTGGTGGCGTTGTTGTAATGATTTCAGCAGCGCCAAGATCTGCGCTTGTACCGACTTATCTAGGGAAGAAGTGGGTTCATCGAGGATCAATAGTTGTGGTTGCAAAATCAATGCACGTGCAATAGCAATACGCTGTCGTTGCCCACCGGAGAACTCTGTCGGATAGCGGTGGCGCATCTCCGCTTCCAGCCCAACTTCCTGTAGCACCTCGATAACACGCTGTTCGCGCTGCTCTGGCGAAAGCTGCTGATGTATCTCTAGTCCCTCGGCGATAATTTGCAGTACATTCAGACGCGGATTCAGTGCCGAGTAGGGATCCTGAAACACGATCTGTAATTGACTACGATAGGGCAACATCTGTTGATGATTAAAGTTGTGCAATGGCTGGCCATTGAACCAAATTTTCCCTTGCGCATGAAGTAGACGTAGCAATGCTAAACCGGTGGTACTCTTACCAGAGCCAGACTCACCAACCAGGCCGATACTCTCGCCCGCGCGCAACTCAAAACTGAGATCTTTCAGCGCATAGTGCTGATCAACCACACGCCGCAGCAGTCCACGCTTAATCGGAAAACAGACTTGCAGATGTGCTACTTTCATTAACGTCTTGCGTTCAGCAGGTAACACTGTCGGCTCGCCCATCTGCTCTGCTGCCAGCAGTTGTTGGGTATAGGGGTGTTGTGGTGCGGTAAACAGCGCGGCCTGACTGCGCTGCTCTACACAGCGCCCTTGTTGCATCACTGCTACGGTGTCTGCCAGTCGACGCACAATATTGAGATTATGGGTGATAAACAGCAGTCCCATCGCCAACTCCTGCTTTAGCTCCTGCAATAGCAGTAAAATCTGTGCTTGCACAGTCACATCCAGTGCTGTGGTCGGTTCATCGGCAATTAGCAATTTCGGATGGGTTAACACAGCCATAGCGATCATCACCCGCTGACGCTCACCACCAGACAGTTGATGTGGAAAATCATTTAGCCGTTGTTTAGCATTACGGATACCAACACGCTCGAGACACTCAATAATCTCCACACGCGCACTCACCCGATCCCTACCACGGTGCAGCATCAACACTTCAGCTAACTGTTTTTCGATGCTATGCAGTGGATTCAGTGACACCATTGGCTCTTGAAAAATCATCGAAATCTGGTTGCCACGCACCTTTCGTAGCGCCGACTCTGTGCAGTGGAGCAATGAATCACCATTGAAACGGATATCACCGTTTGGATAGCACACTGCCGCAGCAGGTAGCAGACGCAAAATAGAGAGTGCAGTGACACTTTTTCCTGAACCAGAGCCACCAACCAGCGCCAACGTTTCACCGCTGTTCACTTGTAGTGACAGGTTCTCTACCACCAAGCGCTGTTCAGCATGCTGGCGAAATGCGATCGAGAGATCATCAATAGCGAGTAGAGGAGCGACCATATCAATACACCTTACCGGGATCAAAGGCGTCGCGTACGGCTTCGCCAATAAAAATTAACAGTGATAACAGGATCGATAACACCAGAAATGCCGTGATACCCAGCCAAGGAGCCTGCAAATTATTTTTGCCCTGTAACAGCAGTTCTCCCAGTGAAGGCGAACCCAACGGCAGACCGAAGCCAAGAAAATCGAGCGAGGTGAGGGTAGTGATAGAACCACACAGAACAAAAGGCAAAAAGGTCAACGTCGCCACCATCGCATTAGGCAACATATGACGATACATAATCACCCGATCCGGCACCCCCATGGCACGTGCAGCACGGATATAATCGTAATTACGGGTACGCAGAAACTCGGCACGAACCACCCCAACCAGACTCATCCAACCGAATAAAATGGTGATCACCAACAGCCACCAGAAATTGGGTTGCACAATACTGGAGAGTAAAATAATCAAAAACAACATTGGCATACCAGACCACACTTCGATAAAACGTTGTCCCCAGAGATCGATACGGCCACCGTAATAACCCTGCATTGCACCGACACAGATACCAATCACACTTGCACAGAGCGTCAACGCCAAACCAAACAGCATCGAAATACGAAAACCGTACAGCAGACGCGCCAACACATCGCTGCCATTACTATCAGTACCCAGTAAATTCTGGCGTGAAGGCGGCGAAGGGAACGGCACCTCAGTAGCAAAGTTAATGGTGTTATAGCTAAATCGGATCGGAGCCCAAATAGCCCAACCATGCTGCGCTATCTGAGCGACCAGGAAAGGATCCTGGAAATCGGCATCAGTCTGAAATTGGCCACCAAAAGTAGTCTCGCTGTAGTTGACCAGAAAGGGCACATACCACCGGCCCTGATAATTCACCAATAACGGTTTATCGTTGGCCAACAGATCAGACAGCAGACTGAGTAGGAAAAACAGCAAAAAAATCCACAGTGACCAGTAACCACGGCGGTTAGTGCGAAAACGTGCCCAACGGGCTTGATTTATCGGATTTAAACGGCTCATTGGCGGGCCTCAAAATCGATGCGTGGATCAACCAGGGTATACGTAATATCACTGATGATATTCAACAACAGGCCAATCAGCGTGAAGATATACAGTGTGCCAAACATTACCGGGTAGTCGCGCTGTAATGTGGCATCATAACCCAACAGCCCGAGGCCATTGAGGGAAAACATCACTTCAATCAACAGCGAACCGGTAAAAAACATACTGATAAAGGTGGCAGGAAACCCGGCAATCACCAGTAACATCGCATTGCGGAATACATGATGATAAAGCACTTTTTTCTCCTCTAACCCTTTGGCGCGAGCGGTAACCACATATTGCTTGCGGATCTCATCCAGGAAGGAGTTTTTAGTTAACATGGTTAAAGTGGCGAATCCGCCAATCACGGTAGCTAACACCGGCAGTGTAATATGCCAAAGGTAGTCGAGTATCTGACGATACCAAGGCAGCATATCGAAATCGCTGGAAACCAACCCACGCAACGGAAACCAATTCAGATAGCTACCGCCGGCAAACAGCACAATCATCAAAATGGCAAACAGAAAGGCCGGAATCGCATAACCGACGATAATCAGTGTGCTGCTCCAGGTATCAAATGTGCTACCGTTATTGATTGCTTTACGGATGCCAAGCGGAATCGAAACACCGTAGATGATCAAGGTACTCCATAGCCCCAGCGAAATCGAAACCGGTAAGCTACGACCAATCAGTTCCATCACGGAAGCGCCACGGAACAGGCTATCGCCGAAGTCAAAACGCATATAGTTCCATAACATGGTGAAGTAGCGCTGATGCAGCGGTTTATCGAAGCCATAACGCTTGGTGATTTCGGCAATCACTTCCGGATCAAGCCCACGCGAACCACGATACTGCCCTTCGCCGACATTGCCGATTCCAGTTTTGGCATTGCCTAATCCTTCACCGAGACCCGAACCGGCAAAACCACTGCTGTGACCCAACTCGATGGCAGCAATCGCCTGATCGACCGGGCCACCTGGAGCAACTTGAACAATAAAAAAGTTAAGCGTGATGATTGCCCAAAGTGTCGGGATCACCAAAAGTAAACGACGTAATAGATAAGCGGCCACCGCAGGCTCCTTTTATTGCTGGCGTGTAGGTAGTGTTGCTGCCTTATCGGCATCATACCACCAGGTATCTAACCCGATGGCATAGGTCGGCCGCTGTTCGGGTTGAGAGAATTTATTCCAGTAAGCATAGCGATCGTGGTTTGAATACCACATTGGCAACATGTAGTGATTCCAGGTTAATACCCGATCCAGCGCGCGTCCGAGTGACAGTAGCGCCGGTTGATCACCCTGATGTTTAACAATTTGGCGGACTAAATAGTCAACCGCAGCGTCATTAACCCCCGGAGTATTCCAACTGGAGCTGAGATACTCTGAATCCCAAAGGATTTGTAGCGCGGTATTGGGAAACGGCATCGCGGAATATACTGTCGGCAACATATCGAAATCGCGTTTGCGTAGGCGACGAGTGAACTGGCCAACATCGACCTCACGGATCTGCATCTCAATGCCTAACCGCTTTAAATTACGTTGGAAGGGCAGCACATACTGAAAATTACCGCCACTTGGCAGCAGCAGCTCAAAACGGAACGGTTGCCCAGTTTCGCTGTGTACCAAGCGGCGCTGACTCACCTGCCAGCCGGCTTGTTGCAGTAGTTCACTCGCCTTAAGTAGGTTCTGACGATTGTGTCCATCCGCCGCCGAACGTGGTGGCTGATAGCGAGGGCCAAACACCGCTGGCGGCAATTTATCTTTTAGCGGCAGCAGCCAAGCCAGTTCAGCCGCATCGGGGCTAGCGGTGGCGGCATATTCAGTATTCTGAAAATAGCTATCGGTACGCTGATAAGCCTGATAATGCAATGCCTTATTCATCCACTCAAAATCAAAAGCCAGTGTGATCGCCTCGCGTACTCGGCGATCAGCAAATATTGGTCGGCCAACATTAAATGCTAACCAGCGACTGTTCTGAGCGGCGTGATTAACTTCATCACGCTTAATAATGTAGTGCTGATCGAAATTATTGCCCCGATACTGGGTGGCCCAATTTTTGGCTGACGCTTCTGCACGCAGATCATAAGCACCCGATTTAAACGCCTCTAACGCGACGTTATCATCCAGATAATAGTCATAACGGATATGATCAAAGTTATTTTGCCCGCGATTAACCGGCAAATCGGCAGCCCAGTAGTCAGTGACACGCTGATAGGTGACATATTGGCCCAAGCGGTAATCGCTGATTTTGTATGGTCCACTGCTCAGTGGTGGCTGGATCAGCGGTTCGCTGAGTGAATAATTTTGCCAGAAACGTTCTGACAAAATCGGCAGTGTCAGCAAACCGAGCAACTTATCTTTATCAGCCTCTGGCAGCGTGATACGCACCGTCAAGGGGGCTACTGCCTCGATCTGTGTTCCTTGATAAAACACCCGAAATTGGGCCACGCCTTCGGTCATAAATTTATTAAATGTGAAGGCGACATCCTGTGCCGTAATCGGGCTGCCATCATGGAAACGTGCCTCAGGATTAAGTTCGATCTCCATCCAACGCATATCGGTTGGCGCACGAGCCACCTTTGCGACCAATGGATAATAACTGGCAGCTTCATCGTCCGAGGTGGTAAACAGCGCATCATAAAGTTGGATCGTGCGTTCTGCTGACACACCGCGCGAGGCGAAACGGTTAAAATTGTCATAGGTCCCGATTGCTGCCAGACGAATATCGCCACCTTTTGGCGCATCGGGATTGACATAGTCAAAATGTTGGAAACCGTGCCGATACTTCGGCTCACCAAGTGCAGTGAAACTATAATATTCACGCACATCCTCAGCCAATGAGGCCAAACTAGACACTGCCAGCAGCAGGGCAGCAACAAAGCGTATCAGCATCTCTAGGGTAAACTCCGGCGACAAAGTTCAAAACCGATCCGATTTCCGTTTTAAAGCCGCTCAGCTTGTCATGTTGTCGCACCGCAGTGCTCACAACTCGCATTAACTTGGTCCACGATGCAGTTGTTGTGTACCGTCGTGGTGCAAGCTGGCGGTGGGGATAACACCGTCTCGAATAGGCTGTTAATGATTCGATTCAAAGCATAGCATTTTGCTACATCTCGGGCTAACGAAAGCTTCTGCTGTTTCATCAGAAAATTACCCCTTCCACTTCAAAATTAAAATTTAACAATATTTAAAACTAAAAAGAAATCAATTTTTTATCAAATAATTGCATTATTAGCGCTCTTTATGGTTGAAGCTTTCTTAGTGTGCTAGATTAAGCTAAAAAGCACGACTACCCTGTTTATCATAGTGAAGAAAATTCGGCTTTATTCCTTGGCACAGGCGAGTATGATAGCGGCGCGTGCTGTTACCAACGTGGCACTCTTGGGTGTTTTACTCAGGGATCTCACCGAGCATGTGTAAGTGCCAGACCAGATTTTTTGCAGATGAGTTGCACTCTTGCGAGACTGCGCGCGGCGGTGATTAATTTTTTCTGACTTGGCGCACTGAACGCCGGTGAGGAATTGCCCATGACAGTAACAGCCATTGAACGTGATGGCGCGGGTAAACCGCAATTGCGTAAAACACTAAAATTGTGGCAAGTGGTGATGATGGGGTTGGCCTACCTGACTCCGATGACGGTGTTTGATACCTTCGGTATCGTTTCTGGTGTCACCGATGGTCATGTGCCGACCTCTTATCTGTTTGCTTTGGCTGGCGTACTGTTCACCGCCATCAGCTATGGCAAACTGGTGCGCCAGTATCCGACCTCCGGTTCCGCCTACACCTATACCCAAAAAGCGATCAATCCGCATGTCGGTTTTTTGGTTGGCTGGGCATCGCTACTCGACTACCTGTTCCTGCCGATGATCAATACCCTGTTGGCAAAAATCTATTTAACCGCGCTGTTCCCTGAGGTTCCGACCTGGGTTTGGGTGGTGGGTTTTGTCACCATCATGACAGCGATCAATCTCAGCAGTGTTAGCCTAGTAGCCAACTTTAACACGCTGTTTGTACTGGTGCAGTTGGCGATCATCGTGGTATTTATCTTTCTGGTGGTGCAGGGGTTACATAACGGCGAAGGGCAAGGAACAGTTTGGAGCCTGCAACCTTTTGTCAGTGAACATGCCCACCTATTGCCGATCATCACCGGAGCGACCATCCTTTGCTTCTCGTTTCTCGGTTTTGATGCAGTCACCACACTGAGTGAAGAGACCCCGGAAGCGGCCAGAGTGATCCCGCGAGCGATCTTCCTGACTGCACTTTACGGCGGGGTGATTTTCATCAGCGTCTCATTCTTTATTCAACTGTTTTTTCCCACTATTGAACGTTTTGATAGCCCGGATGAAGCACTGCCGGAGATCGCGCTCTATGTGGGTGGCAAACTGTTCCAAGCGATCTTCCTCTGTACCACCTTTATCAACACACTGGCTTCAGGTTTGGCATCACACGCCACCGTTTCGCGTCTGCTCTATGTTATGGGGCGCGACAACGTTTTTCCTGAGCGTTTCTTTGGCTACATTCATCCTAGGTGGCGCACCCCGACACTGAATGTATTGATGGTAGGTATAGTGGCACTCTCTGCGCTGTTTTTTGATTTGGTCACCGCCACCGCGTTGATTAACTTTGGCGCACTGGTTGCGTTTACCTTTGTTAACCTCTCGGTAATCAATCACTTCTTTATCCGCCAACGGCGTAACAAAAGCTGGAAAGATCGCTTTAACTTCCTAGTGCTACCACTCATTGGTGCTTTGACGGTCAGCGTATTGTGGCTAAACCTGGAAAGAACTTCACTGACCATGGGGCTGGTTTGGGCAGCACTGGGCTTCGCCTATCTTGTCTACCTCACCCGGCTATTTCGCCAGCCGCCGCCACAATTTGAGGGGCACTAAGTGCTGACGTTATCACTCACTGGTCGCCGCCACTGATGCCGCGCACCGCGAACGCGACACTGTTCGGCCTATTGGCGATCCTGCTATGGAGCAGTGTGGTCGGGCTGATCCGTAGCGTCAGCGAAGGGCTGGGGGCAGTGGGTGGTGCGGCAATGATCTACAGTGTCGCCGCACTGTTTCTGCTACTGGTGATGAAAAGGCCAAAACTCTCAGTTTTTCCAATCAGTTATCTTCTTCTGGGCGGCGCGCTATTTGTGCTGTATGAGATCTGCCTGTCACTCTCGCTTGGTTATGCCAACAATCGCCTACAAGCGATTGAGCTAGGAATGATCAACTACCTATGGCCCTGTTTTACCATACTGCTGGCACTGTTATTCAACCAGCAGCGAGCACGTTGGTGGGTGGTGCCTGGGCTACTGATTTCTCTGCTTGGTGTCGGCTGGATCATGAATGGCACGGGGAGTTGGTCTGCAACACAGATGATTGCCAACATTCGCAGCAACCCTCTCAGTTATGGTCTCTCTTTCACCGGCGCGCTGTTGTGGGCATTGTACTGCAACGTGACGAAACGGATTGCCCAAGGTCAAAATGGCGCAGTACCCTTTATGTTGTTCACCGCAGTTGCACTGTGGTTGATTTATCCCTTCAGTACGGACGCCGCGATGCAGTTCACGCTACCGGTCACTCTGGCGTTACTGGCGGTTGGGGTAGCGATGGGCGGCGGTTATGCTGCATGGAATATCGGCATTCTGCATGGCAACATGACGCTGTTGGCCACCGTGTCCTATTTCACCCCGGTATTATCAGCGCTGTTTGCTGCACTGGTGCTACGCACCACATTAACGATCGACTTCTGGCTTGGCGTCGCTATGGTTAGCCTGGGTTCATTCATTTGTTGGCATGCCACGCGTGCGACAAGATGATTTACAGACACCGCATGGATATATTCTGCGGTGTACATACAATTAACCTGCGTATCGGCTTGACGCAATGAAATCATGGCCAACACTGGGGCGAGTTTTCTGCCCCAGTGGGTCAATTAACCGGCGATGTGATGGTTCAAACAGAGTCAAAACGAGATAAACCATCCGCCAATCTCATTAAATTATTGATAATAAACATCTTTCTTCTTTGATGTACTAGAGTGTCTGTTCACAAAACAGCGTATTGAATGCATTGTTTTATGTTTAAGGCCAGCTTAATGTTGCTATGGCTTGTGCGGTGCCACCGCCATAGTGACGCAGTGAATTGCTGCACAATGTCCAGGTGAGCGGGATTTCAGTACTCCCTTCTGCCACATTAGCAATATTAGTCGGTTGGTTATTAAACAGGATCTGTTCGTTGTGTGTGGTGGTGCAATCGCCACTCTCTGCTGCGAGAATGCCACGGATCTCTGCCAGTGTTTCTGCATTGGTATTGTTAAGTGCCAGCGTATCAGTATTGCGACCAAGGCTCCCACTAAATGCTAATTGTAGTGTGGTTTGTCCAGTGCCTGAACCACCATCATTGATGGTGTTGCACTGGATGGTCAACTGTGAGGAGTAAGTTGCCAGTATTTGTTTATCTGCCTGTAAGTGAGTCACTGCACCAAATGAAACATTATTATCCTGAAAGCCAACGGTGCAGTCAGTAGGGAGTGTGATAGTGAACTGAGAAGCCGGTATCAACTGCGTCACTGGGGGGGTAGAGCTGCGAGACCGAGCACTATGCCCCAACCGAGGACTGTTTATATTACCCAGTGGCGCAAGTGGGCCGATATAAAGTGACATGACGCCACTCATCGTGCCACGGTGGCTGCTGGTACGTACAGCCCCGTAGCCAGGGCCTAATGAATGCTGCTGGGTGCCGAGGCACCAGGGAGTGGTTGTGAGACTGCTGGTAACCAAGTTACCGTTACTTGACCAACTTCCCGAAGATGTATAAGTAACGTGGGTGCCGTTATTTATATTGCTTACCCAGTATTCGCCTTGAATAGTGCCACTGCTCATACCAAGTATCACGTCTGGGGCTAATACCAAGCCGCTGAATACACCATCAGAAGAGGTGCCGAAAAGCGCTGGGTTCATGCAGACGTTGATAGTGCTTAAAAAATTATCCGTGATCATTCCCCCCCAGGGATCAGCACTGGGTAAACCTAACGTGGGGCTGGTAGTGCCGGTCCAACTTCCTACCACTGACGTAGACCAGACAAAACCGCTACCTGGTGCAAAGGAACCTGTTGGGCCTGTTGCTGCATTGATGTTTTGGGCGGAGAATAGTGCCAGTATCGCTGATAGTTTCCATTTTTGTTGGTTTATCAGAGAATAAATTGCCATTGATTCGTCCCTATATGTGATTTTGAACGATAGGTTTTCCAACTACCGGTCTGAGAGCTGAGCACCGGTAGTGTCTAGGTGTTTCCTCGTGTAAGAAGTGTAGCCTGATTGGTAAATATTGCAGGTGATAGACTATATTTTGCGCTAGCGTGCACCCTATGCGCACGCCACTATCGCTGTTGTTTGCTGTTGTTCAATAAGGGCTTGGCAATTATTACTGGTCGCCTATCTTGGCCGTCTGTTGACTACGAGATGTTACCGAACGCAGCGTTTTTCCCCCAGGTTAGCATGGTGTCGAGTAACTGCTGTAGTAGGCGTTGCAGTAATGCAGCACGCGCAGGAGAGTAACTGAATGGCGGGCGTTCAGACATATAGTTCAGTTGTGCTAATTCAAGTTGCACTGCATGTTGTTGTTGTTCCGGTTGGCCATAGGCGCGGGTGATATAACCGCCTTTGAAACGCCCATTGAGTACGTAGCTGAACTGGTGCTGTTGTTGACAGCAAAGCAATAGTTGATCGCTTAAACTGCTGGCACAACTGTTGCCGTCATTGGTGCCGAGATTCAGATCGGGTAGTTGTCCGCTAAATAGCCGTGGGATCACCGAGGCGATCGAGTGAGCATCAAACAACAGGGCGTAACCATGTTGCTGCTTTAAACGCTGCAGTTCTTGTTGCAACTGTTGATGGTAAGGGTGCCAAATTGCGGCTAGGTAGTCGGCTCGTTCCGCAGCTGACGGGGTAGCATCCGGTAGGAAGGTAGGCTGACCGTCAAACAGAACATCTGGAAATAGTCCAGTCGTGGCACTGCGGTAAAGTGGTTGATCATCGGCTGGGCGGTTAAGGTCGATCACCAGTCTTGAGTAATTCGCAATCAGTATGCTGGCTCCAAGTGTTTGAGCAAACTGATACAGCAACGGTAGGTGCCAGTCTGTATCCGGTAATGGACGCGCAGCTTCAGTTAGGCCTTTTTCAACCGCTGGGGTTAATTGGGTACCCGCATGAGGAATGCTGATTAACAGTGGCAGTGTGCCTGGCCGGAATTGAAATGGATCAGTGATAATCATCGGCGTAGTGCTCCTCGGAAAATGACGCTACAGGGCAGTTGACCGCCCAACCAATAAGCTAACTGTGCGGGTCGCTCCAGTGGCCAGTGTACAAAGTTGGCCAGTTTGCCCACTTGCAGTGACCCCTGTGTCTGTTGGATCCCTAAAGCGGTTGCCGCATGGTATGTGACACCGGCCAGCGCTTCTTCTGGTGTCAGGCGGAACAGGGTGCAGGCCATGTTGAGCATTAAGCGCAATGAGAGTGCTGGCGAGGTGCCTGGATTGGCATCACTGGCGATCGCGATCGGTACACCATGTTGACGAAATAGCTCGATGGGTGGGCATTGTGTTTCACGTAACAGGTAATAAGCACCGGGCAAGAGTACGGCAACGGTGCCGGCAGAGGCCATAGCGATGACATCCTTTTCGTTGACATACTCCAGATGATCGGCACTGAGTGCCCGATAGCGTGCAGCCAAGCTGCTGCCACCGAGAGCCGAGAGTTGTTCTGCGTGCAGTTTGACCGGCAGTTGTGCTTGTTGTGCAGCGTTGAAAACGCGCTCAACCTGCACGGGTGAAAAAGCAAGGTGTTCACAGAAGGCATCAACTGCATCGGCCAGTCCGGCGCTGGCGACGGCTGGAATAATCTGGTTAACCACCAGATCGATATAATCATCACTGCGGCCGTGATATTCCGGTGGCAGCGCATGGGCTGCCAGACAGGTGGTTTTTACTTCTACTGCGGCTAACTCGGCAAGTTGGCGTGCCACACGCAGCATCTTTAATTCACTCTCGAGATCTAAACCGTAGCCCGACTTTATCTCTATGCAAGTAACCCCTTCGGCTAAAAGGGGATGTAGCCGAGCCATCGCCTGCTGCTGTAGCTGTAGCTCTGGTGTATTGCGCGTGGCATTGACGGTAGAGAGAATGCCGCCACCCTGTGCGGCAATTTCGGCGTAGCTGACTCCATTGAGTCGTTGTTCAAATTCATGGCTACGATCTCCGCCAAACACCAAGTGAGTATGGCAGTCGATTAAGCCAGGAGTAATGATGCCAGCGGAAAAAGTGGTCACTTGGTGTGCGTTAATGCTGGGTAGCTCATTGCGCGGCCCTAGCCAGATTATCTTGCCTTGCTGTACTGCAATTGCCCCGTCATGGATGATCTGGTACTTGCCGCCCTGCATGGTGACAATGTCTGCACCTTGCCACAGACTGTCGCACTGGATCGCTATGCTCATTGTTTCTCAGCCTTTGCATGGTTGTATATACAAGAATAAACAACCTAGCGCATTCATGACATCAGAACAAGAGGCAGGATAAAAATTTGTCGCATGATTGTTGCATTTTGGTGTGATGGTTGAGCGAGACGGCGCTGCTCAGTTCCATTGAGCAGCCAAGGGGTAAAACGTGTTCTGCGCTTGCAGAGGAGGAAAGGTTGCAGTTTGGTCGCTTAGTAGTCGATCGCGTCACGGATGATCGGACAGGTCATACAGTGGCCACCACCTCGCCCACGACCTAGCTCACTACCAACTATTTCAATAACTTCTATGCCCTCTTTGCGTAGCTGAGTATTGGTTTTGGTATTGCGATCGTAAGCCATCACCACGCCCGGCGACAGTGCAACCATATTGTTACCACTGTCCCACTGCTGGCGCTCAGTGTCGTAATCGTTGCCTTCAGTTTCTACCACACGCAGTTTTTTCAGGTTCAATGCACCCGCTACCGCCTCAACAAAAGTGCCTTTGTCACGGCTTAGTTTCATTCCAGTGGGGCCATCGTCTGGGCGCAACGAGAATGTTTTGATCTGGTTAACAATTGCAGGGTAGAGCGTGACCACATCGCGATCACAGAAGGTGAAGACAGTATCTAAGTGCATTGCAGCACGCAGTTTTGGCATGGCGGCGATCATCACTCGCTCCACACCCGAGTGTTTGTCAGCAAACAGTGCGGCAGCTAACTGGGTAATGGCTTGGTGTGAGGTGCGCTCACTCATACCAATCAATACCGTTTTGTTGCCAATTGGCATCACATCGCCACCCTCAAGTGTTGCGCTACCGTGATGCACGGTAGGATCTCCCCACCAGACACGGACATGATCAGCACCAAAATCGGGATGGAATTTGTAGATAGCGGTGGTCAGCACCGTCTCTTCGTGGCGTGCTGGCCAGTAGAGTGGGTTGAGTGTCACACCACCGTAAATCCAGCAAGTGGTATCGCGGGTATAGAGTGTGTTTGGGAGTGGTGGTAACAGATATTCAGTAATGCCGACAGCTTCACGGATCAGTTTCAGTTCTTCATGATCGGCATAGCCCTCTTTAGCCAAATCAGTGGTGGATAGCCCACCGATCAGCACTTCAGCCAAGGTGCGCGGCGGTAGGCTATCCAGAAAACTGCGCGTTTCATTCAGGATGCCAAGCGAAACTTCATTCGGCACAATTTGCTGATCTAGGATCCATTTTCTGGCCTCTGGCAGGGCCAGCGTCTCAGTGAGCAAATTGTGCATTTCCACCACATCGACACCGTGTTCACGCATTTTGGTCATAAAGTCAAAATGGTCGCGTTTAGCACGTTCTACCCACAGCACATCATCAAATAACAAGGCATCACAGTTGCTCGGGGTGAGCCGATTGTGTGCTTTGCCGGGGGCGCAGACCATCACTTTATGCAATTTGCCCACTTCTGAATGTACACCAAATTTAGCCTGCTTTTTTTTCTTGGTTGTCATATAAATTGCCTCGATCAGATAGTGATAATGCCGGTCGCTATGCTGTAGATAGCAACAATGGCGGCAACGATAATCAGAACAAATAGCCCCAATTCCGCAGGGGTAAATACTCTATTCGCCCCTTGTTCACGTCGGGCGAGAATAAACAGCAAGGTGCCTGGGCCGTAGATCACCGCTGACAGCAGCAAATATTTCATGCCGCCGGCATAGATCATCAACAGGGAATAGAGTGTGGCGATCAACGCGATGATGAGTTCTTTCTTCTGCCCGACCTCGTTAGGTTGATAGCTTTCACCACTCCAGGCTAATTTCAGCCCATAGGCGGCAACCAACAGGTAGGGAATTAAGGTTAATGAGCTGGTCAGCTCTAACGCTAACTGGAAGGCGTATTGGCTGAACATGGTCAGGATCAGAAACAGTTGGATGGTGAGGTTGGTCAGCCAGACTGCCGAAGAGGGCACCGCATTGTGGTTTTCAGCACCAAACACTTTTGGCACGCTGTGATTTTTCCCCGCAGCAAACAGCACTTCGGCCGCCAGCAGTGACCAGGAGAGATACGCACCCAACACCGAGATCAGTAAGCCTAGGCTGATGAAGATCGCCCCCCAACGCCCAACTATCGCTTCTAACACACCTGCCATTGAAGGTTGGCGCAGTGCGGCAAGATCAGGGCGCAGCAGCACGCCGTAGGAGAGCATGGTGATCAGCACCATCAGGCAGAGCACGCCGATAAAACCAAGTACAGTCGCGATACCGACATGTTTGCGTTCTTTAGCATAACGGGAGTAGACGCTAGCACCTTCAATCCCAAGGAAGACAAATACCGTGACTAGCATGGTGCTACGCACCTGGCTAAATAACGATTCAGGTTCACCGCTAGCCGCAATGGCTGTCGCAGCATGTCCAACATAGCCGTAGTTATCAAGACGATAGTTATCAAGCTGGGTTAGGTCAGCAATATGGGCTGAAGCCGACTCTGGTGCTCCCCAGAAATTGAGCATGAAGATATCCCGGTTGAATGCAAACACCAACACGATGATAAACAGCAGGATTGGCAGGATTTTGGCGACGGTGGCAATAGTATTGATACTGGCGGCGCCTTTGACACCACGCAGGATCAACAGATGGAATCCCCAGAGCAGCGCTGAAGCAAGAAGCACCGCTGATAGTGTGTTGCCATCACCAAAGACCGGGAAAAAAGCGCCCAAGGTTGATTTGATCAACACGAAGTAGGAGACGTTACCAATGCAGCTTCCTGCCCAGAAGCCGAGTGCGGCAATAAAGCCAAGGTAGTCACCGAACCCCTCTTTGGCATAGATAAACACACCTGAATCAAGTTCGGGTTTACGCTGCGCTAAGGTCTGGAAGACAAACGCTAACATCAGCATCCCGCCGCCAGCAATACACCAGGCAATCAGGGCACCAAAGCCACCGGTTGCCCGCCCAAAGGTGGCCGGTAGAGAAAATATCCCGGCACCAATCATGGAACCCACCACTAATGCGGAGAGGGACCAGAGAGACAATTTGTTGGTTGATGAGCTCGTCATAGTTTCCCTTTACTGTGCTAATTAAGTGACTCATTGTTAATACAGGAGATCTGCATCAAGCTGTTTGAGTTAACCCACCGTATTGCGCCTAGCGCCTTTGCCGGGAGTCGTGTGTGAACAGCAGCAGGAGTGCCAGTGATACGCCTCAATTTTGCTTACGATGCAATCTGTAGGTTAAACAGTACTCATGCTGTTGCATGGGTAACCTAGGTGGTTTTCTGACTATTAGAGCATAGCTATAACCTTCAAATTTGCCTCTTTCTTGACGCGACAAATTGACTTTTTTCACGATAATTATCTGAAAGCTTGTGTAATCTTAGTGGTTAACTCCAACAATGAGGATAATCCCGATTGGCCTGTCACGCATCAAGCAGTGAACATGATGTTGCGTTGAGGGCTAGGGGGTACGCTGCTGGTTGTGATATCTTTACGACTCTCTAATCAGTACAAAATCAGTCACAAACGAGGAATGGTTAACGTGAAATCTCCGCTCGCACCACTGTCATTGCAATTAGATGACGTCATGTTGCGTGATGCTGCGCGTTTACGGCGTCGCTTGCAGGGGGCTGGCAAAGTGAAAAACAGCCAGAAACAGCAAGCGATTGCCCTTGAAATCGAACAGGATCTCACTTTCTGTCGGCAAAAAGTATCAGCTCGCCTCGCCAATCGCCCAGCAATCAGTTATCCAGAGAATTTACCGGTTAGCCAGAAAAAGGCCGAGATCTTGGCAGCGATACGTGACCATCAAGTGGTGATTGTTGCGGGGGAAACCGGTTCAGGCAAAACAACCCAGTTACCAAAAATCTGCCTGGAGTTAGGGCGGGGTATCAGAGGAATGATTGGTCATACCCAACCTCGACGCCTAGCAGCACGCACGGTTGCTAACCGTGTCGCTGATGAGTTGCAGACAGCACTGGGCGATAGTGTCGGTTATAAAGTGCGCTTTAATGACCAGGTAGGCGAACACACGCTGGTCAAGTTGATGACTGACGGTATTTTGTTAGCAGAGATCCAGCAAGATCGACAACTGTTGCAGTACGACACGCTGATTATTGACGAAGCACACGAGCGCAGTCTAAATATCGATTTTATTCTGGGTTATTTGCGTGAATTGCTGCCAACTCGACCTGATCTGAAAGTGATTATTACCTCAGCCACCATCGATCCACAGCGTTTTTCCCGTCATTTTCACCAGGCACCAATTATTGAAGTTTCTGGGCGCACTTATCCGGTTGAGGTGCGCTATCGTCCACGGGTGGAGGAGAGCGCCGATGGCGATCGTGATCAACTACAGGCGATTTTTGATGCGGTAGATGAATTGAGCCAGGAAGGGCCTGGCGATATTCTAATTTTTATGAGTGGTGAACGTGAAATCCGTGATACCGCTGAGGGGTTAAGCAAACTGGATCTGCCACATACCGAAATCTTGCCACTCTACGCACGCCTCTCTAACAGCGAACAGAACCGTGTTTTTCAGCCACATACCGGGCGTCGGATCGTGCTGGCAACCAACGTTGCTGAAACCTCATTGACGGTGCCGGGCATTAAATATGTTATCGATCCTGGTATGGCGCGGATCAGTCGCTACAGTTTTCGTACCAAAGTACAAAGGTTACCTATCGAACCTATTTCGCAGGCATCCGCTAACCAGCGTAAGGGGCGTTGCGGTCGTGTTGCGGAAGGGATCTGTATTCGGCTCTACTCAGAACAGGATTTTCTCTCGCGTCCCGCTTTTACCGATCCTGAAATATTGCGCACTAACCTGGCGTCAGTCATTTTGCAGATGACTGCGTTGGGGTTGGGGGATATTGCTGCTTTTCCATTTGTCGAGGCACCCGATCGACGCCATATACAGGATGGTGTCCGACTGCTGGAGGAACTGGCCGCAATTACCAGCGAGCAAAATGGTCACTATCAGTTGACACCACTCGGGCGGCAACTGGCACAACTGCCGATCGACCCACGCTTGGCACGCATGGTGCTTGCTGCGCAAAGCAGTGGTAGCGTGCGCGAGGTGATGATCATCGCTGCCGCTTTATCAATCCAAGATCCACGTGAACGTCCGTTGGAAAAACAGCAGGCGGCAGATGAGAAACATCGCCGTTTTCTTGATAAAGAGTCTGACTTTATCACGTTGGTTAATTTGTGGGAGTTTCTGCAACAGCAGCAGAAATTGCACAGTGCCAGCCAGTTTCGTCGTTTATGCCGCAGTGATTATCTCAACTATCTGCGCGTGCGTGAATGGCAGGATATTTACACTCAGCTACGTCAAGTGGTGAAAGAGTTGGGCATACCGGTTAACAGTGAAGCTTCTGACTATCGCAGTATTCATACTGCGCTGTTGACTGGATTATTGTCACATATTGGCCAGAAGGATGTTGATAAGCAGGAGTATAGCGGAGCGCGTAATGCACGCTTTGCGCTGTTCCCTGGGTCAGGTCTGTTTAAAAAACCACCGAAATGGGTGATGGTCGCTGAACTGGTTGAAACCAGCCGTCTATGGGGACGTGTCGCCGCACGTATTGAACCCGAGTGGATCGAGCCGTTGGCCGGGCACTTGGTGAAATATCACCACAGTGAACCGCACTGGTCTAAGTCGCAACAGGCTGTGATGGCGAATGAGAAAGTCACTTTGTTTGGGTTGACGATCGTTAACGCCCGGTTGATCAACTACAGCACTCAAGATCCTGTACTGTGCCGTGAGCTTTTTATTCGCCACGCACTGGTCGAAGGCGACTGGCAGACACGCCATGCCTTCTTCAGCGCCAACCAAAAGTTGCGCACCGAGGTAGAAGAGCTTGAGCATAAATCGCGCCGACGCGACATTTTAGTTGATGATGAAACCCTGTTTGCCTTCTACGAACAGCGTATTCCCAATGACGTTATCTCTGGCCGCCATTTTGATCGTTGGTGGCAACAAACAGCCAAGGAGCAGCCTGATCTGCTCAATTTCGAAAAAGCGATGCTAATCAGACAGGGGGCTGAGAAGATTAGCGCCTTGGATTACCCCAATTATTGGCAACAGCAGAACCTGAAATTGCGGCTTAGCTATCAGTTCGAACTCGGCACTGATGCTGATGGTGTGACAGTACACATTCCGCTTGCGATCCTCAATCAGGTGGATCCGGTTGGTTTTGAGTGGCAGATCCCAGGGCTACGACGTGAACTGGTGATCGCTTTAATCAAATCATTGCCAAAGCCGTTACGGCGCAATTTTGTCCCAGCGCCCAATTATGCTGAAGCTTTCCTAGCCCGAGTGACACCATTGCAGTTGCCACTGCTGGATGCCTTGGAGCGTGAATTACGCCGGATGACCGGTGTAACGGTGCCACGAGAGAGTTGGCAGTGGGAACAGATACCCGATCACCTAAAAATCACTTTTCGGGTACTGGGTGAGAAAAACCGCACTCTAGCAGAAGGCAAAAACCTGATTTCACTACAGTTGCAACTCAAGCAGCAGGTGCAGCAAACACTGTCTGCGGTTGTCGACGATGGCTTAGAACAGAGTGATTTGCACATCTGGAGTTTTGGTGATTTACCAACATCCTATCAGCAACAGCGTGGTGGTTATGCACTCAAAGCCTTTCCAGCATTGGTTGATCAGCAACAGAGCGTTGCTATCAAGCTATTTGATAATGAGCAGGATCAACAGCATGCGATGTGGCAGGGGGTGCGCCGTTTGCTGTTACTGAATATCCCTTCACCGATTAAATATTTGCATGAAAAACTGCCCAACAAGGCGAAGTTGGGACTCTACTTTAACCCTTATGGCAAGGTGCTGGAGCTGATCGATGACTGTATCGCTTGTGGTGTCGATAAGTTAATTGCGGAACAGGGAGGATTGGTGTGGCAAGAGGCACAATTTAACCGCTTACAAGCGTATGTGCGTGCTGAGTTAAATCAAACGGTAGTTGAGATTGCCCAATTGGTTGAGCAGATCCTCAGCAAAGTATTTGCTATCAACAAATATTTAAAGGGACGCGTTGATATCGCGCTGGCTCTGGCACTGGCGGATATTAAAACGCAACTTTCTGGATTGGTTTATCGTGGCTTTGTTACCAACAATGGCTGGGCACGTCTGGCAGATACCTTACGCTATTTGCAGGCGATTGAGCGGCGGCTGGAGAAGTTGGCGCTTGATCCGCATCGTGACCGAGCACAATTGCTACGAGTCGAACAGGTACAAACAGCCTGGCAACAGTGGCTAAATAAATTGCCAGAGAAACGTCAACAGCATGAGGAGATCAAAGCAGTACGCTGGATGATTGAAGAGTTGCGTGTCAGTTTGTTTGCGCAACAACTGGGTACCCCTTATCCGATCTCAGAGAAACGTATTTTACAAACCCTCGAGCAGCTCAGTGGTTAGCGGGAAATTATCACTGGTGAATACTTAAGTGCAAATAAAACAGCCAACCCGAAGGTTGGCTGTTGAAGTTGTGCTGATCTTAGCCTATTAAGCTTCGATCGGAGCACGCCAGTCGTCAGAGCCAGAAGTACCGGCAGTAGTATGTTCCCAGGTGATCTTACGATATGCCAGAGAAACACGAACTAACTGGGTGAATTCTGCTTTGGTTGGGTCTTGGCAGTGTGGCATTTTGCAGTCGATATCGATAATAGTTGCATCTTCTAATTTGGTAGTAAAGAAGTGCTCTTGCTTACCTTCAACCGATGTACGGTACCACTTCAGTTCAACTGTTGGCAGCATTTCGCCAGAAGCTAATGCGTTATACAGCAGCGGAACCGCTTTGTTGTAAGCCACGGTGAAGCGGAATGGCTTGTGCGCACGTTGACCAGAAGGCTGACCTGATTGTGGGTCAGTAGGTACAGTCACGACGTGATCAAATTCCTGTACCAACATTTGGTCTTCATGACCCTGTACAAAGATATTACCAACCGACTCGGCAGTGAAAGCGCCGGCGGTGATATTACCCTGAGTTTTTCCAGTAATAGAGATATACGCTGGAGTTGGCATATTAAATTTCCTTGATAGTTTGTTTTAAACCAATAGAGCGTCATTGTCTGCTACTCAAAATCGCTGAACGCAGAATGTAACAGCCCTAGCACCTTACTTGCGAGTGTTACTATAAGTAACTTTTTGCTAAGTGCAAGCTATAGTTGCGGTTTACCGCTGCGCATGTTAGCATTATCAGAATAAAAAACTATATTTATTGCGTTATGAGTTTTTTATGCTGGTTTTTTGTTGCGTAAATGGGGTTAACAAATCGCGTTACTGTGCCTGTTAATTTTAATAATTTGCAATTTGTTGTTTTTAAAAATAAAATTTTTTCATTAAAAATAATTTTTGTGATCGCTGGAATTTTTTAGCTATCCATTCTCTTAGTCGTCGTTCCTGATCTTGTCAACAAAATGAGGATGGACTTTTCTATCGAAGATGATAAATAATGCGTGTGATGAATTTGACTCGATCTGGTTGTCGCCTGTCTCACTTAAATTGAGGCGTTGGTTGGCCGCTTTCTTTATATTACCTCGTTGAAGCGTATCATCAACGAAAGGTAAATCATCACAGGAAGTCCATCATAATGGAGGTAGGTTGAAATGGATGTTGGTCTCGTGTCAGTCAGGATGTTCAATCTGGATCGGGCGTTTATTTAATATGTAGATGGCATTCGCTACTGTTGATTTTACGGCTGCGTGAATGGTGTCTGTGCGTGGTTTACGGTCGGTATTAGTTATATGTTAAATAATAGCATCTAGCTAATATCCCTTATAATTACTAATAAGGAAGAGTTATGAGTAAAAACAATCAAAGCAGTGTTGCTCCCAAGGAAAGGATAAATATCAAGTATGTTCCTAACACCGGAGACCAGGTTGCTGAAATCGAGTTACCCCTGAATTTACTGGTAGTGGGTGACATGAAAGGGACTCGGGAAGATACCCCAATCGAGGAGCGCCAGGTTGTTTCTATTAATAAGAATAATTTCAACTCAGTAATGAAGGAAGCTAATATTGGCTTAACCTTCAGTGTGCCAAATCATCTCGAAGGAGATGGGCAAAATGATATGCCAGTTTCATTAGCAATTAATTCTTTAGATGATTTCTCACCTGATAATGTGGCGAAAAAGGTGCCAGAGCTCAAAAAACTGCTGGAGCTGCGCGAAGCATTGGTCGCTCTGAAAGGACCTCTTGGTAATATCCCGGCATTCCGCGCCCGCTTGCAGGATCTACTCAGCAATGAAGAGATGCGCGAGCAGTTGTTAAAAGAACTCGACATTATTAATCAAAAATAATTAAGTGCTTAATAGGGAATTTCACGTATGTCCTCACATGAAGAAAATGCCGTTTTAGAGGCACCTGCCAGTGCTGCGAGTACGACTTTCTTACTCGACGAAATTATGTCACAGACACGGATGATGCCGGGTAATGATGGTTATGACGTAGCCAAGCAAGGGGTTGCTGCTTTTATCGCTAGCATCCTCGATACCGGTACGAATGAAGAACCGATTAACAAGCTACTGGTTGATCGTATGATCAATGAGTTGGATAAGAAGCTCAGTGTTCAGATGGATGCCATCCTTCATGCGCCTGAGTTTCGTGAAATTGAGTCTTCTTGGCGTTCACTGAAGTTACTGGTTGATCGTACCGACTTCCGTGAAAATATCAAAATCAACATCATGCATGCGACCAAAGAAGAGTTGCTGGAAGATTTTGAATTTTCACCAGAGATCGTCCAGTCCGGCTTCTACAAGCATGTCTACTCCTCTGGCTACGGTCAGTTTGGTGGTGAACCAACGGCAGCGATTATCGGTAATTACGCGTTCAGCAACACTTCGCCAGACATGAAGTTACTGCAGTATGTCAGCGCTGTTGGTGCTATGGCACACGCTCCATTCCTGTCCAGCGTTGCACCGGACTTCTTTGGTATCAGTAGTTTCACTGAATTACCTGCAATCAAAGATTTGAAATCAGTATTTGAAGGGCCAGTACATACCAAGTGGCGTTCGCTGCGTGAGTCTGAAGACTCCCGCTATCTCGGCCTGACCACACCGCGTTTCCTGCTGCGCTTGCCATATTCTGCCGTTGAGAACCCGATCAAAAACTTCAACTACTTTGAAGATGTCAGTAAAAACCACGAGCATTACCTCTGGGGTAATACAGCATTCTTGCTGGCTTCCTGCTTAACTGACAGTTTTGCCAAGTATCGCTGGTGTCCGAACATTATCGGCCCACAAAGCGGTGGGGCAATTCACGATCTGCCAGTACACCTGTATGAAGCGATGGGTGAAGTGCAGGCCAAAATTCCAACGGAGATCCTGATCACTGACCGGCGTGAGTTTGAGCTGGCAGAAGAAGGCTTTATTACCTTAACCATGCGTAAAGGTAGTGATAATGCGGCGTTCTTCTCAGCAAACTCAGTACAGAAACCGAAAATATTCCCGAATACTCGTGAAGGCAAAATGGCAGAAACCAACTACAAGTTGGGTACTCAATTGCCATACATGTTCATCATCAACCGCTTGGCTCACTACATTAAAGTGTTGCAACGTGAGCAGATTGGTTCATGGAAAGAGCGTCAAGATCTTGAGCGTGAACTGAATAACTGGCTCAAGCAGTACATTGCTGACCAGGAAAACCCACCAACAGATGTACGTAGTCGTCGTCCTCTACGCTCAGCACAGATCCAGGTATTGGATGTAGAAGGAGATCCAGGCTGGTATCAAGTGGCAATGCAAGTACGTCCGCACTTTAAGTACATGGGTGCGAGTTTTGAATTGTCATTGGTTGGTCGTTTAGATAAGGAATAACAGAGATGGCTGCACTTCTCACCTGGAGAAGAGGGAGTTCTGCCAGCCTGTTTGAGCGCATTCAGGAGAAGGAGCGACGCTCCTCTCCTGATAGCCGAGTGCAGGAGTTGTTGATTTCGGTTAAACGACATCTAAATAAGGTACTCAATACTCGCCCCGGTGCTTGTGAATCGACGGTGGATTTAGGGGTAACCGATTTCAACGATGCAACGGCCACGACGACCGACTTCAGGAAAAGTATTGAAGAGGCGATCAAGCTCTGCATTGAAGAGTATGAACCTCGAGTTGCTGACGTTACGGTGGAATCGATATTAGATAATGATGATCCACTGTTACTTGGTTTTCGTATCAATGCCTACATCAATTTTGGCGATGAAGGGGAGTTGGTTGAGTTCAATATTCACTTGGATAACAACCGCCGTTACTATCTTAACCAGGAAGCATAATGTCATTTGAAAAGTATTTCCGGGATGAACTGGATTACCTCCGACAATTGGGGCGTGATGCAGCAAGCGAACGGCCACATCTAATTTCTTTTTTATCAGAGAAGGGTTCTGATCCGGATGTTGAACGTCTGTTGGAGGGATTTGCTTTTCTGACTGGCAATCTGCGCGAAAAGATAGATGATCACTTCCCGGAACTGACGCATGGCCTGCTGAATATGCTATGGCCAAACTACCTGCGCCCCGTTCCCAGCATGACCGTGATCGAATATACCGTTAATGACAGTGTGATCACCGAGGCGACGCTGGTAAAACGCGGCGTTGAGGTAAAAAGTATTCCGCTTATCCGCCCGAAAGAGCGTGAGGAGTACAAAGATGACAAGAATTACGTTGATCCACAATGTACCTTTACCTTGTGTCGTGATCTCTGGCTGTTTCCCATGGTTATCCGTGACATTTCGGTAAACAACAGCAACAAACAGGGGATACTGACCGTTGACTTTCGCGCCAAAGCGCAATTGAACCTGTCTGAATTACAGCTTGGCAAACTGCGCTTTTACCTGGGTGAAGACAGTTACACCAGTACCCAGCTCTACTTCTGGATCTGTCACTATTTTGAGCAGGCTGAACTGATTGTTAACGACATCACGATCCCAATGCCGGAATTTGACTTTGTTCCTGTCGGCTTTGAGCGTGACGATGCGCTGCTGCCTTATCCGAAAAACGCGTATGTCGGCTACCGTATTTTGCAGGAGTATTTCTGTTTTCAGGAAGGCTTCCTGTTTTTTGATGTCACCGGTATTGGCGACCTACCTGCCGAGTTAAATACCAGTGAGTTCTCGCTGCGTCTATATTTTTCTCAGCCGTTACCCTCAGAGGTAAAAATACGCTCAACCACGCTAAGGCTAAACTGTACACCCGCCGTCAATCTGTTCCAGCATGATAGCGAAGCGATTGTCGTAGATGGTACACGCACTGAGTATCCACTCTCTGCCAGTTATCAGTTCCCTTATCGCTATGATATTTTCTCGGTTGATCGTGTTATCAGTTGGCTTGATGACGAAGATGAGGAACCGCAAACCAAGAAAAAGAGCATACTCGGACGTGGGCGAGGGGAGGTCAGATCCTACCCGGCGTTTGAAAGCTTTCATCACCAGATTGAACAGGCACAAGAGGAACCAACGCTCTATTATCGCCTGCGGGTAAAAAACTCACTGTTTCGCAAAGGATTTGAGCACTATCTCTCATTTGTTCGCAGTGATGAATCAAAAGTGGCACTGACCGAAGAGAATGTTTCTGTCTCTTTAACCTGTACTAACCGAGAGTTACCACTGTCATTGAGTGTTGGCGACATCAGTCACCCCACTTCAGAGAGCCCGGCATTTGCCACATTTAGCAATATCACTCGGCCTTCAGTACCACTCTATCCGGTATTGGACGGTACACTGCATTGGTCGCTGCTTTCAAACATGTCATTGAACTACATGTCATTGCTGGATAAAGATGCATTAAAGCAGATTATTCATACCTACGACTTTCCCAGTATTTATAACCGGCAGTCGGCGCGTGCCTCGCAAAGAAGACTGGATGCCATTCAGCGTGTTGAAACTAAGCCAATTGACAGGTTATTCCGTGGTCTACCCGTCAGGGGGCTACAAACCACGCTTTGGTTGGAGCAGAGCGCCTTCAGCTCTGAAGGTGAATTGTATCTGTTCAGCACCGTATTGGCGCACTTCTTTTCTCTATACGCCAGTGTGAATGCATTTCATCTACTCAAAGTTGTTAATCTTGATAATCAGGAATGTTACGAATGGCCGGTACAGACAGGACAACATGCGTTGATGTAAGGCGCGTTACAGGTGCGCCGAAGCAGCAGATGCTGGATATTTCGCGGTTCAGCTTTTATCAATTAGTTGAACTGCTTAATAAAATGGCGCACAAGCGGCAGAGCATTACCAATGCCACAGTTCCGTCTGAAGAAACAATTCGCTTTAAATCGAGTGCAAGCTTGGCCTTCCCCACGCGCGATGTGATTGGGGTAAAAGTTTCCGAGCGTGAACAATTTGAACTGGAAGTCTCTTTTCTTGGCCTGCATGGTAGCCAGTCACCATTGCCAGGTTACTACTTGGACTCGTTAGCCTGGGAAGAGGCACAAAATGAAGACCGGTTAACTGATTTTCTTAATGTATTTAACCACCGATTACTGGTGTTGTTGCATCAGATTTGGCGCAAATACCGTTACTACATCTGTTTCGAACATGGCGGCAATGATGCCTTTTCGCAACGGATGTATGCCTTAGTAGGTTTAGGCAGCGAGGTAGTACGTAAAAACCTGCAGATCAATCATGGCAAAATGTTGGCCTATGCGGGTTTACTGGCCAGCCCAGGACGCTCGCCAGAAGTGATCTGCAGTCTTATTTCACACTGCTTCAACCTATCTGAAGTCTCACTGCACAATTGGCAGTACCGCAGAGTGAAAATTATTCCCGAACAGCAAAACCGTTTGGGCAGCAGAGTTCGTTTGCGGGGCAAAAGATACCAAAAAAAATCGGTGTTAGGCGTTAATTTCACGCTTGGCGAACGGGTTGATGATTGCAGTGGAAAGTTTTTGCTCTGCCTTGACAATCTGACACGCGAGCAATTTTTATCATTTTTACCTAACGGTGCCAACTATGCACCACTGGTGATGTTTGTTGCCTTTACCATGCGTGATCAGTTTGCCTGGGATCTACGCCTGGGTTTGGCAGCAAAGCAAGTTGGCGGAATGGTGCTAGGGCAGCGAGAGAACAGCCTATTAGGTTGGACCAGTTTTATCGGTGAACCGGCAGAACGCCCCTACGTCACTATTCGTGTTATGGAATAAGCATCGGGAACAGAGATCATGGATAAACAACAATCAGCATTGTCACTGCGAGTCATAAACAGCGAGAAGCTCGCAAGTGGGAAACAAGCCAGCAGCCTATTTGATACCCAAGGTGGTGTGGTAGGTAGTGACGACAGCCACCATTGGTCGATTCAGGATCAGCACGGCAAGATCAGCCCTTCTCAATTCGCGGTTGAATGGCGTGATGGTGCATTTTGTCTACGGGTATTAAATGGTCAAGTGTCGATCAATCAATCTACCCTCACAGTACGATCCGGCTCGGTGCGCATTCAGCAGGGTGATGAAATCACCTTGGGTGAATTACGTATCAAAAGTCACATCGGGCGTGCCGGATCCGATATGAGTGATCCACTGCTGGTTTCGCCAGAATCATTGGTATCGAGCTACAGCAATCCGCTTGAATCGATGATCGACACTGCTGCGGTGAAAACACGTAGCTATGCACCACAGTATGGTCAACAGGCAGAAACCGTTGCTAACAGCTTTAGCAATGACCCATTACGCGTACTGGAAACAGAAAGCCTCACCACGCGCGATCCATTTGCCAGCGCATCAGGGCTTGAACAAGCATTGCAACAGGATCGTTACAGCAACCCGCTGTTCTCTTCGCCATTCTCTGATGACGGTCAGGGGCGCATTATGGATCAGGAATTTATGGAACTGCCACAAATCAGCTCGCTGCTTTCCGGTCATCATCAGGCAGGGCATGACGATATTTCGCAACGTCATGTTGCTATTACCCCTCTGATGCGAGGGCTGGGAGCGCAACTGCCACTGGTGAATAGCCAGGAAGCCAACGATTTTCTTGAAGAGATCGGCAAAACACTAAAAGCGGCGATTGTTGGCCTACTGGCACTACAACGTAGCCAAAATGGCTTAAGAGATAAGCACCTGCGCCCAATCGAGGATAATCCACTGCGGTTAAATATGGATTATGACACCACGCTCAGATTGCTATTTGCTGATCAAAAAAGCCCAGTTCACCTCTCGGCGCCAGCCTCTGTTGCTGAAAGCCTGCACAATTTGCGCTTGCACTATCAGGCTAACCAACAAGCGATCACCAAAGCGCTCGACACCATGCTGGACGCATTCTCGCCGGACCGCTTAATGACACGCTTTACACAGTATCTGCGTAGCCATGATCGCCAAGAGCGAGATCCAGCCTGGGCGTGGGAAATGTACAAAAACTATTACCAGGAACTCTCTTCCAGCAGACAGCAGGGTTTCGAGAAGCTGTTTGGTGAAGTGTATGAGCAGGCATACGACCAAGCATTGCGGCAAGGCATGAAGGATAGTGAGCAATGAGAACGGGTAAAAACATCCTGTTGATCTCTGCCATCTGCTCGGTGTTTCTGTTGTCTGGTTGTGGTGCCTGGGAGGCGACCAAGAAGGTCGGTAAAGTGATCATGGACCCAAGCACCAAAGTGGGGGGAGATGCTGAACAACCTTCAACAATTCAAATGACATTGCTGACTGAGCCGGACATCAACCCGAACGAGAAGGGCGAAGCCTCGCCCACCTCGATTGCAGTGGTCTACCTGAAAGAGGACTCCAAGTTACTGGCCGCAGATTATGACCAACTGAGCAGCGATGCATTAGAGAAGACGCTGGGCAAAAATTACATTGATCATCAAGAATACACCCTGTTACCTGACCAATATAAACCGCTATCCAGCGTGAAACTGGAAGAGAAAGCGCGTTATTTGGGCGTCGTCGCCTACTATGCCGACGCCAATCGCAGCGAGTGGAAAAAGATAATCAAAATTAATGGGGTAGGCCACAACTACCATGTGCTTGTCCATGTAAGATCAAATGAAATTGACTTAAGGAAAGAGGAGGAATAACTATGTCTATAAAAAATAGAGTAATTTGGCACGAAGGCTTATTCACCAGAGCACAACATTTCCAACAGCAACAAAAACACAATGATTATCAACTACATCGCCGCATCAGTTCGCTACAGGGCTATAGCTATGGCTTTAGTAGCCTGCTGATAAACCAGGATCTATTGAAACTAGGGCGAATCGGGTTGAGTGCAGCCAGTGGCTGTATGCCTGATGGCACAGTATTTGATATTCCCCATCAAGATTACTCACCAAAACCGCTAGATGTGGTTAAGTTCAGTGATGCCAACAGCCGTAATATCTTCCTGGCGTTGCCAGTGCAAAATGATGGTATTAATGAAATCACCAGTGAACGTGCCCAGAGTGCCACCTCAGTACGTTATCGGGAAAATTTACAAGATGTTTTTGATGTACACACTCAAGGCGGTGACTCTTGCCAACTCTTACTGGCACAGTTAACCCCACGACTGATGCAAGGTTCAGACGATCTCAGTGCCTACACAACCTTACCACTGTGCCGCATCAAAGAGAAAACGCCTGACGGCGCGCTGGTACTGGATGATGACTTTATCCCAACCTGCATGACAACCACCGCATCCACGGTATTAAAAAACTTTATTGATGAAGCGCAACATACACTGATCGAACGTTCTGACGTACTGGCAAACCGTATCGGTTCACCTGGCCAGCAAGGTATTGCTGATGTGGCTGAATTTATGATGCTACAAGTGTTTAACCGCATACAGCCACTGTTCAGCCATCTGGCAGAACAGTCGATTATTCACCCAGAAGATTTTTATCGTCTGTTGATCCAGGCTTGTGGTGAACTACGCACCTTCACTGATGGTTCACGCCTTGCCGGCACTTTCCCCAAATATCAGCACAACAACCTGACCGACACCTTCCAGCCGGTGTTGTCAATTATGCGCCGTGCGTTGAGCACCGTATTGACACCACGCGCAGTATCGTTGCCGCTACAACCACATGCCAATGGTGTCCGTGTTGCTACTGTTAACGATCGTGAACTGCTACGCAGTGCTGAATTTGTACTGGCAGTTTCGGCGCAGATCCCACAAGAACAGTTGCGCAAACAGTTTAGCCAGCAAACCAAAATCACCACACTGGATCGGATCCGTGATCTGGTCAGTGTACAGTTACCAGGTGTAACACTGGTTTCGCTCTCAGCGGCACCACGCCAATTGCCTTACCATTCAGGCTATGTCTATTTTGGGCTTGATCTGAAATCCGCAGCATGGAAAGAAATCCAACAGGGCAACTCAATCGCCATCCACGTTTCTGGCGAATTCCCTGAACTCGACATGCAATTCTGGGCCATCAGGAGTAGTACATGAGTGTTGATGCCGCAACCGACAATGCCCTGTTTCTGAAACCAGAGAACAACCTGGCACAGAGGCAGTATCAGTTACCGCTACGCGGCGAGAGCCTCAACCCGATGGTGGATGCGGCTACTCCGCTGCTTGGCATGGTGCTACGGCTAAAAGACATGGAAAATCAACCGTTACCACCCCACCTTTATCAGCAGGTGGTGGCGGACATCCGCGCTATCGAGCAGTTTTTACAAACCAAAGGTTATGAACCTGGTGCGATCGTCTCATTCCGCTACGTCCTATGCACCTTTATTGATGAAACCGCCCTTGGTTATGGCTGGAACACCCAGAACGACTGGTTACAGCAATCACTGCTGGTGCATTTTCACAATGAAACCTGGGGTGGAGAAAAAGTATTCGTACTACTGGAACGATTACTGGGTGAGGCTAAACGCTACCAGGATTTACTGGAGTTTATCTATCTCTGCTTCTGCCTCGGCTACCGTGGTCGTTATAAAGTGACGATGCAATACAATGATGATTTTGAAAAATTATTCCGTCGTCTGCATCAACAGTTGCAACAGTTACGTGGTGAGGTTCCTGCGACAACACTGCACCGGACGCAAAGCCAGTCAGTACAGCCTTACAAGTTAACTAACCGCATTACAATCAAGAAAATTTTGTTGGGTAGTGCCAGTTTGTTGGTAGTGATTTATCTGTTCTACTTCTTCCAACTGCACACTCAGACCCAGGACATCCTAAAACAACTAAACAATTTATTGAGCTAGGAAGCAGAAATGATCCAGATTGACTTACCCACATTGGTAAACCGCCTAAACCCGATTGCACGTCATGCACTGGAAGCGGCGGCCGCACACTGCGTCAATGTTCAAGAGGCAGAAATCACCGTCTCACAAGTATTGATGCAAATGATTTCAACACCATTAAGCGATGTTCGCCTGATTTTAAATCAAGCAGCCATCGACAGTGATGCCTTAAAAGGACAACTTGATCAGCGTATTGCCAGCTATTCCACAGTAACGCAGGCCTACCCCAGTTTTTCACCCTTGCTGGTAGAGTGGTTGCAGGATAGCTGGTTATTAGCATCAACAGAAATGTCGCACAGTCAGCTACGCAGTGGCGTAATGCTACTAACGCTACTGATGAGCCCAATGCGCTACCTAACACCGACTGCCTGCAAACTGTTGTCACCGATCAACCGCGAATTGTTGCGGCAAAACTTTAACAGTTGGACAACTGATTCAGCCGAAGTCCCCATCAGTGAAAAAAACAATGGAACCGCCGGAAAAACCGATGTTGTCGACGGTGATAGCCTGCTCAACCGTTATGCCAGTAACATGACCGAACAAGCACGCAAAGGCGAGCTGGATCCGGTGTTATGCCGTGACGAAGAGATCGACCTGATGATCGACATTCTCTGCCGTCGGCGCAAAAACAACCCGATTGTGGTGGGTGAAGCCGGGGTAGGTAAAAGTGCGCTGATTGAAGGGCTGGCACTGCGCATCATCGAAGACCAAGTACCCGACAAACTGAAAAACAGCGAGCTGATGACACTGGATCTTGGTGCATTACAAGCCGGTGCAGCAGTCAAAGGCGAATTTGAAAAGCGCTTTAAGGGCATCATGGCTGAAATCGCCCAATCAGATCGCCCAATCATCCTATTCATTGATGAAGCACACACCCTGATCGGTGCTGGCAATCAGCAAGGTGGGTTGGATATCTCAAACTTACTGAAACCCGCCTTAGCACGAGGTGAACTGAAAACCATCGCAGCGACCACCTGGGCGGAATATAAAAAGTATTTTGAGAAAGATGCCGCCCTCTCACGCCGTTTCCAACTGGTAAAAGTCTCAGAACCGAGTGCCGAAGAGGCGACCGTGATCCTGCGCGGGTTGCGCGTTATTTATGAACAGGCGCATGGCGTACTGATCGACGATGAAGCACTGCAAGCCGCATCAGTGCTCAGTGATCGTTACCTCTCAGGCCGCCAATTACCAGACAAAGCGATTGACGTACTCGATACCGCCGCAGCACGCGTAGCGATTAACTTAACTGCACCACCGCGCCAAGTATCCGCCTTGAAAACAGCGCTGCATCAACAGGCGATGGAAATCGAACTGTTACAACGCGAACAGCGGCTCAGCCTTGGCCAACCCGATGAGCGCTTAGTGTTATTACAGCAGCAGCGCGAAGCGATTGAACAGCAGTTGAATGCATTAATGGAAGGCTGGCAAACGCAACAGCAGCGTGTGCAGCAGATCATTGCACTCAGAGCCGAAATCTTGGCACCAACAGCAGACGTGACTGCTGAACAGCAGGCTGAACTGGCAACCCTGAGTGCAGAACTGGCACAACTGCAACAGCAGCAAACGCTGGTCTCACCTCATGTTAACAAGCAACAGATCGCTGCTGTCATCGCTGAGTGGACTGGCGTACCATTAAATCGGTTATCGCAAAGTGAACTCTCAGTAGTCACTGAGCTACCCAGCTTCCTTGGCCAACAAATCAAAGGGCAGGATGTGGCAATCCACTGCCTGCACCAACACCTATTGACCGCACGTGCAGATCTACGTCGCCCTGGTCGCCCAATGGGCGCCTTCCTGCTGGTAGGCCCGAGCGGGGTAGGTAAAACTGAAACGGTGCTACAGATTGCCGAGTTGCTATATGGTGGCCGCCAGTACCTAACCACCATTAACATGTCAGAGTTTCAGGAAAAACACACTGTCTCACGCCTGATTGGTTCACCACCTGGCTACGTCGGTTATGGTGAAGGCGGAGTATTAACTGAAGCGATCCGACAAAAACCGTATTCCGTGGTTCTGCTGGATGAAGTAGAAAAAGCGCATCCTGATGTGCTCAATTTGTTCTATCAAGCTTTCGACAAAGGCGAGTTAGCCGACGGAGAAGGGCGCATTATTGACTGCAAAAATGTGGTGTTCTTCCTCACCTCCAACCTTGGTTACCAAACCATTGTTGACCACAGTGAACAACCGGAATTGCTCAACGAATTGCTTTACCCAGAGCTGGCAGCCTTCTTCAAACCAGCCTTACTGGCGAGAATGGAAGTGGTTCCCTACCTGCCGCTGGGTAAAGAGACGCTGAAAACCATTATTGAAAGCAAACTGGCGCGTTTGGAGAACGTACTGCGCCAACGCTTCAATGCTGAAGTGGTGATTGAAGCGACCGTGATTGAAGAGATCCTGCAACGCACCACACGCGCAGAGAATGGCGCGCGAATGCTGGAGTCGATCATTGATGGTGCCTTACTACCGCCACTTTCGCTGCTGTTATTGCAAAAAATGGCTGCCGGCGCACAGATCAGCCAAATTTGTCTCAGTGTGGAAGCCAACCAGTTCACTGCCCAGGTAACAGAAGAAGGGACAGCAGATGCTGAGTGCATGCAACAGGTGTCAACCTCAACCGAAAACAGCGATGTTCAACCAGACATCACGACAAGTGAAACCACGGAAGAAACCACTGAAGAGGTAGAGGAGGTGTCATGAGACAACGACTAAAGAGTGTTCTGGCACTGCTGGAACATGAGTCGATTGAACAGCTGATCCGTTTCTTCCTTAATGTTAACCACCACCGTCAGCGCTTTAGTGCGCTGATGGTAGCGATGTTCAATCCTAGCGAAAGTCGTCTTGATTGTTATCGCCAAACAGTAGGGGAGGATCTACAGGTTCCGCCCTATCTGGATGTTGATATCGATGATATCAATCATCCGCTGGTGCAAGTGTTACGCAACGGCTCCGCTGAAGTGTGGGACACACTCAACCAAGGCGTGCGTATTGAACATGCGGGTTTTCGTGGTTTTATTCAGCAACTCCCTGCTGAGTGTGGTCTCTATGCACTGCCCGTGTTTGACTTTCTTGGCCGAGCCTGTGGCGTCATCGCGGTGTTTGCTGAGAATATTGCACGCTTTGCCGACACGCGCGGCATGTTTGCTATCTACTGCCAGGTTTTTCAACATCGGTTGAATAAACTGCAAGAGATCGAACAACTGCGCGCACAACTGCGGCAAATTCGTGAAGTGTTCAAAGCACAACAGCAGCGTGAGAAGGAACTGGATTCTCTACTGCAATCACTGAGCTGTTCGGCCGGTCAAAGCCTGCCTGGTATCTCACGTGACTACAGCAAAATTGATGATCTGGCTGAAGCGGTTGAAGCATTTGAATGTGCGGTACTCAGACAGCGCCAACGCATGTATGGCAACGACAACAAGCGTATTGCTGACAGCTTAGGCATTGCCCCGCGCACACTGTTATACAAATTAACAAAGTATAGGGATCAGTTATGAGTGTGTGGTTACTGCTCACATCGCTGTTGCTGCAAAGTGCTTATGATGTGGCATCACTAATGACTCCATCGACCGTAGCGCCAACTGCAGCAGCCTCGGCGGAACATGAGGGACTACAGAAAAAATTGGCGGTCGTAATGCGTTGCCGTAGTGAGACATCACCCCTGGTCAGGCTGGATTGCTATGACCAGGCACTGTCGTTGAAACCAGAAGCACGGTTAGCCCCCGTACTGGCGGGGGTAGCCTGGCAACGAGCAATGGCACAGGAAAAAACGCGCGTCGATCACTCAACTGCGTTTTTGACTACTGAAAGCGAAGGCCCTCATCCACAGGTGGTGATCACCACCCCAGCACTGGGCGTTGCGCCACCAAGGCCGGTGCTGATGTTTAGTTGCATCGACAACATCACCCGCCTGCAAGTTGCGTTAGTCGAGCCACAGAAAGAGAGTTCAGTCTGGCTGATCACTGACAATGATCGTTTTGACGGACAGTGGTTCCTCCGTGAAAACGGCTATGTCCTGGAAGCCAGCCGTGGTTTAGATGCAATCGACAATATCAAACAGTTAATGAATGCCAATACCCTCACTATCGAAGGCAAAAATGGCGGTTTTTCTCGCCTGACTTTTACGCTTGCGCAACTTCCGCAAGCATTGAAACCGCTGCGTAGCGCTTGTCACTGGTGAAAACAATGGAAACAACAACACAACATCCCTGGCATCAGCTACTGCTTACCCCTCTGACGGCTGAGCAGATCGCACAGTCATTGGTAGATGATGATCCTGACTGGGAAGCTATCGACAGCCAAATGGTGAAAATCGGCTCTCTGGCGCATTCAACGCTGGATATTGAAGCGCTACAGCAACAGACGTTGAAGCTACTGGCAGAAAAGAGCAAAGATTTTCGTTTGGTGGTACACCTGCTGCGCACATTACAACATGCCGGACAACCGGATGAAGTCATGCTGGCCATCACGCTGCTCACCGACTATATCAAGCACTTCTGGCACAGTGCTGCACCGCAGGATTTACGCCACAAACGGCGCTTTGCCCAGCAGATACTGAAGCGCTTTGACACGGCTAGCGAGCACTTTACTCAACGTGCAACGGTACTACAGCGCGAAACAGTACAAACACTACTGAAACAGTTGGCCGAGCAGTGGGGCGATGAAGAGGCGACACTGGCCAAAACAGCACTGGAGTTATGCAGCAGTTATGCCCGTGCCCCAAAACCAAAAGCACAGCGCCCTGTAGAAATAGCAGAGAGCAGCGACACGACCAGCAGCCAGGCTCCAAGCTTGACGCTGGACAACAGCAACGACAAAGCGTGGCGTAAAACGGTACTGAAGATGGCAGACTTGCTGTGTGAATATCAGCCACATGCAGCGATTGGTTTCCGCTTACGCCGCCATATCGTCTGGGGCAACATCACCACAGCACCAATGGCGCAGAGTGATGGGCGCACACCGCTGGCGGCAGTACCGGCTGATCGTATCGCTGATTATCAAGGCCGCCTGCCGAATGCCGATCAACTGTTATGGCAGCAGGTAGAGCAAAGCCTGACCTTAGCCCCTTACTGGCTGGATGGGCATGTGCTCTCAGCACAGATTGCACTGAAATTAGGTTATAGCGAGGTGGCGAGCGTACTGTGTGACGAACTGAACAGCTTCCTGGCACGCATTCCACTCTTAGCTGACCTGTCGTTTTCAGATCACACGCCTTTTCTTGCTGCTGAATCAGCCGCCTGGCTTACGCAATACTCAGCCAGTCAACGCGCTATCGCCTCGGGAAGTGCTAGTGGTGGCGTAGAGCAAGAGAACCTGTGGCAATGTTTAGAACAACAAGGGTTGACGGCAGCCTTACAGCAATTAGAAGCACAGGCTCCGCAAACCGGCGAAACAGCCGAACCAAGAGCGCACTTCTATCACCAGTTACTCAGTGCTCAATTGCTGGAAAAAGCGGGGTTAACCACCTTAGCTGCACAGCAGTATCAACACTTATGGCAGATAGGACAGCAATTGCAGCTCACTCAATGGGAGCCTGCACTAATGACGTTACTGGCAGAAAAACAGCGGCAGCTAACAGCATGAATGCCAGCGAATGTAACAGGAGTATCACTGAATGAAATTGCCCTCGTTTTCTTTTTTGCGTCTGACAAAACCGGCACTGCCACGGCTAAAAGCCTCATTGCCGGTTTTGCTGGTGATCATGGCCTGCCTAGCACTGGGTTGGGTATGGATATATGGCCCTGAATGGCAATGGCGCAAAATGCAGCCATTTGAACCGCTGCTGAGTCGCTGGCTGGTCACTGCACTATTTATCTTGGTTGCCGTCTGCTGGATAAGTATCAAACTGGTACGACGACTACAACAACTGGAGCACTTACAACTACAGGCACAAACACAGATTAACGATCCAGTACTGGTTGATATCGAACAACAACAGGTTTACCTCAACGCTTGGCAACAGCAACTTCAGCGTCATTTAGGGGTGCCAAAATTTGTTTATCATCTGCCGTGGTATCTGGTACTGGGCGCCTCAGGAAGTGGCAAAAGCACGCTGATTAAAGAAAGTTGCAAACTGGTCGATATTGTTGGTCCAGAGATGCTCAGCATTGAGGGAGCTTCTCCACTGCGTGTCCGTTGCTGGCTAGGAGAGCAAGCGGTGCTTTTTGATCCCTCGGGTGAACTGATCGAACAGCCAGCAGTCAGCAGTGAAGGCAAAACAGCGCTAAATGGCCGCTTATGGCAGGCACTGCTCGACTGGTTACTCACTCACAGAACCCGGCAACCGCTTAATGGCCTGATCCTGACCGTTGATCTGCCACAACTGCTGACCGCCAACAAAGCACAGCGCGAGCACTACATTTCCAGCCTGCATCAACGCCTGATGGATGTACGCCTGAGCTTACATAGCCAGTTGCCACTCTATGTGGTGTTCACCAAACTTGACCTACTGTACGGTTTTGAAGCGATGTATCAAAGCCTGGACAAAGCACAGCGCGACGAAGTTTTGGGCGTTACGCTGACACCGGAAGAGGAGCACAACTGGCAAGGCGTAGTGACACAATTCTGGCAACAGTGGCTGGCACAGCTCAATGGCGCGATGCTGGACATGATGCTCAACCAGGTTGATGCTGGACAACGCAGCCAACTGTTCAGCTTTACTCGCCAGATGCAAGGGATGCGTGACAGCGTAGTCATGTTACTGGAAGGATTACTGGCCGGAGACCAACCCGGGCAATTACTGCTGCGTGGAGTTTACCTCACCTCGGCGCAACAGCGTGGGCAGATGGATGATCTGTTTACCCAATCGGCGGCAGCACAATACCATCTGGCACCGCAAGCCTTCCCCACATGGCCTGTTGCTGACAGCACGCCTTATTTTAGTCGGGCACTGTTTGATCGGGTGCTGCTCGCTGAACCCAATCTGGCCAGTGAAAACGCACGTTGGCTACGCCGCACACGTCGTCGCTTAGCACTGTGTGCCTCTCTGGGTGCAATCGTTGTCTCAGCAAGTTGGGTGGGCTGGCACTACTACTACCAGATCAACTACCGTGCTGGACAGGAAGTATTGGCACAGGCGAAACTGTTCCTCTCCATCCCTGTACCTAAAACGCAAGACCCGTATGGCAACCTACAGCTTCCGCTGCTGAACCCGATCCGCGATGCGACACTGGCCTACGGTAACTACCATGAAAAACCAACATTTTTCGCGGACATGGGGCTGTATCAAGGCAACCATATCGGCCCGTATGTCGAGAGCACCTACCTGCAACTGCTACAACGCCGTTTTGTCCCTGCGTTAATGAGCGGACTACTGACACGCCTCAATGCGGCACCGAAAGGCAGCGAAGAAAAGCTGGAGATCCTGCGCGTGATGCGGATGCTCGATGATGGCGGTGGGCGTAATATCCCACTGGTACGCCACTACATGAGCCAACGCTGGAGTGCCGAATTTACTGGCCAGCGAGAACTACAGCAGCGCTTAATGAGTCATCTGGAATATGCGTTAAAACACACTGATTGGGCAGCAAAACGTCGCCAAGGCGATGTCATCGCCATCAGCAGTTTTGAACCCTACCATACCCCAATCCAGTTGGCACAGCAGGAACTGAGCAAACTGCTGCCGTACCAGCGGGTTTATCAAAACCTGCGTCTGAAAGCACAAGAGTCACTACCGCCGGGGCTGAATATGCGTGATGTGGTTGGTGCCAGCTTCGATGGTGTATTTGTCGCCAGCAACCCACAGTGGCTGCAAATCCCGCAGTTTTTAACGCGCAAAGGACTGCAAGAGTACTTTGTTAAACAGAACGAACAGTTGATCGACCTGACTGCGGTAGACAGTTGGGTTCTCAACCTGTCGAAAAACATCGAATACAGCGAAGCAGACCGCCGTGAGATCCAGCGTCAGGTCACGGAACTCTATCTTGGCGACTATATTGCGATGTGGCGTACCGCACTCAGTAACCTCTCAGTACGTGAATTTGCCGATCTGCCACAGGCAATCAGCACGCTGGAACAGGTGACCAGTGGTGAACAGCCATTCCGCTGGGCGTTACAGTCGCTCAATGACAATACCCGTCCGCCATTACTGCCGGATGGGTTGGCTGGCAAAGGATCAGAAAAACCGGATCACCTACTGTTAACCCGCATACATCGCGAATTTGCACCAGAAACCAGTGTATTGGTGGAAAACAGCGAAAAAGAGAGCGTGCTGCAAAGTGTGTATCAAAAACTGACCCAACTGCACCGCTACCTGTCAGCGATCCAAAACTCACCGACACCGGGCAAAGCAGCGATGAAAGCAGTGCAACTGCGTTTGGATCAGAACAGCAGTGACCCAATTTTTGAAGTACAGCAATTGGCGAAAGGGCTACCGGAGCCATTGAATCGCTGGGTAGGCGGCCTGGCAGAACAAGCCTGGCGTGTGGTGATGCGTGAAGCACTGCGCTCGCTGGAAGTTGAGTGGAATAACACCGTAGTCAAACAGTACCGCACCTATCTGGCAGGGCGCTATCCGTTCAATCCAAACTCCAAACAGGATGTGCCGTTGAGTGAGTTTGAACGTTTCTTTGCGCCAAAAGGTACCTTGGACAGCTTCTATCAGCAGCATCTGAAGCCGTTTGTTGAGAACAATCTGGCTACTGGTCAGCAAGATCAACTGCTGATCCGCCCAGATGTATTGCGGCAATTGGCCCATGCACAGAAGATCCGCAATACCTTCTTCACTGCGCAAAATGGCCTCGGTGCTCAGTTCTCCATGGAACCAGTAACGCTAAGCGGTAACAAGCGGCGCAGCGTACTAAACCTAGATGGACAACTGATTGACTACGCGCATGGTCGTAGCCATAAAGTCAACCTGATTTGGCCTAACTCAATGCGTTCAGTCGTGGAAAGCAAATTAACACTGGTACCGAATGAGAGCGGCAAATCACCACGTTCAATCGAGTTTAGTGGCCCGTGGGCACAGCTACGCTTGGTCAATGCCGGTGAATTGACTAACGTGCGGCCAAATGTGTTTGATGTGCGCTTCAAGGTGGCTGATGGTGAAATGACCTACCGTATCCATGTTGATGAATCCGATAACCCGTTTGCCGGAGGGCTATTTAGTCAGTTCACACTGTCAGATACCCTGTATTAAAGTGGACATTGTCGAGGGGTGGCTGGCAACCACTCGGTGCTGCCTAACCACCTGATTTAATCTAACCCGTTGTGTGGCCGCCGCGCAGTTGGCGGCCATAACACCTTCACTGTCAAGGATGTATCATTTATGGCTAACAACCAACAGACGCCACCAGGATTGCCACCATTGTCAGTCGGGGGCGATCCGCGTAACGTGGCGGAATTTGGCGCGCTACGCAATGAGATCAACAAAATCAACCATCCTGCTCGGCCGGAGGTCGATTGGCCGCAGATCACTGAGCTGGCCGCCAACCTGTTTGAACATCATGGTGTCGATCTGCAAACCGCAGTCTATTACACCGTAGCACGTAGCCACACCGGTGGATTGAAGGGTTTTACTGAAGGGGTGGAGCTATTAGCAACACTGATCGCTGATCACTGGTCAGCCATGTGGCCGGCACCGGCAACAGCGCGGCTCGATATTCTCGACTGGTTCAACGGTCGGGTTGGCAGTTGTGTACGGCAATATCCGTTTGATAGCGCGACTATTCCTCTGGCGAAGCGAGCCGAGCAGGCACTACGCCGCATCTGCGACACGCTACAGCAAGCCGCACTGCCGCGTGCTTCACGGATAGAAAATCTGCTCTATTTCATGCAAGAGACAATAAAACAGCTTGAAGCACCAGAACCGGAACCGGCACCAGCGCCGAAACCGGTTGCCAAACCAAAGCCGACTCCACCGCCACCACCTGAACCACTGGTGATAGAGAAGATCGTTGAAGTGGAAAAGGTAGTCGAAAAGATAGTGGAAGTCGAAAAACTGGTGGAAGTGGAAAAAATCGTTGAAGTTGAGAAAGTCGTCACGGTTGAAAAAATTGTCGAAGTAGAAAAACTGGTTGAGGTGGAGAAACCCATTGAGGTGGAAAAACTGGTGCCCGCGCCCGGCATGTTATTGCGCGGTGCTGCTACTGGGATATTGCTCTGCTTGCTAGTAGCTGCAATCGCCTATTTCAGCTACATCCAACCCATGGCGCAACAGTTGGCCTCATTGCGCCAAAACATGCCAAGCTCGGTGCAACTCTGGCAACAGCAACCTGAGTTGGCAGAATATGGTGCACAACTTGATAAACTGGCGAGTCTTACCCCATTAGCCACCCTGCAGTGGGGGGATAGCATCGTTGCTCAGGCTCGGCAAAAATGGCCAACGTCACCAGTCCAAATGCTGCATAGCCTACGTTGGGAACAGTTATTGGCGGACTGGCGCGAGCAGCTACCCATACTTGACAGCTATTCGCGAGTAAAACATCAGTTGTGGCGGCTGTCTAGAAAATTAAGATCTCAGGAACAGAGCATTGAGATTGATAATGAAGTTACCACTGCCGATGTGATAACAGCGCTAGAGAAGATGGAGCGTGATCTGACAAGTGGGCAACCACTGGATGCCCTGTTATGGCAACTGAGTGAATCGATTGCACAAAAACAAGCGCCATCACCGCAATTGATCAGCCAGATCAACACACGCTGGTTGGCATTGTTGAGTCAATACCATGAGTTAATGTTACGGGCAGAAAAGTATTGATCATCGCTGATTAAACAGCGCAAGTGTTGAGTGAATCGAAGGTCAGATCTCACTCAACATGATCAACTGAGGCAGCATCACCATCACCAATCAATAGCTGCCGATGATTTTTACCGATACTGACAAACGCATCTCTCTTAATCTCATCAACCCAAAAGCACCATCTGATCTGTCAGCGATGGTAAAAATTCATCGGTTGTATTTTATGATTTCCACTTTGTCAGCGATAAATACGTTCTAAGATTAGTTGATGTCAACTCACGGATTACCGAGAGCCACAGGGTTAAGCCTACCCTAGGGAAAAATGCTCTGTGGCCTAGCCCAATGTAAACATCCGGCCATCTCACCTTGTCAGCCTCGTTGGTCACGATCATTATTCTCGCCATCACATCCTCTGCTTGAGAATAAACCATGCCATATACCAAACAGCAAAAACAGCAGCATCTTGATAACTGGCGAAACAGCGGACTCTCCCAATCCGCTTACTGTCGCGAAAATAATCTGAAGTTAGCCACCTTCCATTACTGGAAAATTCAGGCGGATAAAT
>NZ_SBEF01000021.1 GCF_004011885.1 Serratia microhaemolytica | reverse complement strand
TGAGTGGGGGGATCACTCTACCTGCGTGACGATCGCCCCTGACACCAACCGGTGACAACCGACACCGGTTTACCACCTTATCAACCGTTGGCGTGGCAACTATGACAATCGGCAAAAAGCGCTGGGCACTTCTGGCAGCGGGGCTGCTGTGTATTTTATTAACGTTAGGAGGCTACTGATGGCACAACAAACCCGTGAGGCTGCTCAGTTAACGCGTGATGCCGTCGATGCTGTCAGCTTTGATGCTATCCGTTTAGAGATGAGTAATCCCGCGCAAGAAGGTGGCGATGTGATTGCCACTACCGTTTCATTGGCAACAGGGATTGGTGGGCTGGCGAAATCGGGGGGTAAGGCCATCGCCAAAGGGGTAACTGGAGCGGCGAGCCATGCGGGTAAAACGGTAGCCAGTGAAACGGTGGACGTGGTTGATTAACCAAATAAGGAGTGTCTTTATCATGACCACCGGCGAAAACACACCACGCAAACGCCCACCGACCCACTATTCCTGTGATTTATTACGCCACTGGGTAGAGATTGAACTGTTGGATAAACAGGGGCAACCGGTTACCAACATGCCTTACCAGCTCAGAGAGCCTAACGGCATCATTCGTGAAGAGAAACTGATGGCGATCCCGGCGTATATCACGCTCGGCGCCCAGGCACTGGTGAAGGAGATGGCACAGCGCCCACTGCGTGTACAGCGTGGTGAAGCCGGCTCCACGATAAAACCGGCCGCCGAGGCGGCCGGTTACCGTTACCACTATTTACGTGTTGGTGAACTGTGCGACAGCCGCCCGAATATCGCAAACTGGCCAGAAACAGACCCACTACCGGAATATCACTGCTCTGTAGAACTAGGCTGTGTCCCTTAACCCAATAACCGCTTTAAAAACAACCGAACAGAGCCTAATTTAAGCATGCAAAGGTAATTTCTGGCGGTTTTCTCCGAGCGAGTGGCAATGCGACGATGTTCTTTTAACATCCCAAAGCACCGCTCGACCACATTGCGTTTCTTATACCGCTGGGTATCCAGTTTAAAGCGGTTGTAAATCGTTTTCCAATTGCCATACCTTTCAGGAAGATCTCGCCAGGGAGCCACCAGAGCAAAGTACCCAAAAGATCCCGTTCATTACAGGCCTATGCTCAAGGTAGGGTCGACCGCCCCTTACACGATTACGTTCAGGCGGCAACAGGGTGGAAATGAGCGCCCAAGCCTCATCAGGGACATCATAACGAGCCAAATTCAAAAGCCTCTTCTCGACTAAATATCGCTAAATTGTACAAAAAATAGTGACGGGACACATCCTAATATGATCTACCGGTTGGATAATTATTAAAGCTGGTTGAGGTTATACACGGCTCAATTAATTGTAATAGTGTGATTTTATTTTTCTTTTATTATTTTTTTGCTGGCGTGTTTATCCCAATGCTCTTTATGATATTGCACTCATAGAGCAGACGGCTAGTTGCGGTTAACGGAATACGGGATAATTTTTTCAATAATAGGTGAGCACTTACCCGATAGCAAGTTGCTAATTGAACAGCAACCAGAAATTAACCGCTGTTAGTTATTGCCAGTATTGCTGCGGGCTAACAAGTGGTGCGCCGATTATGCCGGCCACCCATCCAATTGACAAGATATTTTTATGTAAATTTATAGGTTTTTATTTTATTATTTTTGCTTAATTCAGAATTAAAATCTTATCTTCCCCGCACAATGCCAGGGCGTGCCAGTCTGTGCAATATTTTTGTTTTATTTTATTGTTTTATAACAGTTTGATTGATTGGAATTCAATCTAAAACGATGTTTTTCACCATGTTGATATGTAAAATTTTTTAACATATAATGTTATCTAATGAATTTTAACTATTTTTAGATATTGAGGATCTGGTTACCCCCGGCCAAAGAGGTTATACGGATTAGGTCAAAAATGGTTGTTATTCACCATCACCCGTTTAGGTAGTTAAACAAAAGCAGGGCGTTATTGATTGCCTTAATTGATGTTGACGTTAGCGTGAGTAACGCAAGATACACTTAATGAAAATAAGGACGGTGAGTTATGTATACGTAATTTAAAATATCTAAATCCGACAGAGAATGAAAACAGAAACATTATTACCTTGGCCGCTCTCAGGTCTTGGCGGTGCTGCTTTTGTTTTTTATGTGGGTTAATTATTGAGAATTAGCTCCGCCTGATTGTTTTTTTACTCACAGTTCTCTCTTAATTGGATGGGAAAGTTAAGCTGTGCCTGTTTCATAATTGAAACTAGAGGGATATATGTCAAAGCACTCTTCAGACTATAGTCGCAACAGCAGTGGAGATATCGCTATTGTGGCGATGGCAACACATTTTCCAGACTCTGCGAATTTGCAGCAGTTCTGGCAGAATATTGTCAACAAAAAAGACTCAATAACAGATATTGATACTGTATCGGCGCTGGATTACTGGAAGAAAGAGGATTTTTATCATCCAGACGTAACGGCGGCAGATAAAACCTATGCTTACAAGGCGGGGTTTGTGCCGGAGATTGATTTTGATCCAGTGGCATTTAAGATCCCACCGGCGATTGTTGATTCGATCAGCACAGCTCAGCTATTTGCGCTCTACACCGCCCGGCAGTTAATGCAGGATGCCGGCTTACTCGATCAGCAAAATAGTTGCCTCGATCGTGATCGCATCGGCGTTATTCTCGGTGGTGGGGGCAACGGTAACACCTCATTTTCACTCGCTGCACGTCAGCAGGCACCTCATCTGCGTGAAGTGATGGTGAAAGCAGGGTTATCGCTTGAAGTGGCGGAAGAGGTCATCGCGCGAGTCCTTGACCTTTACTTGGAGTGGAATGAAGACAGTTTTCCCGGTTTTTTGGGCAATGTCGCCTGTGGTCGTATTGCCAGCTATTTTGATTTGGGTGGCACTTCTTACATGGTCGATGCCGCCTGTGCCAGTAGCTTGGCGGCGATTAAAGCTGCTATCGGAGAACTGCATTCTGGAAGTTGTGATGCGGTGATCACGGGCGGTTTGAACCTGGAAAATTCGGTATTCTCATTTCTCTGTTTTAGTAAAACGCCGGCACTGTCAAAAACTAACTGCTCGCGCCCGTTTGATCAGCAGTCTGACGGCATCATGTTGGGCGATGGTATCGGCATGTTGTTGCTAAAACGGTTACAAGATGCCGAGCAGGCGGGGGACCGCATTTATGCGGTGATCAAATCGCTCGAAGCTTCCAGCGATGGACGGGCAAAGAGTATTTTTGCCCCACGTTATGAAGGGCAAGTAAAAGCGTTAACGCGCGCCTATGCACGGGCTGGAATTAAACCCAGCGATATCCAGCTGATTGAAGCACATGGCACGGGCACTATCTCTGGTGACAATACTGAGTTGAAGAGTCTGCACACGATTTTCAACGATACCGAATTACCCGCGCACTCGATTGCGATTGGCAGCATAAAATCGCAGATCGGCCATACCCGTTGTGCCGCCGGTGCCGCCTCGATGATCAAGGTTGCGTTAGCGTTACAGCAAAAGGTGTTGCCGCCGTCAATCAACGTGCAGCAACCGGTGAGCGCATTAACTGACGAAAACAGCCCGTTCTATCTCAACAGTGAACCACGCCCGTGGTTACAGCCGAATGATGGCGCCCCACGTCGTGCCGCATTGAGTGCATTTGGTTTTGGTGGCACCAATTTCCATGCCATTTTGGAAGAGTACCGGCAGCCCACCGAGCAGCGTTATCAGCTTAACGCTGCGACACATATCCTGCTGCTTACTGCGGCTGATGGCGAACAGTTGTTGGCACGCTGCCAGCAAGTCAGCCAACTTTTCAATGGTGGCAATGCCGCAACAGCACTACGGCAACATCTGGCTGAGCAGGATCTGACTGCCCTGCCGGCAGAACAGGCGCGTTTGGTGTTGGTGGCCAGCAGTGCTGAGCATGCTGCACAACTTTGGCAGACGGCAGTCACGCAGTTACGCTCCAGCCGGGATCGGGGATGGGAACATCCGCATGGCATCTATTACCAGCCGAAAGGGCAACACGTAGCGGGTAAAGTGGTGGCGCTGTTTCCAGGCCAAGGCTCACAATACGTCAATATGGCACGTAATATTGCTTGCGACTCGCCTGCGATGCGCCAGGCACTGGAGACACTGGATAGCCTGTCATACGCTACGCGCGGTTACCGCTTGTCAACGGTGATCTACCCTCCGCCGGCGTTTTCTGACGCACAGCGCGAGCAACAGCGTGCGCATTTAACTGACACTGCCAATGCACAGCCTGCAATAGGTGCAATCAGTGCTGGTTACTTTGCCACCTTACGAGAACAGGGGTTTAGCGCTGATTTTGTGGTCGGCCACAGTTATGGTGAACTGACGGCATTGTGGGCTGCTGGCGTACTATCGGATAGCGACTTTTATCGAGCCTCACTGGCGCGCGGCCATGCAGCAGCACAGGCAACTGAGCAAGCTAATAGCGGGAACGCCGATGGTGGAGCCATGCTGGCAGTCGCGCTGTCGGTTGCCGCAGTTCAACCCTGGTTAGCCAGTTATCCTGAAGTCGTGTTGGCGAACGATAACGCAACTGAGCAAGTGGTGTTGGGGGGGAGTCGTGCTCAAATCCAGGCACTGCATCAGGCGTTGCAACAGCACAACATTCAGTGCCGCCTGCTGCCGGTCTCGGCGGCATTTCACACCCCGCTGTTGCAGGCTGCCTGTGCGCCATTCCTGGCAGAGCTATCGACGCTGCAATTTCATCCAGCACGGTGCCGAGTCTTCTCCAGTGCTGCCGCAGCCGAGTGGTCAAACGACCCAACAAGTTATGCCAACACACTGGCAGCACAGATGATCCAACCGGTGCGTTTTCGTGAAACCATCGAGGCGATCTATCAGCAGGGTGGCAGAGTGTTTGTTGAGTTTGGCCCGAAAGGTGTGCTGGGTAAGCTGGTTGCTGACATCCTCAAACAGCGTGAACACACACTGATTTCACTCAATATCAGTGATAACGGTGAAGAGTCGCTACAACTGGCACGCGCACAGGCACGCTTATTGGCCTACGGTATGCCACTGCACGGTGTACAGCGTTACCTGCGCCCGTTACCCGTGACAGAAGATCTTTCACGTCGGCTCAGTTACCGGCTCAGCGGTGGATTCTATTTTTCAGAAAAGAATCAGCGGCGGCGTCAACATGCGCTGCGTGAAGGCGATACCGCAGTCGTTGACCGTTTTATTGCCGAGCAAAAAATTGTGGCTGAACCCCGATCAGCCGTTGTGGCGCAGATCGCCACCCCCACCCCTGCACCAGCTTCAGTTGGCACGACAGACAGCGCTTCATTTATTTCTACACATAGGCGAGAAAATGACATGGAACAGATGAATTCCTTAATTGAACATCCTGAGAATCGATTACAAGGGCTGCTACATGCACAGCAGATGATGAGCCAATTGCACCATCAGTTTCAGCACAACCAGCAGGAATATATCCAGCTCTTAAATGCGCTGCTGAACAAACAGTGTGCGTTACTGGAAGGCTACCGTGATCACCCACATCTCGCCACTATGCTTGCTAGTCTGGGGCAAAGTATCCAACTGTTGGATAAGAATCTGGAGTTATATCACACCAATCACCAACACTACTTTGCTACCCAGCAGAGCTTGTTCCAGTCAGAACAGCACCCCGTGGCGCTGGCAACCGCTCATATGACGGGGGCATCCAGCGCGACAGCAAGCCGTGTCACAGGGCATAGTTCATTGGCTTATCAGCCAACACAAGGCGGACAGAGTACTGTTGCCAGCAATCTGGCGGTCACCGGCCCAACGGCGTCATCAAGTGCGCCGTTCAGTGCGCCAGTCGCACCGATGTCGCCAGTTGCCGCAATGCCAGCAGCCAGCCCGGTAGCTGTAGCACCCGCCAGCACAGCCGCGCCAACGTTAACACCGCTTAACTCACCACTGTCAACGCGTATGCCATCAGTTGCGGATGTCACACTACCCAGCTTAACAGCGGCCACAATGCCGAGCAGCGCTGCTAACACGCCGCCGCCAGTATTGCCAACAGTTGCGGCACCACAGTCTGTTGCACCATCTAACCCACAGCCGCGCCAACCAGCCGTCGCGGCAGCGCCATCAGCCAGTGATGAAACACAACTGGCTGCTCAGATTGCGCAGTTGAACGCGATCACGAGCAGTGAAATCAGTACGCGTCTGATCAAAGTGATCAGTGAGCGCACCGGTTATTTGCAGGAGATGATTGAGCCGACGATGGATCTGGAAGCTGATCTGGGTATCGACTCGATTAAGCGGATGGAGATCTTTGGTGCCATATTTGACACCTTCCTGACCGAAATCCGCAATATCGGTTACCCGATAGAAAATGACGATGCGATGATGGTCAATGTCGAGTCGTTGAGCAGCATTGAGAAAATGTCAGCCTTCTTTAGACAGATGATTGATGAAATGGTGGCTGATCTGCAACAACGGCTCGGTGGGCAGAGTACCGCGCTAACAGCGCAACCGGCAGCAACAGGCAGCAGCACTGCGCCGTCTGCCACAGCCAATAGCCAGCCAGTTGCCGCTAGCGCAACGGCTGACAGCGCACCGCATTCACTCGGTTTTGTCGCCTCGACGGCGGATCAACCGGCAGGTGAAGCGCTAAAAAAGCCGTTAGCTGAACCGCAGCAGGATTCTGTGCCTGTGGTTCAGCCGACTGCCAGCGATCTGACTACAGCATCAACCCCCGCCACTGTGGAGCGTTTTACTGTTGGCTTACACTCACTGCCGATTGCCGATGCCAATCCGCAGACGTTTGCTGGCAGCCACCACTGGCTGATCGTGGATGAAGGCAAAACCTTTAGTGACGAGTTAGCCAGCCAGCTTCGCACACTCGGCCAGCAAGTGACGCTGTTGGCACTCACTGCAAGCAAGTCGAAAAACAGGCCTGCTGGGTGCTATGAATTGCTCGCCGCAGATGAGTCGGGGTTAGACCAGGTGATCAGTGACATTGAGCAGCAGCAAGGCGGGATTGATGGGGTGATCTGGTTACAGAACACCGCTAAAAAAGCCAAGAGTGCCGCAGAGCTGTTCGATCAACAAGGCTATCACTCACTGACAACCACCTTTCTACTGGCAAGGCGGTTACAGCCCAGTTTAGATCGTGATGCACAGCAGCCGAGCTGGTTTTTTGTCATCACACGGGGTGATGGACAGTTTTCACTGTCCGGGCAGCGGGGGTTAACAACGCCACTGCCAGCGTCAGTGACAGGGTTAACCAAGGCACTGAATGTTGAATGGAAATCGGCATTCTGCCGCACGGTGGATATTGATGCCCGGCTGAAAAATGGTGCGGCAGTACGTGCGCTGCTCGAGGAGTTGCAAGATAGACAACAAGATTTGGCTGAGGTGGGACGTGGTGTTGATGGTAGCCGTGTCACCTTGGCGCTTTATCGACAAACACGGCAAGAGCAAGCAGCGGCAGCAGTGATTGATCAGCAGGATCTGTTGCTGGTCACCGGCGGTGGACGTGGCGTGACCGCCAGTTGCGTGATTGCGCTGGCACAGCGTCACCAAACGCGTTTTGTGCTGCTGGGGCGCACCGATATTGAAGCACCATTGCCTGATTGGGCCACGGGAGCCCAGACAGTCGCGGAGCGCAAAGCGGCAGCGATTGCCCATCTACAAGCCAGCGGCATACAACCGACACCGGTAAAAATTAATAATATGCTGAGTGGCTTGCTACATCGCGACGAGATCCTGAACACACTACAGCAATTGTGCCAGTTGGGCAGTGAAGCGGTATACCACTGCTGTGATATTACCGACCGGGCGCAGTTGTCGAACGTAGTGAAACAGGTTCAGCAGCAGCACGGTGCGATCAGCGGCATCATTCACGGAGCCGGTAATCTGGCGGATAAACGCATCGAAAAGAAAACATTGGCAGACTTAAGCTTAGTGTTTGACTCGAAAGTTAAAGGGCTGGATAACCTTTGCCAAGTGCTGGATGTGACCACCCTGCGTCACATCATACTGTTCTCCTCAGTCTCCAGTTTCTTCGGTAACGCTGGGCAGACGGACTACTCTTTGGCGAATGAAGCCTTGAATAAATTTGCCTGGCTACCGCTACAAAAAGCGGGACAGCCGGTAGTACGTGCGATCAATTGGGGGCCATTACAAGGGGGGATGGTGAATGACACCCTGAAACGCGCCTACGACAGACTGAACATGCTGATTATTCCGCTCGAGACTGGCAGAACATTTTTCGTGCACGAGTTCGACTTGGCGGATCAGGCACAGGTGGTGATCGGGGGTGATAACTACCGTGTCAAACGCGCCCTGCCTAGCGCCCGGTTCAGTAACCAGAGCGAACGGCTGCTCACGCTGAACCACAACCGCTTTCTGCAGCACCATGTGATCAACCAGCATCCGGTATTACCGGCAACCGCCGCGATTGCCTGGATGGTGCGTGTTTGCCAAGAGCAGCTACCGGGCTATCAGCTCGTCACGGTGAGTGACTTTATGGTGCTGAAAGGGATTGTGTTTGATGGCAACCAGGCTGAACGTTACCACGCGACGCTGGAACCGGTGCCGAATGCCCAACCCGACGACACACTGACCTTTAACGTGGTGATCAGTGGTTTGCTGGCAGAAAAAACGTTAGCACATTATCAAGCCAGACTCTCGTTTGCCCAGCAGGCGGCGTCTGCGCCTTGTTGTGCGCCCGCTGGTGCGCTGGACGTTGCGCTGCCACTACCGGCACCACTGTATGGCGATATGACACAGGGAGCGCTGCTGTTTCATGGTGAGTCATTCCGTGGCATTGAGCAGCTACTACAGAGTGATCAACAGGGAATGCTGGCCAAAGCACGCTTACCACAACTGGGTGCTGAACTTTCCGGACAGTTCCCCACAGAGGGTTTCAACCTGTATGTCTACGATGTGGCCTTACAGATGTTATTACTGTGGTTGATGCTGCACAGCGATAAAGCGGGCTTGCCTACCTCGATCGGCCAAATCAGACAATATCGGCCAATCACCTTTGATCAAAGCTTCTACATCACCATGCAGGTGACTCAGCAGACCGCCAGTTCGCTCCAGGCCAACTGCACGCTGCATGATGAGCAAGGCAACGTCTATAGCGACATCGAAGCGGCCACATTTACGGTTTCCAAAGCATTCTACACACTATTCACCGGTGCCAGTCAGCAGATGGTACAACAGCAATAGCCGAAATAGTCACTCCGGGCGCTGAGCGCTCGGATAGATAAATTGAATAACGGAGTCGTCATCGATGGAACATATTGCGATTGTCGGATTGGGCTGCCTGTTTCCGGAAGCGGATTCGATCGAGCAGTATTGGCAAAATTTACTGGCTTGCCGAGATTGCTCCAGTGCGCTCTCCCGCGCCGAAACTGAGGTTGATCCGGCACTCTATTATCATGCGACGCCGGGCACCGGCGACAAAATCAACTATAACCGTAACGGCCACATTCGTGGCTTTCAGTTTGACGCCCAAGGTTACGCACTACCGGCACAGCAGTTGCAGACGCTGGATAACCTGTTTAAATGGACACTCTATGCGGCGCAACAGGCACTCACGGACAGCGGCTATCGTCATCAACCGGAGAAGTTGGCACGCACCGGACTGCTGATTGGCAATATCGGTATGCCAACACACAGCAGCAAACAGTTGATGAGTGCTTTTTATCATCAATTGCTGACGCCTTATCTACAACAGTTATTGGGGCGCAGCGATTTTTGTTTCGTCTCTCCCTGGCAGCAAAAATCGTTATCTGATCTGAACCTGCTGACCAACAGCCACAACGCTACCGTTGCCGCACTGGCGTTGGGGCTACAGGGGCCAAGCTATGCGTTGGATGCTGCCTGTGCTTCGGCACTGTATGCGATCAAAATGGCGAGCGAGTATCTGATTGACGGTAAAGCCGACATGATGCTGACTGGCGCAGTGTGTCATGCCGACCATATCTACCTTGACCACGGTTTTAATGTGTTGCGTGCTTTCCCTGATAACGGTGAGTCAATCCCGTTTGATCGCCGCTCGCAAGGGTTAAAAGCCGGTGAAGGGGCAGGGATCATCGCCATCAAGCGTTACGCTGATGCGGTGCGTGATAACGATAAAATTTATGCAGTGATTGAAGCGATCGGGCTATCAAACGATGCTGGCAGGCGTCACCTGCTGGTGCCGGACATTCAAGGACAGCAATTGGCATTGGCGCGCGCCTATGGCACTGAACCGCCTGATATCGACTACCTCGAATGTCATGCAACCGGCACACCGGTGGGTGACCAGATCGAGTTGTCGGCAGTGGAAGCATTTTTCCGGAACGCCGCGACACGGCCACTGCTCGGTGCCAATAAAATTATCAACGGCCATATGTTGACCGCCTCTGGCATGGCTAGCCTGTTTAAAGTGATTTTGGCGATGCAACACAATGTCATCCCGCCGACCCCCGGGGTGGAACAAATGGTGGCCACTGCCACTGGCGATATCACGCTGCATGATATTGTGCGTCAGGCACGTCCTTGGCCGCAACGCCAACGGCCGAAACGGGCCGCCATCAACGCATTTGGTTTTGGTGGGGTAAACGCGCACTTGGTACTGAGCGAACAGCATGCCAGTTGGCGCAGCACAGTGCCGCCATCGCCAGCAGCAGCACCACAAATGCAGCCATTGGCGTTGGTCGGTATTGCGCTACAACTGGCGGAAACTGAACAGAATGGTCACCTTGATCAGAGCCTGCGTCGAGGGCGACAACACTATGCTCCCTTACCCGCTACCCGTTGGCTCGGTATTGAACAGTTACCGACTCTATTGGCACAGCGAGGTATTGACACGCCGCCAATCGGTAGCTGGATTGAGGCGTTTGAGTTTGATTGCCACTACTTCCGCTTACCACCGAATGTGGTAGGAGCACATCTGCTCTCCCACCTATTCTTGCTACCGATTGCCGAGCGTGCCTTTCTTGATGCTGGTTACCTGTTAGACGGCAACTACCGTAACATTGCCGTGATCGTCGCGTCAGGTAGCGATTACAACTGCCAGCGCTACCAAGCGCGTTACGAGATCAGTTGGCAACTGGAGCAGAGTTTACGCTGTCACGGCATTGAACTGAGTGCAGATGATCTGCAAGCGCTACAGGATGTGGTGAAAGACGCACTCTTTCCGCCGCCGAGCGCAGAAGGCATTACTGGCGGTATCGGCAATATCGTCGCCAGCCGTCTGGCGGCCTATCTGCATTTGACCGGGCCAGCATTGGCACTCTATAGCCAAGAGAACTCAGCATTTAAAGCGATTGAGCTGGCTGAGTTTTTACTGAAGCGGCAACAAGTGGATGCGGTGTTGATTGCCGGTTGCAGTTTTGGCGGCAGTCTGGAAAGCGTACTGTGGGATCAGCAACCGGTCTGTGTTAACCAGGCCCCGGGTGATGGCGGTGCGGTGATCATTTTGCAGCGTGAACAAGACGCGCTGGAGAGTGCTACCCCGATCTACGCCACCCTGGAAGGGTTGTCGATCACCCATCAAACAGCGGATTCACTGCAACACCAGCTCGATCAGCAGAGCATGGTACAGAGTGCGCAACATGCCTTGCAAAGTGCAGGTTGCCGTGCTGAGCAGGTCGACTACATCGAAATCTACTGTGGTGCGCGCCCGGCAGAGCTGGAGAGTGAGCTGTCGGCACTGGCGCAGGTATACAGCAGCGGCACACGCAGTCAACTGCCGACAATCGGTACCATCAAAGCCAATTATGGTCACCTACTCACTGCCGGTGGGTTACTGGCCACGATCAAGTGCGCATTTCAGCTTACACAACGCTATTTGCCGCCATTGCCACACTTTTACCAGTCAGCGTTGCTGGGTGAGCAAGCGGCTGGGCGTTTTCTGCTACCGCAGCAAACTGAAGTCTGGTCAGCCGAGGAGGGAACATTACGCCGCGCCGCAGTCAACTACATCGGCATGGATCATGCCTGTAGCCACCTGCTACTGCGTGAACCACTCAGCGGTGAACGCGCACGCCCAGGGTTGCGCTGCTATACGCGCAGTAAAGCACAGCCAATAATGGTCTATACCGGACGGGAAAAACGCTTGAGCGATTTTATGCTCAACCCGCAGATCATGGCACGCTTTGCCGCGTTACGCGCCAGCAGGGAAGCGGAACAGCTAGCGAACTGGAACAGCAATGCGGATCAGCCATTATTGCCATCAGCGCAAGGCAGCGCCGCCAGTGCGCTTGAACCGCCGATAGCGCAACAGCACACTGCCGAACAGAGCGACTTAACCGGCACTGGTCGGCACTCTCTGTTGCATCAGGCCAACACACACTTGCACTACCTGCAGGCTGAACAGCGTTACTTCCGCCTGATAGCCGCGTTGCTGGCACAGCCAATGACGCCGGAGCAGACAGTCACCGCCGCTCCCTATTTTGATTATCAGCAACTGATTGAGCTGACCGATGGTCAGGTAAGCCGAGTGCTGGGAGCGGAGTATGCGGCGGTAGATCACTACCCGATCCGCACCCGGATGCCTTCGCCACCCTATCTGTTTGTGTCACGGATCACCGCCTTGAATGCGCAAAAAGCGTGCCTGGAACCCTGCATGATTGAGTGGGAGTACGATATCCAGCCGGATGCTTGGTTTTTGGTCGATGGTGAGACACCACCGTTCGTTGCGCTGGAATCATCGCACGCGATGATTGTCGCGTTTACGGTCATCGGTTGTGATCATCTGTTCAAAGGGCAGCTTTGTTATCGTGCGGTGGATAGTGAAACCGTTATCCACAGTGAGATGCCGCGTGCGGGTGAGGTACTGCGCGGGCGGGTGAATATCACCTCGTTTGTGCGTGCGGGCGCAGTTGTGCTGATCGGCTATGAGTATTTCTGCTACGTCGGTGAGCGCTTGGTCTTCAAGCTGGTGGCCAGCTCTGGCTTCTTTAGTCGGCGTGAAATAGCCAATGCGCGAGAGCTGGATACCCGCAGCTACTTCCGTGATGCACGACCAGGCACGCCATTTACGCCGCTACGGCGTTGTCAACAGCAACAGTTTGGCCAGCAGCAGCTCGATGCCTTCATGCGCGGTGATATTGCCGGTTGCTTTGGTGCTGAATACGCCATGTCGGCAAACGGTGATGAACAACCACTGGCAGCGATCTGTTCACCTGCCGCTCGTATGTTACAGCGGGTGATCGCGATCGACCCTCGCGGCGGTGAGTGGGGATTGGGGAGCGCGCTAGGTGAACAGCAGATTGATCCCAAACACTGGGCTTTTGCCGCGCATTTTAAAAATGATCCGGTGATGCCAGGTACCCTATTGGTGGAAGGCTGTGAGCAAATGGTGAAATTTTTCGTGCACTATCTCGGCTTAGCGAATCATCCCGACCTACAGCGTTACACCGTCTGTCAGCACAGTTACCAAGCAAAATTCCGTGGCGAAGTGAAGTGCCAGCCTGAATTGCTGCGCTATCGCTTGAGCTGTAAATCGATCGCTTGCCGTTACTGGCCGGATGGCAGCACCATTGCATCGATCGAGTTACGTTTTATTGTCGAAATCCTCTATCGCGGCAGCATCATTGGCGTTGCCGACAACCTCGCAGCGGGTTACCGGCACCGTCACGCAGCAGCGATAGACCCTGCCACCACACAAACGGCACTTTTAGCACAGGAAAGCAGATCATGAGTTTGTGTTTATCGATCAATCAGTCGGGTGCCAATCATTCAGAGCCTCGACGTTATTTAACCCAAGGGGTAGCCGCGCTCTATCAGTTGCAGCAGCCGTTACAAGTTATCCAACTGGGTGATGAGGTTCACTTGGCGGAGTTAGGCAGCGCGTTGCCAGACGCCAGCGCTCAGCAGATTGGCATTTTGCCGGCATTGCCAGCGAGTGCGTTGGGGGATGCCAGCTTTTGTCGCGAGTATCGGGTGCAATTGGCCTACTATGCCGGAGCAATGGCGCATGGCATCGCCTCTGAAGCGCTGGTCGCGGCTCTGGCGCAACAGAATATCTTGGCGATTTTCGGTGCTGGTGGGCTGGAGATTGCTCGCATTACGCAAGCGATCACTCACCTGCGCCAGCAACTGCCAGATCAAACGTTTGGTATCAACTTGCTACACAACCCCGGTAACCCGGCCTGGGAGATGGCCTGTGTTCAGCTCTGTCTGGCACAGCGCGTTACGGTGGTGGAAGCGTCGGCCTATATAAACCTCAGTCCGGCGCTGGTCTATTACCGTGCAGCGGGGCTGGCTCGCGCTGCCGATGGCAGTGTGACGCGCACTAACCGCATTATCGCCAAGGTGTCACGGCGAGAGGTGGCACAACATTTTCTGCATCCCGCACCGGAAGCTGTGTTGAAAAAGCTAGTGGCAGAGCAATTGATCAGTGCCGAACAGGCAGAGTTGGCCGCGCAGGTGCCGATGGCAGATGACATCACTGTTGAAGGCGACTCTGGCGGCCATACTGACCAAGGCACATTGAGCTGTATTTTCGCCTCGGTAGTGCAGTTGCGCGATCAGATGGTGAGTGAAGGCAAACTGGCACAACGGGTGCGCATCGGCGCCGCTGGCGGTATCGGCACCCCGAGTGCAGTGCGCGCTGCCTTTGCGCTCGGTGCGGCCTATGTGGTCACCGGTTCGATCAACCAAGCTACGGTAGAAGCAGGCACTTCGGCCAGTGCGAAAAAACTGCTGGCGCGTGCTCAGATCGGTGATGTCACCCTAGCGCCTTCAGCAGATATGTTTGAGTTGGGAGCGAAAGTGCAGGTGCTGAAACTGGGCAGTTTCTACCCGGTTCGCGCGCAGAAACTCTACGCGCTCTACAAGCAGTATGACAGCCTGGAAGCGCTGCCAGCCAGCGAGGTGACGTTACTGGAGCAGCAGATTTTTCACCAGCCATTGGCACAGGTTTGGTCCGAGACTGAGCAATTTTTTCAGCGTCGAGGCCGAGCGGAAGTGATCGCCCAGGCACAGCAGCAGCCAAAGAAAAAAATGGCACTGCTGTTTCAGTGGTATCTTGGCCAATCTTCCAGTTGGGCGATCCGTGGCGAGCCGCAACGTGCGGCGGATTATCAGATCTGGTGCGGATCGGCACTCGGCGCGCTCAATCAGTGGCTGCAAGGCAGTGCGCTGGCGGATGTCGAGCAGCGGCGGGTGGCGGAACTGGCTCAGCTATTAATGCACGGTGCGGCATATCTTACCCGTGTCGCACTGCTGGAGTTGATGCAGATAAGCGTACCGGCCCAGGCGTTGAGCTACTCTCTGCAGCCACCCGTTGATGGTGGCAATCAGTCGCTGCCAACAGCATCGACACCGCTGTCACAGCAACAGACAGGGGCTGATCCGCTTTCGTTGCAGGCGTGTCATGCGTTCTATAAAAAGTGCTGGGATCTGCTGCCAGGCAGTGTACATGAAAATTTCAACCAGCCAGAACACACCTTGGTGGTGCCGTTCCGTTATGGACGTCAGAGCCGCTTGTGGGATCTGGATGGCAATCAGCATCTTGATCTGAATGCAAAATCAGGCGCACTGTTTGTCGGCCACCACAACCAGGCTTATCAGGCTGTGCTGCGTCACTGCCTCAATCAACAGCCTGTGGTAGAGAGCTGCGAGTTGGGGCTAGAGGTGAGTGAGCTACTGGTCAAACATATTCCGAGTGCTGAGATGGTGCGCTTCTGCCTGAGTGGTAGCGAGGCAATACAGAATGTGCTGCGACTGGCGCGCGCCTTTACTGGCAAAACACGCTTTATCCGTTTTGTTGGCCACTATCACGGCAGTAGCGACAATATTGCCGGTGGTCGTTTGCCTACAGATGGCCTCAGTTTACTGCCAGAGCTGGTGCCAGAGGATCGGTTATATACCTTGGGACGTGCGCCAAATGTGATGGCAGAGCAATCCTTGCTGTTGCCGTGGAACGATATCGATCGGCTGACGGCCACCATTGAGCGTCATCATGGCGAGATTGCTGCGGTACTGATGGAGCCGATTGCCATCAACGCCGGTGGTATTTTACCGCTCCAGGGCTATTTGCAGAAAACTAAGGCACTGTGTGAGCAATACAATATCTTGCTGATTTTCGACGAGGTGTTGACTGGCGTGCGCGTTGGCACCGGGGGTGCGCAGCAACTGCTGGGCGTAACCCCACATCTCAGCATATTCGGTAAAGCCTTGGGCGGTGGCGCGGTGCCAGTGTCGGCGATTGTTGGGCAACGTGACATTATGGAACTCTACAGCCGCAACAAGGTGCTCCATGCCGGTACTTTTAATGGCTACCCACTCGGTTTGGCGGCGATCAAAGCGACCTATTCGCTGATCGAACAAGATCCGCTCTGCTATCAGCGCATGGCCGATATCACGCGCCAACTGGCACACTTGTTTATCAGTGCGGCACAAGAGGTCGAGTTGCCGCTGGTGATCCAGGGGATGCCGACCGCGCTGGTGTACCATGCACAATCGAGCGTGCTGACGGCAGCAGAGAGCGATAGTGCGGCACAGCAACAGGTGCAGCGTTGCAATAATCTGATCCGTGAAACGGCGAAACGGTATGGCATCCAGTTTGCTCCACAGTCACATATTTACGCCAATATGCTGATGTCACAGGACGATGTGCAGTGGTTTGAACAGCGTATTTACCATGTGATGAGCAATGTCAGAGAGATTATTGATGCGACTTTTAACAAGGAGGGCTGTGTATGAGCAATCAGATTGCCGTGGTCACCGGTGCGGCTGGTGGATTCGGGGCTGCAATCTGTAAGGTATTATTGCAGATTGGTTATCAAGTAGCGGCAACAGACATCAATATGAGCGGATTGACAGAGTTAGCTCATCAGTTAGGTCACCCAGAGCAACTGCACCCGTTTGTGATGGATGTCACCCAACAGAGTGAGGTCCAGCAGGCAGCGCACCAGATTAGCAGCAGCTTGGGCGAGACAATCACGCTACTGGTCAACAATGCCGGCATTATTGAGCGCGGTTTTTGCTTGTCTGACAACGCGTTGAGTAGCACCGAACGGGTGCTGGATGTCAATTTGCTCGGTACGTTCAACTGCACGATGGTGTTTTCGCGTTTCATGGCTCGGTTGAATTATGGGCGCATTATCAATATTGCTTCGATCGCCGGTATCTGTGGCGCGGCAGGTAGTGCGGCTTATGCGGCTTCCAAAGCGGGGGTGATATCGGCTACCGAATCATGGGGGCGCGAGTTGGGGCCGCTGAATATCTGTGTCACCGCGATAGCTCCCGGTATCTGCAATACCGAGATGTTAAAGCAGTTTCTACCCAGTGGGCGCAGAGATAAGCAGGATGAAGACAAACTGGCGCGCTCCTTGGTGCCGATTGGGCGCTGGGGAACCGCAGAGGATGTGGCTGAAGTGGTTGGTTTTCTGGCGAGTTGTAACACAAATTACCTCAATACCGCCGTGATCCCGCTCGATGGCGGTATGCATGTCGGTACCCTTTAACTGTTTGACAAGGAATAGATATGTTTAATACAGAACAACGGGTAGAGAACATCTTTTTGACCGGGGCAACGGGGGTGCTCGGGGCGAGGCTACTGCTTGAGATCCTGCTCACCACGGAAGCATGTGTGTACTGCCTGGTACGTGCTAATGATCAGCAGGAAGCACGCAACAGGCTGATTGAATTGCTTTATGTCTATGATCCGCAGCGGCGTTGTCAGTCGCAGTTATGGCGAGTGATCCCGATGGTTGGTGATGTCAGTGCACCGTTACTGGGGTTGAGCGAGAGTGATTATTACGAGCTGGCACAAGGGGTTGACCGGGTGATCCACAGTGCCGCCGGGGTTAACCTGTTAGCCTCTTACCCAGCACTGTTCGATACCAATGTTGGCGGTACGCACAATATCATTGAGTTATGTCTATTGGGAAAAGTGCCACTGCTCTACATCTCCAGCTTTACCGTTGCAGGGCGACAGTTGTTTAACGATGATTATCGACTGAAAGAGAGCGACCTGGATCTGGGGCAATCTTTTAAACATATGAGCTATGCACGTACCAAATTTGAGTCTGAATTAGCGGTGCATGAAGCGGGCAAACGTGGCCTGCGTTGGGCGATCACCCGCCCAGGCAATATCTGGGGTGATAGCGTCACGGGCTGTTACCCACTGACAGAAACACGGCTGAAGGGGCTGTACTATGAGGTGATCCGGGCGCTGGTCGAAACCGGTATCACTTTCAGCGCACCGCAAAATTTCGATGTTAGCCCAGTGGATTACGTTGCGCGTGCCTCACTGCATATCATTTTGGAAATTGACCGTTTTGCATCGCAAACATTCCATCTGACCAACCCAACTCCGCTCAGCTATGACGGTATCGTCGACTTTTTGCAGCAGTACGGTTATCGCATTAAACGGATGAATAACGATGATTACCTAGCCGCGTTGGCAGAAAATCGGTTGTGGTTTCAGGGCAAGCCGTACCACTCCCAGTTCACCGGTATGCTAAACCTGTTCTATGCCAATATTGAACAGGGTGGCAGCCTTCTGTTGGATACCGAGTTTACCGAACAGAGCCTGCTGCCTGCGGGGATCGCCTGTGCGCCCAGTGATTGCAGATTGATGTTCTGTTACTTCGATTACCTGGTGCAGCGCGGCTTCTTGCCGCCACCGGATCAACAGGGTGCGATGGCGGAGGTGGTCACGCTGACGACAAGCCGTTAACTTGCCAGGCGGTGAAAACCCATCTTGCTATTATGCTACCGTGCAACTGAGCAGCAGCCGATGCGACGGCTGCTGTTTTCGTTGTCTCCTTGCCGCTGGACCGTGCACAGACTCCCGGTGATTGCAGTCAAACTGTGGTTTCTGTGTACGGTCATTGACCAAGGCCAGCGGCAATCACACCGATTGAAATCGCATCTAAATCGATTCGGCGTAACACTCGACAAGCGGAGAAAAACAAGCTATCTTCGGGCATCTAGATGTCTAAACGTTTAAATGGATGTGCAAGGAGTCGGTTATGCCAATTCGTGTCCCTGATGAACTACCTGCGGTCAATTTTTTGCGCAATGAGAATGTGTTTGTGATGACCTCCTCACGTGCCAACACCCAGGGTATCAGGCCATTGAAAGTATTACTTCTTAATTTGATGCCGAAAAAGATCGAGACCGAAAACCAGTTTTTGCGCCTGCTCTCCAACTCACCGTTGCAGATTGACATTCAACTGCTGCGCATCGATAAGCATGAATCGAAAAACACACCGGCCGAGCACCTCAATACCTTTTATTGCGATTTTGACGATATCCAGCATGACAATTTTGATGGCCTGATTGTGACAGGCGCACCGCTCGGGTTGGTTGAGTTTTGTGATGTCAGCTACTGGGCACAGATTGAACGCGTGATCTTATGGGCCAAACAGCATGTTACCTCAACACTGTTTGTCTGCTGGGCGGTGCAGGCAGCACTTAACGTGCTGTATGGTATTGCGAAAAGAACGCGTCAAACCAAACTGTCAGGGGTTTACCTGCATCAGACCCTGCAACCTCATGCGCTGCTGACGCGTGGTTTTGATCACCAGTTTTTGGCACCGCATTCACACTATGCTGATTTTTCCAGTGAGATCATCCGCCAGTACACTGACCTGGATATGTTGGCAGAATCAGCAGTGAGTGGGGCTTATCTGTTTGCCAGCCACGACAAGCGACTCGTGTTTGTCACCGGGCACCCGGAATATGATCAGTTCACCCTGGCAAACGAGTATCAGCGTGATAAAAGTGCCGGTCTGAACCCAATAGTGCCAGTGAACTATTTCCCGGACGATAACCCTGAATTGACGCCGGTCGCCTCTTGGCGCAGTCACGGGCACCTGCTGTTTTCTAACTGGCTGAATTATTTTGTCTACCAGATCACACCGTTTGATCTCAGCTCGATGAACCCGACATTGGACTGATGGTATCTCCGAACGTTTTTTAGCCGATGATTGGTTGGATATAGTCAACCCATTGATAATTTAGTATAAAAATTTACACCCGTGTGTTTGTCCTGCGTTACAACGGGTGAAGCTAGACAGTTCCCTTCCCTTGATAAGGGAAGGGGTAGGGGGGGGCTTAAAGCATTTGATTATGTTGCAATAACCCCCTCCCAACCTCCCCCTTTGCAGGGGGAGGAGCGAGACAGTTCTTTTGCTTTGATAACGGGAAGAACATAACCACGCGATCAGGTCAAATGCTGTTTTTGGTTAAAAAATGGTCGTGATGTTGCCTCTTGGTAGGGCAAAGTAAGGTTTAGTAAATATAGATAATCTTACCATCATAGTCGCAAATGATGTCGAGATACCCCTCTAGAATAACAGTGGAAAATAAATGGTTACTTAAACAATCCAACTCTGTCTCTGTCAGTTTCCTGTGTCCTTTTAAATACCAACGTTTTCGTTCTCCGGTAGCTCGTTGTAGTTGCGCTTGTTTTTCCCTTTCTGCTATTGTTGCCTCGCTATCATCAAATTTTACTGTATCTATTGTTAAGCCGTTATCGTTCCAAACTTTAATTAAAACTGAAAATTTATCATGTATTGCAGATCTCTCTAAATAATGAACGATAAAATCACTTCTTAGAAAAGAAACAATCGCCAATAAAATAGCAAAAAAGATAAGTAGCTTAGAAAGTCTTGAAGATAACATCGAGTGATCTCTCTATCTGTTCTGAATTACCACCCGTTACAGGAAACACAGGATCTATTTTTCCTATGCCTAGGTAATTCAACTTTGGTGGAGTATAAAATGAGTCAAACTTTGCTGCACCACTGGCAAACAGAGTAAGATCTTTTAGACAACGCTGCGCTTCAACGCTTGAAAGTAAATGACCCAAGGCAGCCCCTGCGACAGTAAAAGCATAGTCGTACCAGTCAAAACCAATGTGGTGTCGCTTTCTGGTCCCAGTCAACTCACCCCAAACAACTTTATAAGTGTCTATCTTTTCCACCGCCCAAGCTGTCATTAATCCTGTACTGTAGCTGTATTTAGAACCCAACCACAATCCAGCAATCAGATGTTGCACTTTATCATAATTATATTCATGCTCGCCATAACTGGGATCTCGTTTATCATGGTTATACATTAAACCATAAAAATTCGTTTTTACTTGTCGGTCTATTAAAATAAAAAACCTTTTCTTATCCGTGCTCGATAATGAATCAAAATTCTTACCCACCACATCATGTAAGTCAGAAAACATTTTGCTGACATGTTTATTTTGCCAAATATCAAAATGCTCAACATAGAATGTACAGAGTGCCTGAAATACGCCGTTGATATTATGGCCTGCATCGATAGATTCCCTGATGACGGAGTGGAAGCTGGCAGTACAGGCGTTGCCTAGCTCAATGTCTCTGAGGCAATAACGGCAGACCTTTTGTACTGGGGCAGAGGTCATGGCTGTAGATTGTTGGGCTAATCGCGCTTGCAGTGATGCAGTATCTGCTGCTGGTGCGTGCTGAGCCGGTGACATACTGTGTTGATAGGCCGCAGTGGCTGAAGTTTGTACAGGGATAGGATGAGCAGTGGATGACAGGCTGCATTGATATCCAGTAGCTGCCGAGGTGGTGGCTCCGGGCGTACTCTTAGCTATCAGGCGGTGGCTACCTGGCGGGCACCGACAAGCAACCATATGTCCCTCTAATGCCACTGGAATATTATTAAAATCTAACCCAGCTACCCCTTCAGCAATCACCCCGATGCTATCGCAGGCGGGGCAAGAAACGTTGTGTCCTTTCAGAGCGATCGGCAAACCATCGCAAATATAACTGCCATCCGGGGTACCCTCTAATACGTAACCTCCTGTGGTGGTGATATCACCTTTACAAATAACCGATTTCCCTTGGTAATTTATTGATCGAGTCACAATGCATTCATCTCCTTTGCTGATTAGTGGTAACGCTTATTCGTTTAATTAATAAGTTATTTTTATTCAAAATCAAACATAAAGAGCTTGCTTGCATCAGTCAAGATAAAAAAGGAGAAAGTTGTGGCACTGGCTGGCTAACCCCAGCCGGAGTAAAAAAAGCAGCAAGCTGAACTAGCTTGCAGAGCGTGAGGATATGCTATCATGCGCTACTGTTAGCTCCCGATCTGCGGGAAAATCATTCAGTGTACGGGTAATCGATGAACAGTAACTATTTGGCATTTCCTAATATTGATCCGGTCATTTTCTCGCTCGGCCCTCTCTCGCTGCACTGGTATGGCTTGATGTATCTGGTCGGTTTTGTGTTTGCTATGTGGCTAGCGGTACGTCGCGCTAACAAGCCGGGCAGTGGCTGGCGCAAAGACGAAGTGGAGAATCTGCTCTACTTCGGTTTCTTGGGGGTGTTTGTCGGCGGACGAGTCGGCTATGTGCTGTTTTACGGTTGGGCACAGTTTCTGGAAAACCCCCTCTATCTGTTCAAAGTCTGGGATGGTGGCATGTCGTTCCACGGCGGCCTGCTGGGTGTGATTTTAGTGATGTTTTGGTTTGCACGACGCACTAAACGCACGTTTTTACAGATTGCTGATTTTATCGCACCACTGGTGCCGTTTGGTCTGGGTGCTGGGCGTTTGGGCAATTTTATCAACGGTGAGTTGTGGGGGCGTGTCACCACAGAGACCCCTTGGGCGATGCTCTTTCCCTCTTCGCGTGCTGCCGATATTGCGCTGGCTACGGCTGATCCGCAGCGCTGGCTGCCGTTGTTAAACCAGTATGGCGTACTGCCGCGCCACCCATCACAGTTGTATGAACTGCTGCTTGAGGGAGTGGTGTTGTTTATCATTCTGAATCTGTTTATTGCTAAGCCGCGCCCACTGGGTGCAGTGTCGGCACTGTTTCTGATCGGCTATGGGCTGTTCCGGATCATTGTTGAGCTATTCCGTCAGCCAGATGCGCAGCTTGGTCTGTTTGAGGGAGCGATCAGTATGGGGCAGATCCTGTCGGTGCCGATGGTGATTGCCGGTGTTGTGATGATGGTGTGGGCCTACCGTGGCCGTAAACAGTAACCGCGATGGTTGAGAAACATGCAGCAGTATCTAGAACTGATGAATAAGGTGCTCAATGAGGGCACCGCTAAAGCAGACCGCACTGGCACTGGAACATTGTCGATTTTTGGCCACCAGATGCGGTTCGATTTACAGCAGGGTTTTCCGCTGGTGACCACCAAAAAGTGTCATCTGCGTTCGATCATTCACGAGTTGCTGTGGTTTTTGCGCGGTGAGACCAATATCGCTTATCTGCGTGACCACCAAGTGACTATCTGGGACGAGTGGGCAGACCAAAATGGCGATTTGGGCCCGGTTTATGGTAAGCAGTGGCGAGCCTGGGCAACTGCTGATGGTCGCCAGGTTGATCAGCTCAGCACGGTACTGCAACAGATAAAGCAGGATCCTGACTCGCGTCGGATGATTGTTTCCGCTTGGAATGTCGGTGAGCTGGATCAAATGGCGTTGGCACCTTGCCATGCCTTCTTCCAGTTTTATGTTGCTCAGGGCAAGCTCTCTTGTCAGCTTTATCAGCGCTCGTGTGATATTTTTCTCGGCCTGCCGTTCAATATCGCCAGTTATGCTCTGCTGCTGCACATGATGGCACAGCAGTGTGATCTGCAAGTCGGTGATTTTGTTTGGACTGGCGGCGATACCCATCTTTACCTGAACCATCTTGAGCAGGCTCAGCGGCAACTCAGCCGCGAACCGCGCCCACTGCCACAGTTGGTGATCAAACGTCGGCCTGCGTCACTATTTGATTACTGCTTTGACGACTTTGAGATTGTCGGCTACGACCCACATCCCGCGATCAAAGCGCCGGTTGCGGTTTGAGGCTCAATAACCATTTGACCTTGTTGAGATAACCGTAGCATGGCACTTTCAGGTGCAGTGAAACAGCAGATTGGCCAGTGGTATAAGGCGTTAGCGCAGCAGATACCCGGTTTCGTTGCGCGAGCGCCGCAGCGGCAGATGATTGCTGAAGTGGCGAAAACATTGGCTGGTGATTACCCGCGCCATCTGGCGATTGAGGCTCCGACTGGGGTGGGTAAGACGCTCTCTTACCTGTTGCCGGGGATTGCGGTTGGCCGTGATCAAGGCAAGCCATTGGTGGTGAGCACGGCCAATGTGGCGCTGCAAGATCAGATTTACAGTAAAGATCTGCCGCTGTTGCAAAAGATTATCCCAGATCTCAAGTTTACCGGTGCGTTTGGGCGTCGGCGTTATCTCTGCCTGCGCAATTTGGCTGCACTCGATAGCGATTTCCCCGGGCAGGGGCAGTTGATGTTCTACAGCGATGAACCGCAGGCCGATGCCAGCGCCGATGAGCGCGCGTTGTGTCAACAGTTGTTGCAGGCATTTAGCAGCCAGGCATGGGATGGCCTGCGCGATCACTACCCGCAGTCGATCACTGATACGTTGTGGCTGAAGTTGAGTACCGATAAGGCTAACTGCCTGGGGCGTAACTGTTATTATTTCCGTGACTGTCCGTTTTATAGTGCGCGTAAGGAGATTGAAAGCGCTGATGTGGTGGTGACTAACCACGCGTTGGTGATGGCGGCGCTGGAGAGTGAATCGGTGTTGCCGAGTGCCAAGCAATTGCTGCTGGTGTTGGATGAGGGCCACCATTTGCCGGAAGTGGCACGTGATGCGCTGGAGATTGACGGTGAAATTACTGCCGTCTGGGTGCAGTTACAACTCGATCTGGTGGTGCGCCAGATTGAGCAGTGCATGACGCAGTTTCAGCCGAAAAATCCACCGCGTTTGGCGAACAGTGAACGGTTGAAAAATCATTGTGAAGAGTTGCAGCAGTTGTTACAGCAGTTTGAGCAACAGCTCAGCAGTTATTTACCGGCCGATCATAGCGAGGCGGAATACCGTTTTGCGCTGGGGGAGCTACCACCAGCGCTGCTGGAGAGTTGTGCCCGGTTGTATAAGCTGAGTGATGGCTTGTTGGGGTTGGTTGAGTTTCTGCTTGATACGCTGAGTGAACTGACCGGTAAGCACGATATGTTGCGTTTGCAGCGTGCTATTTTGCAGATGAGCCGTGCACAGGGCTATCTGCAGGCGATGTGCAAACTGTTTCGTCTAGCTGCGATGGAGCAGTGTTCTGGTGCGCCGATCTCAAAATGGATCACGCGTGAGCGCCATGATGATAATCACCATCTTTATCTGCACTGTGTCGGTATTCGGGTTAGTGAGCAGTTGGAGAAGTTGCTGTGGCGTAAAGTGCCGCATGTGGTGATCACTTCTGCGACGTTGCGTTCACTGAATAGCTTTGCGCGGTTGAGTGAGCTGACCGGGTTGGATCAGGATGCTGGTGATCGCTTTCAGGTGCTGGAGTCGCCATTTAATCATATTAGCCAGGGGAAAATTATCATCCCTGAGATGCGTTTTGAGCCGGCATTAGCCAATGAGGCGCAGCATTTGGAAGAGATGGCGCGCTTTTTCCGTGCTGAGCAGGCCAGCGGTCAGCATAAAGGGATGTTGATCTTGTTTAGTAGTCAGCGTGCGATGCAAACGTTTCTCAGTTATGTCAGCGATCTGCGTCTAATGCTGTTGGTGCAGGGTGATCAGCCGCGTTACCGGCTCGTGGAAGAGCACCGCAAGCGAGTTGCTGGCGGTAGTGCCAGTGTGTTGGTCGGTTTACAGTCGTTTGCTGAGGGGCTGGATCTTAAGGGCGAGCTGTTGACTCAGGTGCATATTCACAAGATCAGCTTTCCGCCGGTCGATAATCCGGTGATCATTACCGAAGGTGAGTGGCTGAAGTCGCGTAACCGTTACCCATTTGAAGTGCAGAGTTTGCCGAGTGCCAGTTTCAGTCTGATCCAGCAGGTCGGGCGTTTGATCCGCAGCCACCAGTGTGTGGGTGAGATTGTGATTTACGATCGGCGGCTCTTGACCAAGAGCTACGGTGCCCGGTTGTTGGCAGCGTTGCCGGTATTTCCGATTGAGCAGCGCGCGGTGCCTGCGGCAGATAAAGCCCATTTGGCGGCGTTAAAGTCTGCCGCGAAGGCGGCAGAGAAACAGCCAAAGCGCCAGTCGCGATCGACACGTCGAGTGCGTTAAGTTGATGGGATGTTTGGTATTGCGTGTGATGAGGCGAACTTGCGCGCCGAGCAGCGCGCAGTTTGTGACGAGGTTTAGAGGATCTCCAACACCTGTTCAGGGGGACGACCAAGACGGGCTCGCCCCTCTTTCACTACAATTGGGCGTTCGATCAGCTTTGGGTGGGCGGCCAGTGCGCTCAACAGTTGCTGTTCGGTCAGGCTGTTATCTGCCAGTTTTAGCTCGCTGTATAACGACTCTTTCTGACGCATTAACTCGCGGGCTGACTGAAAATTGAGTGCCTTGAGCAGCGCTTGCAATTCTGCCACTGAGGGCGGTGTCTCCAGATACAGGATCACATTCGGTTCAATCTGCTGCTGTTCGAGCAGTGCCAGTGTTTCACGGCTCTTTGAACAGCGCGGATTGTGATAGATAGTGACAGGCTTCATGCTGATCGCTCCTTGGTTATCAGGTTTGCTGGAATTTACTGAAAGTCTTTTGCAGTTGGCGTAGTTGGTCGATGCGGGCATCGTAGCGTGCCTGTTGCAAACTGCCCAGTTTTTGTAATGCGCTGGCATTGCTCAGTAACTCAATCGCTTGATCGAGTCGTCCAACCAGTGCCAAACTTTCGGCACGGGCAGCCAACTCTTCGTCACGTAGCCCTTGCACTGCGCTGGCTTTTGCCAGCAGTTCCCAGCCGTTCGGATCACGTGGGTTGGCAAAGGTGTAGCGATTTAGCAGGCGTGATGTTGCAGCCGGCTGGTTGGCGGCCAGGTAGGCATTTGCCAGGTTAAGGATCAGCACAGGGTTGTTGCTTTGTGCCGCATTTGCTGCCTCTAGACGGTTGACTGCCTGAGCGGTTTTGTTCTGTGCCAGGTCAATATCGGTGATGAGATCAAGCAGCCAGACATTTTTGCTGTCTTTGGCCAGCAATGGAGTAATGATGGCGCGTGCTTGGTCATATTTTTGTTGGTTGTACAGCATCAATGCGCGCCCATATTGCGCGGCCAACTGCTGTTTGGTGTTGCCCTGGCTGTAACTCTCCAGCAAGGTTCGCTGTAGGCTCGGACTGGCGGCACTGTATAGCCCGATCGCACGCACTTTGGCGAGCAGGTAGTCTTGGCTGGGTTGCGTCGGTGAGACCGGCATCTGGTTGGCGCGGTTGCGCGTATCAGCGAGGCGACTCATCGGCAGCGGGTGGGTGAGCAGCATCTCTGGTGGTTTTGAGCTGTAGCGCGATTGGTCAGCCAGTTTTTGTAGGAAGTCAGGCATTCCCTTCGGATCAAAACCGGCACGTTGCAGGATTTGCATACCAATACGATCAGCCTCTTGTTCGTTGGCTTGGGTAAAACTGATGATCCCCTGTTGCGCGCCAGCCAGTGTGCCGGTCAGCGCTGCCATGCCAAGTGTTGGGTTTACCATCGCCAGTAGTACTGAACCCAGTGTACCGACCCAGGTCAATGGTGCGTTGCGTTGCTGATCTTCCATCGCACGTGCTAAATGGCGCTGAGTTACGTGCGAGATCTCATGGGCGAGTACCGAAGCGAGCTGATCTTCATTGTCGCTTTCGCGAAACAGAGCAGAGTGTAACACTACGTTACCGCCAAAGAAGGCGAATGCGTTGATTGCGTCGTTGCGTACCAGAAAAAACTGGAACGGGGTGTGTACTGAATCGGCATTGGAGACTAATCGGCTACCCAGTTTATTAATATATTGTGTTAATAGCGGATCATCGATCAGCGGGGCGCCAGCTCTTAGCTGTCGGACATAAAAATCACCCATGGTGATCTCTTGAGCAATACTGAGCGTGGTGCCGGCTGCAGTGCCGATATCGGGTAGTGCGTTGGATGAGGCAGCCTGTACTGTGCAGGCAGGATAGGCATACAGTGAACAGGCCAGAACCAGGGCTAATCTGGTTTTAGATAATTTGGTGCTTATCATCAAATAGCTCCCCAAAAGTAAATTGTTAACTGTCCGCCAAGAAGTGAGTCGGGTTGCTGGGCGGCAATTGGGCCAATGCTGATGAGTTCACTCAGCATTGTTCCTGGAATGATTAGACGCAGAGAGGTCGTGTTATCTGCCCGAGCGGTGAGTCGATAACAGCTAAGACCTCAACATACAATAAGAGTTCTTCTGCATTGTGATACTCTTCAGTACAATCAGTAGGCGCTAAGATGAGCACCTACAAGTATGATGTGGTCAAATGATACCAGACTGTGCATAGCAGCACTGTTACATCATAGTGAGCCAGATTCGACAATGAAACGTTTCCACAGTGTAAAATTGTGTCAGGTTGCTGTCGTGTAGCGGCAGCAACGGTTTTATATCTGGTTATATTGGGTGGGCTGTATAAAGGAACACAGACCTTACTTTGATTGATGTTGTAAGGAGCAAGCTCTGATGTTGGAAGTACTGTTACAGTGGTATCGGCGCCGTTTCACTGACCCGCAAGCCATCGCCTTGTTGCTTATCCTGCTGGCTGGATTTGGTATCCTCTATTTTATGCATGCGATTCTGGCACCGCTGCTGGTGGCAGTGGTGTTGGCTTATCTGCTTGAATGGCCGACAGCACGTCTGCAACGCTTGGTCGGTTCACGCACTTGGGCTGCGACTATTGTGCTGTTGCTGTTTGGTGGTGTTGCGCTGTTGCTGGTGCTGTTTGTTGCACCGACTGCCTGGCGGCAAGGTATTAACTTGGTTGCCGATCTACCCAATATGCTTAACCAGTTCTACAACTATGCGGTGACGCTACCAGAACGCTATCCTGCTTTGGTTGATGCCGGCATTATCGATATGGTGATCGATAATCTGCGTAGTCGGTTGGCCAGTGTGGGTGAGTCAGTGGTGAAGTTTTCGCTTGCTTCACTGGTGGGGCTGTTAACGTTAGGTATCTACGCGATCTTGGTGCCGTTGATGGTGTTTTTTCTGCTCAAAGATAAAGAGCAGATGATCGATGCAGTCAGGCAGGTATTGCCACGTAACCGAGGTTTGGCGGGGAAAGTGTGGGTGGAGATGAACCAGCAGATCACCAACTACATTCGCGGCAAAGCATTGGAGATGGTGATTGTCGGTGGTGTGAGCTATTTGCTGTTCACTTTCCTTGGGATGCGCTATTCGCTGTTGTTGGCGGTGCTGGTCGGGTTCTCGGTGCTGGTGCCTTATATCGGTGCGGTGCTGGTGACCATCCCGGTGGTGGCAGTGGCACTGTTTCAGTGGGGAGTGGGGGCTGATTTTTGGACGCTGGTGATCGCCTATCTGGTGATCCAAGCGCTGGACGGTAATTTGCTGGTGCCGTTGCTGTTTTCGGAGGCGGTTAATCTACATCCGTTAGTGATCATTCTGGCTGTGGTGATCTTCGGTGGGCTGTGGGGATTTTGGGGCGTCTTTTTTGCGATCCCACTGGCGACCTTGGTGAAAGCTGTGATCCACGCCTGGCCTGATACGGCGCAGCCGGCGGAGTAAACGTATCGACAACGTTGATAGCTATCGCTGTCCATCGGGCAACTGTCGGGTGGGCAGTGGTTAGGTGCTAATCAGTTCAGAACGAATCAGTCCAGTACGAAGTCGTTCAGTACCATCCGCCAGCGCCAAGCCTGTCAGTTGTCAGACTTGGCGCTGATGTTGAAGCTGAATTATTTGGCGTGCAGATAATTCAGTACAATTTCGTGGTGATTGCTGGTTTTAAAATCATCAAACACTTTTTCGATGGTGCCATTGACATCGATCAGGAAACTGATGCGATGGATGCCATCGTAGGTTTTGCCCATAAATGTCTTTTCTCCCCAGACGCCAAACTGCTGTGCAACCTGATGGTCTTCATCAGAAAGCAAGGTAAAGTTTAGTAACTCTTTTTCGGCAAAGCGTGACAGTTTTTCTGGTTTGTCGGTGCTGATACCGAGTACTTCAACGCCCGCTTTTTTCAGCTCAGCCATGTTGTCACGCAATCCACAGGCTTGCACAGTACAACCCGGTGTCATGGCTTTGGGGTAAAAGTAAACCAGTACGCGCTGTCCTTGGAAATCAGTAAGACTGATCTCTTCGCCATCTTGGTCGGGCAAACTGAATTTCGGTGCAATATCACCGGTTTTTAATGGAGCCATCGCTACTCTCCCTCTTTCTCATCGTGCTGCGGATAGTTCACAACGTTAATACTGCCTTGCGCATTTAATTCTGTACAGAGGCGATAAAAAGTCTGTTCAATATTTGACACATCATGATTGCCATAACTATGTGCCGTGATCTGAATATAGAGCTGAGAGGGCTGCTCGTCTGCTGCGGGTTGAGTGCGTGACACCAACTCTGCAATGCTCATTTGACATGAATCAAACAGGCCAGTAAAGCGCTCAACAATGTGCGGTGAGTCTTTTACACTAACCTGTACCCAAACAGAAACCGGAACAGCAGGTCTTTGTTGTGAATTCGTGCGTTTCATCACAATCAATAACTCTAGTTCAGCGCCTTTTTGCGGCAGCGTGGACTCAATCGTAGTGATGGCATTCCAACTGCCAGAGAGCAGCATGATAAAGGTAAATTCCTCACCTAGCATAGCCAGACGACTATCCTCGATATTGCATCCACAGTGGCTGACATGACGTGTGATGGTATTAACAATGCCTGGACGAGCAGCACCAAGGGCAGTGATCACAAGATAGTGCTGATCTGGGTTAGATAACATGCGACTTCCTATCGTGCAAAATGGGGTTACCAAGGTAAACATAAAAAAAACGGCCTGCCAAGCGCTGATAACACGTTGTTTGCTTGCTTTTAGATGGGTGTCAAAAGTACCATGAGTGACTTGTTTGTGGAGGGGATTGCGAATGTTTACGGGAAGTCTTGTTGCACTGGTTACGCCGATGGACAGCAAAGGTGCGGTTGATCGTGCTAGCCTAAAAAAACTGATTGATTATCATGTGGCCAGTGGTACTGCGGCGATTGTCTCCGTCGGTACTACCGGTGAGTCTGCCACACTCGCTCATGATGAGCATATTGATGTGGTATTACAGACCGTAGAGCTGGCTGACGGCCGTATTCCTGTGGTCGCCGGGACTGGAGCGAATGCAACCAGTGAGGCGATTTCGCTGACCCAGCGTTTCAGTAATACCGGGGTGGCAGGTTGCCTTACTGTGACACCTTACTACAATAAACCTACTCAGGAAGGACTCTATCAACATTTTAAGGCGATTGCCGAAAGCAGCGAATTACCGCAGATCCTCTACAACGTGCCATCACGTACCGGGTGTGACATGCTGCCTGAAACCATTGCACGGTTAGCCAATATCAAAAATATTGTTGCTGTGAAAGAGGCGACGGGGAACTTGAGCCGTGTCAGCCAAATCCAAGTATTGCTGGATAATAAAGATTTTGTATTACTGAGTGGTGATGACGCCAGTTGCGCGGACTTTATGCAACTGGGGGGTAAAGGAGTGATTTCGGTCACAGCCAATGTGGCTGCCGCTGAAATGGCCGAACTTTGTCGCTTGGCAGCAGCGGGTAATTTCGCTGAAGCTCGCCGTTTAAATCAACGCTTGATGCCTCTGCATCAAGATCTATTCATTGAGGCAAACCCAATTCCGGTGAAGTGGGCCTGCAAGGTGTTAGGGTTAATAACCGATGACACCGTGCGTCTACCCATGACACCGTTGAGCGATACCGCTCGCCCTGTCGTCGAGCGTGCGTTGAAAAGCGTGGGCTTGCTGTAACTGTTAGGGAGATTTGATGACTTGTTCATTGCAAAAAACGGTGTTAACAACAGCCGTTGGTTTAGCGCTGGCGATGCTAGCGGCTTGTTCTTCTGATCAGCAATATAAACGCCAGGTCATCGGTAATGAGGATTATCTGAATGCGCCGCCATTGAAACCATTGGTGGCGCCAGCGGGGATAACCTTACCTGCAGCGAATAGTGGCTACAATGTGCCGCCAATGACCGCAACGGGTGCGGTCGGTAAGCAGCTCGATATTCGACCACCACTACAGCCACTGGCGCTGCTCAGTGGTTCTCGTGCGCAATATGCTAATGGTAGTGCGACGCTGCTGTTTGAAAATACGGCACAGAACCAGAATTTATGGTCACGCATCACCCATCTGTTGACACTGAAGGATGTGCCGGTTGCTGCGCGTGATAATGGTAATCAGACGTTAACCACTGATTGGGTGCAATGGGATCGCCTGGATGAGGATCATCCACATGAAGGCCGTTATCAAATCAGCGTGCAGCAGCAGGGCTATCAGCAGGTGCTGATGGTGAGAAGCCTGGAACTGCGTCAGCAGGGGCAGAGTGTGATCGCGGCTGCTGAAGTGCAGCGTTACACCAGTATGATGATGAATAGCATTCTTGAGGGATTAGAGAATCAGAATAGTCTGGGAGCAAGCGCTGAAAGTCGCAGTGCGGAACGTTTAAGCTTGCAGAGTGGTGCTGATGACACCGGTTTACCGCTGTTGATTGTGCGCGCTCCCTACAGCGTGGTATGGGAACGTTTGCCAGCCGCACTGGAAAAACTGGGTATGCAGGTGCGTAACCGTAGTCGTTCTGACGCCAGCTTAAATCTGACCTATAACCCGCTGACGGAGAGTGAATGGCGTGCATTAGGTGTCGCGGATCCGCAGTTGGAGAGCGGCAACTATAAGTTGCAATTGGGTGATTTGAATAACCGGACTAGCGTTCAATTCTTTGATGAAAAAGGAAAAACCCTAACATTATCACAAAATGATGCCTTGCTGGCGGCGCTGCAAGCCGCGTTTGACAGCGGCACTCTAGAGTGACAGAGAAATAAAAAGGGGCTAACGCCCCTTTTTGTTTTGCCAAAACGGTATCGTTTGCGTGGTGGCTTTGGCAGAATATGTGCGCAAAGTATGTTGGCAAGCGTGCGCTGATATTGCTGGTACGCGCGTGCTTATTGATACGGACGCACATCTGTGACGAGCCGAACAGTATAAAACTTCAATTGGAGTATCTAAAATGCAAAAACTGGCTGAGTTGTATCGTGGAAAAGCAAAAACTGTTTACACTACCGAAAACCCAGATCTGTTGGTGCTGGAATTCCGTAACGATACTTCAGCTCTGGATGGGCAGCGCATTGAACAGTTTGAACGCAAGGGGATGCTGAATAATAAATTCAACCACTTCATTATGGAGAAACTGGCACAAGCCGGTATTCCGACTCAAATGGAGCGGTTGCTGTCAGACACTGAGGTTTTGGTGAAAAAACTGGAGATGGTGCCGGTTGAGTGTGTGATCCGTAACCGTGCTGCTGGCTCATTGGTAAAACGTCTCGGTATCCCTGAAGGTACGTTACTCAACCCTCCCCTGTTTGATCTGTTTTTAAAAAATGACGCAATGCATGATCCGATGGTGAATGAGTCCTATTGTGAGACTTTCGGTTGGGTGAGCAAAGCACACTTGGCGCGTATGCGCGAGCTGACTTATCAGGCCAATGACGTGCTGAGCAAACTGTTTGATCAGGCTGGTTTGATTCTGGTTGATTTCAAACTGGAATTTGGCCTATTCAAAGGTGAGGTGGTGTTGGGTGATGAGTTTTCACCGGATGGTAGCCGCCTTTGGGATAAAAATACGCTAGAGAAGATGGACAAAGATCGTTTCCGCCAGAGCCTGGGTGGGTTGATTGAGGCCTATGAAGCAGTGGCTCGTCGGATTGGTGTCAAACTCGACTGAGTGGGCTATCTTGCTCGCAGCCCAGAGTTATGCTGCCAGTAGCCGACGGTGTGATTGCTAAGCAATGGAGTTTGAGGCCAGTGGTAGTGAGTGATAAGCCTAGCGTCACCGAGTAGGCCCACAATAAACCATTTGTGGGCCTATGACCGATTAACGGCTCAGGATTGTATTAGCAGCACGGATATCAGCAGCACAATGTGTACAGTAGTGATCAATGCGGGTGTGCTGCAACGCTAGCTCAGCCAGCATGTTATCGCGCACGGCGCGCTTTAACGGCGGCGGAGAGTTCGCGTAGAACCTGCTCACTGTCTTGCCAACCGATGCAGGCGTCGGTAACGCTTTTGCCGTAGACCAGTGGCTCATTGCTTTCGAGGTTCTGGTTGCCTTCGACCAGATGGCTCTCAATCATCACGCCGATAATGCTTTTTTCACCACTGCGCAGTTGCTGGCAGACATCGGCATTGACCTCAAGCTGCTTTTTAAACTGTTTGCAGCTATTGGCGTGACTGTAATCAATCATCACCTGAGCGGGTAGGCCCGCTTTTACCAAGCCAGCGGTGACCGCTTTGACATGTTCTGCACTGTAGTTTGGCTCTTTTCCACCGCGCAGAATGATGTGGCAATCTTTGTTACCACTGGTGCTGACGATCGCGGAGTGTCCCCACTTGGTCACAGACAGGAACGAGTGTGGCGCACCTGCCGCATTAATCGCATCAATGGCGACTTTGATCGTGCCATCGGTACCATTTTTGAAACCGACCGGGCAGGATAACCCAGAAGCCAGCTCACGGTGTACCTGCGACTCGGTGGTTCGCGCACCGATCGCCCCCCAACTCATTAAATCGGCAAGGTATTGTGGCGTGATCATATCAAGGAATTCACCGGCGGTAGGTAAGCCGATTTCATTAATATCGAGTAGCAGCTTACGCCCTAACCGCAGCCCCTGGTTGATCTCGCAGCTATTATCCATATGTGGATCATTGATCAAACCCTTCCAACCAACGGTAGTGCGCGGTTTTTCAAAGTAGACACGCATCACAATTTCTAGCTCACCATTCAATTCCTGACGCAGTTTGAGCAGGCGTGCAGCATACTCTTTTGCCGCTTGGGGATCATGTATTGAACAGGGGCCGATCACCACCAGCAGGCGATCATCATTGCCACGCAGGATCTGGTGGATGGCATCGCGTGCCTGGGCGACAGTTTTGATCACTGCCTCAGAGGAAGGAAATTTTTCCAGCAACGCTACGGGGGGTAAAAGCTCTTTTATCTGTTTAATGCGTAAATCGTCATTTTGATAATTCATAGCTATCCTGTTCGGTATGCTTGATGCGTAGATGCCTCCAATCTAACGGTTGCGGTTAACGCTGTAAATCCTCTTTCTGGCCTGCCGGCATGGTTTGACGGTTTTTGCTGCTGAATGCTGTCATGTGTGCGCAAATTATTGGCTGGAGCAGTGAGCCAAGGTCACCCTTGTTGGTGCTTTCTGCTACAATCCTCGCCCCGATTAAGCGAGATTGAGTCAGTAATTGCGATGCGATTAAATTCCAGCCAACAACAAGCCGTCGAATTTGTCACTGGCCCGTGCCTGGTTCTGGCCGGGGCCGGTTCTGGTAAAACACGCGTGATCACGCAAAAAATAGCCTATTTGATCCAGCAGTGTGGCTACCAGGCACGCCATATTGTTGCCGTCACCTTTACCAACAAAGCGGCACGAGAAATGAAAGAGCGGGTGGCACACACCCTTGAACGGCAGCAGGCGCGCGGTTTGACCATTTCCACTTTTCACACCTTAGGATTGGAAATTATCAAGCGTGAGCACGCGGCTTTGGCAATGAAAGCCAACTTCTCGCTGTTTGATGATCAGGACCAGCTAGCGACGCTGAAAGAGCTGACGGAAAAGTGGCTGGAAAACGATAATACCTTAATCGCACAACTGACGACCTGTATCTCGAACTGGAAAAATGACTTACTCAGCCCAGTGGAAGCGATGGCCGATGCTCAGTCGCCGCGCGACAAGCTGTTTGCTCACTGTTATCAACTTTATGATGATTATTTGAAAAGTTGCAATGTGCTGGATTTTGATGATCTGATTTCACTGCCGACGTTGTTGCTGAGGCGTGATGAGCGTGTGCGTGAACGCTGGCAGGCGAAAGTTCGTTACCTGCTGGTGGATGAGTATCAGGACACTAACACCAGCCAATATCAGTTGGTCAAGTTGCTGGTTGGTGAACGAGCACGTTTTACCGTGGTGGGTGATGATGATCAATCGATCTACTCCTGGCGTGGTGCGCGGCCGCAGAATCTGGAACTGCTCAAACAGGATTTTCCACAACTTCAGGTGATTAAGTTGGAGCAAAACTACCGCTCCAGTGAACGGATCTTGAAGGCCGCCAATATCCTGATCGCGAATAATCCGCATTTGTTTGAAAAAAAGCTCTTTTCAACCCTCGGCTATGGTGAACCGCTCAAGGTGATTAGCGCCAACAATGAAGAGCATGAAGCTGAGCGTGTGGCGGGGGAGCTGATTGCCCACCATTTTATCAACAAAACACAGTATGCCGACTACGCGATCCTCTACCGTGGTAACCATCAATCGCGCCTGTTTGAGAAGGTGCTGATTCAAAACCGTATCCCTTACAAAATTTCTGGTGGTACTTCGTTTTTCTCACGCCCAGAGATCAAAGATCTGCTGGCTTATCTGCGTGTATTGACCAACCCAGATGATGACAGTGCTTTCTTGCGCATTGTTAACACACCAAAACGAGAGATTGGCCCAGCAACACTACAGAAACTCGGAGAGTGGGCGAATTTACGCAATAAAAGCCTGTTTAGAGCCAGCTTTGATCTTGGGTTGGAGCAACATCTGAGTGGACGAGGGTTACAGGCATTGACCAGTTTTACCCGCTGGCTAGAGGAAATTGCACAGCGAGTAGAGCGTGAAGCGGTGAGCGCAATCCGTGATCTGATCCACGGTATCGACTATGAAAGTTGGTTGTTTGAGACGTCACCAAGCCCGAAAGCAGCAGAAATGCGGATGAAAAATGTCAACACACTGTTTGGCTGGATGAGTGAAATGCTGGCAGGCAGTGAGTTAGATGAACCGATGACACTGACCCAAGTGGTCACTCGCTTCACCCTGCGTGACATGATGGAGCGTGGTGAGAGTGATCAAGCGTTGGACCAAGTGCAATTGATGACACTACACGCCTCGAAAGGGCTTGAATTTCCCTATGTGTTCTTGATTGGTATGGAAGAGGGACTGTTGCCACACCAAAGTAGCATTGATGAGGAGAATATCGACGAAGAACGGCGTTTGGCCTACGTCGGTATTACTCGGGCACAAAAGGCACTGACTTTCACCCTATGCCGTGAACGACGACAGTATGGTGAACTGGTGCGGCCGGAACCGAGCCGTTTCTTGCTTGAACTGCCACAGGATGATTTACAGTGGGAGAATGAACGCAAGGTGGTCAGTGCACAGGAGCGGGTAGATAAAGGGAAAGCCCATCTTGCCAGTGTGCGGGCGATGTTAGCGAAAGCCAAGGGCAACAGCTAACCGGCACTGTGCTGATTGCGTTATCTTGCATCTCACTCTTGCAGTTGCAGTGGCCAGTCAACCTGGAGTTGCCATTCACACTCTTGTGCTAGAGCCTGTGCGCGTAGCGGGTGGGCTGCCAGCCAGCCATTCGGTAACCTCACCTGGAGCAGTTCGTCATCGGCGTGAAGTTGTATTGTTGGCAAACTGTCATCACGGCGTAGGCTGGCGAAGATGATCGCCAGACGTAGCAAACGACAGAGACGCTGCGCAGTGATGACAGGTAGCCGTTGCTGCTGTTGCAGTGGTGCTAGATCTGGCGCATCGCGCTGATTGCCAAGCAAACTGGCTAACAGTTTTTTTTCTGCAGCAGTGAAACCGGGAAGATCCAGGTGATGAAGCAGATACACGGCATGTTGTGGTGCTTGACGGTAATCGATGCTTAACCCGATTTCGTGTATCAGACAGGCTGCATCGAGCAACTCACGGCTGGCATTATCAACCGGCCAGACCGCTGCCAGTTGCTGGCAAAAGTTGGCTACCAATTGGCTCACTCGTGCCGCCTGAGCACTATCCAGCAGGTAACGATGCTGTAGCGAAACTAACGTGCGGTGGCGAACGCCCTGTTCGAGTGGCAACTGTAACATCTCATACAGCAAGCCTTCCCGTAGCGCACCACCAGCCAGTGTGATGCTGTCAATGTTTAGCTCATTGAAAATAGAGATAAGTATTGCCAGCCCACTGGGAAATGCTTGGGTGCGTTCAACACTGAGACCGGTAATATTGAGTGTAGCCAACTGACCACAGGCAATCACCGCCTGTTTTAACTGCTGCAACTGAGTGCGGGTGATGGCGCCATCGATGCCTTGTGCTGAGGCAATTTGCTGTAACGCTTGCATGGTACCAGAAGCACCGACACAAACTTGCCAACCATGTTGCCGTAGCGCAGTGGCGACAGGTCGAATTAGCTCACCGGCGGCGTGTTCTGCGGCGGCAAAGTGGTGGGCGTGTAACTCACCGTTAGCAAAAAAGCGTTGTAGCCAGGTAACGCAGCCCATCGGCAGACTATACAGTTGATGGGCTTGTGTGCCCGTGCCGACAATCAGTTCTGAGCTGGCACCACCGATGTCGATCACCAGGCGCTGATCAGAGCCGCTGGTGGTATAAGCGACACCACGATAGATTAAGCGCGCTTCTTCCTCTCCACTGATCAGGTTGATTGGGCAACCGAGGATGGTTTCTGCGGTACGCAGAAAAGCATCGGCATTCCCTGCTTGGCGCAGGGTGGCTGTTGCCACGATGCGACGTTGTGCGGCAGGAATATCACGCAAATATTCAGAGAACAGCGCCAGGCATTGCCAACCGCGCTGCATCGCTTGCAGACAGAGCTGGTTATTAGCATCCAGCCCAGCGGCCAAGCGCACTCTACGTTTGACTCGCGCCAATACCTGAATGCCCCCCGCCAATTCACGCACAACCAACATGTGGAAACTGTTCGAGCCTAAATCAATGGCTGCATACAGCGGGTTGGCTGTGCTCATCGTGGGCTAACCTGGGCGCTTATGGCTACTGCGCAGTGAACTACCACGGCGTGAACCAAAGTTACGACGAGAACCATGTTGGTGGCCACTTCCGCGACGTGGCAGGCGTTTGGGGGCTGGCAGATCGTCCAGCAGGGCATCGCTGTTGTATTTACTCACGGGAATGCTGTGACCAGTATAGGCTTCGATTGCAGGCAGGTTAAGTGCGTACTCCTCACAGGCCAGACTGATCGAATGACCACTTTGCCCTGCACGACCGGTGCGGCCAATACGGTGGACATAATCTTCACAATCATCAGGCAGATCATAGTTAAATACATGAGTGACTGAAGGGATATGCAAGCCGCGTGCAGCGACATCAGTTGCAACCAGAATATCCAAACTGCCTTTGGTAAAATCTTCCAGAATACGCAGACGCTTCTTCTGGGCAACATCACCGGTTAACAGACCAACGCGATGACCATCAGCCGCCAGATGCCCCCAAATCTCTTCGCAACGATGTTTGGTGTTGGCGAAGATAATGCAGCGATCTGGCCAATCTTCCTCGATCAAGGTCTGCAATAAACGCATTTTCTCATCGTTGGAAGGGTAGAACAGTTCCTCTTTGATCCGGTGGCCGGTTTTTTGCTCCGGCTCAACCTCCACATACTGCGCATTGTTCATCTGTTCAAATGCCAACTCACGCACACGGTAGGAAAGGGTGGCAGAGAACAGCATGTTCAGCCGCTGATCAACGGGCGGCATCCGGCGGAACAACCAGCGAATATCTTTTATAAAACCTAAATCATACATACGATCGGCTTCATCCAGCACCATTACCTCAATGGCAGCCAGATCGATGTAATTCTGTTTGGTATAGTCAATTAAGCGACCGGTAGTGCCGATCAGAATATCGACACCACTCTCCAGTACTTTCAACTGCTTGTCGTAGCCGTCGCCGCCATAGGCCAAGCCAAGTTTCAAGCCGGCAGCCTGTGCCAAGGCTTGTGCATCGGAGTGGATCTGCACTGCTAACTCACGGGTAGGCGCCATGATCAAGGCGCGCGGTTGGTTTGTCTGACGGCCCTCTTTTGCCGCATGAGACAGCAAATGGTGAAAAGTAGACACTAAAAATGCCAGTGTCTTGCCAGTACCGGTTTGCGCCTGACCTGCAACATCACGCCCACTGAAGGTGTGTGGAAACACCAGCGCTTGGATCGGCGTGCAGTTGTGGAACCCCTTTTTCTCAAGAGATTCAATAAGTAGCGGGTGCAGGGCGAAGTCGGAAAACTTCTGTTCAGTCAAGTGTGTTTTGCTCATAGTGCGGTAGAATATCAGCTAATTGTTGCTTTACGAAAGCATATCCTGTGAAATACGCCCAAAGTACTTGGTGTTGTAGGTGACTGGCAACTGAACAACTCCCTAACAGCCTGCCTCTGCCAGTGATGTTATCAAATGGCGACAAAACAGATAGCGGTAACTAGAATTTACCAATGGCTTGTCATTTCAGGCAATCTGAGTATAGAGAGTATGGCTCATGGTGGTAAAAGTGACACCACCGAGACTTTAAAAAAACATAAAACCCCAAGTTGGTTAATACTACACCAATTAGGTTGGCATAATCCTGTGGAGTAGAGCATGAGCGAGAAAATAATTCACTTGACTGACGGCAGCTTTGAGAGCGATGTATTGCAAGCCGAAGGTGCAGTCTTGGTTGATTTTTGGGCAGAGTGGTGTGGGCCGTGTAAAATGATCGCCCCGATTCTGGATGAGATTGCACAGGAGTTTGCCGGCAAGCTTACTGTCGCTAAGTTGAACATTGATCAGAACCCGGCAACAGCGCCTAAATATGGTATTCGTGGTATTCCAACACTATTGTTGTTTAAAAACGGACAAGTGGTAGCCAGCAAAGTGGGTGCTTTGTCTAAGGGGCAACTTAAGGATTTCTTGAGCGCAAATCTGTGATTTAGTGAGTTTGATCACGAATTAACCGCGTCCTCAGTGGTGAATCTTGTATTCATCACTGGACGTCAATCCGAAAGCGTGTTACATTTGCCTCACTGCATACAGAACTTACCTTATTTATTAAATCTAAGTTTTACTCTTAATTGATCTTAAACCATCGGTGTTGTGGTCTGCGCTTGTCATAGTTTTTCGTAATTTATCAGCGCAATGATTAACAAATGCTGTAATTTTGCATACTACCATTTTTACTCATAGTCCATGAGTGCAGCTATTTGGCAACATTGCGCTCTACGGTGATGGCGGGTTTACAGAGTCAGTCAGCCGATGTGTCGAGAATCAAACGGTTTATGACGATCAATTTTGTAGCAAACCAGTTTTGTAACGATCAGGTTTTGCGACAATCCGGTCTTGCAATGAACCTGTGTCTTGCAACAAGCCAGTTTTGTAATAACCGGCTCTGTAACAAGCCAGTTTTGTAATAATTGGTTTTGTAATAACCAGTTTTAAGGTACCTTCGATTTCAATCCGTTGACATCTGCATCTGGTATGGGTGGTTTTTTACCTTGATGGTCAGTAGGTTAAATTGAATGTCCAGTAGCGGCACAGATATCAAAAACGATTTCAAGCTGTAGCACATAGCAACTAAATAGGTTTGGCAATACTCGTTTAAGCTGCATATAGAGGTTTTTAATCACATGATTTTTAATTGTATGGTTTTAAATCGTATATAGCGGTTTTTGTCCGTCAGGTCAGCGCAGGTTATTGGCACAGTGGTTTCAGTTGTTAACGTTTATAGTAACGTCTGGTGGTTTTTATTAACACTCGGAATAAACTATGAGTAAGCCTATCAACGTATAGTGCATAGCGCCTATCAACGTTATAGTGCATGCTGTAGCGCATACGTCATGCATATAGTCATGCATATAATAGTGCAGCGGTTTGAAAAAACGGTCAGATATTACACTGCCATACCATTCACGATACAAGTTCGAGACATACCCCGAGTTTAAGAACCTCAATATGAATCTTACCGAATTAAAAAACACGCCGGTTTCTGAACTGATTACTCTCGGCGAAAACATGGGGCTGGAGAATCTGGCTCGCCTGCGTAAACAGGACATTATTTTTTCTATACTTAAGCAACATGCTAAAAGTGGCGAAGATATCTTCGGCGATGGCGTACTGGAGATATTGCAGGATGGCTTCGGTTTTCTCCGTTCAGCAGACAGCTCTTACCTCGCCGGCCCCGATGATATCTACGTTTCTCCTAGCCAAATCCGTCGTTTTAACCTTCGTACCGGTGACACCATCTCTGGCAAAATCCGTCCGCCGAAAGAAGGCGAGCGCTATTTCGCGTTGTTGAAGGTCAATGAAGTCAACTACGACAAACCAGAAAACTCACGTAATAAAATCCTGTTCGAGAACTTGACACCGCTTCATGCCAACTCACGTTTGCGTATGGAGCGTGGTAATGGCTCGACAGAGGATTTGACCGCTCGTGTGCTTGATCTGGCCGCGCCGATTGGTCGTGGTCAACGTGGCTTAATTGTTGCGCCACCCAAAGCAGGTAAAACTATCCTGCTACAGAATATTGCCCAAAGCATTGCTTACAATCATCCAGATTGCGTGCTAATGGTGCTGCTGATTGACGAACGTCCCGAAGAAGTGACCGAAATGCAGCGCCTGGTGAAAGGTGAAGTGATCGCCTCTACCTTCGATGAACCAGCTTCACGCCACGTACAAGTGGCGGAGATGGTGATTGAGAAAGCCAAGCGTCTGGTCGAGCACAAAAAAGACGTTATCATCCTGCTGGATTCCATTACCCGCCTGGCACGTGCTTACAACACCGTAGTACCGGCTTCCGGTAAAGTGTTGACCGGTGGTGTTGATGCTAACGCACTACACCGTCCGAAGCGTTTCTTTGGTGCCGCACGTAATGTTGAAGAGGGTGGCAGCCTGACTATCATTGCCACTGCGTTGGTCGATACTGGCTCGAAAATGGATGAAGTGATCTATGAAGAGTTTAAAGGTACCGGCAACATGGAGTTGCATCTGGCACGCAAAATTGCAGAGAAGCGCGTCTTCCCAGCGATTGACTACAACCGCTCAGGCACACGCAAAGAAGAGTTACTCACCACTTCTGAAGAGTTGCAGAAGATGTGGATCTTGCGCCGCATCATTCACCCAATGGGTGAAATTGATGCCATGGAGTTCCTGATCAATAAGTTGGCAATGACCAAAACCAACGATGAATTCTTTGACATGATGAAGCGTTCGTAGTTTCAGCGTGCGCTGCTGTGCAGTACCGAGCAGCAGTGCTGTACATTGAGTTAAAGATAACCAGTAGTAATGCCATAACCGGAGTGTCGTAGCCGCGTGCTGAATGGTCTTTGATAGTCACTGTCGCCATCCAGTACAAGTGCGACACTTATCGAAGTTATGCTGATTTTTTCGCGTTAATATTGTGTTGAAGTTAGAGTGAGCTTAAACGAGAAAGTGCTGTAGCTAAATAGAGTAGGGATACGAACAGTTGCAAGTTAAAAATTGATAGTGACTGACTATTTCTGTTGCGAATTAAAGCTCGTACTTCAAGTGGTTAGTGGTATGGTGGCTGAAATGCTGTCGGCAGCCGGATCTTCTTCAAGCTGTTGTTAACCGTGAACTGGTTCGCTATGAGTGCTGAAATTCTTTTTGTTTTCTTGTTTTCTTTGGTTTTTTTATTGATCGCCAGCAAATTGGCAATGCCTCTTGGCTTGGTTGATCGACCAAGTCAGCGTAAGCACCATCAGGGGGTGATCCCACTGGTTGGCGGGATTTCCGTCTACGCGGGCATCTGTTTCGCACTGCTTTTTACCGATCAAACCATTGCTGACAGCCAACTCTATCTCCTTTGTGCCGGCGTACTGGTGCTACTGGGGGCGATAGACGACCGCTTTGATATCAGTGTCAAATTGCGCGTCGCAATCCAAACCTTGGTAGCGATAAGCATGATGTTATTTGCCGATCTCTACCTGCGTAGTTTTGGCTACATCTTTGGCAGTCATGAAACACTGCTTGGTTTCTGGGGCTACCCTCTGACACTGCTGGCCTGTTGGGCGGCGATCAACTCTTTCAATATGATTGATGGCATTGATGGCCTGCTTGGTGGCCTCTCCTCGGTGGCCTTCCTGTCGCTGGGCTTGTTGTTCTATCAAGCCGGCAGTAGCCAACTTGCCTTGTTCTGTTTTGCCATGCTGTCGGCGATCGTGCCTTATCTTTTGCTCAACCTTGCCATTTTGGGGCGCCGCTACAAAGTATTTATGGGTGATGCGGGTAGTACCTTGATTGGTTTCACTCTTATCTGGCTACTGCTACAGGGTTCTCAATCTTCACAACCAGCCATTAACCCGGTAACGGCGCTGTGGGTGCTTGCCATTCCGCTCATGGACATGGTGGTGATTATGTATCGTCGCCTACATAAAGGGGGCAGCCCGTTTTCGGCCGATCGCCAACATATCCATCACCTGATTATGCGCGCCGGTTTTAGCTCGCGCCAAGCTTGTCTATTAATTACTCTGGCTGCGGCGATATTGGCAACCATCGGTGTGGTCGCTGATCTGCTGACGGTGATCCCACAATGGTTAATGTTTGCACTATTTTTGTGCATGTTCTTTTTTTACGCTTACCTCGTTAAACACCCTTGGCGTTTTGCACGCTACATTAAGCGCGTTAAGCGCCGCTACCAGGCAGACAAACATAAGCCCAACCCTTAACAAGAGGCTTAAGGACAGTAATGAAGAGTGAAAAAACGTCCGAAAATAATCAGTTACCGATTGAAAATGTGCTTGATATTGCTGCCTTATGCCACACTTTGTGGCGAGGAAAGGTGGTGATAGTTGGCTTTGCACTGTTATTTGCAGCGACCGCGTTGCTGCTCTCCTATCTGGTGAAACAGCAGTGGAGTGCGCAAGCGGTAACGCAAAAACCGACGGTGATAGAATTAACCCATTATTATGCCCAGCAGCAGTTTCTCAATCAGTTGCTCTCACCATCGACACAGAATAGCGCTGCCGAGCAGCCGGAGATTGCTGACAACAGTTACCAAGAATTTGTCATCCAGTTGGCCGCCTATGATACACGGCGCGATTTCTGGCTACAGAGCGACTATTACCGCCAACGGCGACAAGGTGACAGCCGAGCCGATGCCGCACTGCTCGACGAACTGATCAATAACATCCGTTTTACTGCGCGTGATGACAAAAAAGTGCTCAATGACACCGTCAAATTGACCGCCGAAAGCGCTGGCGAAGCAGCTCAGTTATTGGTCGAATATATCAATTTTGCTAACGCGCGTGCGGTACAGCAGCTAAATCAGCAATTACAGGGTATCTGGCGGGCGCGTGCTGAGTGGGTTGCCACTGAACTCACACACCAACAGGCGGTGGCGAGTGCGGCTTTTCAGCGGGAACTGAATACGCTAACCGAAGCATTGAAACTTGCTGAACAGCAAGGCATCAGCATACAGCCAAGCAGAGCGTCGAGGGAGTCACTAACTGATAGTGAGCTGTTTTTATTGGGCAAACCGCTACTGCAAACTCGGCTGAATGCCTTACAAGCGATTGGGCCACACTATGATGCAGCGTATGATCGCAACCAGGCGCTGCTGAGCACACTACAAAAAAATCCGCCATCCGATGTTCAGTTCAAAACCTATCGCTATTTGCACACCCCAGAAGAGCCAGTACGTCGTGATTCTCCTCGTAGATCCTTCTGGTTGCTACTTTGGGGGGGTATCGGTGTGATGGTGGGAGTTGGCGTCGTATTGTTACGACGCCCACAGCGGCATCAATAACTCTGCAATTTGTAAACATCAACTCACGGATGAACTATCGGCAGTGCGTTGTGGGTTAGCTGCACGCCTGCCAACACGCCAGCCAGCTAACAGCGGCTGGATAGACCCTTATCGTCGACAGTGTGAACTGCGGTGAACTAACCTCAAGGGATCCTCTGTGAAAGTATTGACTGTTTTTGGTACCAGACCAGAAGCCATCAAAATGGCACCACTGGTACATGCTCTGGCGGCAGATGATGCCTTTGAGTCACGTGTTTGTGTCACAGCACAGCATCGTGAAATGTTGGATCAAGTGCTCAGTCTGTTTGCCATCGTTCCTGATTACGATCTTGACATTATGAAACCCGAGCAGGGACTCACCGAGATAACCTGCCTGATCCTGCAAGGCTTAAAAGCGGTATTGGCCGATTTTAAGCCCGATCTGGTACTGGTACATGGCGATACCACCACCACCTTTGCCGCCAGCTTGGCGGCATTTTATCAGCGTATACCTGTTGGGCACATTGAGGCAGGGCTACGCACAGGCAATCTTTACTCTCCGTGGCCGGAAGAGGGCAACCGTAAACTGACCGGTCACTTAGCCAGCTACCACTTTGCCCCAACAGAACATGCACGGCAAAATTTGTTACGCGAGGCGGTGCCGGCAGCGCAGATTTTCGTTACCGGCAATAGCGTGATTGATGCCCTACTATGGGTACGTGACAGCATAATGACCGACCAACAGCGTTTTGCTGCACTGAAACAGAATTATCCATTTCTTGATAGCAATAAAAAATTGATCCTGGTTACAGGCCATCGGCGGGAAAACTTTGGTGAGGGAGTTGAGCAGATTTGCCGCGCACTGGTCGAAATAGCCCAACGCCACCCCGAAGTGCAGATTGTCTACCCGGTTCATTTAAATCCAAATATTAATCAACCAGTTAAAAGAATTCTTAAGAATATTAACAATATTATTCTAATTGATCCGCAAAACTACCTACCGTTTGTCTACCTGATGTCCAGTGCTTATCTGATTTTGACTGATTCAGGCGGCATTCAAGAAGAAGCCCCGTCACTGGGCAAACCGGTGTTAGTGATGCGTGATAGCACGGAGCGGCCAGAGGCAGTTGCCGCCGGCACCATCAAGTTGGTTGGAACCGACGTGAAAAAAATAGTTGATGCCGTCAGCCTGCTATTGCACGACGAAAGTCAATATCAGGCGATGAGCCGAGCACATAATCCGTATGGTGATGGTCACGCTTGCCAGCGAATTCTTGCAGTTTTAAAAAATCATCAGGTGATTCAATGAGTTTTAACACTATTGCCGTTATTGGCCTAGGCTATATCGGCTTACCAACAGCGGCGGCATTTGCCTCTTGCCAAAAGCGCGTGGTGGGTGTCGACATTAGCCAACATGCGGTTGATACCATCAACCGTGGTGCAATTCATATCGTTGAACCCGATTTAGAACAGGTTGTTAAAAGTGCCGTTGAAGCAGGTTATCTGAGCGCAGCAACCCAACCGCAACCCGCCGATGCCTTTCTGATTGCAGTGCCCACCCCGTTCAAAGATGACCACCAACCAGACTTAAGCTACATCGAAGCTGCAGTTAATGCGCTAGCACCGGTATTAAAAACCGGCGATCTGGTGATCCTTGAGTCGACATCACCGGTAGGCACCACGCAACAGATAGCATCCTGGTTGGCAACGGCGCGACCGGATTTACGTTTTCCACAGCAGGCTGGTGAACAGGCGGAAATCAACATTGCCTACTGCCCAGAGCGGGTTCTGCCAGGCAAAGTGATGGTAGAACTGATACAGAATGATCGTGTAATTGGTGGCATGACACCAACGTGCGCCGAACGTGCCTGCCAGCTATACAAAACCTTCCTGCAAGGCGAGTGTGTGATCACCAACTCGGCCACCGCTGAGCTGTGCAAACTGACTGAAAACAGTTTTCGTGACGTCAACATCGCGTTTGCCAATGAGCTATCGCTGATTTGCGCCGAGCAAGGAATTGATGTTTGGGAACTGATTGCGCTGGCGAACCGTCATCCGCGCGTTAACATTTTGCAGCCAGGCCCGGGTGTCGGTGGCCACTGCATTGCGGTTGATCCGTGGTTTATTGTGGCGCAGAACCCACAGCAGTCACGTCTAATCCACACTGCCCGGCTGGTGAACGACAGCAAGCCGCACTGGGTCATTGATCGGGTAAAGAGTGCATTAGCCGACTGCCTGGCAGCCACCAACAAACGCGCGACCGAAATCAGGATCGCCTGCTTTGGCCTAGCATTTAAACCCAACATCGATGATCTGCGCGAGAGCCCCGCCGTTGAAATTACTCGCCAGATCGCCTTGTGGCACAGTGGTGAAACCCTGGTGGTGGAACCGCACATCACAGAGTTACCGCCTTCACTGCGTGGACTGGTGACACTGCAGTCGCTGTCAACGGCGTTGCAGCAGGCGGATCTGATTGTGATGTTGGTCGATCACCAACTGTTTAAAGCGATTGAACCACAGCAGGTAACACAGCCCTGGATTGTCGATACCAAAGGCGTTTGGCGAACTTTTGCTTAACTGGTGAGTGGTGCGCTAAACAGACCACTTCGGGGGTAACATGAAAGGCATTATCCTGGCCGGAGGCTCCGGCACCCGCTTACATCCGATCACGCGTGGTGTCTCAAAGCATCTGCTGCCGATCTACGACAAACCGATGATCTACTACCCGCTCTCGGTGCTGATGCTGGCGGGGATTCGTGAGGTGCTGATCATCTCAACACCAGAAGATCTGCCCTCATTTCGCCGCCTGCTGGGCAACGGTGAAGCGTTTGGCATCAAACTCTGCTACGCCGAACAGCCACGCCCAGAAGGATTAGCGCAAGCCTTTTTGATCGGCGAAAGCTTTATTGCGGGTCAACCCTGTTGCCTGGTACTGGGCGACAACATCTATTTTGGTCAGGGTTTTAGCCCGAAACTGAAAAGCGTGATCAACCAGTTACAAGGCGCTACGGTATTTGGTTACCAAGTGATGGATCCGGAGCGTTTCGGCGTGGTCGAGTTTGACGATCATTTCCAAGCCATCTCGCTGGCGGAGAAACCTCGTCAACCACGCTCCAATTGGGCGGTCACCGGACTCTATTTCTATGATCACCAAGTGGTTGATTTTGCCCGCCAGGTGAAACCCTCACCACGCGGCGAGTTGGAGATCACCTCGATTAATCAACGCTATCTTGAGCAGGGGCAGTTACGGGTAGAACTGCTGGGGCGCGGTTTTGCCTGGCTGGATACCGGCACACACGACAGCCTGATTGAGGCCAGCACCTTTGTGCAAACGGTGGAGAAGCGGCAAGGGTTCAAAATTGCCTGCTTGGAAGAGATCGCCTGGCGTAACGGCTGGTTGAGTGATGATCAGGTACGTGATGCCGCCTCAATGCTGGCGAAAACCGCTTATGGTGACTACCTGCTGGAGCTACTGCATGTTCGTCCACGCCAATATTGAGCCACTGGCTTGGGAAAGTGATTTTTTCCAACTGCACAGTGGCCGCGTGCAATTTGATCAACATGCGCCAGCACTGGATCAAACGCGACTAAACCGCTTTGCGCTGGTGCAAGCAAAAGTTGCCAGCAGCGACACCGCACGGCTGGATGCACTCACCGCGCTTGGTTTTAGACTGGCTGAAGCCGAAGTCGATTTTAGCCTACAGATTCCACCGCAGCCGCAGACAACATTAGCCATGCAGACAACATTAGCCATGCAGGCAACGTTGCCGGTGCAGATTGCTCAGCCGAATGATATTGCGGCACTACGCCAGGCCGCATCGGCACTGTTCAGCATCAGCCGCTTCCGCAGCCCTTGGTATCAGCCTGAAGCGAGTGGCCGTTTTTATGCCACCTGGGTGGAGAAAGCGGTCTTGGGCAGTTTTGATCATCAATGTCTGCAAGTTAAACAAACCAACGGTGAGCTAGCTGGGTTTGTCAGCCTGCGCCATATCGATGCGCAAACCGCACGTATTGGCTTGCTGGCAGTCTGCCACGGACAACAGCAACGGGGCATCGGTTCACAACTGATGGCAGCAGCGATTGCCTGGTGCCAACAGCACCAAATCGCCCGACTCAATATCGCAACACAACTGAGCAACACGGCAGCACAACGGCTGTATCAGCGCCACGGCGCCCGCTTGGTCAACAGTGCATACTGGTTATATAGAGGTTCACATGATCCCATTTAATGCCCCACCGGTGGTCGGCAGCGAGCTGGATTACCTACACGCCGCAATGAACAGCGGCAAATTATGCGGAGATGGCGGTTTTACCCGCCGTTGCCAACAGTGGCTAGAGCAGCGTCTTGGCTGTAATAAAGTGCTGCTCACTCCCTCCTGTACCGCCTCACTGGAGATGGCGGCGATGTTGCTCAACATCCAACCGGGTGATGAGGTGATCATGCCAAGCTACACCTTTGTCTCGACAGCCAATGCTTTTGTGCTGCGTGGGGCGGTGGTGGTATTTGTCGATCTGCGACCGGACACGATGAATATTGACGAAAACAAAATCGAAGCGGCGATCACCGAGAAAACCCGTGCGATTGTGCCGGTACACTATGCGGGCGTGGCTTGTGAAATGGATAGCATCATGGCGCTGGCGAAAAAATATAACCTGTTTGTGGTCGAAGATGCCGCTCAGGGCGTGATGTCCAGCTACAAAGGTAAAGCATTAGGCACCATCGGCCATATCGGCTGCTTTAGCTTCCATGAAACCAAAAATTACACTGCCGGTGGTGAAGGCGGAGCGACATTAATTAACGATCCAGCACTGATTGAGCGAGCGGAAGTGATCCGCGAAAAGGGCACCAATCGCAGCCAGTTCTTCCGTGGCCAGGTGGATAAGTACACCTGGCGTGATATCGGCTCAAGCTATTTAATGTCCGATCTGCAAGCGGCCTACCTATGGGCACAACTGGAAGTGGCAGAACAGATCAATCAGCGTCGCTTAGCGTTGTGGCAGAACTATTACCAGGCATTCAAACCACTGGCGGCCGCCGGGCGCGTCAGCCTACCGGTGATCCCCGCGCACTGCCAGCAAAATGCCCATATGTTTTACCTTAAACTGCGCGATATCGAACAGCGCAGCGCCTTTATTGCCTACCTGAAAGAGGCGGAAATTCTGTCTGTTTTCCATTACATACCCCTGCATACTTGCCCCGCAGGCGCAACATTTGGCCGCTTGGCGGGCGAAGACGGCTTCACCAGCAGCGAGAGTGAACGGTTGGTGCGCTTACCGCTGTTTTATAACCTGTCAGAGGTGAACCAGCGCACGGTGATCAACACCATTTTGAGTTTCTTTGCCTGATGTCATTGGCGAAAGCATCGTTGTGGACGGCAGGCTCCACGCTGATAAAAATTGCTGTCGGCCTGCTGGTGATAAAAATTATCGCACTGGCATTTGGCCCCAGTGGGGTTGGGCTAGCGGGTAATTTCCGCCAGTTGATCACGGTACTCGGCGTAATATCGGGTGCCGGTATTTTTAACGGCGTCACTCAGAGCGTGGCACGTTATCAGCAGCAGCCAAAGCAGTTACAGCAGGCGCTTGGTACCGCAACCACCCTGGTTATCGCTTGTTCAACTCTGCTGGCGCTGTTGCTGGTCATTGCAGCAGAACCGATCAGCCATGCGCTGTTTGCCAGCAGCGACTACACACCAGTGGTGCGTGTACTGGCATTTATCCAATTGGCGATTGCTTATGCCAACCTGTTGCTCGCAGTACTGAAAGGCTACCGTGACGCGGCGGCGAATGCCATTTCGGTGATCCTCGGTAGCCTGCTTGGCGTCGCGGCGTTTATGCTCAGTGTCAAACTGGGTGACTACTCCGGCGCATTGATTGGCTTAGCGCTAGTACCAGCAGTGATGCTGCTGCCCGCTATCGTGCTGTTGTGGTTGCGCCGGCGCAGAGCGCTATCTCTGCTGTTACCGTGTTGGCACCCTCAGCAAGCACGCCATTTTGCCAAATTCACCCTAATGGCACTGATCACCGCCACCACGCTGCCACTAGCCTATGTGATGATGCGTCATCTGCTGGCGACACACTACGGCTGGCAACAGGTCGGGATCTGGCAAGGCGTGAGCAGTATCTCCGATGCCTATTTACAGTTTATCACCGCCTCTTTCACGGTTTACCTGCTGCCGACACTCGCGCGCTTGCAGCAGAAAACCGCCATTGTGCAAGAGATCACACGCACGCTGAAGTTTGTATTACCCCTGCTGCTGGTGGTTAGTTTTATTATCTGGCTACTGCGTGATTTCGCCATTTGGCTACTGTTTTCGTCACAATTCCAGACAATGCGAGACCTGTTTGCCTGGCAACTCCTCGGTGATGTACTGAAGATCAGTGGCTATGTCTTCGGTTACTTGGTGATCGCCAAAGCGGCACTGCGTTTTTACCTGCTGATTGAAATCAGCCAGTTTAGCTTGCTGCTGCTGTTCTCATACTGGTTGATCCCGCAACATGGCGCACTGGGAGCCGCGCAAGCCTATATGGCGACTTACCTTGTTCACTTTATCCTCTGTGCCAGTGCATTTATTGTTTATCGTAGGCGAGCATGAGCAGATTGATCCACGTATTGACAGCCGATATCCCTCATCATAACCAAACGCTGTTGCGTTTCTTTAACGATGTGTTGGCGACACAGTTACCGGCGGAGCGCATCAGCCAATTTATGGTGGTGAGCCAGCAGAGCGCGCTATTAGCCGAGTTTCCACAACTGCATATTGAGCTTTTCAGTGATAAAAAGCGCCTGGCCTCGGCAGTGGCTAGGCGTGCGCGTGCCGACCGCAAGCAACAGTTTTTCTGGCATGGACAGTTTAATCCCTGGCTTTGGCTGGCATTGCTGACTGGTGCGATCAAACCACAGCAGGTGAGCTGGCATGTGTGGGGCGCGGATCTGTATGAGAGTGGCGACGGCTGGAAGTTTCGGCTATTTTACCGGCTACGTCGTCTGGCACAGCGGCGAATTGGCCATGTTTTTGCTACCCGTGGTGATCTCAATTACTACCAACAGCGCTATCAAAACGTAGCGACCTCACTGCTCTATTTTCCTACCCGGATGGATCTGACACTAAAAGCTGAGAAAAGCACTGATGTCAGCGCGCCATTGACGATCCTGGTCGGTAATTCGGGCGATCGCAGCAACTGCCATCTTCAGGCGCTGCACGCGATCCAGCGGCAGTTTGGACAAAATGTACGGCTGATTATCCCAATGGGCTACCCAGCCAATAATGCCGATTACATTCAACAGGTGCGCAGCACAGCGCTGGCGCTATTCCCTGAGCAACAATGGCAACTGCTGACGCAGCAGTTGGCCTTCAGTGACTACCTGGCGTTATTACGCGGCTGTGATCTCGGCTATTTTATTTTCCAGCGCCAACAGGGTATCGGTACACTCTGCCTACTGATCCAGTTTGCTATTCCGTTTGTGCTCAGTCGCAATAACCCATTTTGGCAGGATTTGGCCGAACAACAGTTACCGGTACTATTTCAGGATCAGCCACTTGATCTTGCTGCGGTTGCTCAGGCACAACGTCAATTGGCAACAGTGGATTTCAGCCGGATTGCCTTTTTCCACCCCAACTATCTACAGGGCTGGCGGCAAGCGTTAACTCAGCAGGAGGAGGCATGACGCTGACTCAGTTTGCTGGCTTACTGCTGGTCTACCTGGCTGGCCTGTTACTGGTCGGGCTACTCACTTATCGAGATATCCAGCGCTATCGATTTAATTTTAATATCTTATTTTCCCTGCTGTACCTGCTGACATTCTATTTCGGCTTGCCGTTTACCGGCCTGCTGATACTGCAGTTTGATGTCGTCACGGTGCCGTTCGAATTCCTGCTCTATGCCTCGCTGGCCGCTACGGCGTTCTACGCGATCTATGCATTAAGTTACCGCACGCGCTTTAGTCACCGCCTGACAACATGGCAGCCAAACAGCGCACTATTTACCCTCAGCCGGGTAGAAGCGCATCTGCTGTGGATGTTATTGGCGCTGATCGCACTGGGTAGCGTCAGCCTATTCTTTATGCAGAATGGCCTGCTACTGTTCAAACTGAGCAGCTATAGCCAGATCTTTTCCAGGCAAGTTACGGCGGTAGCGTTAAAGCGCTTTTTTTACTTTTTTATTCCGGCAATGCTGCTGCTCTACTTTATGAAACCGGATCGGCGCGCCTGGTTGCAGTTTTTGCTCACCACGGTCGGCTTCGGTATTCTGACCTACATCATTGTCGGCGGCACACGTGCCAACATCATGATTGCCTTCGCCCTGTTCCTGTTTATTGGCCTGCTGCGTGGCTGGATCTCACTGCGGATACTGGCACTGGCGGGGCTACTGGCAATGTTGGCGATGTTCTGGCTGGCACTTAAACGCTACAACCTTGAGGTCACTGGCGCAGAAGCGTTTTACACCTTCCTCTATCTCACCCGTGACACCTTCTCGCCCTGGGAAAATTTAGCGTTACTGCTGCAACACTATCAAAATATAGAGTTTCAGGGACTGGCACCCATTATCCGTGACTTTTACGTGTTCATTCCCAGCAGTCTATGGCCTGAGCGCCCGGATCAGATCCTCAACACGGCCAACTACTTCACTTGGCAAGTGCTCGACTATCACGCTGGATTAGCTATCTCACCGACGCTGATCGGCTCGCTGCTGGTGATGGGCGGCATCGTCTTTATCCCGCTTGGTGCGATCGCGGTTGGCTTGATCATCAAATGGTTTGATTGGGTATATGCGTGCGCTAAACAAGAGCGCAACCGCTATAAAGCAGCCGCACTACAGAGTTTCTGTTTTAGCTCGATATTCTATCTGATTGTGCTGGTAAGGGAGGGATTGGATGCCTTTTTCTCGCGCATACTGTTTTTCACCCTGATCTTTGCTGGTGCTCTGCTGGTGACAAAATTACTCTACTGGCTACTGCTGAGCGCAGGTTTGATCCGAGCACGCTCGAGCGCTGATGCTAACCATCTGATAACCGATTCTCTAACCAACGACAGGCTGTGCTGATGAAACAGACCGACTCCATCCCGCAATACCGTGTGCGGGATTTTACACTGTGGGGATTTCGCGACATGGCACAATGCCTCGATTTCCTGTTTGCTGCCGAACAACCCAAAGTGGGCGCTTTGGTAGCGATGAATGCCGAAAAGGTGATCAACGCTGAACAGGATGCTGAACTGCGAACGCTACTTGATGCGGCACAATACAAATATGCCGATGGTATCAGCGTGGTACGTGCGATACGCCGTAAATATCCTGATGCGGAAGTGGCACGCATTGCTGGCGTCGATCTGTGGCACGCCATGATGCAGCGTGCTGGGCAGCAAGGTACGCCGTTATTCTTAATCGGTGGCAAAGCTGAAGTGCTGGCGGAGACGGAGCAGAAATTACGCCAACAGTGGCATGTGAATATTGTTGGCAGCCAACATGGTTATTTGGCAGCGGAACATTACCCTGAACTGTTTGAGCGAGTGCGTGCCAGTGGCGCTACGCTGGTCAGCGTAGCAATGGGATCACCGAAGCAGGAGATGTTGATCCGTGATTGCTTACAGCATCATCCGGACGCGCTTTATATGGGAGTAGGGGGAACTTATGATGTCTTCACTGGGCGGGTCAAACGTGCGCCGAAAGTATGGCAAAATCTGGGGCTTGAGTGGTTGTATCGCTTGCTCAGCCAACCTAGCCGACTGCGGCGTCAACTGAAGCTGTTAAAATTCCTTGGCTACTACTATCGCGGTCAGTTATAAGCGCCAATCAGGTAGTGTGCTATTAACGATGACAGCTTGAATGGGCGGACAGCGAGGAAACCCGGGTGATATTCACCGAGACTCCCGCTGGTATGTCAGCGCGTTATCTTTGAATGCAGAAGTGGCAGCGCGAGCCATCCGGCAACATTGGGGTATAGAAAATCAGCTTCATTGGGTGCGGAATGTTGTCCTTCTTTAATGTGTTATTGGATCTTGGACAGGCTGTTGCTGCTAGTTTGCTAGGGAACTGGTTAGTGGGCGTTGACATGTGGAGATCTACTGCACTGTCAGTGATCTCGGAATCTTGGCTTGAGTTATCTCATTGATTCTAAAAAATGGTAGTATTTGCAAAACTAGGGGGGCAGCCTAGCTTTGCATACCTGATTCTACTCTGCCTAGAAGGGGAAATTACCTACATGGATCTTAACCAGTTAAAGACTTTCGTTACGGTGGCAGAGACGTCAAGTCTGACTCGGGCCGCCGGTCTACTTTTTCTCAGCCAGCCAGCAGTAAGTGCTCACATAAAATCACTTGAAAGCGAGTTTAAGGTTCGCCTGTTTAATAGAACACCCAGAGGAATGGAACTGACACCTACAGGTATTGTTATGCGGGACGAAGCGCGAATAGCACTGGCTGCAGCCAGCAAATTTGTGCAAAAAGCACGTGCTATAAATGAAGTTGGAACTTGCAAGCTAGGGACTATTTCCGTTCCCATAATACTCAACTTACCAGGCGTTTTGTCTGAATTTCGTCAGCGTCATCAAAATGTGAATTTGAATATTAGCCAAAATATATCTGGGTATATCATTGACGCCGTTGTGAGTGGAGAAATGGATGCAGGGTTTGTGATCGGTGATATCCATAATAAGCACTTGGGAATGATAGTCCTTTCTCCAATTACTCTTTGTATTGTTGGACCATGGACGTGGCGCAGTAAAATTCAATCAGCAGAATGGGAAGATATCCAGACATTTCCCTGGATAGCAACTCCAGAAAAATGCTCTTTCTCAACCATCACGCGAGAATTCTTTGAACGTAATAACGCGGTATTTACCCCATCCATGGTTGTTGACCAAGAGAAAACACTCACCGAGCTTGTCTATCTTGAAATGGGATTAACGTTGATGCGCGAAGATATCGCTTTACCTGCACAAGATTGTGAAAAAATATATATTTGGCCCAAAGCAAAAACGGTGAGCCAGCTTTGTTTCATATGGTCCAGGGACAGAGAGTCCTCACAGGTGATTAGGACGTTGATTGAATCGGTGAAGACTCTCTGGAAGAAGATGTAGGATCAGTTCCGGCCAGTCACCATTGATAGTTTAGCTTGTAGCAGTTTCCGCTGGTTCAGGTTGTTTAGAATGAGCGCTACTGCCGTAATAGCTGCCCCCATCAACTGAGTAGGTGTCGGTACCACTCCACTCAACGCTGATATGATAAAAGCGGTTACCGGCACTACATCCATAAAGAGCACACCGTTAGTTGGTGTGATGATCTTGTTACCTGCATTCCAACAAAGAACGGCCATCAGACCAGCGATTAAAGCCAAGTACATCAAGTGAGGCGTTACAATCACTACTGTTGAAATATTCGGTGCAGCGATATAACCTGTGGTTACTAGAACCACATCGATAGTGATAACACTGATCATACCCAATAATGTTGTGATTGTCGTGTAACGTACGGGACTCCAGTGAGGGAAGTAGCTTGCACCAACAGTGTATAATACCCAGCATAATGCCCCAGAAATCAAAAGTAGGTTTGCGACCAAATTTGATGGGGAGTTGATAACCGCTGCGGCATTACCATTGGTGATCACCAGTAATACACCGGAGAATGACATCAGAATGAATCCAAATGTGCTGGCGTGTGGACGGTTCTTTTTCAAGAGCCATATTGTTAACAAGCCCAACATCGGCATTGTGGCCATCATGATTGATGCGGTTAGAGCGCCAGAAGGGCCAGCCATATGCTGCCCTAGAAAAACCAAAAATCCAAAACCGGCAAACCCGAAAGTCCCAAACAACCAAGCTAAACCCCAACGTTCACCTCCCAAATCAAACCCTTTTTTACCCTCTATTCGGAGCAGAATAAGTGCGAATACCAACCCTGCAATGCCATAGCGTATGGTGGTAAAATTAAATGGGTCAATATACTGCAATGCATCGGTCATGATAGGGAACATAGCCCCCCAAGAAAGTGTTGCTAATAAGCATAAAATTAAACCTTTTGAATAACTGTTATTCATAATAATTATCCTTAAATTAAGATGTTTTACTTTAACTACACAATCTTTGATTTGGATGATTATTTCATTGATATTATAAAATTACCATTCATATAATTTTATATGGCTATCACTTTTCCTGATGGCCATCTCACCACGAAAGTTAGCTAAATAGCTGCGCGGAATAGTAGATCACTTAGATCCCATCTCAATAGGAGTTGCTGTATAATACATCATGACCATTTCTGAGGGTGAATTATGGCAAATAGCAAGTGGCAGATTAGCGATGAACTGTGAGAAAAGATGGCACCACTGATCCCGGAGCATAAAACTCAGCATCCGTTGGGAACGCATCGCAAACGTGTCGATAATCGTGCCGCCATGAACGCCATTTTCTTCGTTCTGCGCACAGGGTGCCAATGGA